>JARGPO010000078.1 GCA_029213075.1 Legionellaceae bacterium | reverse complement strand
TTTCAAGGAATTAGTGTATTACTCATTGATAAAACAACAGAAGTGGTTACAAATATTATTGATAGGCATAAAATTATACTTAACTGTTTGGGTAAACCATACTGGGAATTTTATTCATGAGTTTGCTGCGGAATATGGGATAGAAGATTTTGGTCACTGTAAATTAGATTGGTTGAGAAAATTTCTACCTTATGAAAATGGCATACCTCGTCATGATACGGTTGCTCGTTTGATGGCTTGTCTATCACCAAAATCCTTGCAATCTTGTTTTGTCAGCTGGGTTCAATCCATAGCCAAAATAACAGACGGAGAAATAGTAGCTATTGATGGTAAACAAGCTCGTCGCTCTTATGATAAGAAAAGTCGCAAAGCAGCAATTCATATGGTTAGTGCATGGGCCTGTCAAAATGGAGTGGTTTTAGGCCAACAAAAAACTGATGCAAAATCTAATGAGATAACGTCCATCCCACAGCTGCTAGATATCCTTGAACTTAAAGGATGTATTGTTACTATTGATGCGATGGGATGCCAACGTGATATTGCAAAAAAAATACGTGAGTGTGAAAAGGATTTTCGTAAAGACTGGGTTGATTTAAAAAGTTTGGCTTGCATTATATCTTCTCGTGATGTTAATAATGTTATTACACAGGAAGCACGTTATTATGTGAGCTCACTGAGGCTAATGCAGCTAAAATTAGTCATGCAATCCGATGTCATTGGCATGTTGAAAATTCGTTGCATTGGGTTATGGATGTTACGTTTAAGGAAGATGACTCAAGAATTAGGCGCTGGGTCTCTGCAGAAAACATGAGCGTTATGCGACATCTGGCGCTGAATTTGATAAGAAAAGAGTCCTCTGAGTCAAAGTTTTCAGTACCTCGAAAAAGACGAAAAGCCGGCCTTTATGATAAATATAGAGAAAAAGTGCTGTGAATTTAAACTTTGACGCTCTTGCGCTGGCGACCCTCCACTTGATTTGAACCATCCCTAAAAATCATCTATAATTTGATATAAAATCATTAACTTTAATATCTAGCCCGAGATTAGGAACCTATGATATCCCAAATGCTAGAAATCCAAATTTCGACAGATGATGCACGACTATCAAAAGTTGAACATCGGTTAACAGCCAGTTTAAGCGATAAAGATAAGGCAGGCATGTCTTTACCAGACAGATTACAGCACTACCATGTTCCAGATGTCAGTATAGCCATCATAGACGGTAACTCTATTACAGCGCGTTCTTATCATTCAAAAGAAGCGCTTGTTGACCCATCCTCTCCAGAAACAATACTTCAGGCCGGCTCTATTAGTAAAATGGTCACTGCGGTTATTGCTTTAAAATTAGTTGAAGATGGAAGGTTATCTCTTGATAAACCTGTCAATACGCAATTAAAAGATTATCAAATACCTGAAAATGAGCACACCTCACATGAAAAAATAACTTTACGGCGCTTACTGAGTCACACGGCCGGACTAAGCATGAGCGGATTTCCAGGATACGCTTCCTCATTACGCGCAGAAGAGCTGCCATCTAATACTGCTGTGTTACAAGGTGGTTACTATCTAATGATTGCCTCAACATTACCATCCTCTGAAGAAATCGATCGCTTACATTTAGAACACAGCTACATTTTCACTGAAGATGATTCGAAATTATTCTATATTGACTTGGATGGACAATTACAGGAAAAACAACTTATAAATACTGAAAAATTTCAATCGACTCTTCAACAACTCTACCAACTCCCCCCATCATCTACTGAGACAGAAACAAGTATCGTCTCACCTTCTAAAAAAATTACTGTAACAGATGAGCAGATCCATTTACTTATAAACGGAGAAGACTGTGAGGTATCTCTATCAGGTGTTGCCTTTACTCCAAAAGTTGAACCCATTCAGACACCAGGCAGTGCATTTAGGTATTCTGGCGGTGGCACGCTCGTTATCCAGCAACTTATTATGGAAACTGTGGGAGAAGACCGATCTTTTGCAGACATTGCAAAAGAAATGATTTTCGATCCCCTTTCGATGACATCAAGTACCTTCGCATTACAAGATCCAAACTCACCAGACTATGTCATAGCAAAAGGCCATGTCAACGACGGCAGTACTGTCGAAGGTGGTTTTAATCTTTACCCCGAATTAGCTGCAGCTGGGCTTTGGACAACACCGACTGACTTGGCAAAATTTGTCATTGGAATCCAAAATAATGTTATATTAAATGAAACAACAACAGCGGCAATGCTTACCCAGCAACAGAATAGTCCATGTGGACTTGGACCATTTGTAAACCCAGATGCCCATGAGTTTTCGCACACCGCCGGCACAGCTGGCTTTAGTGCCTCTTGCGTCGGTTTCAGTAATGGTATACTGAAAGGTGCGATTGTCATGACAAATTCTGACAACGGAAGTCCACTATGTCAAGAAATTAACCGTAGTATCGCCGTAAACTATGGCTGGCCAAAAGAATACTCTGATTATCCAATTGCAGTGCAAAATCCTAGTAGGAACATAATAACACCTTTGTTAGGAGACTATGATCATCCAACTCATACTGGCCCAGAAAAATTGACCTTGTTTGAAAGAGATAATTGTTTTTTTATTAACATTCCTTTCCCAACACCTACAAGCCCACCCGTTGAATGTGAAATAAAACAACAATCAGAAAACGTATTTTACTTTATCACCCCTAATGGCGCACCAAACAAAATCGTAATACCTGATGGTCAGCATAGCCAATTCGAATTATTTGATAGCGTTGCCACGAAGAAAATTAATCCACAAGCAGCACCACACAGCGCTTTGACCCCAGAAAAAACGACAGAATATAAAAATAAAATGGCTAAAATCAAGCACCCAGAGCCAGGATATCTCGCATCAACTGAATCATCTAGACAACAAAAACATGATAAATACCAACCATTACAAACTACGCCAAAACCTTGGAAGTAGAAAATGGCCGATTAAAAAAAGCATGAGTCCATATCATCGTCGATAAGGATTCCTGATATTGGCTGGTTTCACTTTCTGATATCCCTTCTCCTAAACGCAAATCATGACCTTCCATTTGAGAAAGCTGCATAGCCTTATGCGCAAAATTTGAAACAGACGTTTTTGACAGGCGTGAGCTCATTTGCCTTCATCAGCCAATCAATAGAGCCATCTTCTCGAGCGATATACCCATCTAAACTTACAGCAATAAATACCGAGCATTTTATTGTCATTAACATCTCATTTTTGATTATCATTGGTGTATAGGTGTATTATATCGGATTAGAACGAAATAAAAATAAATGGATTAGGAAGCACCAGTGAACATTGATGCCTTGTTAGTAAAAAAAATAATTGCTGAACAATTCCCAAAATGGAGAGACTTGCCGATTAAGCCTGTTGCCATTCATGGTTGGGATAATCGAACATTTCATTTAGGGTCAGAAATGCTTGTGCGCCTGCCAAGCAATGAAGACTATGCCCCGCAAATTTTGAAGGAATATCAATGGCTCCCTAAGCTTTCAAAACACCTTTCTTATCAAATTACCACACTAGTGGCGCTAGGATATCCAAGCCCTGAGTATTGTCAACACCAATTTAAAATTGATCCCTCTAGTATAAGATCACTAACTTAAAATTGGTGTTGACAACCTAGGTAAACATAAGGTGTTTGATGTGGTGAAAGGACGCTATAAACGTGATTTAGACTCTTACTTTAAAAGCTTAGAGGGAAGAGAGCGTGTGAAAGTAGTCTGTATTGATTTAAGCAGCAGTTATAGAGCCATAGTTAAACACTACTTTCCAAATGCCAAAATTGTAGCTGATAGATTTCATGTC
>JARGPO010000072.1 GCA_029213075.1 Legionellaceae bacterium | reverse complement strand
AACGATACATCAGTTGTTTGAAGAACAAGTTAAAAACACACCAGATGCTATAGCTGTTGTATATAACAGAACAAAACTCACTTATAAAGAATTAAACGACTCATCAAACCAGTTAGCACGTCATATTCAAAAGCACTACCCGAAATCCACAGTAGCTCCAGATACTTTAATTGCCCTATGCCTAGATCGCTCACTTGATATAGTAATAGGTATTTTAGCTATACTAAAAGCAGGTGGGGCTTATGTTCCTCTGGATTCCGAATGCCCACTTGAACGTCTTCGGTTTCAATTGGAAGATACTAATACGAATTTATTGCTTACAAAAACTAAAATATTAGACAATATAAGAGCTGCGATACCAAGTAAGGTGAAAACTATAGCCATAAATACCAAGCCTTATATAGGTGAAAGTACAGGTAATATTCAATCTTATACTAAACCTAATGATTTAGCCTATGTAATTTATACCTCAGGTACAACTGGTAAACCCAAGGGTGTTATGATTGAGCACCGGTCTGTAATTAATCTATTAGATAGCCATAAAAATACACTACTATTGAATAGATCTAGTCGAGTTTTACAATGTTCCGTGAGTGTGTTTGATATTTTTATGCATGAAGTATTTTCAACATTAGTATCTGGAGCTGGGTTATACATTGTAAATGAAGAACAGCGCAGAGATACATCTCTTTTATTTGAATTCATTGCCACTCATGAAATTACCATGGCAATATTACCAGCAGCACTTTTAAATGCAGCAACATACCGACTGTTACCATCATTAACAATATTGGTTATTGGTGGAGATCGTTGTGAGAGAAAGGTAATGCAGAATTGGATGAGAGGGCGTCGGCTAATTAATGAGTATGGTCCTACTGAAGCCACTGTTTGTACAACAATACATGAGTATCAATCTGATACTGAAAAAGCCATTATTGGAAAACCTCTACATAATGTTCAAACCTATGCCCTGGATTCAAATTTGCTGCCTATGCCTCTTGGGTCAATTGGTGAGCTATACATTGGTGGAGCAGGTCTTGCACGTGGTTATTTAAATCAACCTAAATTAACTAAAGAGTGCTTTATAGATAATCCCTTTGATGATGGTAGAATATATAAAACAGGTGATTTAGTTCGATACTTGCCTGATGGTAACTTAGAGTATATTGGTCGAAATGACTTCCAGGTAAAAATTAGAGGGTATCGCATTGAGTTAGGTGAGATTGAGTCTGTGATTAGCACCTATCATAAAGTTAAGCAAAGCGCGGCGATTGCCCATCAAAAAGATATAAATTCCCCAACCCAGTTAACGGGGTATTATGTAGGTATGGGCATTGATGAGGAGAGTCTCAGGTCACACCTTGAATCTCACCTACCAAAATACATGTTACCCCATGCCTTAATATGTTTGTATAAACTCCCATTAAATATAAATGGTAAGTTAGATAGAAAATCATTGCCAAGACCTGATTATACTGAGCATCAAGCTAAGTACATTGCACCACGCACATCATTAGAGAAGTCAATGTGTGAGATATGGCAATCAGTATTGGGATTAGAGAGAGTTGGTCTAGAGGATGATTTCTTTAAACTTGGTGGGAATTCAATTCTTGCAACAAGCGTTATATCTAGAGCCAATCAAATTTTAAATACAAATATTACTGTTGCAGATCTATTTAGATATACAACGATAGATAGTCTTTCAACGCTATTTAATAAGAACAAGGAAAATGGCCAGATTATTAAATTTATGACTAGTGCTAGTATCATACAAGAACGTATTCACTTTATTCATCCTATTTATGCTGGATGTGAATTTTATCGAAATTTAACTGAAAAATTAACGACTCATTATAGCACTCTAGGTATTGATAATGGTTATGCTTTTTATGGTGTTAGAGAAAATACTTTATCAGGATTAGCTAACCATTACCTTTCTCTATTAAATCAATTTGCTGAGATGCCATCTATCGTACGATTATTAGGATACTCAACTTCTGGTATAATCGCACTTGAAATGGCCTATTTACTAGAGCAGAGGGGAATTAAAGATATTCAAGTTTTTCTATTAGATACTCATATACACAATAATATAGAAAAATCTGGAAACATTGATATGATGACAAATCATATCAAGAAAACCCTAAAAAATGCTGAAAGCACTTATGTTGACAGTATTCTTAAGCAAATTAATACCATTATGAATTTATCAATTAGTCAGATATCCGGTATGCTCTTACATACCAAGGTCATCTTGTTTAGAGCAACTCAGGGGAAAGATTTAACCGAACTTGAATTAGCAAACAATAAAGTTCGCAATTTAACTAAACAGCGTGTTCACATTGTGTGTGTTGATTGCTCTCACGAGGAAATAATTACTCATGTAGATACACTTAGTGATGGCATACTTAAGTTTGGATAAATTACATCTATATGATAACTAAATATTTGGTTACGGTGTAATAACCAGTCGAAATAAACCAATTAAACTTTAAATCAGCATTTGTTGTATTAGCTAATCTTTATGATTCAAACTAACGTAAACATATCAAAATTTCATCTTGTGCATAACTTTTTTATTAGTTAATTAGACTGATTTATGAGCTTGGCAAGCAACTCCGGTAACTATTTGAAATTACTATCATTTTCATAGTCAATAGTTTTTATAAAAAAAATTTTTATCCACAAAATCTGTGGATAAGGTTGTGAATATGTAGTGAAAACTCTTGTATTTAATACTCCTCACATAGATGACTTTTACTAAACAATATTAATTTGTGAAATTAAATTCGAGGTGAACAACTCTCTTCTGATTCCCCAGGAAACCAATCTCTTGCTCGAAGCCTTTTTGATGTTTGATCTCGTATGATAAATGCATAACGTTGCATAACTAAAGAAGGATTTATTTCAGGGCAAAGACTTCTGAGGGAGAGCTTGCCTTTGAGCTTGAAATTTAATAAATGATCTTGAAAGTTAAACCCATCAACAATAGCTTGATCTGATTTAAGGTAGCTTTTAAAACCTGGAAATAATAAATCAACAAACTCATCTTCTGTGCGCAAGGCTAATCTCATAAACGTTTGTGTTTTTAAAAGGCAACTTACGGTATTTTCCAGATTCCGACTTGTATGATATGAAAAAAAAGCTTTTAGTAGGGAAGTAGGTAATATAAGAAACTTTAGCAAAGCACGATTACGCTCTAATTGATACGATGGATTAGCAAGTATTTCTTCCGTTGTAAATAAGCTTCTGTTCGTATACTGAAAACTACGCATATATACACAACTAGTTAATCCAAAATCAATTCGATGAATCATATTGTTATCATCAACAACATAGTTTCTCTCTGATTGATCAATGTCTAATAGTACTGAGTTTAAATAAAAGTCTAATTCCCCTAGTCCTTTCAAACCATACTTAGTTCCATAATATCTAGCGCTAATTGCAGGTAATGTAATAAGAGGGCGGCTGTTTGGGACCTCTTTAGACTGGATGAATACTAAATCGTCATCATCAGTTACTAGGCGAGCTTTAGGCTGATGTGGGATCATTAATCGAAGAAACTCTTGAAATGCCACTTCACTAGAAGCTATTTGCCTTCTGGAGTCATAATTACCACAAGTAATTTTTTTGAGGAAATGACCTGACTGATACTTAGGATGATCTGGGTTAAATTCTTCGCGCATTACTTTATGAGCAAAAAATAACAACCCATTTTGTGCGCTTCGTCCAGGTAGGCGTGACAAATCTTCATCTGGATTAAAGATAAACCTATTAAGGTGTGGCATTTAGAAATCATTATGAAAGGACAATCTGTTCATTATTCTAACTCATGTTGGTTTATATATCAAATATTATACCTAAAAAGAACTCATGTACTACAATTACACATAAGTACATTGATAGGAATAAAATGTTTGACATTACTCCATATAATAATTTCGAGGCCTATTTTAAAAAAATGTCCTTTAATTCATTACCAATGGATATAATAGCGAAAGTATTAAAATTTAAACATCGACAAAACGCATGTGATTTCTTGTTGTTAAAAAATAATGATATTGGAGTAATTCCTCCAACACCAACCTCATTATCTGCTTTAAATAAAAATGATTTTAAAAGTGAAGATTTAATACTTAGTATTGCAGCAATCCTCGGCGATCCAGTTTCATATATTCAAGAGTATAACGGTCAAATTATAAATAATATTTTTCCAGTAAAAAATCTAGAAAATACTATAACATCTAATAATTCAAATGTAGATCTAGAGCTTCATACCGAGAATGCTTTTCATAAATATCCACCTGATTATTTATTACTTTTATGCTTAAGACAAGATACTAAAAAAGAAGCGGTAACGAATATAAGTTCTATAAATGATATTGTAAAACTCATGAGTAAAGATCAAATTAATTATTTTAAAAAGAAAAAATTTAATTTTTACTCTGACTATTCTGCAGATGAATCAGGTAAGAGGATTGATATTAAGAAGATCCAAACAATATTAAAAGGTCCTAAAGATGATTATTTTTTTAAATTTGATCCAGATTTTATTCGCACTCTATCAAGTTATGAGCAGGAACAAATAAATTATTTAAAGAGCATAACATTAAAAGCACAAAAATCGTTTGAGCTATCAAAGGGAGATTTATTAATTATTGATAATAATAGAGCAGCTCATTCCAGATCTAGATTTAATGCTTTTTATGATGGAAGTGATCGTTGGTTACAAAGATTATTTGTTCTAAAAGATAGAAATCCATTAGTTCAATCCAGTCATGAAAACACAAAAATTATTAGGGAAATTAAATGACGTATTCATTAATTTTATTAAGTTACGCAATATCAACAGCTGTGTTAATACTATCTCCTGGGCCTATTGTTATATTAGTTATTAGAAGCTCAACTATAGGGTTAAAAAACGCCATTCCAACTATTGTTGGAAGCTCTATATCATCATTAATTTTAATCACAACTGTACTATGCTTTATTTATACTGGGAAGCATTATAATTCATATGTATTTGAGGGCGCAAAAATAGCAGGGGGTATATATTTGATGCTGTTAAGTTATCATTTAATATCTGTAGATATAAACTGTCAAATTGGCACAAGTACTAAAAGTAGCTTTATACAAGCATTAGTCACGGGCCTATCTAATCCAAAAGATATTATCTTTTTAGTATCTTTTCTACAAACTTTTATTGTTGAATCAAAGCCTTATGTAGAGCAGTCTGCATACTTGATTACGATTTGGTTTGTAATCGACTTAATAATTATTTTTACCTATGCAGAGCTTGCAAGTCGACTTTTTAAATCAGAAAAATTTAAAAAGTTCTTACACTTTGGCCCACCAATTATAATATTTTTACTAGGATTATTTGTATTTATATCCTCTATATTATATTTGATAAAAATAACCTCATAAAAATGAAGCTAGTTTTCCTTATAACAAAAACAGTCTGTCATGTGATCGTTAACTAGGCCTACCGCTTGCATATATGCATACATAATGGTAGAACCAACAAAACTCATGCCACGTTTTTTTAAGTCTTTAGAAAGAGAGTCTGATTCAGGTGAGGTTGCTCGCAACTCACTTATTGACTTAGGAGAGTTTAGTTGAGGTGTATTATTCACATACTTCCATACATAACTATTAAATGATCCAAATTCTTTTTGAATATCTAAAAATACTTTTGCGTTTTTTCTAGTTGAATAAACTTTTAGGCGATTTCTTATAATATTAGGATTAAGTAGAAGAGCTTCTAATTCGTCATCTTGCATATCAGCAACAAGCTTTGGGACAAAGTTCTTAAAAGCATCACGGTAACCTTTTCTTCTTTTTAGTATGGTTTCCCAGCTTAAACCAGCCTGAGCACCTTCTAAAATAATCATTTCAAAGTGTTTTTGATCATCAAAAACAGGGATTCCCCATTCAGTATCGTGATAATTTTCATATTCTGTATTATCTTTTTTAACCCATTCACAGCGCTGCATATTATTTTTAATTCCTCTGATAAATACATGTTTAAAACATCAATCATAAACCTAATAATAACATTTATCTCTAATTGATTTTTAAGTTACGAAAAATAAATGGAAGATTTAACTGCAGGTTTTAGAGCTCTTTGCGAAAGAAGTTAAGCCCATGTAGTTTTAAATTTTTTTTTGAGGTAAAATGCGCCATAGTGCTCTTTTTGTTGCGCTTTATTTGGACTGCAAAGCATGCAATGATATAACCTTAGAAACGATATGCAAACTTTCAAAAATGATTTAAATCGAAAATATAACACAAAAAAGCCAAAGCAAAAAAAAGAAGCAGAACATATAGATCAAGCCATCTCATTACCACAACATTATGCACCAAGAGTTGAGCCACCAGAAACACCTGTTTGTTACAATAATGATTTATATAAAATAGCTATTGAACAAATTTTTTCTGTGTTTTTAAAGCATCTAGCTCCTGAAACTGCCAAAGATAAAGTTCATGTATCTGGTGGATGTTTGATGAAAGACTATGACATTAACATGTTAAGTCTCAATCACAAAAGATCTTTCGGTGATATAGATTGGAAGATTTCCCTATGTTCAAGAGAAGTAACATCATCTATTTTTACTTTTTTTAAAGAGTACAAAAAACAAGATGGCAATATCACTCCTGAATTAAAACAGACTTTTTGCAATTATCCGCTTATTAGAGCATTATTTGAACTCATAGAGATGGGAGAAGAGTTTATATGTATATATTCAAATCTTAAAACAACTATTATTAATGATATACCAGTAGAACGAAGGCAGACTGTTATTCAAATGCGTTGGTATGGCGGGGTAGCAGTTGAATATGTCATGTTTGAAGAGTCGATAGATGAACACATTCTAGGTACGGATGCCTCAACAACAGCTGGATATTATAATCCATTAATGACAAATGTAAGGTTTCCTGCTGATGATTACTATGAAAAAGATAATTCCGGAAATATTGTACGCTCAGATAGGTCAGCAAAAGACTTTGAAAATAGAGAAATAAACCTGTTATTTCCCAAAAAATATAAAAGTCTGCTTGATTGTGATCCAACGCGCATCTTTCATCTGATTTGGACTGAGAGTAGCAGCAAGTTCTCTCTATCTGCTCAACTAAAAAGTGATTTAAAATCATATCTCTCCAGTAGGCGAGGGCGTGTATTTGAAAACCTAAGCCCAAGACGACTTTATAATAACTTAAAATTAATGTTCTTTTCTGGACTAGCTGTAAAAAACTTAAAAACTATTATTGAAATTAATTTATTTGAAGAGTTATTCCCTCACATTTCTAAACTAACACCAAAGTTGCAAAAATTAATCATGCATTTAGTTCATCGTGTTGCCTATGAAAGTGATAAAGATAATTTCCTATCATCATCACTATTGTTTTATGCGATCTATTGGTTGGATATTAAAGATAGAGATTACTCCCCATATCATATTCTTGATTTATCTAACCATGCAATTCAAATACCTGAGAGACCTGTTTCTGAGTTAAATATATCTGAGAGCTTATATAGAGATGAACTAAATGAGGAAATACACCGAGTTAACATTTTCCAACTATCTACCTGGGAAAAAGATTTTTTACTAAAACCAACTATTGAAGGTGTTTTTGATCTTGCCCTTGAAGAAATATTTGAAAAGACAGTTGATACAATCCACCATGAAAAAATAGAGGAGGAAAATAAGTTTCTAGTTGCACAAATGCTTAATATCGCAATTGATGAGGCAGTAGATAATGTTTTTGAAATAACAAAAGCCATGGTGTCTAGTCAAGCCCCTCATGTTATGGATAACTTTTTTGATATGCTTGTGCATGAGGCGATTAAAAAGGTAGATGACTATTGGTACATACAAGCTAGAACTGATTATGACCAAGGTTTATATGTAGATGCTTTTAAAGCTTTTAAGAAGGCAGTTGAACTTAACCCTAATCATATTTTAGCTATTCAAAAATGCTTTGAAATTAAATTAAAATTGAATGACCAGGGGGCAGCAATTAAATATTGTACACTTTTAATTAATATTCCCCGTGTAATATATCAAGATAGGTATGGTTATTCTCTGCATATGTATAATGATTATATTTATAAGTTATATTGTCATCGCGCAGACTTGTATCTTCGAACAGACAAATATGAAGAGTCTGAATCTGATTTTCAAATGGCAATTAGCCTAAACCAACTATTGCCTGATGCCTTTTATGGACTAGGAAACATATCAAAAAAAATATCTGAAAAATATAATCATACTATTGAAGAAATTGAGATAAAAATAAAGGAAAGCCCATCTAATTCTAAATTACAGAAATTAAAAAAAGAATATAAAATAAATATTCAGCAGCAAGAGGATAAAAAATCTGAGGCGCAACTATGGTATCAGCGTGCACTAGATAGAAATGCTGAGTTTAGACAAGCCTCTGTTGCAATGAAAGATTTAAATAATTTTTACAATGGCAAATCAGTCAAGCCAAGAAGCAAACAAAAAAACATACCATTATTTATACCATTTTATAATCCAAATCCATCATCAATTCCACGTGCCATATCGGAAGTTACTATTATGCTTAATAATAGGTCGAAACAACTTGTAACAGAAGCCGAAAACTCCGAACAAGCAGGAGACTATCAAAACGCTATTAATATCTATAAACGTATTGTTTCCTTCAATGCTGGATATTCAATTTTGGCACGTCATAGATCTATTAAGATGTATATAAAATTAAGCTCCTTTGATAACAACCTAAAGCATACATACCTTAATAAAGCACAGGAATATGCGGATCAATTAATTAATATGTCTGAAGAAGACTATTACATACATTATTTAGATTCAGACACACCACAAATAGCACCTTATGATAGCTTTGAATATCAACATATTGAGTCTTTATACTATAAAATGAAAATTTTTTATAAATTAAAAGACTATGGGGCCTCTGCAAATGTCATGAGTAATATTATAAAAACCTATGATAAATCTCAAAGTGACCCAAACTATCTCGTCTTAGAACTAATAATGGATTCATATATAATCCTAGGGGATATTCAACGCATACTTGTTAAAAATACAAATGATACGAAAAAATTGAGCTCAAAAAAACAATTACAGTCAACAGCATTAGATCATTATGAAAAAGCATTAGATATTGCACATCAGATAGTTGCAAGGGTTGAGTATAAACTACCGACAATTTACTTAGGGTTAGGAAAACTGGCTCTTTCTAACTCTGATTTTCAAACGACACAAAGTTTTTATTTACAAGCATTGGAGTTGTTAAATTCGGATATTATTTCACTCTCTCCACGAGATGAATATCAAACTCTATTTGATTGTGCTGAGTATATAAGTGGAGCTTTTATTAATCAAGCAACAGAAGTTTCATTAATGATGTCAGACTCAGTTGTACATGAATCAGATATATACTTTCTTACAATATCAGAGAGGATATATAAACATGCGATAGATTGTCTACCAGGAGAGTTACATTACGCCCATATTCAACTAATTAAAATAAAGTTAATATTTAGCGGAAATTACGTTCACTTTTTAACTTCACTACCTAGCAATACAGAAAATTACTATAGTAGCTATATATTTATAAATAACAAATATCTTGTATACATTAATGCTGACGGAGAATATGAGCCCGTTACTATTTCGGATGTGGATTTATTTAAAAGACAAATGAGAGAATCAAATACATGTAATTTAACTAACACTTATTTTCCTATAGAAAAAATTAAAGAGTATATAACTGCTAATGGCGGACACCTACCTGAAAACAAGTATGATATTGTAAAATTAATTATCAATAAACTTCTTAACAAACACGAGAACAGCCCTCTATACTTACAAAAAGACTTACGATTGTTACTAGCCTTTTGTCATTACTTAAAAGATGAATATGATGCTTCGATTAGAAACTATGAAATGGCCATGCCTAGTAATAGACACAATAAACCTAAAAACAAGTTAAAAGGGAGCCATCTACTCCACTCAAGTATAAGTCATGAAGATTTAATAATAAGTGATGCATTAATCAACCTTATAAATATTTCTATAAATAAAATTAGAGAAATTAAGAAAACTACAAAAGCATCTATAATTCAACAAGATATTAGTAAAGGATTAAAGTCTAAGGAGAAAAAAACAACTAAAACCTCCCCAAGTAGTCTTACAAAGAATGATGAGTTTGAATTGCTAAATGCAACATATCAAGGAATACATATAAGATTAGTTAATCTTATTCGAGACGGCAATGCAGATCAAGATACAATAACAGAGTCTGTGCTTTTAAGTTTAGAGCATATTATAAATATAAGCTCTAAAAAAGAAACAGAACAATTTAATTCCTTAACTGCACATGCTTATTTAGATAGGGCGAATGTTTTCGCAGCACAAGCAGACTATTCATCCAGTCAAAGTTCTCCCAGAAAACAAATTATTTCACTGCAAAATAGTGCGTTTTATGCTTATAAACAAACAATTAACTTTGCAGAAAAATGTAACCAAGAGGATGAATTATTGCAGGAATTATTAGCAAAAGCATCTGTTGGCATTGGTAATATATTCTTCACAAAGGCTGTTTTTATATTTGATGAGGATGGATCACATGATAAAGTTCAGGGTACAAAGCTCCTAAATAATGCAGAAAAATTTTATTTAGAGGCGTGTTCTTATTCCAAGTCTTCATCAGAAGCATGCTTTAGACTAGGTGAAATTCAATTTGTTAGAGAATCTAATGACTTAGAATCAAATCCAATAATAGTGAAAAAAGCAGCATCCAAACCAAATGTTTCCGATCAAAGTATTTTTTCTGGTTCATCTAAAGATGAGAAATTAGAGCCGGCTAAGCAATTACCTGATTCTAGCAAAGGCTTTCAAAAATGTGAGACATACTCAATAACTTGACCATGTGAGTTGACAACTTAATTGATTGAAATATTGGTTTCAAGTATAGTCACTAAGAAGGTTCTGTAAGATTAAGGGCTTGACGGTATTCTACGAATTGTTATAAACAATCCACGCATACATACAATAAACTTAAGAGTAATAGTTTAGTAAATCATGAGGTCTTATTACCAGGGAATTATCATATTAGTAAGCAGCCTATTATTAATAGCGGCTAAAGCTCCTCAATCACAACATTTTGCAATAACCGGCATTCATAAAAAAGAAAAAACTAATGTTGAGCATCGCTTGGCAGATTTATATACCCAAGCTGGCAAAAATGACATATCTGAGGAAACATTAAAAGAACAAGTTAAAAAAGCTCTAATGCCTTATGGTTTTTTTGAACCAACCATTTCCGTTATCCTACCTTCTAAAAAACATGCCGGAAAAGTTCATGTAATACCTGGACCTCAGATGATAATCTCTCAGTTAGCCATACAAATATCTGGTCCTGGAAGAGATAATTGTGAAGTTGTACATGCATATAAAAATCTGCCCATAAAACAAGGTGATGGTTTTAATAGTATTTTATATGAAGAAGCAAAGAACAAATTAATTAGTGCCGCAGAAAATCAGGGATATTTAAACACAACTTTTGAAAAAGCATATGTTTATATAGATGAGCGAAGTAATAAAGCTTCAATTGTTCTACATTTTGATACCGGTAAACGCTCTTATTTTGGAAGGGTTACTTTTAAGACAGGTAATCCACAACCAACGCCTCCGGCAAAGGGTATACCAAGATTTCCTCGTCTTTCAAGAATTATGCAAGCACTAAGTCCAAAAGGACATGATGGCGGATTATTCTCAAGTAAGAAGATTACTTTATCTAATGAGCTTTTGAATCGTTATATCCCATTTAATTTTGGGTGCCCATATTCAAATGATGAAATAATGAAGCTTGATTCAAACTTAAAAGCAAGTGGTTATTTTAAATCGGTTAATGTAACTCCAGCTAATGAAAATAGTGGCTCTGTGCCTCTTGATGTATATCTTGAGCCGATTGAACGGTTTAGATATTCAGTATCAGGTGGTTATGGAACAGATACAGGTATTCGTGGTAGATTAGGATTACATGTAATACCGGTCAACACAAAAGGGCATAAACTAGACTTTGTAGGTCAAGGTTCTTCATACCAAAATGCGGCGCAAATCAAATATACAATTCCTGGCCTTGACCCCGTACACAATCAATATAACGTTAATGGCGGTTTTAATAATTTAAATTATGTTAGTGGTAATAGTAGATCTGGTAGAATATCACTTGTTAAAGAATATACAACTTTGAAGTTTCAAAGTAATTTATCTATTAATGGTCTTCATGAAAACTTTAGATATTCAAAGCAGCCTAGAAATGAAAGTACGGTATTTTATCCTAAAGTATCCTTAACATGGCGCGAAGTAAGTGATCCTCTTTTCTCTCCATCAGGATTTAATATAACGGTTAATGGCCTTGCATCGTCGCGTGCCATTTTATCTAAAATAAACCTATCTGAACTAATGTTGGATATAAAGGGGGCTATAACCATAGATTTAATACGAACACGTTTTTATGGCCATGTTATCCAAGGTATAACCCAAACAAGTGATATATATTCTGTACCTCTTTCTCTGGCTCAACTTCTAGGTGGTCCGGAAAATATGAGAGGATTTAGTTTTAACTCAATTGGCCCAGGTAAGATTTTAAGTTATGGTGGTATAGAAATACAGAAAGAAACTATAGACACTTGGTATGTAATTGGATTTATTGATAAAGGAACTGTTTTTCGTCCAGATCCAAAGCTTGTTCAATATGACATTGGCATTGGTCTTATGTGGCGTTCTCCAGTTGGACCTATCAAAGCGGCAATTGCACATCCCACTAACAGTCGCCTAAACCCTTTAAAAGATAAAGGCGTGCGTTTTGTGGTTAATATGGGGCCAGATATTTAATGAGAATTATTCGCGCTTTAATGTTACGGTTTATTTTATTACTAATCATTGTTTTTTGTGCTCTAGGATTTCTTGTATCTACAAATGAAGGTTTAAAAATTTCATTAAACCTTGCCAATATGTTTTTACCAGGCACTCTCAACTATCAGAAGATAGAAGGGCGATTAATTCAAAAATTATCCTTCAACTCTCTTATTTACTCTCATAAAAAGCAAAAAATATCACTAGGTAACACTAAACTAAAATGGCATTTTGTTTCATTATATCCACTTAACTTTATCCTCGACACAGTAGAAATAAGCAATATCGAACTATCTGAAGATGAAAACAATATATTAATTGATAAAATCAAACTTTCTGGTGGTTTTACTGATAGTCTATTTCTTGATGGAAATACGCGAGTCTCTTTGCCGGGTGGAATACTAAATATCAATATTCATGCCAAGAACAATCAACTAAAAAGCAAATTTCTACTTGGTGATAACATAATTACTTTAAACGGACCACTAAAAGGTCCATGGAATATTCATGCACAATTGCCCAACTTGGAAAAAATTCATAAATCACTAGAAAACCTAAAAAGCACTTTAATTGTTGACGCTACCATATACGATATGCAGCATGCTAATCTAGAGGCAAAACTGTCTCCAGGGCGTTACCTTCTTCCTAAAGGAAGTAAACCTGAATACATTATTTTCAATGATTTTTCACTAACAGGTAAATTAAATCCAGATCTTTTATCGGTAAATGCGCATACAAAACTAAACGATGAAATAATAGGACGCTTAAAATTTGACCTTCCAAACATACAGCTAGATAACATTAATCTTGATACACAAAAAGTAAATGGTAGGGTGCAACTAGCTATGAACTCAATTAACTTTTTAGAGGGAACAATTGATCTAGGAGATTTTATTATCAACTTGGAAAGTCCTAGCGGAAGAATTAATGCTGAAATAGACGTATCTGGTTTTCTAAATCAACCAAAACTTAACGGTAATGTGAGCTTAGTTGATGGCAGGCTATCTCTACCAAACTTGGGATTAAATCTTGATCCAATACAACTGAATATTAAAACCGATGGAACAAGCTGGGAGGCTGATGCTTCAATAAAGCCTAATAAAGGAGAGCTATTGGTTTTAAATGGAAAAGGATTGTTAATACCAGAATTTACAGGAGGATTTACACTAGAGGGGGATAACGTTATTGTAATGGACACCTCTGAATATTTGATAAAAGCTTCACCTAAGATTAAATTTGATAAAGATAGGGATGCTTTTAATATTGATGGAGAGATTGTAATTCCTGAGGCTAAAATTAAACCCGTGTCTTTTAATAATACAAAAACTCTAACTCAGGATGCTATTTTTGAAGAAGATGAAAGAGATCCAAACCCTCTAAACTTAAATGTTAATATTTCTATTGCTATGGGTAAAGATGTATCAGTTGATGCTAAGGGAATTCAAGGTAATATTGATGGCATACTTCAAGTAAAACAATTACCAAAACAAGCATTAGATTTGAACGGCAAACTACAACTACGTAATGGCAAATATGAATGCTATGGTCAAAAATTAAAAATAGAGCAAGGAGATATTATTTTCCTAGGTAAACAAATAAGTAATCCTAATATTCAAGTCCAAGCTACTAGGCATATTAATGGTTCTGGATCGAGTCTTTCCGGTTCTAATGAGTTACTAGATTTCAACGTTGAAAATCTAGACACTAAAAACTTTGGTAGTTATACAGAGGTAGGCATTAATGTCTCTGGTCGTATTGACTCACCAAAAGTAAAACTATACTCAAACCCACCCAATTTATCTCAAGAAGATATTTTATCTATGCTAATACTTGGCAAACCAGCAGATCAAGTTGGTAGTTCAGGTGGACAGATTCTTTTTCAAGCTATGAGCTCAATGAATCTTGGCTCAGATAGTAAAGGTATGAAAATGATGAAAGATTTTAAAAAGTCTCTAGGAGTTGATATTGATGTTAAAAACAACAGCATTGGCACATCATCAAATGATATGTCAAAAACAACTGCAAGTGTTGGTAAATCTATAACAAAGAGAATTTACTTACAATACAGCGATGGCCTTTTTCAAGAAAACAGCAGTGTTTTCACTTTAACTTACTTACTAAATAAATTTCTAAGCATAAAAGTCACTAGCAGTTCGATAAGTAACGGTTTAGATATTACTTATAGTCATTCAGAGTAGGTTGTTTTTGTTAAAGATTTTTACGTGCTTTGAAAATTGATATATCCGAATAATTGCCGTGTATAACACAAGACCTGAAAACAAAAATGCGAAAGAATTAAAATACATAGGTAGAAATATCATGGCTATAAAAAAACCAAAGGCTTCTGGTCTCTCAATTAACCCCGGACTATAATTAAAACTTTTATTCGATTCATTTTCAGCAAAAATACCCACAACTAAAAAACTTGTTATACATAATAAACAGCTTGCAAGCATAAGCATTGTTGCAAGACCATGTTTATCTGGACTGATTAAATAGAAAGTAAAAATAACACTTATTTCAACAATTCTATCAGCCATAATATCGATTACAGCCCCAATTTCAGAACAAATATTTTGATGACGAGCAAGAGTGCCATCAACGGTATCTAAATAACCAGAAAATAACAAAAATAAAATAGCTAGATAGTTGTGTTTTGTTAACATTAGAGGAATAAATAAAATCCCACTTAGTAATGACAAAAGTGTGATTGTATTAGGAGAGACTTTATTAGCTATTAATTTAATAAGAGGATCAACAAAAAGTTTTTGATAACTTGGTCGTACAGATTCTTCAAGCATAATATTCCCAGTTTTTATATAATAGCTTAACATACAATTATATTTTGCTATAAACCAGGGTAAACTTACCTAGGCGCATATTATAAAACATAAATGCATGCTTTGCATATTCAATGCGCGGAATATAATTTAATACTGGAAAAATAGGGTGTAATTATGAAAAAACCTAAACTATCTGAAAAAAGTCCAGCTATTATTATTTTTTTATATGGGACTTCAACTTCAGGAAAAACGACGATTTGCAAAGCCTTAAAAAATTTAATCAGTGATTTGAAAATTGATGGGACAGATTCTGCTTATGAAAGACTAGAAGGGCATAATTTTGAAAAAATTTTTAAGTATTTCAATGAAAATAAAAATCAATTTCCTGACATAAAGGATCTACAAACGACATTTACTGTCGATGAAATTTGTAATGGAATATTAGGTAAACAGATTGATATAAACAATAAAAAAGTAGCGCTTACGCTGGATTTGGATAAAAGTACGTTTGAACGTATGCTTGAAGAGACATTTGGTTCAGAATTTTTAATTGAAAAAAAAGCCATTACTACACTGCGTGTCATAGCTAAAAGTTATTTTAATCAACTATCTATGACTGCTTATGAAAATATGTGTCTTTTAGCTATCCGTAATTCATTGCAAGGTGTCCCAACTGTTTTAGATATTGTTCCTCATCCGGGACGTTCAAGCCAATACAGAATAGACCTTTTTCAAGAAAAATTAAGACGACAAAACCTTAGTAGCTCCTTACACATAGCATTAATCCATTGTTCAATTAATCAATTATCTTCTCGAATGGTCGAACGTAATCGACAAGCAATAATTAATGATGATCTAGAAAATATAAGGGATGAGTCCTTCCCATTTAGGCAATACGCTCAACTTTTTGGAACTGTTAATAATTCTAAAAACAAACAAATAGGTCAATTAAAAAGAGAAGAGGCCATAAAGGAAATTGCTCCATTTTGTACCAATTTTGATGAGGTAAACGAAATAATCGAAAAAATAGGTCTTATTAGCCCCTTAGATGAAATTAATATCAGTCCCAAATGTAGCTTTGATAAACTTTATGATTCAAGTTCAGAACCTGCTGAAAAAATTGCGCAAAATATTTGTAAAACATGGGGGAATTATTCAATAAGAAAAGATATTCAATGATATAATAATACATTATATTTGATTAAAGTAGGATTGGTTTAATTGCTTAGAGTACCTTTCGTTCCAATGATTGTCACACCCCAAGTAGGGAATTAACACGAGGATTTGAGTAACATGACTTCAGGTTTTTCTTTTGGCATTACCAAAAAAGAATTTAAAAGCTTAAGCCTCACTATTTTATTAGCTGTTTGCGGTGCATTAGGCTTAGATATTCATCTTGCCTCATTGCCGTATATAATGGTTGACTTAGCCACGAACAAATATTCTATACAGCAATCGGTAAGTTTATATATGCTAGGAGCTGCAATTAGCATACTTATATATGGACCTTTATCAGATAAAGTAGGTAGAAAGCCCGTTGCTATTACTGGTTTAATTATATTTAGTCTTTCATGCTTAGTAACCATTACAACAAAATCTGTATCTATATTTTTAATGCTTAGATTTATACAAGGAGCTGGAGCTGGAGTTTCACTTGGTCTTGCGAGAATTATTGCTGCAGACGTTATGCAAAATGAGCGTTTAACAACAATTGGTTCATATTTCACCTTATTTATCAGCCTATCACCTCTTCTTGCTCCTGTTTTTGGAGGATATATTCAGCAATGGTTTAATTGGCAAGCTAATTTCATAATTCTTAGTGGTGTTTCCTTTATTGTCCTAATAAGCTTTATTTGTTTTTTTGAAGAAACTAACCAATATAAGAATATACATGCTTTTAAGCTTAAACCCCTAATTAAAAATTACGTAAGTTTATTTAAGCATCGTATATTTGTAGGAGCACTCTTACTAGGAGGTATTTCACTAGCGGCAAATATTACCTATATTACTTTAAGCTCCTTTATATTCCAGGAGCAATTTGAAGTTTCACCTATAATATTTGGCTGGTTAACAGCCATTGTTGGCGCTGTTAGCGTGCTCACCAAAGTTATCTCGCCTTTTTTCATGCTAAACTCAAACAACAATAAAATTATGTGGTTCGGCATTATTCTGATGTCTGTAAGTGGGGCACTCTTGCTAACTGCTTGTTTGTTTGAGTTTGTCAACATACCAATTGTTCTGATATCTTCCTCAATAAGTATGGTCTCAATAATTTTAATTGGAGTTACATCTATGTCGATTGCGCTTAGTCCTTTTCATGACAAAAGAGGCAGCGCAGGAGCGCTATTTGGGGCATTTCAATTGCTTTTTTCTTTTGGGGTTGGTGCGGTTGCTGCAGGCATGACCTCCTCAGGAACAACAGTTATGGCAATTACATACATTTGTTTATCCACATTTGCGATTCTTATACATAGACTTTTCTTAAAGGATCATACTGCCGTTGCCAACTAATTTAAAATGTGACAGTTGATCTTTCCAAAGAGACTTCACTGTCATCATCTGTAAAATCAATAGGTCCCAAATGAATTGTAGATAAAGAAGAGGTATCCAAAGCAAATGTAGGCGTAACTATTTCAGTAACATTGTTTGGACTATTACTATCTAAACCCTTAAAAGTACAAAGAGAATCTAATGAATACTTAGAGCCATGAGCTATTATAGCTTCATTTTTTTCTAAGTTATCTCTTGTTATTGGCTGAAAGATTTCTTGTGACAGATCTTCAGAAGAAGTTTGTATCTCGCTCTCAGATATTTGAGATATCATCTCTACATAGGAGTCTTTTTGGCATAATGATGGTCTTTCAACCATGTCATTAGACTCATGTAATGGACTAATTATTGATGAATTATCACTAGTATCATCATTCAACAATGTGTACTTGCGACTAGAATTAAATAATTTGGTTAAAAATGATGGCATAAATTACTCTATAAATTAGATTTAGGTACAAAGGACGGTGCATTTGGATTGGTTCCATTACTTGATGCTCTCGTGCTAAAAATTGAAACTTCAGATAAACTAGTTATCTTTATAATCTCATCGCACTCACCATCTGAATTCACATCTAGCTTACCCATTAAGGCCGGCAACTCGCTAACTTCTGGATCTGATAGTGATATTAGATATTTCTCACTAGCGCTTTTAACAGACTCAACAAAGATTCTGAGAGCAACATAATTTAAAGGCATAATAAATTTTGAAAGCTCACAAAGAGGGGTATACTCAAAACCAACGTAATTTCCATTTCCAAAAGAACTAGACAAGTGATTTTTAGTCAGATCGGCTGTTCTAAGAAAATTACATACAAGCTGACTTTTATTCCACTTCTTAATCACACTCAATACATGCTCATCAAAACCATCATGACTATTACGAACCTCTGTAAATGCATCAATAACAGAAGATTTCGATCCATAAAACATATCTAGTGTGAAGATAAGAGTATTATCTACAACAAATGAAGTTATTGTATCTTGGGTAACAAGATAATATTCCAAAGAGATACCCGCAACCACCGAAGTTCGGCTATATTTTTTTGCTATAATCTCACCACTTGGTGATTTAATAGAGCATGTCAACTCCTTATCCTTTTTACTGTATTGAGCATATAAAAAACCTGTTAATACTTGTTCAGGAATGTACCTGACAAACTTACACTGATATGTATATTGCTGTGAAAAACTAGCGAAATCTAATTTTCTTAATTCAGAAGAAAGAGCAAAGCTATCAAATCTATCATTGTCATCTACACTAAGAAATAAATTTCTGATTTTAACTCCCGAACTTAGCGATAGATCTCGTTGGAGAGCGTGTCGCAAGTCTGTATGGGTAAGAATAGGTTGAATAACTCTATATTCATCATTACTATTGCTAACAAAGCCGCATATGTCGGTTGAAACACCATGCAATCCAACTGTATAAGCCAAAACTCTAAAGCTTTCTTTTCTTGCGTCTTTAATAAGAGCCTCTCGCTCATTAACACTCAAGGTTATTTCTTCGTGCGGAGTACTTTTAAATACATCGTATGCTTCTTTCAAATCATTGGAATAAGATTTATATAGCAGGTATTCTTTGTTATTCATAAAAAGTATATGTTAATAAATATTAACGGATATAGTACCATTAAATGAGCACTAAGTACACGAGAACACCACAATTAAATTTAAAAAATAAAATTGGCTGAAATGTTTTTGATAAATATAAAATACTAATATATTATCTAGAATATAAAACATGGCAAACGTATCTTATGATGCAAATCAAACTAAAATGTCGTCATTGCGAGCATCGCGAAGTAAACCAGATCGGTGTTTTAATAAGGTATCGATCTGGGTTGATTAGCGATGCTCGCAATGAGAGGTATTTCAGTCAATAAGTTTTCAAAATTAAGATGCGGTTGCCATGGAATAGAAAAATTTGCTTGTTAACTTGAAGGATGCAATTATACGCGAGGCCATAAATGAAAAGTTTATTTACGGAGCACCCTTCTTCATCTGGTGAAACCTATCTACAGCATTTTAGAATAGCATTTAAAATAGGTTTTATACTAATTTTTTCAGGAATTGCTTGTGTTATTCACAGTTTTTTACCGTTTATATTTAAATCAACAGCAAGCAAATCAATTAACAACTTATACAAATTAATCCTTAAGAGAGGGTTTAAAGATTAGAGATTTTAATTAATATCTAAATTATATATAAATTGATTTAATATTATCAGTACGAGATATCACTAATGCATAACAGACCATACCCTGACCCTGATACAGTTTATCCTCTCCAACATCTTGACCGGTTAGTTTTTTTAAAAAATATCATTCAAAATCCACAGATAATAATAGGTGATTACACGTATTATGATGACGTGGAAGATGTTCAAAATTTCTTGAAAAATGTCTTGTATTTATTTGACTTTATGGATGAAAAACTGATTATCGGTAAATACTGTCAAATTGCAAGTGGGGCTAGGTTTATAATGAACGGCGCAAACCATAGCATGGTTGGTATATCAACTTATCCTTTTCGAGTTTTTGGGAGTGCTTGGGATGACGTTCCTGTGCTAACAGTCAGTAAAGGGGATACTATCATTGGGAATGATGTATGGATAGGTAACTCCGCAACATTTATGCAAGGTGTAACTATAGGTGATGGAGCAATTATAGGCACCAATGCTTTAGTTACAAAAGATGTTGAGCCCTATACTATAGTTGGAGGTAATCCAGCTAAAATAATACGCAAGAGATTTGATGATGAGAAAATTGAATTCTTATTGAAGCTCTCTTGGTGGGATTGGCCGGTTCAAAAAATTTCTAAAAATATTATGTCTATAATAAAAGCGGATTTTGAACAATTAAAATTAATTTATGAAAATACTTAAAAAAGTACCTTATCGCTATGTTGTTGCATCTATTTATGCGGCAGTTTTATTTTTAGATAAATTAGATCTAACTATAGTTAACATAACATTACCAACTATTGCTGATTACTTTGATATTCCATTAACTAAGGTTGAATGGGTAAATACAGCGTACATTATCGCTATAGCTACAAGTATTCCTATTAGTAGCTGGCTTGGAGATAGGTTTGGTTTAAAGCTAATATTCAATCTTTCAACAATTATATTTGGCCTTGCATCGTTATTATGCGCATATTCCCCTAACTTAGCAGTTTTGAGTATATTTAGATTTCTACAGGGATTTGGCGGAGGATTGATTGTTCCAGTCGGTATGTCATTGGTTTATCAATCTTTTGATAAAAGAGAATATGCAAGCATTACAAGCTTTATATCCATGCCTACCCTAATTGCCCCAGCTATTGCCCCATCTCTTGGTGGAATAATCACAGAGCTATATGGCTGGCAATGGGTTTTTTTATTTGTAGTTCCTATTTGTTTTATCGTAGTTATAGCATCCATATCATCTATTAAAGAAATCAAAACCGAAGCCGCTAACCCATTGGATTATCACGGATTAATATTTTCAGTATTGTCTTTAACCTCAAGTTTCTATCTAATTACTCTAATAGGTCAAGGGACTTTAAACAGGTTAAGTTTTCTTGTCTTACTAATCGTTATTTTTTCTTGTTATCATTTTATAAAAAATGAAAGGACCTCATCTTTTCCATTGATTAATATAGATTTTTTTAAGAACAAAACTTTTCTTTGGGCTAACTTAATCCAACTTTGTTTTCAGATATGTCATTTTGGTGCAATTTTTTTAGTTAGCATGTATTTACAAGTGAGTGCAGGTATGTCTGCGAAAATTACCGGCTTAGTAATGGGTATGCAAGCTGTTAGCGCATTATTAATTAGCAGATATACTGTTAAGTTATTTAAGGATTATGGGGCAAAACTACCATTAGTTATTGGTCTTACAGGAATTGGGGTTTTAACTCCATGTATACTTTTTATCCACGAAAAAGATATGCTTTATCTTGGTATAACGATATTATTTGTTCGCGGATTATTCAGTGGGTTATGTGGGCCACTGATTCATACATTAAGTATAATTGGTTTTAAAAACAATCAAATAAGCAAAGCAAGTGCTTTATTTAGTGCAGTAAGACAAATTGCCATAGCCCTTGGTATTGCTCTAAGCTCAGTTTTAATAAATCTTGGGTTCAAAATAAACAACATACCTTTTACTGAAACCCTAACTAGATTAGATAGAAAAGTATTTGTTAGTGCTTTTATTTTTATACCTGTTGTTTGTATCTACGGCATTTGGTGCGTACTTCAACTAAATAATGACAAAGTTGAAAGGTATCAAGGTGATAATTAACTATAGGTGGAAAAATTCAAGAGTAGGGGGTAGATGTTATATCTCCTTTTGAACCATCAACAAGAATAACTTACCCTGTCTCTAGCAGTTAAATTAATATTACAATCTGAACAATAGATATCTTGCTTAGTTAACCAATGCTCATTATAATGAGCTGATTATTTTTAAGTAGGGTGGCTATGCAAAGTACAACAGAGCTTAACATTCATGATGTGGCTGATACGTTAGTTTTAAGTTTAGATTTTGATGGTTGTACAGATACGACACTGTCACGGCGTAAACTAATAGATTTTATTATTAAACATTGCATACTAAATCCTCAATACAAAACAATCGTAGTTTTAATTGGTTCATTACGTCAATTTATTGCGACTGATTATTATAATTCAAAAATACACTATAAGCAGCATGACAATCGATTTGTTAGTTGCTCATTGTTACTAAAAGAATTTATTAATGAATTAAATAATGAACTACAATTTGCCTTAGGCAAAGAAATGGCTCCGAAAGTAAAAAGATCTTCTATGCTTACATCTGATTTATTCAATGACCTCAACATCGGCACAACACTCAAATATATGGATGATACTTTATATAAAGATATATCGACTAAAACTAGTGATATATCGATTTCTATTCAAGACTTTTATGGTGCAAATATCTCTGACATGTCGAAACTTGAGTTTAATGAATGGTATAGCGCTCTTATAGACGAATATGATGAACAGAGATTAGAAGAGTTTTTAAAATCATGGTCATCAAGCACTGAGGAGCTAGAATACTATAAAAATTGGCTAGATTCTTGGTTTCAACCAAGTATTAATGTCCAAAAGAAAAACGGATCCTCTGTTTCATTATTCAAGATTGAACCTAATGGTTCATCACATAATGGAGATAGTGTTATATTTGATGACTCATCTAAAATTATGTCTCTTTATATACATTATCAATATCTAATGCAAAAATTAATTAAACCTTTTGATTTACTTCATTTTGATGATAGACAAGACTTATTAGACCCAATTGACAGTTTCTACCTTGAAAATCCAGACCTATTACCTAGAAGAACCACCTATAGAAGTATTGATTGGAATAGTGATCCAGATTTTTCCCCGTCATTAACAACAGCTAGACCAATAATTACAGGCACAGGTAACTTGAACCCAAAATATATTGACGATGTTAAAGAGATTGCAAATAGTTTTTACCCAATAACATGTCCAAATACAATAGAACTCGCAGCAAGGCTACGAGCGCAATGCCAAATTCCCGTTAGCACGGTTAAAGCAACCACCTCGAGCACACAGTGTACTATGTTTGCGCCAAAATCAAGACGTGGACCAGTAAGCGAGGAAATATTAAGACATTTAAATAATTCTAAAAAAACTGGACCGGACAGTGCTTCTTTAACTTAGGGTCTGTTGACAATCAATGGCATTCGGTTAAGTGACTAATGATGGTATGATATGCGTATTTTAATAATTAGACATCGATATTTTCTAAAGGATTGGATGATTTATGCAAGAGTTATGGACTCCCTACTTATC
>JARGPO010000067.1 GCA_029213075.1 Legionellaceae bacterium | reverse complement strand
ATTGTTGATGAATCTCTCTTTTGTTAGCTCAGGTTGATTTAAATAACCTCGAGCTAAACCTGCTCCACCAATATATAACTCTCCTATTGCTCCTATTGGTACTGGCTGTTCTTTTTTGTCAAGTATGTAAACTTTAGTATTGCTTAAAGGTTTTCCTATAGGCAACATGGTGTTTGTTGAAGTTTCTTGAGTATTCTGGTTGATTAAAAAAGTAGTACAGCAGACTGTACACTCCGTTGGTCCGTAAGCATTATCTACAATTACTTTATGACTTAAAAAAGGCTTTATAAACTTTGAAGATATTGGCTCTACACCTAATAAAATATGCTTAAAAGAATAATCATTATAATTATCTAGATAATCTCTAAATAGTATTGGCAACAAAAAAGGAGGTATGTAAATCACGTCTATGCGTTTTTGCTTAACCCACTCAATATATTTCTGAGTGTTAAGTCTAATCTCACTAGGTACAATATTAAGAGTAGAACCAAACAAGATGGTTGTAAATATTTCATAAACTGATACGTCAAAAACAAAATTAGTCCAGAACACATGGTTTTCTCCAACAAATGAAAGATTGGAAAACATCAGCTGAACAACATTTTTATGCTCTATCATTACCCCTTTAGGTAACCCTGTAGTACCTGATGTATAAATGACATAGGAAAGATCTGTAGATTTTGACTTTAGATTAAAATAGCTTGTACTTTCTTTACCATAATTAGAAGCATTAACTATAAGTAACTCACTCTGATCCGATAAGACGCCTAGTAGCTCCTCACGTAACTTATCCTGAGTAATTAACAAACTACTTTTGGTATCACCAAGCATATATTTAATGCGTTCACTTGGATATTCAGGGTCTATAGGAACGTATGCACAACCAGATTTTAATACTCCAAGCATAGCAATAATCATCTCTAATGAAGGAGTAAAACACAAAGCAACTATTGGGCTACTATTATTTTTTGATATAAAGTTTGCGCATTGATTTGAATACTGATCCAACTCAGCATAAGTTAATTTTTGATCTTTAAAAATTAACGCAATATTATTAGGAGTTTTTTTAGCCTGAATTATAAACAACTCATGAATGGTTATATCTTCAGGAAACAACTTATCAGTTTCATTCCATTTATAAACAAGATCATTGTATTCATCCGGAGTTAATAGAGTTAGCTGACCTAATGGTTTATCAAACACACCCATTAATTTCTCCCAATAGAAACTGCAACGATTTGATTACTCTCAATATTGTATCTTTTTTATAAAGACTAGTTGCATAGTTAATAGATCCAGATACGCCATCTTCCGAAACAACAAAGTCAAATGTCAAATCAAATTTTGCTGTATGATTGTCTATTCTACGAGCAGTCAATAATTCGAGTGACTCTTTTTGCTCATAACTAACATTAAACATAACATTAAACAGCTTGTTCTGAGATGAGTCTCTATCCAAATCTATCTCATCTACAATATCCAAAACATTGACTTCTTGATGCTTTTGGGCTTCAACCAATTCAAAGTAAACATCCATTATACAGTCAGCCAAAGACTTATCCTCTTCAACTTGCAACCTTAATGGGAGAATATTAACAAAAAAACCAATCAAATGTTCAACTTGAGGATTTGCACGGTTTGCAATTGGGGTACCGATAACTATATCACTCTGACCACTAAATCTAGATAGTAGTATAACTACAGAGCTTAACAATACGGTATAAAGAGTAACTCCAAGCATTTTGGCAATTGACTTCAATCCATCACTAATATCTTTAGAAATAGCGAAATCCAAAACCTCCCCAGAAAAATCACTAACTATTGGATCTGCATTATCATTAGTCAATCTAAAAAACTCGACTCCTGATAACTTTTTCACCCAGTATTTTAAATTATTATTCCTTTGATCCTCTAATGCATGCGCTTGCCATGCAGAAAAATCCTTATACTGAAATGGCAGCTCTGGTAACTTCTCACCCTTATATAAATGTAGGAGCTCATTTTGAAACACTTTACCAGACCACTCATCAAAAGCTATATGGTGAAAAATTAATAGTAATATTTGCTCGCTGGTCTCTTTTACTTTGTAAACTACAACTCTAATCGGATAATCTTTCGTCAAGTCAAATTTCTTGTGAATCTCTTTATCGATCGTATCATCCAAATCTGACTCTAAAACTGTCAACTCATTAATAGGCAATATATTGTTATTAACCACTTGAAAATAAATTCCATTTTCTCCACTTTTGAATGTGGTTCTTAGAACCTCATGACGATTAACTATAGTTGTTAGTGCTTTTTTTAAGTTGGCAACACTAGTTTTTTTACTCAAAGCATATAACTTTGGTATATGATATAAATCTGTACCACCTTCATACTGCTCTATAAACCATAATCGCTCTTGTGCAAAAGAAAGTGGTACAGAACCAGAGGTTGCGGTTATATCTACAATATAATCACTAGTATCAACCATTTTCTGGATAGATTCTAAAGTACGATATTGAAAGATATCACTTATTGATATTCTCCTATGTAAAACTTCGCTCATCCTATACGAAACTTGTATGACTAAAATAGAATGCCCACCCATCCGAAAAAAGTCATCTGTCATACCGACTCTCTTAACTCCTAGAGCTTCACGCCAAATTTGACACAAGTCCTTCTCTATTTCATTGCTAGGGGCAACATAATTATTTCCAGTAAACTCTGGAACTGGTAAGGATTTCCTGTCGAGTTTACCATTAACAGTCAAAGGCATTTGTTTTAATTCTATTATAGAGC
>JARGPO010000039.1 GCA_029213075.1 Legionellaceae bacterium | reverse complement strand
TTCTTGTTCAAGACCTTCAAGTAAGTTAATTATTTGATTAGATTTTAGCATGCATCTCATTGATTTTACTTTCATCTCATTGATTTTTTTAAATCCCACGTTTTGAAAACAGCGAATAGCAGCTTTATTTTTATCATTTGGATCTACAAGAACATAATCAAATTTTTTAAATACATTCTCTTCTAAAAACTTAGATATAACTGCGGGGCCAATGGATTGTCCGATAAAGCTTTCTTCACCAATAAAAATATCTATTGCTGCAAGTGATTTTGGCATGTTAATTAACTCATAACCATCACGCGAAAAATCATAAGCATTGTAGTATTGAATATATCCGATTGGAGTATCATTTAAGTATATTATAAAGGAATGAATTGGTTTTTGTATTGCAGATTCAATTTTATATCCATTACAATAAGTTTCATATTTGTTTATAACATTTTGTATGGACCATTTCTTAGGTTCACCATACCATAAATTAACATGTGAATTATTTAACCATGTTTGCAGCATTGGAAAATGCTTTTTATCAAGGCTTATAAATTTTATATCCATATATTGTTTTACTCATTTATACTAAGATCTATTTTAGGCTTTTATTATTGATATTGATGAGAATAGCATGATAAATGAGTCTTTAAAAATATAAAGTTAGCGACTATTTTGTGGTTTTTTATTTGGAAATATTTATGGTATTTAAGGTCGATTGGGAAAAGTCTCATGCTATTCATAATTTGGATGAAGATCATATTTTACAGATGATTGCTTTGGTGTATCCAGAAAATAAGGTTGCAAAGTATGAGATTATTGCAGGTGGTTGTGCCAATATTAATGTTAAATTTAAAATAGTTGGGATTGATTGCGCATTAATTCTTAGAGTTTATTTAAGAAACCAACATTCTTCATTTATAGAGCAAAAGCTTGGGCAAAAATTATCAAGAAAGGTGCCACTACCTAAAATTTTACAAATTTCTAAATTAAATGGATATGTTTTTTCAATAGAAGAATTTATTTCTGGAATTACTCTTCGTGATTTGTTATTAAGCGATAGAATCTTCAACTTAGATAAAATTATGTTCCAAGTTGGTAGTGTACTTGCAACGATTGCATCAATAGAGTTTACTGATAGTGGTTTTTTTAATGAAAACTTAGAAATTACATCGAAAATTTTTGCAAATGAATTTATGGATTTTGGTATACAAATTTTAGAAGATGAATTTGTTCACTCTGTGTTATCTTCAAAGCAATGCCATAAGCTTAGTAAATTGATAGAAAAGAATAGTCATCTATTTTTATATGATGTTGATAAAAACTTAGTTCATGCTGATTTTGATCCTTCTAATATTTTAGTTCATGAAGTTAATGATAACTGGGAGATTTCAGGTATTTTAGATTGGGAGTTTTCTTTTTCTGGCTCTACTCTTTTTGATGTAGCTAACATGCTTCGCTATTCACATCATATGCCGAATAGTTATGAAAAATCATTTTTATCTGGATTAATAGTTGGTGGTTATATATTGCCTGATAATTGGCGCATTAAAGTACACATGTTAAATTTAGTGTCTTTATTAGATTGCTTGAAACGTTCTAACCACGATACACCAAGGAGAATAGAGGATATTTGTAAATTAATAGATTATATTTCCTCTTTAGTATGAGTCGATTGATATAAAAGCATGGGGTATTTTGATAGAGTATTAGATGAAGTTTATCTTCTAAGGAAATAGATATTTCTTAAAGAACTAATAGGTTGAGTTAAATATGAAAAAATCTCGAACAGTCATAGAAACGTATAAAAAAATGTATGAATGGTATGATGAACATCGTAGTCGAGATTTATTTGAAAAATATTGGCTTGATAAAGCACTGTTTTTTTCTAATTCCAACTCTAAAATCTTGGATTTAGGTTGCGGTATGGGTGAGCCTATTGCTAAATATTTTCTCGATCATGGTTATGAGTTAACTGGTGTTGATAGTAACGAGAACTTACTCTCTTTGGCGGCTTCCAGATTGCCAAAAGGAGAGTTTTTGGTTGCAGATATGCGAAGCTTGTCACTTGATAAAAAGTTTGACTTAATTATTGCTTGGAATAGTTTTTTTCACCTTACTCAAGATGAGCAGCGGAAGATGTTTGTTATTTTTGCTAATCATTTAAATAGTGGTGGTGTTTTGTTATTTACATCAGGGCCAGAAGAAGGAGAAATATGGAGTAACAATGGCGGCGAAGATCTTTATCATGCATCAAAATCACCGGAAGAATACAAACAAATTTTGAAGCAACATCAATTTGAATTACTGGAATATAAAATAGAGGATCCAGATTGTAATGGGCATACGGTTTGGCTTGTCAAGGCTAAATTTTAAATACTTATTTAATGAGTTTTGGCGAAAAATAGCTTGCCTTTAGTGAGAATATAAAAAATACTTTTTGTTAAAGTGATGAATCAATGGTGAAGAGTTGATGAAAAATTATATGAAAATATAGAAAAATCAATAGGTTATAATTCATCATTTTGTTCATCACACCTTCATCGCTATTTTATATAAATCACCCGTTAAATAATCATTAAAATGTATGTAAATCAAATAGATATGGTTCTTGACGTCAGCATGCGAAAGGTGTAATGAGTTCGTTCTTTTCATTTTACTATGAGCATTTATTTCACAAACTATTTTTATGTTAGGATCTTTTAAATTCAGCTAAAAGCGCACTGATTTTGTTGCGTACTTGAGACAATATTTTGTTATTTATATGAATATTCTCACTATGATACCATCAATTTATATGTGCTAAATATTGGTGGTATTATATTTCCCAATGCCCACCTTTATCTGGACCAACACGCTTTAGTCGGCCTTGCTCCTTCAATTTATTTATTTGTTTTAGAATAGCTCTGCCAGTAACCCCAATGATCTCTCCTAATTGCGCTGTCGTAATAGATGGATCTTTTTGAATCAGTTCTAGAATTTGCACATCAGTTTTCTGTGAACTTTTCTGTGAACTTTTCTGTGAACTTTTTATTGTTTGTTCATCGAATATTTTTCTATGAACAATTACTGTAAATAAGCAACCATCACGATCATCAGTAAAATCTATATTAGGCCATTGATCTAAAGCGCGTTTAATTCCAGAACCAAGTCCGTGGTATGGTAATAAGCCCTTTGCTACATATGAGACTAAAATTGGGTTACGGATATTGGAATTACCGGTTCTTATCTTTTCAACAGTCAAATTATTTGGCAAATGCCCTGGACTGATAATCTCAATACGATTATCAAAAATAAAAATGCGTATGGGAGCATTCACCAGGTAATCTCTATGTACAAGTGCATTTACTAATAGCTCTTCAAAAACACTATCGGAAATCTCAGGTAGACCTGGCGCATTGACCCCTCTACCAGATTGTATTTTGTGTAGATTTCGCATGATAAATGCCATAGCATCATCGAAGATTTTTCCGAGTGGGCCGGAAAAATCTTCAGTATCCACATAGTCGCTAGCATGAATTTCATTGCCAGGGTAACGAATTGCTTTGACCACGAATTGGGGTTTAATCCACTCAGGACGCTCACTAAACATCAATACACCGGCCAGATTAAGTACGCCATCATCAGTGGCTAAATTCATGTTTTTTAATAATTGCAATAATGATTCTGGTGAGTCAGGATAGTCTTTTTTATAAACATCACGTAAAAAGTCACGAAATCGCAATTTGTCTAATTTATCAATATTTGCTTTGGTGGGTAATTCATCAGCATGGAATTGATCCGAGATCTGGAATAATCGTCGGAGCTCTTCTTTAGAATTAATTCGTCTCTTATCACTACCGGCTTTGAGCCAAATAACTCCATTTTTGTCAAAATAAGGTTTATCCATTCCTTTTGGAACAGTGAGTACAATAACAATACGACCATTTTCTATGGCAATATTTTTAGTTTGCACTGTAATTGGGCTACGTACTAAATGGCTGCTAGCATTGCTAATAAGTTGATTAATTCGAGAAACATCTTCCTTACTTAATCCAGGTAAGCTGCTATCATCAGCAATACCAATAAGTATTGTACCGCCGTTGGAATTAGCAAAAGCAGCTATCTCTGCAGCAAGTGATTCAGCATTACGAATATCTGCTTTAAATTGACGAATGCTATCTTCACCAAGAGATACTTCAGTGAGTAATGTTTTAATATTCATAATGTCTGCACCGTTTGGTTAAATGTGTCTTGTTTGGTTGTTATAAAATCATCACTAGTAACTTTCTGATGTATTATCGGAACAAAAATGCTATTATTGTGTACTAACTTGGTAATGAAATGCCCCCATTGTTCTAAAGCTTCTTTTCTTTGGGGTAACATCTCATTCTTATTGTATGTCGCCATTATCTTTGGCATTTTATGCCCTAAACATTTCTCGATTACCACCGGATCAACTTGCAGAGTTTGACCTAATTGTGTTGCAAATGTCCGACGTAAATCATGAGATGTCCAGTGTGGAATACCAACACGCTCTTGCATTCGTTTAACAGCTTTAGGTAATGCTCTATCACTAAGTTGTTTTAAGCCGTCAGCTCCACTTAGTACATATTCACTGATACTACAATTATAAAGTTCTTGCAATAATGATTTCACTTGTTCAGTTAGATGAACGTGCATTGCAATATTGGTTTTAGTATTTTCTGGAGGAATAGACCATAGACTATTTTTAAAATCAAATTCAGACCATTTTGCGTTCCAGATCTCACCTGTTCGAATGCCTGTAAGCAACATAATTTTAATCGCGTTGATAATCTGAAGTGATATTTTATTGTTGCTACCATCTAGAAACATCCATAACGTTTTGATTTCATCAGGTGATAAGTAGCGTTCACGCGGTTTTTCGAGACCGCCAATATCGCGAGCCCTAATATTGGCGGCAGCGTTAAGTTTTAGTTCACCACGACTTACAGCATAATTAAAGGCCTGTTTTATTGTACTTAATACTTTATTAGCATGGACAGGTGAGCCTCTTTTTACAATCTTATCAAGTGCTTGAGATATATCTCTTGTTTCTAGGGACTCAATAAGGTAATCACCAAGTAGGGGGATAATATCAGCTTCGATATGTTGTTTTATCTGTAATGGTTGTTTGCGATGAAGTTCGATATAATTGGTATACCAGCTTAAAACTAGCTGTTTAACGGTTAGTTTTTCTTGTGCTTTTTGTTTTTTTATCATTTGTTTTGGGTTTTGTCCACTACGTCGTAACTCTCTTAGATCAAGAAATGTCTTACGTGCCTCAGCTAAATTCATAGATGGGTAGTGACCCATTATGATATATTCTTTTTTATTATCAATTTTATATCTATATATCCATGTTTTAGAACCAGAAGGGTATATAAAAATACCAAAGCCACCACCTTCGTATTTTTCATCACGTTTTTCTCTAGGTTTTAAATTTTTAATGTAAGTATCGGTGAATCTTATCATTATAGATGCTGCCTTTATTTTTTAAGCATGCCAGTGGGTACTTTAGTGGGTACTTTTTTTTGTGCTGGCTTGGTATATCCTTGATCCTAATTGACTACCATGATATGCTTTTTATTCAGTGTTAGCAAGGTGTATAGGTTATAACTGAATGCAAATGATTTTAGTTTAAATAGTATAGTTATGAGCATGGGGTGCTAGGGGTCGAAAGTTCAAATCTTTCCGTCCCGACCAGTATACTCAACGTTTTAGTTGGGTTCGTTTCTTGAATTTTTTTTTTGGCTACACTTCTGGCTACACTTTTAAGTCGTTCTAATTTTGGTATTTATTATGTGATTTGGGTTTTAAGAGTATTAGTTTAAAAAAAACCCACATAAAGTGGGCTTTAATTAATGTGTAAAATCTATATTATTCGATATTATTCTTGAGCCACTCATTAATTGTTTTGCTTTGAGTTTTACGATGAATTTTCCAATAGTTGGTACGTAAATCATAAAAATCTCATTAAAATTTGCCTTATTGCCTTATTGCCTTATTGCCTTATTGCCTTATTGCCTTATTGCCTTATTGCCTTATTGCCTTATATAATTGGTGTTAGCCAATTGATAGACCTATAAGGATATAGAGATAATGCTTAAGAAATGGCGTAACCATCATGTATTATTACTGGCTGCATTGACGTCCATCAGCTCCGCTGGATTTGCAGAGGATCAAGTTGAGCCTGATGAACAAGCGACTTTTTTGTCTTCCAAATTATTTTCAATGTTCAAATCCAGAGGTGTCGTAACCTTAAGTCTTGGTCCGGTCTGGGAAAGCGCTGGGAATACGCAAACGTTTTATTTAGCCCCTAACCTAGAAAAAACCTATTTAGCAAACCATTCCTCACATGCATTAGTAGATGGGGAGATTTTTTTAGGCATTCAAAAACCGATACGTGAAAAACTGGATAGCCAGATAGGCCTTGCAGTAGCTACGACAGGCAACGCATCGTTGTCAGGGAATATTTGGGATGATGCACAGGCTCAATTTAACAATTACACGTATAACTACCAAGTAAGACATACGCATGTGGCCTTAAAAGGTAAACTATTAGCAGACAGAGGTTATATGGTAACGCCTTGGGTAAGCGGGAGTTTAGGCGTTGGTTTTAATCAGGCGCATGA
>JARGPO010000025.1 GCA_029213075.1 Legionellaceae bacterium | reverse complement strand
GGCGGAGGTAGGGGAATATTGTGTTTTCAGCTGGTGGTAACAATTCACTAAAATTCTTGTTAGAGGATACCCCTACTATCCAATCCACTTTATTTATTATTGATCAAATGGCCATGAATTTATACTTTGATGCTCTTGCCCTGAGAAACTCAAGCTGATTATGTCTACAAGTCCCTATCATAATGTTATTTAAATTGCATTTTTAATCTTTTTTGAATTTCTAAGCGAATATCTGAGTCTTTATTTGCTAATAAACTATATTCAAACGGTGGCTTAGGGTTGTACTCAATTGCAAGCTGTATACCCTTTGCAATTCTCTCTCCAGCAAGTTTTTCTGCTAACATCAAAGCCATGTCTATTCCAGCTGACACACCTGCAGCAGTAATAATTTTCCCATCTATTACAACTCGTTCATCTTTAAAGATTGCATTAAAAGCTTGAAGCCTATCTTTAACTGCCCAGTGGCTTGTTGCAGCAAGTCCTTTAAGTAAACCTGCAGCTCCGAGTATCAAACTGCCCGTACAAACTGATGTAGTCCAGATTGTTGTTGTATTAATTTCTTTAATCCAGGACAGTACATCTGGACAAAAATCCAAAGATGTTGCATCTTTGGAGCCTGGAATTAACAAAACATCTGTTGCCGATATTTCAGATAGATTATATTCAGCCGTTAATATTAGTCCTGAACCAGCATTTATTGGTCCTTTTTGAATCGAGGCTATTTGAATAGAGGCATTAGGTATTCGACTAAGAACTTCATATGGACCTATTGCATCTAGAGCTGTCATCCCTTGATAAAAGAGAAAAGTAATATTCATGAATATGTTTTCCTATGAAAATTTTCAGATATATTAAAAGTAAATTCTACACCGCGGACAAATCTTAATTCTATTTTACACTAGGGAGCTTAAGACTAATTATCAAGACGACATAGAAAAACATCAAAATAATATAACAAATACTCTATTCACATAACACTATTTGTCTTTTTTTTGGTCTAAATTTGACATTTATTTCAAAAGAAGTTATTTTATGTGCAACTTTATCAGTTAATGGCATTAAGTGATTATATGAAAACAAGTAAAAATATTGAAAATAAAAATGAATACCCAAGTTTTATAAAGTCTGCGTTAGCGCTTAATGGCTCTGTTACCCCGAAAGTTCTAAAGCAAGTGCTAATTACTAGCTTGTATGCGGTTTTTATTTCAATTATGTCTTTATTTTTTGAGCACCTTTCTATTCCTGTTAGTCCATTTGAATATGCTGGTTTAGTTATGGGGCTTATCTTAGTTTTCAGAGTTAATGCCGGTTACGATAGATGGTGGGAGGCTCGGAAAATATGGGGTAATGTTGTAAATAATAGTAGAAATCTGGCTATTATTATCGCATCTTATGTACAAAAAGATAAAAGAGAAGATGTAGATCAATTAATTAAATATATATCAGCTATGCCATATCTAATGAAAAATCATTTAAGGGGCGAGACATCAATTGAAGAGGTTAATCACCTAATTAATCCTGAGATAAGCAAAGGTTTAAAAAATTCCTCCCATAAACCAATATTTATTTCGACTAAAATTGCTATGTTACTTTCAGAACTTTTACGTACTAATAACCTCAATCAATTTTCTTTTTTAAATGCCGAAAAATGTAGAGAAGAAATATTAGACTGTCAAGGTGCGAGTGAAAGAATCCTGAAAACTCCGATGCCTTTTGTTATGGCGGTTAAATCAAGGAGGTTTATTTTATTGTTTTTATTAGTTCTACCATTTGCCCTAATTGATTATTCTATTTATCTTAATCCCTTAGTAACTGCATTAGTCTCCTATGCTTTATTTTCACTTGACCAAATAGGTGTTGAGCTCCAAAATCCTTTTTCAAAAGAAAGACTAAGCAACTTACCATTAGATGGGGTCTGTCAATTAATTGAAACAAACCTTATGGAAATATATAAAGATTCTTTGCATAAAGAAAAGAGAACTCACAACTTCGAAAAAGAAAGTGTTGAGGCGTAAACTAGTTGTTATAATTTATAACTCTCGTTAACTTCATCAGCTGTCATCCGACCACAGTGCAGATATAGAGCCGGGTCTATGATCACAAACTTTGCTAAGGCCTCACGACCTAACAACATGCGGTGTTTTAGCGGCTCTCGATTAGATAAGGTAAGCTCGATAGGCCACTCTCTAGAACCAAGCTGCAAAGTAGTGCTGATTACCGGTCGTACTTCCTTTAAGCCATTTGAGCTCATAATTGATCTCTCATCAATCATAAGTTTTTTACAAAAAATAATTAAATTATCATTCCCTGGAACCGGGTGAACCTCAAACTCCACCCAGGTTTGGTTATCAATCTGGGATTTTTTTACATTAAAAGCATGAATTGATGAAGTCTTTGCGCCAGTGTCAATTTTAGCCTTGATAGCAGGGACAGATAATTCTGGTAGTGAACACCATTCACTTCTACCAATTAATAACTTATCTTTAGCAAGCATATTTTAATCCTTGGTTTCATTATCGAAAACGTCTTTCATATATTCTAATTGCTCCTCAACCAAATCTAACTTTTCAAATGTCGCAATATGATATAGAGCCGCTCCGGCATGAACCAGTGGAATTTTACTCTCGCCAATTATAATACCTGAATTGGGAACTCTAATTTTTTGCTCATCAGTGCTTGTAGGGTTAGCAATTATACCAAGTAATTGACCTTTAATAACTTTGTCACCAAGTTTCTTCTTCGCTCTTAAAATCCCACTCACCGGGCCACGCACCCAATAACTTGAATATGAAATAGTTGGCTCTATTTTTTTAGCCTTTCCAGAAAAATGTGGGTACATATCAAGCTTATTCATAACCCGTAGTATTCCATTGATGCCAGTTCTGATACAAAACTCATCAAAGCGAAGAGCCTCTCCAGCCTCATACAATAAGAAAGGAATACCAAGATCATTTGCATATTGACGAAATGACCCATCTTTCAAAGAAGAATGAAGAACTACAGGAACATTAAAGGCACAAGCCAAGTCACGAATGCATGGCATATCTAGGTTACCACGAATTTGCGGTAAATTTGTTCGATGATGAGATCCGGTATGAAGATCAATAGCATGTGTTACATTAGCTAATATCTCTTCTGCAAGAATATTAGCTAAGCGAGATGCGAGTGAGCCTGATTTACTACCAGGAAAAGAACGATTTAAGTCACGACGATCCATCAGATATCGCTCTTGATATAAAAAACCATAAATATTTACTATTGGTATAGCAATAATGGTGCCTTTAAGCTTAGATAAGGAAATTTTCTTTAAAAGCCTTCTAATGATTTCTGTACCATTAATTTCATCTCCGTGAATCGCTGCCGTAATGCATAAAGTTGGGCCTGGGTGTTTGCCTCGCAAAACGTGTACGGGCATAGCCATTGGCGTCCAATCATATAACTTTGGCATTCCCAAATAAATAGTCTTTTTATGCCCAGGCTTTATTACCTCACCACCTATCACCAAGTCTTCCATTTTTTATCCTTGATATCGACTACGCGGACTAATTTGCTTGGCATTATTTTCGATATAGGTGATTATTTTTCCAGCCACATCTATTTTCGATGCTTTTTCGATACCTTCTAAACCTGGTGATGAATTTATTTCCAAAACCAATGGTCCTCGATCCGAACGAAGTAAATCAACCCCTGCCATATTCAAACCCATAATCTTAGCAGCTTTAACGGCAGCGTAGCGTTCGGCTTTGGTGATTTTTACTAATTCAACTTGGCCGCCTTGATGGACATTAGCCCTAAATTCACCTGGCTCTGCAACTCTCTTCATAGCAGCAACAACTTTATCTCCTACGACAAAGCAGCGAATATCTTCGCCTTTGCTTTCCTTGATAAATTCTTGAATGATAATATTGGCATTAAGTCCCATTAAAGTTTGCACAACACTCTGTGCTGCTTTTTTAGTTTCCGCCAGGACAACCCCTACACCCTGAGTTCCTTCAAGCAGTTTAATCACAAAAGGAGGAGCGCCAACAATTGGAATAAGAGTTTCAATATCACTAGGGGAATGAGCAAAAGCTGTTACCGGCATATCAACATTCTTCATTGTTAAAAGCTGATGGGCCCGAAGCTTATCTCTTGACCTAGTAATAGCTATTGATGGGTTTATAGTATAGATACCCATAGTTTCAAGCTGCCTAATAACCGCTGTGCCATAGAAAGTACGTCTAGCGCCAATTCGTGGAATAATTGCATCAAATCTCTCAAGCTCTTCACCATTATATAAAATCGATGTTTCCTTGGAAGTAATATTCATACAGCAATGCAAATAGTCAATCACCGCAACATCGTGACCCTTCTCAAGCGCAGCTTCTTTTAAACGCCGCGTTGAGTATAATGATTCATTTCGAGATAATATAGCGATCTTCACAACAACCACTCCTAGAGTTAACACCCGGTTGGAAATAACTGTACATTAAATTATGAACAGATAAAAATTTTAATAGTTCATCCTAGTTGATAAATCTAAATATATCAATGAAATAACAAGGATGAATACAGGACAAAATCATGAGTGATTTAAACCTTAATATAACTAAAGATTACGAGATAGTAGATTGTCTGTGCCTCGTATCACTCTTTTATCATCATCTTCTCTAGACCACATATTAACCGGACCTGAAAACAATTTTAATCCAAATCCTTCCATTTTAACGGCTTGATTTCTAGAAGCTACAGCTCTTGGAGGTAGTGCGAACTCAATATCACTAAATAAATTTATAACCCCGGCTAATAATGGTAAGCGTAATATTGGATCTTTATTCGTATATCTCATTATAATCGAAGAAAATTTCTCAAGTACGTTTAGAGGAATATCTTTTTGACGTCTTTTTATCTCATTTTTTATTATCAACGCATCTCTATAAAATTTGCGAGAAGAAGTTACCATCGTCACATAAAATAATACGCCAAAAGAATAATAATCTGATTTTTTTTCACATTTACGTAAGTAGACTTCTGGCGCAGCGTAACCTTTAGTACCAGCCTTTCTTTTTTTCATACCATCTCTGACTATTTGAGAAAGTCCAAAATCGCTTATTTTCGCCTTACAACCCTCACTAAGCATTATATTTTCTGGTTTAATATCTAGATGCATAATATCATGCTCATCATGTAGATATTTTAAGCCTAATAAAACACCTTTCAAAATAAAAATACGCCTCTCTAACGTTAAAAATTGACATTGCTCATCTTTAGTCAGAGCTTCTGATAAATCAGACGACATAAGCTCCATCACCAAATATATGTCCAATTTAGAATCTCGAAACGCTTTATATACAGATACAATGTTTTCATGTACAAGATCTTTATGTAATTTAGCTTCAAAAGCAGCGTCTTGGTATGTTCTATTCATGATTTTTTTTATTGCAACAGGAATATTATTCCAAGTACCATCTACAACCCTCCCAAAATTACCATAACCAAGTTTCCTATCTCCAACTAATAAAGATCTATATGAAATGTTTTTGAAAATAGCCTTAGAATTAATTACCTTCAAATCCTCTTTTGCGGCATCAAAATTCTCTATTGCATTATACGAGAGATAACGTCCTCTATATCCTCGTAACTCTTTTGGCTCCAAAATAATTACTTGTGAAAAAAATCTAATTGCTTCCAGATGCAAACCATTAGTGGCGGATAATTCCCCCAAAGAATATAAAGTCGAGGCCTCTGTAGGGTTTAGAGCAGACTTAATATTTACATCTACTTGCACTTCCCTTTGATAATCAGTGACGCAACTTCCATCATTGCAGAAAACTTTCTGTTGTGCAGAATCTAGCAGTTTTTCTGAGTTAACTAATTGGTCTATAGAATCTCGCTCAGATGTTGCTTCCTCCGTATCAGTGTAACTTTGCATGTATAAAGTCCTAAATTTTGAATCAAACAATGCTTTATTTTAAGCGTAAATGGTCTAGTATTAGAGTATATCTAAATAAAAAAAGCAACATGTTTAAGCCTGGATATATAAATGCCAAGATTTTTTGTTGCGTATTAAGCAACTAGCGTTATTTTTAACTTGTTTTTCAATTAAGGATAGGTTATTCAAATGAGTGAGAATATTCCTGGGTGGTACCAAATTGACGGTGAAATTATTGGTAGAGTAACCACCGAATTTGCTAGCGCTGTAAATCAAGAAACATTTTCTAAGGCACTAGATATAATCGCTTTTACAATACGAGACATAATTGGTGCACATCAAAGTGCCGTAAGTTATATTCCGGATGGGGACTTTACTAGAGCTATTCACAGTACTTCTCTCTCAAGCAAATATGATGAATATCGCAAATACAATATTCTTCCTAACGGAAAAGGAATTTGGAGTCTTATTTTTGAAGATGGAAATACAATGCGGCTTACAAAAGAAGAACTATACTCGCACCCTAGATTTTGTCATTTCTCAAATATGAAAACCGAGAGTGGATTAGAACACCCACCTCTACCAGGATGGTTAGCAGTTCCTGTAAAAAGATCAGATGGCAGCCCAATTGGTCTTCTACAGCTTTCAGACAAAGAAGAGGGCGAGTTTACAGAAGAAGATGAATCCATTCTAAAAAGCTTTGCTATACTAATTGGCGCAAGTTTTGAAGTCCAATATACCAAAGATGAGGTCCAAACAATTAAAGAAAAGGATATTCAACTAGAAAGGCATCTGTTGGAGCTTAAACTTATTCACGAAGGTACTGAAGCAGTCGCCCTTGCAAGTACCCTCGAAGAGGCATTTCAAAACTGTTTAGATCTAATATGTCGAACCATCCATTGGCCAATAGGTCATATCTATGTACCGGATGATACAAATAATTGTCTTGTATCTTCGCATATATGGTATGTGAATAAAGATGTACAAGCAAAAGAACTCATTGAAACAACAGAGAATTATAGTTTTAAAAAAGATATAGGATTACCTGGCAGAATTTGGAGATCTAAATCATCTGTATGGATAAAAGATGTTTTCAAAGACGATAATTTTCCTAGGGCAAAATCATGTAGGAATCTTGAGATTATTTCTGCAATTGGCTTTCCTATTATAGTAAATGATGAGTTAGTTGCTGTTATGGAGTTTTTCTCATGCGAAAGAGAGGAACCGGATAGAAATATACTGCGTACATTTGAATTATTAGGCCAGCAAATAGGCCATGTGTTTGATAAAAAAAGAATTGAGCGGAAAATGGAAGTATTCGCTCATTTTGATGCAGTAACAGAACTTCCAAACCGAACCTTTTTTCAAGAATCTCTAGAAAAAATCATCGAGGGTGCCAAAAGAAGTAAAAGTAAATTTGCTTTGCTATTTATTGATATTGATAACTTTAAACAAATTAATGATAACTTTGGACATGGATTTGGAGACACCCTCCTTAAAATAATCTCTGAGAAACTTAAAAACACAATCAAAAAGTCTGATTATATTGCAAGGATAGGCGGGGACGAGTTTGTTATTATTCTAAGAAACAAAATGAATGTGGATGAAGTTTTAAAAATTTCTGAGAGGTTACTAAAATCCATTAAACACTCGATTTTCATTAAATCACAAGAAGTTAACCCATCTATTAGCATTGGGGTAAGCATCTATCCTGATATGGGTTTCACACCAGAGGCATTGTTAATGCATGCCGATACCGCAATGTATAAGGCCAAAAATCTAGGTAAAAATACCGTTTGTTTATATACAAAGCAATTAAACCATCAAGTTTCATATAACTTAAAAGTGGAAACAAGCCTGCGACATGCTATTGAGAGAAATGAATTCTATTTAGTCTATCAACCACAAGTATCTCTTATAGACGAGCAAATAATGGGTATAGAAGTACTGTTAAGATGGAGTTCAGCTGAGCTAAGGGGGATTGGACCGGATGTATTTATACCTATTGCTGAGTCTGCTGGACTTATGGTTGACATAGGGTACTGGATATTAGAAGAGTCTTTTCAAGTTTCTGCTGAAATATCCAAAAAGTTTCCTAAACTCAACCTCCCATTTTGTATTAATTGCTCAGTTTCTCAAATTGAAGATATAAATTTAATTGAATTTATAAAAGAAGGGACAAAGCGTTATAAAATTCCTAACAATCAAATTACTTTAGAAATAACTGAAACAATGCTGATGCAAAAGCCAACTTTTATGCAGCACCAATTAACCAAGCTTAAAGAGCTAGGAGTAGGAATTTCAATAGATGATTTTGGCACTGGATATTCATCTCTAAGCCGCCTAAGACAGATGCCAGTTTCAGTAATTAAAGTTGATAAGTCATTTGTAGATGGGCTACCTACAAATAAAAGTGATAAAGAAATCGTTAAAACCATTATTCAATTAAGTAAGGCTTTAGATTTACACGTAATAGCTGAGGGAGTAGAAAATAAGAAACAATCCCAAGCATTAATCGAGTGCGATTGTTTTGTCGCACAAGGTTATTTGTATGCAAAACCTCTAGAAAAAAAGCTACTGCTTGACTACTTAAGTCGAAATTAAACAATAGCTTTTTGTTCGATCACCATATTGGTTGCGTGACTCTAATAAGTACAAGCAGATACTTTATCGCAGTTATCAAAAGCATCTTCTATTCCTCGTTTCACAAAAGTCATAACTCCCATTGACGCCCCGATCATTAACAACCTAGAAGTTGTACCTTGAAATAAACCAGGTATTCCTCTTTGTAAGTAGATATCTTGTCCTGTTTTAAAAAAACCATCCGGACTAATACTTTTTTGCTGAATTGTTCTAATTGTATTAGCAGGCTGAGATAAAATGCCTGCTCCCGCACCAGCAATACTGCCTGAGACAAAAGTAAGCGCACTTTGATTATCTATTTTTGGAGCCAAAACTCTTTCAAGAAATGGAGCTACTACTAAAAAGAAGGTACTACAAGCTCCTTCTTGAACCATCGTAGCAGGAAGGCTTTTAAATAATCGCAACTTTCCTCCTTCTACAGGGCTTTGTTTCCAAGACATAATCGCATCTGTTGGACATGCAACAATTGACGATGCAACACCTGCCACAAGAGCTGAAATTGTTTTTTGGCTACTAGTGGGATTGCTGCCAAATTTCTTTTCAATTTCATCAGTTAAATACATTTGCAAAGTAATGGTTAAGGTAAACCCAGTGAAGTTACAACCTGTTCCTTTATAAAGGAAACTAGGCATTAAATTTATTCTAGGCTTCGGAGTAATTGTGGTCTGCGTTTGTTTCATTATGGACCATATGGGCTGGGTTGACAGCACCTCTATCGCTGGAGTCAGGAAGAACACCGCTGGCTTTTTTAATTTTTCCCTAGTTGTTTTATCAAACATCTATTTCTCCGGTCAAGTTAGGAAGTTTTATATGGATCTTGTTTGAAATTCCTATCTATCCTGAGGTGTTGTTAAGTAAAGATAACTAAAACCATTCCTTGTGTGAAAAATCAAGCTCCAAGAACATTATAACATAATTATTCACATATTCAACCCATAACAGAATAATTATGCATTTGATGGCTAGGGTTTGCTTTTTATAAGTTACGTTTATAAATATGAAATTTCACAAGATTTTCATTTAGAGTTTTAACATTCATCGATAAATCCATAATCCTCTTAAATTTTGATAGAGTATCTTCAGTTACAGGGCAAAAACATGTGTGACTCAAAATAGCCCATCAAGAACTTTGTTTGCATATTCGGAGTCTACAGCGCACTTATAGCGTCGTCCTTTGACACTTCTTTTTGTAATTTTATCTTGCCGCAAAATATTAATGACAATGTGCCTAATAACGCCTAGATTTTCCGCACAGTTATCTTTTCTTACTCTTGATGCATCCTCTTTAAAGGTCACATCAAGTACCCAATGTAATTTATGGTGAGTCTTTCTGATCCATACCTGACGGGTTAACACCCGCATTTTACTTCAACGCTTATGACCATCACTCTTAATGACAGCCACTTGAAGTGGTTTGAAACCTGCTTCTGGAAGCCGATTTCGAAGGGCCTACCTTCATCTTTTACAGAGCTTAAGCACAAGCTCTTAATTTATGTTCACCATAAACTTCCTTCTCGTGCGCCTGCGGCGCACTTTCAATACCCCAATGTGAGCGCACAGCATGTGCAAAAATCTCTGCATCTTGAGCTATTGAAGCAATATAGTGTCGACGCTCAACAGTCGTTATTCCCTTGATGTAACGCTCAGACTCCACCATTCCTATTGCTGTTATACCAGACCATTTTGTCGTATTTTCAATTGTGTCCAGACAATTTGATATCCATGATTTACGCGTTTCGACACGACCGTGACCCTTACTGATTTCTTCAAAATAATCATGGGTAACACCTTTAAAATCATGCTGTCTTGCGCACTCAAAAAAATCAATAATATCATGATGTAAATTCTTTTGGTTATCCTTTACTACTAAAATATAATCAGATTTTTTATCAATGATTTTGGCCGCAATATCTTCCTGACACCCCATGGCATCTATAGTTACAATACATCCCTTGCTATCAAGCAGATCAAGTAATGCAGGGATCGCCGTGATTTCATTTGATTTATCTTCAGTTTTTATTTGACCTAAAACAACATCACTTTCTGCAGCAAAAGCACTAACCATGTGAATCGCTGATTGCCCTTTTTTATTGTCATAAGATCCCCTTATCCGCTTGCCATCAATCGCGATTACTTGTCCCTCTGTTGCTGTGTTAGCTGCCGCCATCCAGTTAATAAAACAACGTTGCAATTCATTGGGATTTAAGCAACCGATGATCCTGGCAATGGTAATAGCAGTAGGAACTCCATTAAGAAGAAACCCTTTATTTTGAAACCAATTTAATCTGGCTTCACCAACGGTCTCAATATCGTCCCATGCCTCTGCGCCACAAATCATTCCAACAACACACAAAAATATAACATCTAATAATTCATACTCAATTTTACTTTGTTGTCTCGGATCTTGGATCTTGGATCTTGGATCTTGGATCTTGGATCTTGGATCTTGGATCTTGGATCTTGGATCTTGGATCTTGGATCTTGGATCTTGGATCTTGGATCTTGGATCTTGGATCTTGGATCTTGGATCTTGGA
>JARGPO010000093.1 GCA_029213075.1 Legionellaceae bacterium | reverse complement strand
ACCTCTGACTCGCGGATCAGGCAAATCACCGAAATAATCTATCAAATTGCTGGACATCAAATAACCCTCACTTAAAAACGTGAGGCTATTTGATCATAAATCAATGTTATTTAAAAGATTTTGGTGATCTTTCCCTGGTTTACCCTGCCTGAAATTCAAAAAAAAGACATTAAAAATATTCTATGCTAGAATAATTGATTACTATATTCAGTTAAGGGGTTATGTGGGAGTTAATCAACTAAAGCATCCAGAGTCACTACGCACTTTTTTTACCACAGAAATGTGGGAAAGGTACGGATTCTACGTTGTTCAAACTTTACTGGCTATTTATTTGGCTATGCATTTGGGATGGTTGGATAAACGCGTATATGCATTAGTTGGCTCATTTACCGCATTAACTTATATATCACCAGTCATCGGCGGCTGGATTGCCGATCATTTAATTGGACAAAAAAGGGCTGTTCTAGCAGGTACATTTATTTTATTTATAAGTTACCTGGCAATAAGTGTTGTAACGTCCGACGCTAGTTTATGTGTATCGCTATCTGGTATAGCGGTAGGTAGTGGTTTACTTAAACCCAATATATCCTCTCTCCTTGGTAATGAATATCCTGCTAACTCTCCAAACAGAGAAAGTGGCTTCACTATATTCTACATGGGCCTAACAATAGGAATAATTTTCGGAACAACCCTACCTAGCTATTTTAGCGAACATTTCGGCTGGTCAACTGCCTTCACTAGTGCTGCTGTCGGAATGATTCTTGCGACTATTTCATTTTCCCACGGCATATATTTTTACAAAATAAAAGACACTACAGACTATATATTTAATATCAAGAAAACTATCTCAGCAGTGGTTTTCACTTTATTAATATGGATATCATCATATTTTATTCTAACTTTTCCAAGTCTAGCAGATACGTTGTTTTTATTGGTTGTTTTAATGTCTATTGCATACTTTATCCTATGTATTAAAAGCGAGTCTAAAAAACAATCAAAGAAAACCATTGTTATAGGACTACTATGTCTGATTTCAATTATGTTCTGGGCGTTTTATTTTCAAATGTTCTTATCTTTGACATTATTTATAGTTCGAGCTGTTAAACCAACCTTGCTAGGGTTTCAATTCCCTCCACCATATTATGTTGGGATACAAAGTGTCGGTATGATTGTTCTTGGAATACTAATGTCTAGAACTAAAAAAAGACTGACAAAACCTGAGCAAGCGATTAGAACTGGCAATAAGTTTCTTACATCGATGTGCTGCATGACTATCGCATACGGATTAATAGCAGCCATTTGCTATTACGATTTATCAACGGGACTTATATCTCCTGTACTTCTTATTCCAACCTATTTAATTATATCTTTAGCCGAGTTACTTTTATCCCCAGTAGGTCTTTCTGCTGTTACATTATTAGCAAGTAGACATAAAGTTAGCACTATGCTTGGAATATTTTTTGTTTCACTAGGAATAGGTGGATATTTGTCAGGAAAACTTGCCACGTTAACATCTCTACCAATTGAAAGTACAACCATTGCAGAGCTAAAATTACATTATGCACACTCTTTTGGTTTATTATTAATTATATTGTCACTCTCTACATTTGTTTGTATGCTGTTAAATTTATTAATCAAAAAGCTGATGAAAAATACCTAACAAATATATACCAAAACCGTAAATTACCTGGCTATCTCTATCTAAACTACGCGCAAGCCTATACCAAAGAAATTATATATACCACATTAAAATCATTTTTTAATGATAGATTACTATTTTTACTTGACTATAACAAAAAACATACTAACTTTTATATACTGAGCATAAAGGTGATATATGTCATTAACAGATCCCAGCAATAACACAAAGAAAACCAATAAACCACACGGGCCTATAACAGAGCTCATGGGTTATATTAATGGTGAATTGAACAATGATTCGCTATTGTTTCTTAATGCCGTTTGTTCAAAGCAAAATAACGCTCTTGACAAGCTAACAACCAAATTCGCCCGAATGAATATTAAAATAAAGGCGCAAGATATAAATTTAGTGGTCAAAGGCTTGAATGCTCAAATTAATTTACCCGATGATATAGTATCAATTGTAAGAAGTCATCTTCAAGATAAAAGGATGAATAGCTTAGCCAATGTCCTAAATTTATTTTCACAAAAACTTGAGGAAAAACTTGCTGATACAGATATACTAAAATCAATCATACATATAATTCAAAACCTAGGTATTTTCGTTAATCTAACTTCAGAAGAACATTTCCTCCGCTCAATAATAACTATGATGTTAAATTTTCATAATAAAGAATATGGGAATGAAACAATTATTGACTCTAGAAAACATGCTTCTCATGACTCTGCAAAGTGGTTAAAAAGCTTACTGTCTATTTCTGATAAATCAAGCCTAATTAAGCTAATAGACTTCATTGGAGTAAGATTGCAAATTGCTGGATGCTCTTCACATGGTGAGTTGAGAAGTATAGAGCTTACAGAAATATTTTTTCTTTTTGAAGAAATGGCTATGCGCGCAGATATGGAAATTGTAGAGTTAAAAAATAAATCATTCGTTCAAAATATTAATGCAATTATTCTAGTAACTTTAATGTGCAAGAAAAACCCAGCTGCATTCATTGATATAGTTGAGTTACAATTAGAATCCCAGAACATGGATATACTAAATCTAATACATAGGTTTTCTGGCCAGGAATTAATAATTGAAGATTACTTTAGAAGTGGTATCTTTGAAAAATATTATGGCGGCAGTGGACACACTTCAACCACAGTTAATAAACAAACATTTTTATTATCATTATCGAATCATCTACACTCTATTTTAAATAGATCAAACGATTTGGCTGCTCTTACCGAATTTATAGATAACTGTAATAGTTATAGTAATAAAATGACTGATGAAGAGTTTAAGATATGGTTAAAGACAATTAAAATTGATCCTGTTCTTGAAAAAGCAATTAATGATCATTTATTTGAAGCACTAGAGCATGAAGGTAAACTTAAGAATAGTAGCGTAAGTGGTCTTGGTTTTATTGCAAATAAACTTGTAGCGATGGGATTTTCTCCACGTGCTTCATCTGTTGCAAGTACTGGTGTTTTCAAGCCTTTAATTACAGCAAGAACAATTAACACAGATCTAGATAACATAAGAAATCTGGCTAAGTTCTTTAATAATCTGCAACCAAATCAAAAGTCGAGCTTAATCTTAGAATTATGCCTAGCCCTAGTTGCAAGATATAGAATGAACCCATGTAAACTAGAAAACCAGCCTAGGACAATACATAAAAGACAAGCAGACAACAACTACCCTATTCCAACACTACACAGTATTCGCAAAAACAAAAGGTCAAAAACAATCAACACTATTCGTAAAACTCCATCATATCAAGCAACGTTCTTTGCTAACAACAATAAATCAAAATCACCAAGAGCAACCCCTACGTTTTCAGACCAGGCATTTGTACGACAATAATTACGAAACTAATTCCTCTTAAAGGAAATAGTTCACTACAATGATACGTATAGGAGTTTTATATGGTCGCGGTAGGATTTACAGTACTACACTTTGATATAGTGTTACGACAAAGTCGCTCGGTAATTAAGACGACAGTTTCCCTTGGTAATGACACCAATACAATTTACAGCAACAATTGGACTTAACCTTGAAAATCTCTGTGCTAAAACTCCCATCACGTGTTTGTGGTACTCGTAATGTTAATGCCCCAACTCTTGTATAAAGTTGCCTTGTGCGATAACCATTACGGTATCCTAAACGCTCATCTTGGCGCTCATAGCGCTCTGCACCTAAATGCTCTGTCATTTGAGATTCAAGCACTTGGTTTAATACCGATCCCAATAATTCTCCTAATCCTTCATTTTTACTAAAAAGATCTATCAATTTTTCTTTATCCAATTTAATATCATACTCGCTCATCAATTACTCCTTTTGTTTTTTCGCAAAATCATTCTGGAGAATTTTGATGAGTTTTTCAATAACATATTAAAAAACTAATTCTGAAAATTTACAGCAGTATATGGACTTAATCTTTTTGACACTCATAGATAATGCTTGAATTTCCTTGCTCTGAGTTATTTTGTTCTTCCAAGTAAAATTCTTTTATGGTAGAAAATCCTGTTTCCTTAAGTAACTCAATCATTTCATCGTCTTTATATAATCTGTAAGATAAGGACTCAAATTCTGTTTCAACTACCCTATTATTTTGTATTTTTTCATAGCGATTTAATATTCTTAATAGCTGTGTGGATTCATCATAACTGGGGCATCTACTTAATGAGATAGTATTTATTAAATTCATCTTTGTATATTCATTTTCTCCATACCAAATATTTAATAAACTAGGTACGCCTGCTGTTGTTTCAATACCGAATACTAATTTTCCTTTCTTGCTTAAGTGTTGAAATAAAACTGCTAAGGTTTTTCTTATTTGATTATCACCTGTAATTAAACCAAAGGACCAATTTGGAATAATAATTAAATCAAAATATTTACCAAGATTAAGATCTTGAATAAAGCATTCATGCAGCTTGGGATGAAAGTTCTTTTTATGACACTCAAGTTTTAAGATCGACAACATTTGTGGAGAGGCATCAACTCCTTCTATAGAAAGGCCTTTTTCCAAGATTGGAATTAAATAATTTCCAGTACCACACATAGGCTCTAAGATAGGGCCATTTGCTTCTATGGCATAACGCAAGTAAAAATTTAACTCTTCTACGGGTGCTTCTCTTTCTACAATCGTATAATGTTCCGTAGCCAAGGTCATATAGCTATAGAGTTTATTTTCCATATAAGTTCTCCGCTTAAGTTAATCAAAGTTACCCACGCTGGACTTTAGCCATTTCTAGAAACGCGGCAGTTCAAAAAAGAAAGAGTATTGCCAAACGCTGTTAATCTATTCTCCTTTGGTTCGACTAAAAAATAATGGAGGAGATACAGCGTTGATATCGGAGATTATATCAGTTTTATCAGTATTTACACATATCTTTATTCTTGTTAACTCACCTTACGCACGGCACCTTGCCTCATAGGTAAAATTCATTAAAATTTTCCTCCTGCTTTTAGGGAGAAACAAAGCATGGATATGCTTGATATTTACACTGACTATTTGATTTGCCAAAACAAGTACGCAACTGCAACGAGTTTATCAGATATGGTAGATGGTGAATTTTCACACGATAAAGTAACGCGCTTTCTTCGACAGAGAGATTTTGATTCAAAGATGTTGTGGAAGCATGATAAATCAGCCATTCGAGAGCGAGAAACTCAAAACGGTGTGCTTATCCTTGACGATTCGATAAAAGACAAACCGTATACCGATGAAAATGAGGTGAACTGCTGGTATTATTCTCATGCCAAAGGAGATGTGGTCAAAGGCATTAATTTCCTTTAGATGCAGGTTAATCGGTTCATGTTCTTCATCAGATCACTGCTCAGTCTAGAGAATCATTTTGGCTTAACGAACTCGCCCTGAGCTCCGGGCACACTGTATGTGATTTCTGTGCCCAAATCTGGTTGGGTTTATTAATATCAAAATCTCTTAATAAATAAGAGATCTTTTTTATGTTCCAAATTATCCAAAGTAGTTTTTACTTGTTTAGTTGGATAAATGGCCTTTAAACCAAGTTCTTTCATGTAGTTAGATACTTGATTGATGCCGACTTTACACCCATTTTTAGCCAACTGAAGATAAATTTTTCTATATCTAAAAAAGGAGTCTCGGTATAAATGTTATCTATCTTTCGTAAAACAGACATTTTTTGGCTTGATGGTTGCGCGTCTTGGTAATAATAACTACTTCTATTAAAATCAAGTAATTCACATTGCTTTAAGATTGAGATAGCATTTAGCTCAGAGCTTTATAAGATCCTTCTTTTTCTCTTTAACTTTTTTGCGGGCCACGCAAGCTCTGCTGTGCACTTACCTAACTTGCGATAAAGTTCATCTATCTCCTTTTCCTGCTTATCAACAGTTGTTTTAATATCTGCAACTACTGCATCTTTATTAAATGCAATGCTTGCATTAGCCAAAAATGTCTTTTTTCAATTTTGGGTACTCTTCGATATTAATGAATATTTTGAGGCTATTTGACCAACTGTCAGATCGCCACTTAATAATTTTAAAACAACCTTCGTTTTAAATTACGCACTATACGTCTTTTGTTTTTTACTCATAATGGCTTCCTAAATGTTATGAACTATTTTAACCGGTAATATCAGCTTCGTTCGACAACACTCAAGGATGTTTAATTTAAGTATCAAGGACAATTTAACTATTGGTCTTAAAGGGATTTCTGAGGAAAATATTAAAAATATGTGCGTAAAAATAAGTATTTATAAAGAAATACAAAGAATGAAAAATAAGTATGATACTGTTTTTGATGAAAGTAGAACTAACTTGTCAGATGGTCAAATTAAGCGGCTAGATATTGCAATATCACTACTTAGAAATCCAAAAGTACTTTTACTTGATGAGCCACTTGCTCCGTTGGATTCAAAAGCGCAAGATATTATTTGTTCATTAATTATGAAATTTAACAAGTATGCAGATGCAGTGTATAAATTTAAAAATGGTCAACACGAACAATCGTTTGGGAGTGTCATTTAAGGTATGTAAATGATACTCCTCATTGACCACTTTTTTAGACTCAAGTTACACTTCGTTATTGAATTCATCCAGCTTGTTCGTGATAGTTCTGCGTTTAGTGGCCCAATAATTTTTTACTTTTGCTGTTATTGGTTTTATTTTGGGATTTGTATGAAAATTACCTACTTTTTTTTTCGCCATGATACTCTCCTAAAATATAGACTATATTGTTAATTATAGCACAGGTCTATATATTTACTATTCTTAAATTATTTTGGCTCTTATGCGCATCTGTAGAAATTAATCATGCGTAAATTTCAACTCCCTGGAAGTCGAGAAACAGGCGCTGAAAAATAGTTTTAACGGAGTATAAGAAGAATAAAACCGATCATTTAAGTGATTTAACAAAATTGGATAGCCCTCCATTTGAATTATTAGAAAAAGACGGTATGGCATATGGTCGCGGGGTTGCTGACATGAAGGACAGTCTGGCAAGTATGTTGGTTGCGTTAACAAAGTGGTAGTGATTCAGAATAGTTGTTATTCATTATAAAGCCACTCTAAATTCGTATCGATTAATAAACAATCCAATAACAATGTCATGCATTTTCTCTAGTTTTGAAAAGCAAATTGTTCTTCTTGCCAAACGTTTGATACGCGTGCGTAACGTTAAATGTTTTCTCTCAATTGCCTGGGTGTTACGTTTGCCA
>JARGPO010000092.1 GCA_029213075.1 Legionellaceae bacterium | reverse complement strand
ACTTGCTTAACTTGCTTAACTTGCTTAACTTGCTTAACTTGCTTAACTTGCTTAACTTGCTTAACTTGCTTAACTTGCTTAACTTGCTTAACTTGCTTAACTTGCTTAACTTGCTTAACTTGCTTAACTTGTTTAACTTGTTTAAGTTACGTCTGTTATGTAACAATAAAGCATTACAATAGAATTAAGGGAAAAGATGGGTGGAAAAGTAAATGTTACAACTATGCAAAAAGGTGGTGTAGGAAAAACTACTGTTACTTTTAATATTGGGAAAGGGCTAACACAGCGTGGATATAGAGTTCTGTTAATAGATGGAGATCCTCAAGGTGATTTAACACAAGCATGTATTGGTGATCAAAATGTACCAGCTCAATCAAATACTGCAAGGCTTTATGAACGAGAAACATGCTCTCCAATTCCATTAGAAAATAATTTAAATTTAATCGGGACTGATATAGAGCTTTCACTAGCTCAAGACAAAAGTTTTGAGGTTATTTTTGACTTTGCAGACTCAGTAAGAGCATTCACTGAAGAGTATGATTTTATACTTATCGATTCTCTTCCTTCCTTTGGTATCATGCATACAGCAGCTTTATTATCGGCAGATACATTATTAATACCAACAAAAGCCGCTCCATTTTCATTAAAAGCGCTCAAAATGCTTTATTCAACAATTGAAAGAGTAAAACGACCACGAATGAACCCAGCCGTAGAAGTTCTGGGTATACTAATTAATCACGAAGAAGGCGCTAAAACCTCCCTAGGAACAGAAGTTGAAAGATTACTCAGAGAGCATTATAAAGATCAAGTCTTTGAAAATAAAATTTCTCGAACTGTTAAGTTAGAAGAAAGCCCCGCTTTTCAAGAAAGCATAATGGACTACGACCCCAATAGTAAAGCAGCAAAACAATATGAAGCGGTCGTCGATGAGTTTATCAGTAGATACCAACGGTTAATGGGATAAGATATGACAAAAAAGAAAAGTAATTTATCTTCAATAGGGAATATCCTAAACAACGAACGAGATATTGGGAAAAAACCATCATCATTATCTGATTTTTTGAGTGACTCTCCCGAAGGAGCTGTTGATAAAAAGCAATCGAGCACCGCTCCTGAATCTAAATCAAAAAAAGTCAGAGAAAACTTATCTCTATACAAAGAAGATGTTGAGCTAATAGATCAATTAATATTATCCTGCTCAATAGCCGGACAAAAATCAACAAAAACAGATATTTATCGTGCGGCCATCAAACACATGAGTAAATTATCACCAGAGGATGTTGCAAAAAGTGTTAAGGAAATAAGAGCTGTAAAGAAAACACATAACTAGACACACCACTTACGCAAGTTACGCCACTTACGTAAGTTACGCTACTTACGTAAGTGGCGTAACTTGTGCAAGTAGTTATTTAGGGCTATATCTGCTATTTATAGTTTTAAACAAGAACTACATCAACTATTAACAAAGAAGCATTGCGCAGCTAAAGAATGCGGGCGTTTAATACCTAGATTGTTAGAGATGATTAAAGAATTAAGGGAAAGCCCATTTGAGCATCTTAGAACTTTAGGTAATACTTTATTTAGATGGAAGGACGAAGTAGGTAGAATGCTTCGATTTACCAAGAATAATGGAATAACTGAAGGGTTTCATCGAAAGATGAAGTTGATTCAAAGAAGAGCTTATGGATTTTGAAAATTACAGATTAAGAGTTAAAGTGTTATGCGGATGATTAAAGTGCCCCCTGGTTCGGGGAAGAGCCGGGAAGGCCGGATATAGATGGTGCGCTCGGAGGGACTCGAACCCCCGACACCTTGGTTCGAAGCCTGATGCTCTAGTTTTAAAAGCCTTATAAATCAATACCTTGCAACGCATCAAATCATTGGAAAACTGCCTAGTGCTGCCACAGCCATGCCACAGTTTATGACACCGTGATTTTATTGAATGGCACACGTTATCCCTCTACTGAGATAGGTTTTTGTCTCAGGATCTTTAGTTGACCTTGCTTCGATTTTTCATCTAGCATTTTCTGCTTAGAACGCCTTGAGCGGCGTTTCTTTTGACGTTTTAGTTTTTCTACTCTTTGTTGTTCTTTGGTTTTTTCATCGCTGACAATTGTATGGCATTTTTCACATAACCGCACTCTTGCAAAATAGCGATTGTCTTCACGGCTTCTGGACTCCTGGCATTTTATCTCAATGCCAGACGGAAGATGTTTCAAGTAGACAGTTGAAGCTGTTTTATGTAACTTTTGTCCGCCTTTACCACTGCCTATAATAAATTTTTCGATGAGAGCGTCTTCATTGATATGAAGCTTTTCCATCCACTCAGCTAGCTTATCCCATTTATCACTGTTAACCATTAAGTAGGCTCAAATCGCTCAAGTAATCTCCTTTTTAGTTCTTCTACCAATTCAATTATAAAAAGGAATGATATGTATGTAAAGTTACATTATTTGTAACCATGGGGACATAGAAATCTTGAAACATCTTGCTTATGCTTGACTTGCAAGCAGTCTAAAGTTATCATGTTCTTATAGTTACAATAATGGTAACCTTAGGGTCATGGTAATTTTATGAACTTGCAATCATACATAAAAGATATTCGAAAAGATGGAAGGCGCTGCTTTACTATCCTGGATATTCTTGAGCAATTTCACGTTTCAAATAGTCATGCTAGAGTGGCCTTACATAGGTTACTTAAAACCGGGGATCTTATCTCACCCGCGAGAGGTTTATATGTCATTGTCCCGCCAGAACATCAACCGCATGGCTCTATCCCTCCCCAAGAATTGGTGCCTTTGGTTATGCAATATATGGGGGCTCATTATTATGTCGCACTTCTAAGTGCAGGATTGTTTCATGGAGCGACCCATCAAAAACCCGCTAGATTTCAAGTGATATCAGACAAGCGTATTAAGCACCCATCCATTTTTGGCGATGTGGAAATTGATTATATTTATAAAAAATCTGTGCTTGAATTACCCACTCAAGATATTACCGTGAGTACTGGCTACCTTAAGGTGGCAACCCCTGAACTGGTTGCTCTTGATTTGCTCGAATATCCTAATCATGCAGGCGGCCTAAATCATATCGCCACCGTTTTCTCAGAGCTTTTTGAGGCGTTAGATCCTATAAAACTCATCAATCTTGCGAAAGATACCCATGCAGAATATCAGTTGCAGCGCATTGGTTATATCCTGGATCACATTGATGTGATGGATGAAAATAATGCTGAAATAATGATTAATGCGCTTGCCCAGCATGTTCAAGAAAATAAACCAAATTATCTGCCTCTTGCATCTGAAATCTCAAAAATAGGCTATTCAAGATGTAAAAAGTGGAGAATTATTGAAAATTCAGAAATAGAGAGCGATTTATGATCCCAGAAGTTTTTATTGAGAATTGGCGCAAAACGGTTCCATGGAAAATGACTGAACAGATAGAACAGGACTTAATAATTTGCCGTGCTTTGATTGATTTGTATAATGATCCTCATGTCAAAGACGCTTTGGTTTTTCGTGGCGGTACAGCACTAAATAAACTATTTATTAATCCTCCGGCAAGATACAGTGAAGATATCGATTTTGTTCAAAAAAATGCTGATCCAATTGGACAAACGATAGATGCTATTAGGGCACTATTAAAACCCTGGTTAGGTGATCCTAAATGGAAAATCACACAGCGAAGTGCGAAGCTTATCTACAAATATGAATCTGCTAATAAAATTCCGGCAAAGCTAAAAATTGAAATAAACACAACAGAACATTTTCAGGTATTGCCCTTAAAAAGAGTACCTTTCTCTATGGATTCAGCTTGGTTCAAAGGGGAAACAAATATCATTACTTATGAAATGGATGAGTTAATGGCGACTAAGTTGCGCGCTCTTTATCAACGTCGCAAAGGACGGGATTTGTTTGATTTGTGGTATGTGACCGATCGCAATTTAATTAACTTAAATCGAGTGTTTGATATTTTCTCTAAGTATTGCACTTATAACGACGTCAAAGTTACAGGCGAAGAATTTCTAAAGAATCTTGAGCTGAAAAAGGATCATCGCGATTTTCATATGGATATGAGTGTGTTATTGCCATCGAAATTGCATTGGGATTTCGATGAAGCCTATAAATTCGTGGTAGATAACGTGATTAGCAGGTTGCCATAAATGCAAAGAATCAAACTGTATAGCCAAATCTCAACAAGTCTCTCAGCCTTAAGCAATGAAAAGCTAAAGCAGATTTTAGCAGACGGCAAACCGATACATGAAGGTATAGGCGGTAAGTCCGCCTTAATTTCTATTAACGACATGCCCGTGTTTGTTAAAAAAGTACCGTTGACTGATCTTGAGCAACTGCCTCAGCATTTTATGTCTACAGCCAATATTTTTGATTTGCCACTTAGCTATCAATATGGGATTGGTTCAGCTGGCTTTGGAGCGTGGCGTGAGCTTGCAACGCACATTATCACAACCAACTGGACGATCACGGGAGAGTGCATCAATTTCCCTATGATGTACCATTGGCGTATTTTGCCGAGTGGTCCAGGTGATCTCAATACTGACTATTGGGGTGATATTGAAGAGCACTGCCTGTACTGGGGAAATTCTAACGCTATCCGTAAACGTGTCACCGATCTTAATAAAGCACCCGCGCACATCGCTTTATTTCTTGAATATGTTCCACAAAATCTGCATGAGTGGTTAAGCGCCCAGATTGCTAACGGTGACGATAGCGCTGAAACAGCAGTTGCATTTGTTGACGAACATCTCAAAGCCACAAACAAGTATATGAATGCGCACGGCTTGATGCATTTTGATGCACACTTTAAAAATATACTCACCGACGGTAAGCGGCTCTATTTAAGCGATTTTGGACTGGCGCTATCATCAAAATTTGATTTAACTCCAGCAGAAATAGAATTTTTAAAACAGCATCAGTCATATGATCAAGCTTGCGCTGCTGTAAACTTGCTTCACTGTATTATCACATCACTTTTTGGTAAGGAGCATTGGGAAATTCGCCTGCGTGAATATCTGGCCGGTGAACTCGGCAATGTTACGCCTGCAATGAATACGATTATCAATCGATACGCTCCAATTGCATTGCTCATGGATGAGTTTTTTCAAAAGCTTCAGAAAGAGAGCAAATCAACCCCATACCCTGCAGCACAATTAGGAAAATTGATGAGAACAAGCTCATCGGAGATAACATGACTACCATTATTGAAACAGAAAGGCTTATTTTAAGAACCTGGAAAAAAGAAGACGCTCGATCCTATTTTCAAATCAACCAAGATCTAATGGTGATTGAGTTTTTACGTGGCCCATTAACCATGGAGCAAGTCAACGATTTCATGCCGGCGGTGAATAGTCATGGCGATAAGCATGGTTATACCTTATGGGCAGCTGAACTGAAGGAAACTGGCGAGTTGATGGGTTTTATCGGGCTCAATTATACCGATTGGGAATCGCATTTTACCCCTGCGGTTGAAGTGGGTTGGCGATTAGGATCGCAATATTGGGGCAAAGGATATGCAACGGAAGGGGCTAAAGCTTCATTGGATTATGGATTCAGACAGTGCGGCTTAAAAGAAATCGTTTCATTTACCGTACCAGCTAATGTTCGTTCTATTAGAGTCATGGAAAAGATCGGATTAAAACGTGACGTGAATGGAGACTTTGCACACGCTAAATTAGCTGCTGATCATCCTTTATCACAACATGTTTTGTATCGATTAACAGCTAATGAATATTTACAAGTAGAGAAATGAATGAGTGATTTTAAAATAGATTATTTAGCTAACAGGCCTGATTGCCTTCATGCCTGTGCAGCTTGGGCATACGGAAGATGGGGAGTCCAAAAAACGGATGGAAGCCTAGAACGAGCTATAAGTGTTTTTAAAAAAGGCATGCAAAAGGATAAGTTACCTTTAACGCTGATAGTTATTAATCTAGAAACAGGCCTTCCCGTTGCTATGGGTAGCTTGTGGGAAAAGGATGGCACTGAATGGTCGGAAAAAACTCCTTGGATTGCGTCGATATATACATTGTATAGATATAGAGGTTTGGGTTTAGCCAAACAGCTAATCAAACGGTTAGAAGAAGAAGCCAGAAACATAGGATTCCAGGAGGTGTACCTCCAATCTGGATCAGCCGCAAATTTTTACCGCAATCTTGGATACAAGGAAATTGAAACAGTAAAAACAAAAGCAACGGCTGCTGGCACAGAAACATTGTTTATCAAAAAAATTAGCGCCGGATAGGAATGATCTAGGCGCGGATTTCTGGAACAAAAAACGGTAATTTTAAAAGCTATTCTTGGTAGTGACTCAGAATAGTTGTTGCTTATTATAAAGCCACTTCAAATTCATATCGATTAATAAACAATCCAATAACAATGTCATGCATTTTCTCTAGTTTTGAAAAGCAAATTGTTCTTCTTGCCAAACGTTTGATACGCGAGCGTAACGTTAAATGTTTTCTCTCAATTGCCTGGGTGTTACGTTTGCCA
>JARGPO010000086.1 GCA_029213075.1 Legionellaceae bacterium | reverse complement strand
TGTTGGGATTGTTGCAAAGATTTCTGCTGAGTTTGCTGCTGTGATTGTTGTTGGGATTGTTGCAAAGATTTCTGCTGAGTTTGCTGCTGTGATTGTTGTTGGGATTGTTGCAAAGATTTCTGCTGAGTTTGCTGCTGTGATTGTTGTTGGGATAATTGCAAAGATTTCTGCTGTGATTGTTGTTGGGATAATTGCAAAGATTTCTGCTGAGTTTGTTGTTGGGATTGTTGCAAAGATCGCTGCTGAGTTTGTTGTTGCATTTTTTCCGGTACTTGTTGTATTTGCTGATTTGTTGCAGCAGCCTCGATAAAATGAGATGCCCTTCTTTCACCAAATTTATCTCGCATTACATCTTTAAATGTATGATTTTTTGCAGGTATGGGTTGAAATGATTTTGGTTGTGATTTCCTACTGACCTCAGCTGCCTCGATAAAATGGGCGGCCCTTTTTTCACCAAGTTTCTCTATCATTACATCTTTAAATGTATATTTCTTTCCAGGTGTAGATTGAGATGACTTTGGTTGTGATTTCCTACTGACTTCACCTGCCTCGATAAAGTGGGCAGCCCTTTTTTCACCAAATTTCTCTATCATTACATCTTTAAATGTATATTTCTTTGCAGGCGTGGATTGAGATGATTTTGGTTGTGATTTCCTACTGACTTCAGCTGCCTCAATAAAATTATCCGCCGCGCTTTTACTAAACTTTTCTCTCATCAAATCTTTAAATGTATAGTTTGCAGTAGGTGTATATTGAGATGATGAGCTTTTCTTTTCTGATGAAGTAGCACTAGATTGTGAGTGCGCGTTTTTACTTAAATCATCATAAGTAAAAGCCGGGTCGCGAAAACCATGCTTAGATCTTGCTTGTTTAGAATCAGAGACTTTTTTTGATCCGTCAAATTCTTTTTGATGTACTTTCTCCCCTAAATCATTTTGTGCTGAACTTGAAGAGTGATTATAACTTGTAGGTTGACAGTAATTTTGGCTAACTGAGAATCCCCTTATTGTCGCAATATCATAGGCTGTTTGTTGCTTTTTGTTTTTTATAGAAAAATCATTTTTTATTCTGTTTAATTTCTTCAGTATTATATATCTATTATTGTCAGCTGCTATATGAGCAGCTGTATTACCACAATGATTTTGTACGTGTAAAAAATCGTAGATATTTGAAATATTATCTAGAATTACATTTAAAATAGGGAGATAACCATTTTTAGCTGCGTAATGGAGTAATGTATCTTTTGTTATAGGATCTTGTTGGGTGAATATAGCTTCGCTCTCAGCTGCCGTGAAAATTTTTGCACGTTCCAAAAGTTGTTCTAATTGATCGTAACGATTAGCTCTTATAGCCATTTTGAAGTATATATGTAGTTTTTCCTTTGGGATACTCTGTATGTTAATATCATGCGGAACTGGTTTTACTAACCTTGTTCTACTTGCAGGAGCTCCAGCTGGAACTGCCCATTCATGATAACCACCACGGTAATTATCGTCAGGATGAATGATTCTACAAAATTCGTTTCCTCTAGTTTTAGTGTGTTGATATTTTGGTACTAAGCGCATTACTCCGTAGCGTCCATTGGCTGTTGAACTGGAGCAATGCTCCCATGTAAATAATCTCGGAGATTTACTTTTAGTTTCACTAATTTGTTCTATTAAGCAAATATTACTTATATCAGGATGTAATTGTCTTCCTTCGTTTTCTAATGCATGAAGTTGTATTAACAATTGTTCATTACAGATCTTAAAATGTTTCTCGCGATCTAAACCGAAATCTTTTTCATCTAACTGAACTTCAAAATAGCAACTATACGCAGTCTTAGGTGTTTCTTGTGTTGATTGCACATTTATTTCCTTTTTTTGCACCATATGTTGTTATTTTTGATTCAAACATATAATGAATTTAATAGTTCATCAAAAGAATTCAATACCATATAAGTTTCATATCCAGGAATATCTAAGTGCTCTAGAAACCATACTTGAGGTATGCCATTTACCCATTTCATATAATAAAATTGCTCAACTCCATCATCAACAAATGGTATACTGCTAGGTCCTATAACTTCCGAATAATTTTTAATAAGCCACCAGATACTTTCTGGCATTTCTTTATTAATATCTAGAGTATAAAAGTGCGCAATTTCGCACTCCCCCTCTACGTCATCGTATGGCATTTTTACGTTAAAATACCTCGCCTCTGGACGGCCACCATTATATTTTTTCAGAATTGTTTTATAATTTTCAGGTAAGGTATGTCCGCAATATTCTTCTAATTCAGCAATTTGTGCATCAGTTGCTGCTGGTTCAAAGTTTTTACTATAAGTCGGTTTCATTTTCAGCTTATTAAAATCAAACATTATTTCTCCTTAATTCTCTATTTATTTCTTAAAAATAATCCACCAATGATTAAACAATAATCAGTTTAACAAAGTGTTTTATTATGTTTCAGGAAATTGGCGATATACTTTATAGCTATGTCCAGACTGTTCTTGTTGTAAAACAATATCTGGCAATAAATCTGAAGGAATAACCATTTCAGAAAATTCCGTGACTACTTTTAATCTATCTTTTGAATCATCAAAAAAGCCTTGTGATGTTCCAGTAATTCGTAAAGATCTCTCATCTTCTGTGATGCTATCGTTTAATTCTGTAATCGAACATGAACTCTCTATCAACTCCATCATGGTCTCATCGCTAATTAAGTCTAAAACACCCAGATTATCATCTCTTGTTAAGTATAAATCTGGGTTATGATTCAATATAACACTAACAATCTCATATGAACTTTGTTCTACTGCAATCATTAACGCACTATAACCACCTAATCCTTGGAAATTCACATTAACACCACTATCTAAAAGTTGCTTAATTAAAGCTATATCAAGATTAAACGTCGCATAAAGCAACTCATAGCCTTTAAGAATAGGGTATATCATAGAGTTTCTTGAGCATATATTGCTTGCAATCTCACCATACGAGTTTTTTATAAAAGGATCGGCGCCTTCTTGTAGTAAATATTCAGCTATTCTTTCATTTTGAAAATCTAAGGCAAACATTAATGGAGTATATTTAGAAGGGTTCATTACCTTGTTTGAATATCTAGGATCATCCTCTTGGTAATTGATATCTGGCTTACGATAATATTTAGGATCCTCTTCTTGATAATTTATATCAGCTCCTACCGAAAGAAAATACTTAATTTTACTGGTTTTCGCATCAAACTTTGCCACTTCTTCATGCAAATTCCTACATTGATATGCAATACGTTCTTTTTCTCTTTTAAGTTCTCTTTTAAGCTCTTCCTCTTTTAATTTTATTTGTTTTTTCTCTCTATCCAGCCTATCTCTTTCATTTCTTTCATGCATAATTTGCTTTTTTTGTTCTTCCTCTATTTTTTTCTTTTGATTATAGCTATGAAACTCACTTATTAAGTATGATTTTACACGTTTAGATTTCTGAAGAATGTCTAGCTCATCTTCTTTTGTTAAACGGTTTACAAATGGAAGCTGATAATATTGGAGACTATTATAGTCGCATTCACTAACTGTTGTCCCGTCATCTAGATAATACCCCCCAAAAAAAAGAAATTCAGGTGACTCTTTTTTAGCAGTCATTCGTGGACAAAAAGGTTTAAGCAAACCTGCTTGCTCAGACACATTATCACTGATAATGAGTGTTTCTGTGTCAAAATCCCGTTTTAGAATATTTCCAACTAACATAAAAGAGGCCCATAAAAGCAATCTATCTCTTTGCTTTGGTTCAGGATTTATTCTATAAACACAATCGTCTATATTTATAGAAAATCTGCTGTCAATCGATGTAAAATCAAGTGAAATAAAATGTAATATTGCATAAGCTACATAGTGGGATGGATATATAAAGTCATTTCTTGGACCTTCGTATTTACTCCTAGCATATATAACACTAAAATAAAAACATCTTAATTGTTCATCTAAATCTGAATCACGTACGGAAAGAGTATGGTCTTCATACAGATCTCTTAAAAACCCAAATTCATTTGACCATGAACGCATAAATCCCCCTTTAGTAAACAATAAACAACAGTAAATGCATTCAAGCAGATCACATGTTCTAAACAAGGGCCAACTATACTAAAAAAGATCATCTTGTAGTAGAAGAGATTTGATTATAATTCTGCAAGAAATATCTTAATTATGTGCAAGATATATCTTGTAGGCCGCTTTTTGTTCTAGTCGATAGCTCAATATATATTAAGTGAAAAATAGTTTTATAAAATCTAGGTTGCCTACTCTACAGTAGTGGTGTATGGTCACCTTCAACCAGTTAATCCCTTTTTATTTGCCATCTTTTTAGACCACCATTTGCACAGCATCAAATCGATAGCAATGATACGAGTTTATTAGCTTCTATTATTAAGCAATTCATTATACTTTATTGCTGATGCCTCCCTCAACATTTCAAAATCTTCTTGTTTAAATTGCAGGATTTCTGCAGACACATTTTTAAGAAGGGCGTTTATTTGTATAATTAATTGTTGGCAATGCTTTTCAGCAAGATTGTGTGATTTAATCTCTTCTTCACCTAAATGCTGCATACCAATTTGTACTAATTTATTAACGATGTTTGATAAAGAAACATCGCATTGGATAGCTAATGATGATAAGCGATTGTACATTCCTTGTGATAATGAAATAGTTAGCCTTGGCATAATTTTTTCCTTATAATTCTAATTGCTTGACATATTCGATGTTTTTTTGACACTGTGTCTTTTGAAAATGCACTTTGTCATCTATAGATAGTTGTGTTGATAGATTGATTTTCACTTGAAATAACCCTTTATCTTTTTCTAATTGTAGTATTGAAATAACATCAAGTGCTGTTTGTTTTTCGTCATTATTATTTTTAATCGCTTGAATAAGTTGCTCTTTATTATCCGTTACTAATTTCATCCCAGTTGTTGCACGAGAAATTTGTACATAAAAGTTTTTCATGGTGGCGCTAAAACTATTATAAGACTCCATAAGACCTATACCATAAGTTGCTTCTTTGCCTTGGACTTTGTAATTAGTTAACACATAACTATAATCAAGATGTTGTAGTGCTGGGTGATTTTTTGGGTAAATAAGTTCTTTGGCATCTTTGGTTGTAAAAGTTAAATTATTATCTTGAATATCTTTTACTAATAAAGTTTCTCCATTACGGATATTATCTGCTTTAAAATTACGTGACCACATGATTTTATCACCAGCACATAATTCTAAGCTCTGCTTTTTATAAACTTCTATTACTCGTTCAAATGCAGCTGTATGTGTCTTGTATTTAGGTAATTCTTTTAATGGAAATAAAATGGTTTTATTCTTTTCATTTATAAGGGGTAATATATTCTTTTGACGATGCTTTGCTAGAATCTGACCTACTGTGTAATATTTGCCATGTTGAATGGTCTGTTTTTTAAAATCCTGATTAAACCGAATTACATCGTCCTTATTATAATAAGCAACGAATCTCTGTTGAATTGGCTCCATTGGCTTTGCCTTGAGTGTTGTTTGAATATATGGATAACCTTGCAATATGCCTTTTTGCTTTAATTTATCGCGAATAATCTCGGTAATTGCTAATCTATCTTTATGAGTTGGCGCAAATAAAAGTGTCTCATCACGCTTTTGTTTTGAGAGATTAAACCAAGTATCCGCAATCCACTCTATTCGCTCTTGATGGGTTGATAATTCTTTTATATCTAATTTTTGTATCGCATCAAACACATTACCTTTTGTTGCAGATATCACTGCCTCTTTTAAATCTTGATTTTTTTGCCGCACAATGTCGATCATAATTGCGGTTTTAATACCATAATCTTGGATTAACCCAAAAATCCTGCCATTTCTAACGCTTGGTAATTGTGCCCTATCACCTACTAAAATAAGGCGTGCTTGAGTGCGCTCAATTTGCTTCATTAAACTATACCCTTCCGGTGATGAAAGCATTGATGCCTCATCAACAATATAGACTTTCTTATCTAACATCCCTGTTTTTGAATTTTTTAATTCTTGATGAATAATTGGAAAAACATCTGATCGAATCTTAGCTTTAAGATTTAATTCATTAGCAGCTGCACTTGCAACAGCAATACCTCTGATTTCATAACCTTTATCCTCCATTAATAGTCTAACTTCAGATAACATGGTGGTTTTAGCGCTGCCGGCATAACCTTGAATAGCAATAAAGCGATCTTTTGATATTAAAAGTGCTGTCATCGCCTCTTTTTGTGATGGTGTAAGTTGGTATAACAATGATTGCGCTCGCCTTTTTTGAAACGACTTTATTTCATTTAAAGTGGCTATTGATGAAACTGATTCTTTATTATTTTCAATGCGCTCTATAGTCTCTACTTCCAATGTTAGTAGCCATGGCGTTGTAAGTAGTGTTTGTTTTGTTTCAGGGCAAATGGCAGTGTAGAGATTATTAATGATTTTTTCTTGCTGAATTTCAACTTTTATTGTTTGGGGTGAAATTGATTTGTCATATATAAGACTGTGTTTTAAGATTTCTGCAAATAAAGAGCGCTCGGTAAAAACGGATGTTTTTTGACTTAAGGTTTCAATTGCAACTTGAACACACGCTTTCGCTTCTGGATTGTTAGAATTACTACTTGGTTTTTTATATTTCTCAATAAATGAGGCAAGCTCACCTCTTAGTTTTGAGAATAAGTTTTCTGATTTATGCTGAGCTCTATTTTGGATAAATTCTTTTGCATCGAAACCGAATGCTTGAGCGCGTTCTTGCCAGTTGAATTGCAATACCCTTAAATCGTGCTCTTCTTTACCTTGGCGTGTAATAAGAGTTGCCGCTGCCGCACTTTTAGCCCCAGTCCATCCTTTCTCACTCATTAAATTTTCAATATCCACACGCCTTCTTGAAAATTCTTTTAAAATATCATCAGGGACGCCTTCTATTTCAAATAAACCATCACCAGTAAGCTTAAGATTAAAACCAGCATCTTTTAGACTATTGGCTAAATGATGACGATATAGTAACCCACAATAATGAGCATTATTTTGAATTTGCTCAACCACTCCAAATTTTCTTAATTTATCACTAGCAAGAGATCTTGCCTTACCATCTAAAAACGTCATATTTAAAGTTACGCAATGCGTATGTAGCGCTGGATCATTAGCTCTAGAGCTAGGTTGTCTAAAACTTGCTATTAATAGATTGCCGGTTTTTACGTAATTGACCTCTCCATTATTGCGTACTCTCGTTTGTGCAAACTCTTTTTCAATTTGTGAGATTGCATATTTTACGGCGTTATCATGAAAGGTTATTAATTCAGGTGCGACCTCTAAACCAACTAATACTGATACACTTTTAGGTGCTGAAAAAGTCATGTCAAAACCGGGGCGATGTTCACCTTGTGGGTTTTGTAGTTTTTGGCCATTTGGCATTTGGCCTTGGAGTAAATTTAAAAATAATTTGTTATCAATATTATTTTCTAGTTTTAAATATTTAACGCCATCACCAAGCCACTGAACAGCAGTTGCATCACTTTGGTAATATTCAAGTGCTTGTAGATAGTAATCACAAGCGACTTTTGCTGATTGTAATGGTTTAATACTTAACATAATTTCACCCTAGTCCATATAAAGACTCACCCAATCTTCGGGTGTTTTCTCTAGATTGTTTTTTAATGATTCCATAACTACAGGTTGTTTAACTCGTATTTCTCGCGTATTTAATGAGTTTGCAATA
>JARGPO010000075.1 GCA_029213075.1 Legionellaceae bacterium | reverse complement strand
TGGCAAACGTAACACCCAGGCAATTGAGAGAAAACATTTAACGTTACGCACGCGTATCAAACGTTTGGCAAGAAGAACAATTTGCTTTTCAAAACTAGAGAAAATGCATGACATTGTTATTGGATTGTTTATTAATCGATATGAATTTGAAGTCGCTTTATAATGAGCAACAACTATTCTGAGTCACTACCAAAATGATTTACGTGTGTCTTAATCTTTAGAAATTAGAGCTTTCATTAAGCAATCATAGAAGCAAGAATATGGTTGTATTGAGTTCTTACTTTATTTATTTTGGACTTAGCTAAGCTAGCATTTTTATTAACAGACTTATGGAACTCTTCAATCCACCATTGTTTAAGGTGGATATTTAGAATAAATACTATTCGAACGGCTAAACCCAGTGGACTTTACTCATTAATTCTGGGATTATTTAAATACGTATTTTTCTTTAGGCAATTTGCATGGTAGCGCCTGCTTCTAAGTTGATTATTGTTGCGTTACTTCTATTTGTTAGTTCTTGTATGATGGTTGGACCAGATTACAAAGAGCCTAAAAAGAGAATAGCGGAGAACTGGATTCAACCAGATAAGAGTGTTAATAGTGGCGCTATTAAAAATGCTAATTGGTGGGAGGTTTTTAAAGATCCTACTTTAGTTTGTCTCATTAAATTAGGATATACAAATAATCTATCTTTACAGGCAGCGGCAACTAGAGTACTAAAATCTCGAGCAGCACTAGCTGAATCTGTTGGTGGTCTATATCCTCAAAATCAGAATTTTACCGGAAATCTAATTTATCAGCGTGTTGGTGGTCAGTCTTTGCAATTTGTTCTTCCCTCAGAATTTATGACTAATATGTTAGGAGTCTCCGCTGGATGGGAGCTTGATTTTTGGGGAAAGTATCGACGTAAAGTTTTATCTAGTGACGCTTCATTCTTGTCATCATATGCTGCATACGACGCCGCGTTAGTAAGTTTGACGGCTGACATTGCCACTGTTTACATCACAATTAGAACTACACAAGAGCAAATACGAGTCACTAATAAAAATGTTGAGGTACAGCAGGTTGCATATAATATATCCAAAACTAGATACGTTGAAGGAGAAACAAACTTACTTGATGTGGAGCTTGCAAAGACTGAGCTTTATAAGACAAAAGCCCAGCTCCCATCTCTGCGTGCAAATCTCCAGCAATCAAAAGATTCATTAGGAGTCTTGCTTGGAGTTACACCAGACAAAGTGGAGGCCTTGATTGCTAAAAGTTATGGTATTCCTATAGCACCTAAAGATATAGCCGTTGGTATTCCACTTGAAGCCATAGTAAAGAGACCCGATGTATATGAAGCACGTCTAAATGCAGTTGCTCAGTCAGAAGGTATTGGTGCTATAAAAGCAACCCTATTTCCTGCATTATCGTTATCGGGTACTTTCGCACTTTCTGCGAACACGATTAATGGCTCATCTTTAAATGAAATATTTAATTGGTCTAATAGAATGGCACTTGCTGGTCCAAGCTTTGCTTGGCCATTATTAAACTATGGACGAATCACTAATGCCGTACGCGAGCAAGATGCTGCTTTTCAAGAATCTCTATTAAATTATCAAAACATTGTGTTAAAGGCTCAGCAAGAAGTTCAGGACAATATTACTAATTTTGTTCAAAGCAAGGAAGCTGCGAGACTTTATAACGTCTCTAATCTTTCTGCTACCAAATCTACAGATATTTCTATTATTAGATACCGTGAAGGTGAGTCTGATTTTACCCCTGTTTTAGATGCAGAGCGGCAGCAGCTGACCGTTCAAACCTCTTTAACCTCAGCTAAGGGAGATATTCCAAAAGCATTGGTTGCATTATATCGTTCTCTCGGCGGTGGGTGGCAAATCCGTGGTTGTAATGATATTGTTTCTAATCAAGTGAAATTGGAAATGGCTAAACGAACAAATTGGGGTAATTTACTTCTTCAAAAGAATCATCAACCACCTAAGAGTAAGTTAAAAGAATTAGAAGAGCTGTATTTACCTAACTGGTAGTTAATTTTGGCGATCTAAAATGAATATAGATATAAAAATAAATAAAATAAAAATTGTGTTGGCATTGGTTTGTTTAGGATTAGTATTGTATATATTGTTGAAGCCATACTTCCAAGATAACGATGATAATGTACCTTTTCCAAATGTCGTAATTCAAAAGCCTCAATCGAAAAAAATGAGAGAGTATATTACTCAAACAGGTACAATGGTATCTTTTCAATCGGTGGATTTGGTAGCTAGGATTGAAGGATTTCTTGAGAAGATAGAGTTTGTAGATGGTACTTTTGTTGATAAAGGTACAGAGTTGTTTCAAATTGAACCTAAGCCATATTTGGAAAAGTTAAAAGCCGCAGTCGCAAATCTAGCAGGAAAGAAGGCCTCTTATAAATATTCACAAATTGAATATGATCGTCAAAAAAGGATGTATAAGAAAAATGCCACATCTCTCAATAACGTTCAGCTTTGGGAGGCTAAAACGGCTGAAGCTAAAGCGTCTGTTAGTGAGGCTCGCTCCCAGGTTACACTTGCATCAATTGACTATAGTTACACCCATGTTTTAGCACCTTTTACAGGAAGAATTGGTCGCCATCTTGTGGACGTAGGCAATTTAGTTGGTAGTGGAAAGCCAACAACGTTAGCTACTATTGAACAAATAGATCCTATTTACGTATATTTTAATTTAAATGAGCTTGATTTAATTAAAATTTTAGCCGCTGCCCGTAAGCGTAATTTTGATCCTAAAAATATAAAAAGGATTCCCGTTAAGGTTAAAATGCAGTCAGAGAATAAATTTCTGCATAAAGGTACTCTCGATTTTGTTAATACAGGTTTAAACGCTTCAACTGGAACCTTAGAATTTAGAGCTTTATTATCAAACCCTAAATATGTCTTATTACCAGGATTATTTGTTCAAGTTAGAGTCCCAATATCTGACCCTATAATTCGTGTTGTTATCCCGGATATGGCAATTTTATACGATCAATCTGGGGCTTATGTGTATACGGTTACCTCGGATAATATCGTGAAGCAGGTGCGTGTTGAGCTTGGTGGATCACAAAGGGGGCAACGAGTTATTGTTAAGGGTATCACCAAAGAAGATAGTATCATAGTTGCAGGTATGCATAATGCTACCCCTGGCAGACAAGTCGTTCCAGTTCAACAAGAGAAGAATAACAATGATTTCTGAATTTTTTATTGAACGACCAATATTATCAAATGTTATTGCGCTTATGTTGGTATTTCTTGGAATAGTAGCAATTCGCATTTTGCCTATCGCACAATATCCTGAAATAGTTCCTCCAACTATCCAAGTTTCGACGAGTTATCCTGGGGCTGATGCAAAAACCCTAATAAAAACAGTTGCGCTACCGATTGAGCAGCAAGTTAATGGTACTGAGAATATGTTGTATATGCAGTCTACTAGTAGTAATAGTGGTGCATATAATTTGATTGTTACATTTGAGATTGGCACGGATCTAAATTTAGCACAGATGCTTGTTCAAAATAGAGTGCAAGCAGCACTTGCGCAATTACCAGATTCGGTGCAAAAGCAAGGTGTTAAAGTACAACAAAAATCAACAGCAATCTTGGAGTTTATTACTCTTACTTCTAAAAATAATAAATATGATGGTTTATTTCTCAATAATTACGCAACTATAAATATGCAAAATGAACTGTCAAGATTAGCGGGGGTTGGGAGTGTCGTTATCTTTGGCTCAGGATCATATGCGATGCGAGTTTGGTTAGATCCTAAGAAAATGTACACGTATTCTCTTAATCCATCCGATGTTTTATCGGCTATAAAAAATCAAAATAAAGAAATTTCTGCTGGTCAAATTGGCTCACCACCAATGGTTGGTGATGCCGCCTACCAGTTAACAGTTGATGTTCCAGGGCAACTTACAACACCGGCTGAGTTTGAAAATATAATTGTTAAGACTTTATCTACGAAACCAAATCAAACTGCTAATATGAGTTCTAGTGCTAAAGTTGTTCGACTTAGAGATGTAGGTCGTGTTGAACTTGGATCTTCTAATTATAACCAAAGTGCGAGATTAAATGGTAAGCCTACGGCTGCGATTGGGATCTATCAATTACCAGGAGCAAATGCTTTAGAGGTCTCAGAGTTGGTTCACAAGACCGTAAAGAAAATGTCCAAGAAGTTTCCAGATGGTATTGAGTACAGTATACCATTTAATACCACTATGTTTGTTAAAGAGTCTGTTCATGAAGTATATAAAACTTTGTTTGAGGCAGGCATTCTAGTTTTAGTTGTAATACTTTTATTTTTACAAAATTTTCGAGCGACGATGGTTCCTGCTACAACAGTACCAGTGACCATAATTGGTGCCTTTATTGCTATGTTAGCACTAGGGTATACTATTAATTTAATGACGTTATTAGCATTAGTTCTAGCTATTGGTATTGTTGTAGATGATGCTATTGTGATTGTTGAGGGTGTGACGCATCATATTGAAAAAGGTACACCACCTAAGGCTGCATCTATTAAGGCAATGCGTGAGTTAATTGGCCCAATTATTGGTATTACTTTAGTATTAATGGCAGTTTTTGTACCTGCAGGCTTTATGCCTGGATTGACTGGGGCTATGTATGCTCAATTTGCTTTAGTAATTGCAGCAACTGCTTTTATTAGTGCTATTAATGCAGTGACATTAAAGCCCACTCAGTGTGCTTTATGGCTCAAACCAATTGATTTAAATCGCAAGAAGAATATTGTCTATCGGACATTTGATCGAATATATAATCCTATTGAGGAAAAGTACACCTCCTTAATTGACAAACTTGTTCACCGCAGTGGTTCAGTTTGTCTTATTGGGTTCTTATTAATATTCTTATCTATTTTTGCTCTTACTAGAATTCCTACTGGATTTATACCAATTGAAGATCAAGGTTATATGGTCTTAAATGTTGTTTTACCTGACGGAGCAACATTAAAGCGAACAGAAGGTGTAATTAAAAACTTAGGTGAAAAAGTATCTAAAGTTGGTGGTGTTGCAAACGTTATTGGGATTGATGGGATATCTCTTTTAGATAACAGTGCTAATCTTGCTAATGCTGGAGTGTTATATGTTACCTTTAAAAGTTGGGCTGAAAGAGGAAAGGCGCAAGATTTAAAGGCTTTATATACCGAGCTAAATGAGATAGCTGAGAGAACTATAGACGCAAAGGTTATGGTTATCGTACCACCACCAATCCAAGGCCTTGGGTTGTCTGGAGGTTTTCAATTGCAAATTGAGGTTGTTGACGGTAGTTTCAACTACCAGAAACTACAAGATGCGACTGATAATATAATAAAAATAGCAAATGATCGTCCTGAATTCATGCAGTTAATAACATCGTTTAGATCTTCAGTGCCACAAGTCTCAGCCCCAATTAATAGAACTAAAGCTGAAACATTGGGTGTTACACTACAGGATGCTTTTGATACCCTTCAGACTTATCTAGGCTCATCGTATGTTAATTTATTTTCTAAATTTGGACAGGTTTTTCAAGTATACGTCCAGGCTGAATCTGAGTCACGAATGACACCTGATGATGTTCGGCATTTTTATGTCAAAAACCATGATGGTAGTATGGTTCCTCTTGGAACTATTACAGATATAAATCAGAATTTAGGACCTGCACTAATCTCCATGTATAACTTATACCCTTCAAGTCTTGTAAATGGAGCATCAAATAACGGTTATAGTTCTGGTCAAAGTATCAAAGTACTTGAAGAAATTGCCCAAAAATATTTGCCAGAAGGCTTGTCTTTTCAATGGACGAGTACGGCTTATCAAGAAAAAGTAGCTGGTAATTTGAGTTATTATATTTTTATATTATCACTTCTTCTAGTATATTTCATTCTTGCTGGACAATATGAAAGTTGGATATTGCCATCATCTATTATTTTGAGCGTACCATTAGCATTACTTGGTACGGCAGGTATTTTACTCTTACTTGGCATTGCAAATAATATGTATACTCAGATAGGGATACTACTCTTAATTGCTCTGTCGGCTAAGAATGCTATTTTAATTGTTGAGGTAGCTCGTGAGCAAAGAGTAGAACACAATAAGTCAATTTTAGAGGCGGCAGTGATTGGTGCCAAAACTAGGTTTAGACCTATTATCATGACATCTTTTGCTTTTATTCTTGGGGTTATGCCTCTGGTTCTTGCTAGTGGTGCGGGGGCAAATGCCCGGAAGTCTATTGGTATTGCGGTAGCAAGTGGTATGCTTGCATCAACTTGTATTGCGGTTGTTTTAGTTCCATCATTTTATGTTTTGTTGCAGCAATGGGAAGAAGAGCGAGAGAAAAAAAAGAATTCTAAAAAGGCTATTTCTAATAATTTGTTAGCACGTATAGAACGATATTTTAAATGAAGTATGATTACTAACAACTAAGTAGTTTATGCATTTTAGTGAGTATTTTTACTATGAATATTACACCCTTGGCAATCTTCAATGACAATTATATTTGGTTAGTTATTAATAAAGAAGCAAGAACTGTTGTTGCGGTTGATCCAGGTGATGCCGCTCCATTGAAATGTTTCCTAGATTCTGAAAACTTAACTCTAACTGATATTTTAATTACACATTATCACATGGATCATATTGGAGGGGTTTCAAATCTTATAGATGAGTATCATCCAAATGTTTATACTCCTAAGTCTGAGAAAATAACGGGCTCTACCTGTTTGTTGACTGAAGGAGATAAGGTTATACTACCGTCTATAGATAGCTCTTTTGAGGTATTAGAAATACCAGGGCATACCTTGGGTCATATAGCATATTATTCACCTGGAGTACTTTTTTGTGGGGACACCTTATTTTCAGCAGGTTGTGGGCGAATTTTTGAGGGTAGTCCTGAGCAAATGTATGCATCAATTCAAAAAATCGCGAATTTACCAGAAAAAACAAAAGTATACTGTACGCATGAGTATACGATGAGTAATCTTCAGTTTGCCCATACATTAGAGCCAAGTAATATTGATATTCAGAGAAAAATAGATGAAGTTAGGCATTTAAGAAAAGCGAATTTACCATCGTTACCAACGACAATTGAAGATGAAAAAACTTTCAACCCGTTTTTGCGATGTGACTCTCAACAAATAACCTCGTATTTAGAAAATCATTTTGGTTTAAATTTAAATAGCCAACATGAGGTATTTAAATACCTAAGAAAGCTTAAAGATAATTTTTAGGGTCTTTAAATGAATGATAGAAAAAAAAAGTTATTTAAACTTATCGCAGAACTTCAAAGTATTTCTCAAATTGGCTTAACATTTGCAGAGATTGACTTTGATAAAGAAAGGTACCAACGAATATCTGAAATAAGTCTTGATCTTATGGCTGAATTTTCAGATAAATCAAATGATGATATTTCACAGATTTTTTCTCTAGAAAAAGGCTATCCAACACCGAATATAGATGTACGGTCATTTGTTCTTAAAGATGATAAGGTTTTGCTAGTAAAAGAGCGCTCGGATGATCTATGGACATTGCCTGGAGGTTATGCCGACGTTAGTGAAACACCATCAGAGGCAGTCGTTAGAGAAACTAAAGAAGAGTCAGGTTATGATGTTCATGCTGTAAAATTATTGGCGCTATGGGATAAGTTAAAACATGATCATCCTCTCCACTGGCCGCATATTTATAAATGTTTTTTTCACTGTGAGATTTTATCAGGAGAGCCAAAAGAAAACGTAGAAATATCAGCAATCGACTTTTTTGATATTAATAAGCTTCCTCAACTTTCAACTCCAAGGGTCACAAAAAGACAACTACATCGTCTATATCAGTTGGTTATGACACCAGGACCAACTGTATTTGACTGAGATTCTTTGAGCTTTATAATTTGCGCATCGACCATTTTTTTTATCATTACCTCAAAACTAATAGATGGTCGCCAATCTAGTAATTTAGCTGCTTTTGATGCGTCTGCTACAGTTATATTTGCGTCTAGTGGTCTGATGAAAGCCGGGTCGCTAAATACATGTTCATCCCACTGTTGTCCTACATGTTGATATGCTATTTCACATAATTCTTTTAAACTATGAAGATTGCCGGTACCTATAACAAAGTCTTCAGGCCGGTCATATTGCAATATTTGCCACATACCATGAACAAAGTCTTTAGCATATCCCCAGTCTCTAGATACTTCTAGATTTCCTAAGGCAAGCTTACCATTTTGGACAATTGGTTCACCACGCTCATTTTTATGTGGTGAAGTCTTAATTCCTAATGCCGCACAGGCTGCGCCGTATGCAATTTTTTGAGTTACAAAATGAATTGGTCGTCTTTCACTTTCATGGTTAAATAAAATCCCATTTGATATGAATAGATTGTAACTTTCTCTATATATTTTTGCCATTTGGTGAGCATATACTTTAGATGCCGCATATGGGCTAGCTGGGTCAAATGCCGTTTGCTCGTTTTGAGGAGATGCGGTTGTTCTGCCAAACATCTCTGACGAAGAAGCATGATATATTTTAGAGCTAGGGTGCATTAGTCTCACGGCTTCAAATAGATGGATTGCTCCCATACCATTAACTAGAAGAGTTTCAGGGGCGCGATCCCAGGATTCACTTGGTCTAGACTGTGATGCTAAATTATATATTTCATCAGGTAATACTGTGGACACAGCATTTGCAATATCAACACCATTAGTCATGTCACCATAAATGATATTAATTTCATTTTTTAGGTGGCTGGCTAGATTTTCTCTGAGCCAACTGGCATGTCTTGCAAAACCATATATTGTGTAGTTCTTGTTCAGTAAATACTCAGCCATTAATGATCCGTCTTGGCCTGTAATTCCGGTAATTAATGCTTTTTTCATATTGAACTCTTTTTTAAGTTGCTGTCTTTGGGCGCATTTAGTAATGAATAGTAAATCATTGCTACAAGAAATAAAGTAGCCGCAATTACCATGAATGCGAAAAAGGCTATAAAAATAATAGCAGATCTGGAATATACAAATAGAACTTCGTGTTTTCCAGGTTTAATTTGTATTGCTTTAAAGGCCACATTAGCAGGATAAATTTGTTCGGGTTTACTATCAACAAATGCTTTCCAGTTTTTGTTATAGGTGTCGGCGTAAGTTAACCATAATGTGCTTTTGGTAGGGTTGATAACAGAAAATCTTAATCTGTTATTAGAAAACTCTTGGGTTTGTATTGTGTCATCTGGCGGGATTATTTGCTTTGTTACATCATCAATTTTGGCGTTATTTCCAATTGTTAGTATTGGTGTTTTATAAATGTCTGTATCTTTAGTTTTTTTCAAAGCTTCATCCGTATTTTCTACAAGCACCACTTCACTAGTTAATCTCAATTTAGGAACGGTATATCCAATAACTTTATTAAACTCCTCATCATATTTTGATGGGCCAATTATATGATGAACGTTCTCATAATTAAATTTTAGACTAGTATCATTTTGTTGCTTTTTATTATAAATATCTTTACGTGATTCAAGTAACTTTTTAAGAGGCATTGATATTAAGTCTTGTCTAGGAGATTGTGAATAATCTTCTTGGAGGTATGACCCTGTGATGCCATAGGTTACGCCAAGATATTTAACAGAGTAATAGTCGTCTTCAAATGGTCTTTTTCTAGTTGGTATATACTTAGTCTTTCTTACAAGAGAGTATTCCATTGGTAACTCTGTGCTGGATGATGTCGTTCTTTGGACGTTAAGTTTATACACGAGCACTTCCGATAAACCAATGAGTATTAACCCTACGAGAAAAAAGCGTCGATTAATTTTAAAGATAATACAAAATAAGCTTAATATTATAGTGGCCAATGCAACGGTTATTGCTGATCTGGAATAGACATCTGTTAATGACCAGGGAGTCATAAACAATGAGACAACTGCTACTAATATAGGTACTAGTTTATCGAGTGAAAAACGAGTGCTGATTTTGGTATTAGATAAAAATCTATTTTTTATTAAGGTATGCACTAATTCCAAACCCCGACAAAATAGTTAAAAAGATTTTTCCCATTGTAATGACATAAGCAATATGTCGAAATAAATTCATCATAGGAAAGTAATATATAATTCGCGCGACTGTTGTTTTTTCGATTGAGAATAACACAATAAACAAAAATGTTATTAATAACGCTATTTGAGCGTTAGATCTTGGTTTGCAACACAAGCCGTAAATTGTAAAGCTAATGCATATTAATCCTGAAAACGGGAGAAGATTTTGATGGCAATGTGGTATTCCGGTAAGCATTTCTGATATTTTTTCAAGTCCTGTATATCCACCATATTTTAAGTAAATTCTTAGTGGAACAAATAACTTATTACTTCGGCCGATATTTTCACTGTAGGTAAGCTCGTTTGTCATTACAAGTTTAATATGAATAAACATTAATGCGCAGATAATAAGAGATACAATTAAAACGGTTAGTAAAATGATATTTCTTTTTTTATGGAGGTGAGAAAGAGTTTGAACATATGCATCTTTAAATAGCTTTCGATTATAATCTTGCCATTTTAGTCTAAGGGTTACTAATGCTATACAGTAACAGCTAACAACATAAAATTGGAACGCAAGGGCGTATGGAAGTGATCCAAAAGATGTTATTAATAACGTTGCAAGGCCCGAAATTAAAAACACAGGGTTTAAAGACTCCACCCATTTTTGTCCTAAGTATAAAGCCATTGGGATAGGGATAAGAACTTTAAAGTTCCAATATAGTTGCTGATCATATTGGGCTAAGAGTAACAAAAAAGTTACGCAGATACATGTTACTAAGTAGTTTTTAAAGATATGATTACAGAGGAGGTATGTTCCAAATGCAAGAAAAATAGTATCCCCAACTAGTGAAATTGAGAACAATGTCAGGGTGTTTTGTATTTTGAATAGATAACCAATAGCGATTGTTAAGTATTGAAAAGGTCCGAGACTAAATAACACATATGACTCAATTGGCATGCCATAGGTCGTGTATGGAAGCCAAAGGGGCAATTCATTAGTGTTTATGAGTTGGCTATAGTAGTGAGAAAAAAAGTGGAATACGGTGAGCGTATCGTGGATAGGATAATAACCGGAAACGAAGCTTGGTAAATTAACGGCAAAACTCATTGCTATGATAAATAAAATACTAACAAACTTATAGTTTACAGCGAATTTTTTTATTCCAGTTGAGCGTAGACTTTTATCCTGATGTGTCCTAGTTAATGCCATACCCTATCTATAATTTACTTAATTTTGTGAGTATAATTACGGGTATAATTTAAGTCAAGTATATTAAGAGGAACATAGATGTTTCAGTCCCATTCTTTAGATAAAATACATATCGGTTTTGATGTATCACAAACGGGCTCTAATAAGGCTGGGTGTGGTTTTTATGCGCACGCACTAATTAAAAACTTACTCGAAATATCCCCTGAAGTTCAATATTCTCTATATCCTAGTTTTGGTGACTTTTATTTTGATAGGTTTATGCCTGTAACTAACCAATATAAATCAGGCAGTTATGGACCACGACATATATCTAGAAGACTAGCGAGTAACTTTTGGAATCAATTAGATATAGAATCCAAAATCAATCAACCAGATATTATTCATGCAAATAATTTTTGGTGCCCGACCCAACTTCGAAATACTCGCCTAATATACACCTTTTATGATATGGGTTTTTTAGAGTCCCCTGATTGGACTACTGAAGAGAACCGTTTTGGGTGTTATAGTGGGGTATTTAAGGCATCAATAGCGGCTGATTGGATAGTTGCTATTTCTGAGGCATCCAAAGCGCATTACTTAAGGATATTTCCTCATTTCCCTGAAGATAGAATTAGAGTTATTTATCCTTGTTCACGATTTATTAATGTGCACGAGAAAGGCGTTCGTCCTGACTCATTAAAAGGTATTCCTGAGGGTGAGTTTTGGTTGTCGGTTGGCACTATTGAGCCTCGAAAAAATCAACTTTTATTAGCTAAAGCTTATGCAAAATATTTATCTTTAAATGGTAAACCTATGCCACTTGTTTTTGCTGGAGGTAATGGCTGGTTGATGCAAGATTTTCAAAACCAACTCCGAAAACTTGGTATTGAAGATAAGGTTATCCTAACAGGATATGTTTCTGATAAGGAGCTTATTTGGCTATATAAGTCTTGTTATGCCAGTCTTTATCCATCTTTGTTTGAAGGCTTCGGGTTGCCTGTTTTGGAAGGAATGCAATTTGGGGCGGCAACATTAACCTCAAACACTTCATCCATACCTGAGGTTGCCGGTGAAGCTGCCAAGTTATTAACTCCTGATGACACAGATGCTTGGGCTTATGAAATGTTGTCCTTATCTAAGGACACAGCAGAAAGAGACCGCATGCGGATGCTCTCAATAGAACAGGCAGAACAGTTTTCCTGGGTAGAGAGCGCACGCGAGTTATTGCAGTTATATTCTGAGGCTATAGCAACACCTAAAAGATAATTATTTATATGGTGAGAAAAGTCAGATTTATATTTCCAAATTGAATTTCTTGGCGGCGTCCACTCCAGGTTGGTCGAATGCATCGGTCTCCCACATCACGCTTTGGCAATATGTTTTGTGTTCATAAAGAGAGACCAGTGCTCCAATAGCTTCCGGTGTTAGGCCATTTAATGTTATCTTGCTAATTCCCGCACGAATATTCTCGAGATGTTGGGGGTGTTGTTCATCCCTGTTTCCAAAAGCAAGCGCGTTTAATTTAACCATGGCGGCTTTATTCATCGGCTCATATTTTTCATCTTTAACAAAAATATAATCGATAGGAGTATAGTGCGTTCCTTGTAGGAGTAGTTGGTAGTATGCATGTTCTGCTTCATTGCCTAGTCCTCCCCAAACAATTGGGCCAGTTGAGTAATTGATTATAGAGTTTGATGTGCTCATGCTTTTACCATTACTTTCCATATCAAGTTGTTGTATATATTGTGTGAGATAAGCCAGGCGATCACTGTAGACTAAAAACAAATGACTGCTGCCTAGAAAAAAATTAATATTCCAAAGTCCGATTAAAGCCATCAATACAGGCATATTTTCTTCAAATGGTGTTTTTCTAAAGTGAAGATCCATTTGTCTTGCGCCCGTTAGTAGCTTGTTGAAATGTTCAGGTCCAATGCTAATCATTAAGCTCAAGTTAATTGCTGAAAAAAATGAGAACCTACCCCCAATCCAACTCCAAATTGGTAGCACATGCTTGATATTTAAGGCCAAAGCTTTTTCTGGATGAGCGGTTACAGCAATTATATGCTTATTAGTTTTAATCGGATCATTAAACCAAGCGATTACTTTGTCTAGATTGCCGATAGTTTCTGTTGTTGTGAAAGATTTTGATGCAACAATAAATATTGTTGTATCTTTATTTAGTTTTTTTAATAGATCTTCAGCACTGTATGGGTCGCTATTTGAAATATAGTGAAAGTTAATATCAGTTGTTTTATAGTTTTGTAGAGCATGGACTGCCATTTTAGGGCCGAGGTTAGAACCTCCAATCCCAATATTAACAATGTCGGTTACATTGCTTTCTTTTGACTTAAGCCACAAGTTATTGCGAATTCTATAGCTTATTGTCTCCATGTCAGATAGTGTTTTTTGAATTTTTAGATTTATATCCTCACCTTCAACTTCAATCACATCTTGTTTATTTGAGCGAAGAGCAGTATGGAGTGCGGGTTTGTGTTCATTTTCATTTACTATATCGCCGACGAACAGTTTTTCTATATGTTTATTTAAATTATATTTAGAGGCCAAATCAGCTAATAGCTTTATGGTTTTTTTATTTATTGGTTGGTGAGAATAATTAAACTCTATATTGGCTGCATTTATAGTGAAACTTTCACCCCGAAGTTCCTCTTCGGCAAACAGTTGTCTTAAAGACTGGGCGCGTAATTCTTTGTAGTTGTTAACAAGGGAAGACCATTCTGTATATTTTGCCAAATGGTGGAGCATTTCATTAGTTGGTTGGCTAATATTGGTTGAATCGGATAAAGTTTTGTTATTAATTCTTTTATCCAGTAGGCACACGTCATACATTCCATCAATCATTAAAACTCCTTGTATTTGTTACCTTATTCCTTTTTTTCACCATTGTCTAAGCGCAGATACTTAATAGCAAACTTATATATATTCAGTGCTATATTTCCTTTTGGCGTTAATTTATAGGTGCTATTGTCTTTTTCTAGGTAACCACCATAAGTGAGGTCATCAAATCTTTTGTCGATAATTCCTGGTACGTTATATTTTTTAAACATTTCATCGTAGGTTATGGATTTTTCTGGTTGTTTATTAACTATCATCAGCATTCTAAAAGTAATAGATCTATCTGCTGTAAAATAAAATTCTGTATAACCAAGAAATAAAAACCCGTATAAAATGGCACTAAGCAGGGGATAAATCATACGTTTCATTGTAAGGTCGTTAATATGTAGCTTTTCTTGAAACCATTCTTCTGGAGGAAGGTAGCACAGTATTAAGGCAAGGATCACAAAACCAAAGGTTGCAGCCCAAAGAAGGCTGTTTGTTTTAGCCTCAGGTACAAGAAAATAGAAATCCAGAAAGTGGATGACTAGGAAGATGATAAATGCGATTACGGCGGCGATAGTTGCTCTTAGCATAATAGATTTAAATATAGTGACTTCTTTTGAGCTTAATATACGTTGTATAGCGAGTCAATCTATCCTCAGTAAATTTACGAAAAAGACGATTACACTCGTTATTTAGCTCTTTATTTAGTCTCTTGGTAAGCAGATTATCAGCCAGGAAATATATTGCAGCTGCAGATGCTAAGGATTATTTGTGAGACTTGATTAAAACACTATAGAAAAAGCCATCCATATTATGCTCGCCAGGGAGAATTTGCCAGCCATATTTGCTTGCATGCCCCCATGTTTTTTCTTCAATTAGGCACTGGCAATCGTCCTGTTTTGCAACAAATTTTTCTATTTGCCTCTCATTTTCATCCGGGATAATGGAGCATGTTGCATACACCATTCGTCCGCCTGGCGCTAACAAGCCCCATAAAGACTTTAGAATTTGCCGTTGGATGTCGATAATTAAATTTATTTCACTTTTGGTTCGAAGTAATTTTATATCTGGGTGACGACGAATGACTCCTGTCGCTGAGCATGGCGCATCAAGCAGGATTCTGTCGAACAAGTATCCATCCCACCAAGATTTAGGATCTAGAGCGTCACCTTGTTGGATAGATGCAGATAGCCCAAGTCTTTGTAGGTTCTCATGAACTCTACTCAGGCGATTAGATTCTATATCTATAGCAACACATTTGCCGAGGTTGGGTTCGGCTTCTAAGATGTGGCAAGTTTTTCCACCAGGGGCGCAGCAGGCATCAAGAACTGATAAATTGGGTTTTAAATCCAGTAATGGTATTGCTAGTTGGGCAGCTATATCCTGCACAGAGACATCACCGTTCTCAAATCCCGGTAAACTAAAAGCTCCACATGGCTTTGCTAAGGTAATATTTGTAGGAGCAATTGAGCTTGTTGCGCCTTGCATGTCAGCTTGATTAAGATCTTCTAAGTATTCTCGAGTGGTTTTTTTTGCGTTATTAACTCTTAGGCTCATTGGCGGGTGTTGATTGTTCGCTTGTAATATATTTTTCCAGTCGTTGGGCCAGTCGGCTTTAACATTGTTTATAAACCATTCTGGATGGCTATAGTTATATATTTCGTTTGTAGATAATTTTGCAGCTATGGTTTCTTTTTCTCGGCAGTATTTACGCAAAATAGCATTAACCAGGCCTTTGGCCCAGTTTTTTTTAAGCTTTTGTAATAAGTCTACGGTCTCTTTCACTACGGCGTAATCGGGGATATTTAAATAGTGTAATTGGTATAGACCTATTAGAATTGATAGGAATACGCTAATATCCTTTGGTTTTTTATTTAGTAGGTGATTAGCTAAGATATCTAGACGATGGTAATAGCGACAAACACCGAAGCATATTTCTTTTGTTAATGGTGATAAAGAGTCATTTGATTGCATGAAATAACTAAGGTGCTTTTTTTCTTCAATAAGCTTTGTGAGTATTTGCAGCGCATCCTCGCGCTCGGATTTTTTCATTTTAAGATCATACCGACTTGGAGTTGAGTGCGTGATGAATTTAGGTAATCAGAGATAGATATTGTTTTTTTACCCGGAAATCTTAACTCAGTTATTAATAGAGAACCTAGATTGGTATTTATAAGCATACCTTTTTTACTGATACTAACAATTGTACCAGGCAATGAAGAGTTTTTTTCATTGATTACTTCGGCTTTTAGGACTTGAAAAGCCTGTTCAGGTGTTGCGGTAAAAGCAAGAGGCCAAGGGCTAAAAGCGCGGATTCTTTGATTTATTTCTTTAGCTGATTGTTGCCAGTTAATCTTTGCATCTTCTTTGGTTATTTTCGGGGAGTATGTTGCTTGCGATCCATCTTGCTGGGTAGCAACCGCTTGGTGATTTGCAATTTTTTCGAGAGTTTTAAGTAATGGATCCGTTGCAATCTTTGCTAGTCGGTCATGGAGAATACTGGTTGTATCATCTGTGTGGATAGGGCAAGTCTCAATGGTATAAAAATCACCAGTATCCATGCCTTTATCCATTTGCATTATGGTAACACCAGTTTCTAGGTCTCCGTTAAGAATAGCGTGTTGAATTGGTGATGCTCCTCGCCATTTTGGCAATATAGAGGCATGGACATTAATACATCCATACATTGGGATATTTAAAACTTTTGTTGGTAGAATTAAGCCATAAGCAATAACAACGATAACATCTGGGGTTAAAGCTGCAAGCTCATCAACATCAATTTGATTTTTAAAATTGAGTGGTTGATATACTGGTATAGAATTCTCCTCGGCCCAAATCTTAACTGCAGGCGACTGCAATTTACGACCGCGGCCAGAAGGACGGTCAGGTTGAGTGTAAACAGCAACCAACTCATGGTCTGATTTAAGTAGACCTTCTAGGCATGGGATACCAAAGTCAGGTGTTCCAGCAAATACTATTCGTAATGATTTCTTCATTTAGAGTCTTTGTGACGTAGGAATTTCTCAAGTTTTTTTCTAGCGATATTTCTTTTTAATGGGGAAAGTAAATCAACATATAACTTACCATTTAGATGGTCAATTTCGTGTTGAAAGCATTCTCCTAAAAGGCCAGATGCTGTCATTTCATATGGTTTGCCATTACGGTCTAAGGCTTTCATGGTGACAGTTTTAGCCCGTTTTACTTTGTCATAGGCTCCTGGAACGGATAAGCAACCTTCCTGATATTCCTCAACACCTTCGCTAGATGTGATTTCTGGGTTAATTAGGACTAATTGCTCCGTTTTGTCTCCGGTGACATCAATGACTGATAGACGGATGTTTATACCAATTTGTGGGGCAGCAAGACCTACACCTTTAGCATGGTACATAGTTTCAAACATATCATCGATAAGAGTTTGTAGTTTATCGTCAAAAACTTCAATCTTGCTTGATACTTTCCTAAGCCTTGAGTCAGGCAAATAAATAATTTTATGAATGGTCATCTTATATTATCAATAATAAATATTAAGACATTATCTCTAATCGTGTATGTTTATGCAATATTCTTTATGAGTGATTTTAGATAGGTGTGCCGCTTAACCAGGTTTTAAGTTAGCAAAAACATTTCTTGACAAGTAATTTTAGTTTGTGAAATTATCAACATGCCTAAGATCATACAATTCAATGGAATAAATTTTATGATAGATAATTTCCAACCTTTTTTAGCCCTAAACCGTATTAACGGCGTTGGTCCAAGAACTGTTTTAAAGTTTTTAGAAAAGTGGCCTAATTTGTCAGACATGTTTAAGTTGTCATCTAGCCAACTAGAAGAGCATGGTGTCAATGCCAAGGTCGCGTATTTGATAGCCAATTTCAAACGACAAGAAATAAAGTCTGATTTGTTATGGCAAGAGAATCCCGCACATAATATTCTTACTTGGCAAGATAAAAAGTATCCTAGCCTACTTAGAGAAATTCATGATCCACCGATTGTTTTATATTTACGTGGGGACATAACTTGTTTAAAAAAAGCAAGCCTTGCGATTGTTGGTACTCGCAAGCCGTCTATTACTGGGAGAGAGAATGCTAGAAGGTTTGCATATCATTTAGCCGAGCGAAATATAAATATCGTTTCCGGTCTTGCTCTTGGGGTTGATACTGAAGCTCATACGGGAAGTTTATCGGCATCTGGTTCTACAATTGCAGTTATGGGAACGGGCATTGATTGCATATATCCGCGACGAAATCATGAGCTAGCACAGAGAATATGTGAAAAAGGTTTATTAATTAGTGAATTTCCATTAAAAACATCAGCAAATGCTGGACATTTTCCACGCAGAAATCGTATAATAAGTGGTTTGTCATCGGCTACTTTGGTTGTTGAGGCAGCAATTAGGAGTGGTTCGTTAATAACTGCTCGTTTTGCGCTTGAGCACAATAGGGATGTATTAGCTATTCCGGGCTCAATTCATAACCCTCAAGCTAGAGGATGTCACAAATTATTACAGCAAGGAGCGAAATTAGTTACATCGATAGAAGATATATTAGAAGAAATGAATTTGTATTCGCATCCATTTGAAAAAGTAGTACCAAATGATACATTAACATGCGAGAATAAAAAATTAGTTAAATATATTGGATTTGAAATAACAATAGTTGATCAGATGGTACAGCGCAGTGGTATGACTGTTGGTGATATCATGTCTGACTTGGCTGAATTGGAATTAAAAGGTATTGTGAAAGCAGTTCCTGGTGGCTATATGAGGTGTAAATAATGAAGGATAATTTGTTCGAATTACTGCTTAGCTTATTTGAAAAAACATTGACACAATTAAAAGAGAAACAAGAATTAGATTCTCCAGTTGAAATAGATTTATCAGAAGAAGAAACTGATGAGGATAAAAAAGTTGGTGTTGAGGTTCAGGTTCTTAAAGAGGCGAGCACTAATACCACTAGAGTTTTTACCGCTGACGAACAATTGAAATTTACTAAAGCGAGTTATCAATTTTTGATGCGTTTGTCATCGCTTGGTCTCCTTTCATCAAAATCGTTAGAACTAGTTATTAATCGACTATTTTTTTCTGATTCTAGATTTGTTTCTCTGCAAGAAACAAAATGGACTATACGCAACACACTAGCACAAACCTTAAATTCAGAGCAGCTAGCGTTTCTGGAACTTGTTCTTTATTGTAAAGAAGACGATATTTCATTGCATTAAACCATTTTTTGTACTAGGGTTGTTAACTATTCATCTCTCATTGATCTATAGTCGTATAAAAGTGCGGTATAGATAGAGCCATAGCATATTTTAAGTTTTTAGGAGCGACGTTTACATGAGCAAGTACTTGGTTGTGGTGGAATCACCAGCCAAATGTAAAACCATTCAAAAATACCTTGGTGATGACTATCAGGTTCTTGCATCCTATGGGCATGTGAGAGACTTGCCGCCTAAAAAAGGATCTGTTGATCCTGACTCAGAATTTGCAATGACTTATAATACTATCGAAAGAAACGCGCGACATGTTGATGCTATTGCTAAGGCATTAAAAAAATCAGATGTTTTATTACTGGCGACGGATCCGGATAGAGAGGGTGAGGCTATTTCTTGGCATGTACAAGAGCTTATGAGCTCCCGTAAGTTACTTAAAGATAAAGAAGTTCACCGCATTTTCTTCAATGAGATTACCAAGTCAGCAATCAACGAGGCGCTTAATCATCCTCGATCAATATCTATGGATATGGTTAATGCCCAACAGGCAAGACGCGCATTAGATTATCTAGTCGGATTTAATTTATCGCCATTATTATGGAAAAAAATCAGACGCAACTTATCAGCTGGTAGAGTGCAAAGTCCAGCATTACGGCTTATTTGTGAGCGTGAGGATGAAATAGAGAAGTTTGTATCTAAAGAATATTGGCACTTGGTTGCTAAATGTGAGCATACAGCTGTTCCATTTGAGGCGCGCCTGACCCACTATGATAAAGAGAAGTTAACTCAATTTAGTGTGACAGAAGGCTCTAGAGCCACTGATATTAAAGCTGCTTTGTTAAATGAAGCAAGTGGCAGTTTGTTGGTTCTTAAAATAGAGAAAAAACAACGGAAGAGAAATCCTTCGGCCCCTTTTATTACCTCAACTATTCAGCAAGAAGCGGCTAGAAAACTCGGTTTTACTGCACGTAAAACAATGATGGTTGCACAACAGTTATATGAAGGTATTGATATTGGCTCTGGTACTATGGGTTTGATTACGTATATGCGTACCGATTCTGTTAATATTTCTGCAGAGGCGATTGGTGAGATTAGAGAGTATATTGTCAATCAATATGGGGATAAAAACCTACCCAAATCACCAAGGGTATTTAAGACCAAATCTAAAAACGCACAAGAGGCGCATGAAGCAATTCGCCCAACGTCAATAAAGCGTACCCCAAGCATGGTGCAAAAAGCATTAACACCTGATCAGTATAAACTATATAATTTGGTTTGGAAGCGCTCACTAGCCTGCCAAATGGCAGAAGCTTTGATAGACACAGTGGCTGTAGATTTAGGATGTGGTGAGGGGAATATTTTCAGAGCCAATGGTTCTGTCGTTGCTTTTCCTGGATTTTTAACGGTTTATGAAGAAGGTCTTGATGATTCAAAAGATGATGGTCAAGGAAGTGGGACCTTACTACCGGCTTTTGAGGTTGGAGACAAAGTAAGTTTATTAGACATTGAAGCTAAACAACATTTTACTGAACCACCACCAAGATATTCTGAAGCATCACTTGTTAAAGCCTTGGAAGAGTTTGATATTGGTAGGCCATCAACTTACGCCTCTATTATTCATACTTTGCAGCAGAGAGAATATGTTGTTGTTGAGAAGAAAAGATTTTTCCCAACGGACGTTGGCCGAATAGTTAGTAGGTTTTTGACAGAGTACTTTACTCAATACGTTGATTATAAATTTACCGCAGGTCTAGAAGATACCTTAGATGCTATTGCTCGAGGTGAGAAAGCATGGATTCCAGTACTGGACGAGTTTTGGCAGCCATTTATCAGTAAGATTCATGATATTGATGAGCATGTGCAACGTAAAGATGTAACAACAGAAATGTTAGATGATGATTGTCCTAAGTGTGGTAAGCAACTAGCTATTAGACTTGGTAAAAGAGGACGATTCATTGGCTGTACCGCTTATCCAGACTGTGATTATACACAGGATGTTTCATCTTCATCTAAAGAAAAAGTAGAAGATGAAGTGGTAGAGGGGCGGGTATGCCCAGAATGTTCTGGTGCCTTACATATTAAAGCTGGTCGTTATGGTAAGTTTATTGGCTGTTCGAGTTATCCTAACTGTAAATTTATCGAACCATTAGAAAAGCCAGCTGATACTAAAGTTCAATGTCCTAAGTGTTTTGAGGCGAATATTCTTAAGCGCAAGTCAAGGAAAGGCAAGGTATTTTTCTCATGCGCTGGATACCCAAAGTGTGATTATGCCTTATGGAATGAACCAATTGACACTCAGTGTCCAAAGTGTGCTTGGCCAATATTAACGATTAAAGAATCTAAACGATCAGGGAGGCAATTGGTTTGTCCTCACCAAGGTTGTGGGTTTGTGAAAAAGGATGAAGACTAGCCGCTTGGGTCTGCTTTTGTGACATCAACTAGGCCGCATTTATCCCAGACTGCGAACTTTTCTACAGAACTTGTTACAACAACATCTTCTGGTTCTTCAATAATTTGGCCTTCGACAAAGAGACAGGATGATAGTAATAGTACAATGGGGATGGTTAAAATCCACTTCATAATCGACTTATAAAAGTATATATATTTCAAGTAAAGCATGTTTTAAGCGGTTCTGCAATGGTGAAATTATAGTGCCATCAGTGTGTTATCATTTATTTTAAAACTCGTATGCCTACGCTAGAGGATTTTTCTCGACCACCCGGATGAACCGTGTGGCGTAGTTTTTGGTGGCTTAGGTGTTTGTTATAGTTAACTAAGAACTAAGAACTAAGAACTAAGAACACGGCTCCCACTAAACAAATCCCAGTAGCACCTACGCCACACGGTTCATCCGGGTGGTCTAGATGAAATATAATTCATGCAATCAAATATATGATATTGAGGAGGTAGTGTAAGTGTTCATCATGGTTATCTAAAAACAAAAAACACGGCACCGACTAAACAAATTCCAGCCCCTAGAAAATTCCAGGAAAGGGGTTGTTTCATGTAGAATATTGCAAAAGGAACAAAAACAGATATTGTTATAACTTCTTGGACTACTTTTAGTTGCATCAAACTAAATATACCACTTTCAAAACCTATTCTGTTGGCAGGTACTTGAAAAACATACTCAAAAAAAGCAATTGACCAGCTAGCTAAAATAGCAATCCATAATGATTTGTTATTTAAGTTTTTAAGATGAGCGTACCATGCAAAAGTCATGAAAATATTAGAGCAGATTAGTAGAAGAATGGTTTTTAAGTAAATAGGCATGATTTCCTCTTAATGAAAGCTGCTAGCGCAACTTTTAGTAGGTGTGTCTAAGTATAGCTCTAGGATAGTAGATACTTCAGATATAAAGCTTTTTCGTGCATTAATTGCAAAAGTTTGTTCTTCTTTAGCAGAGAAACCTTGTAGGCGGTTTTCGACAATTGCGCGCATCGTGTTATTAGCTTTACTTGCAATATCAGTTTTATCTTCCACTTTTAGTGTGTCTTTTAGAATTTCATGGCTGAGGATATAATTTGCAACATTAGTAATGTTGCAAATTTCTGAAATGTCATCATTCATAGTTAGCTTGGCACTTTCTAAATATCTATCTATCTCTTGTTGATTCAATTTAAAATTCCAAACGTTTTGTAGAATGTAAGCTAACCTGATACAGGTACTTTAGCTCTTTCTTCCAGTATTGCAACAGATGGGAGTGTTTTGCCTTCTAGGTACTCAAGAAAGGCTCCTCCTCCTGTTGAAATATATGAAATTTGATCTGTTAAATTGTACTTGTCAACGGCTGCTAGAGTATCGCCACCACCTGCAATACTAAAAGCTGCGCTATTGGCAATAGCAATTGCTAGGGCTCTTGTTCCATATCCGAATTGAGGGAACTCAAATACTCCGAGAGGGCCATTCCAAATGATTGTTTTTGCTGTCTCTAAAATATCCACGTAGGTGGCGACAGTTTCAGGTCCAACATCCATTATCATATCATCAACGGCAACTTTTGCTAGGGTCTTGTTATAAGCAGGGCATGTCTCAACAAAGGCTTTGCCGACAACAACATCGGTTGGCAACATAATATCGCAGCCAGAACTAGCGGCTAATTCTAATATTGCGCGTGCCTCTTCTAGTTGATTCTCTTCACAGAGTGAAACTCCAATTTCTTTGCCGCTTGCTTTAAGGAAAGTATTAGCAATTCCACCTCCTGGAATTAGTACATCAACTTTCTTTACTATTTGTTTTAATAGAGATAGCTTAGAGGAGACTTTTGCTCCGCCAATGATACCAATAATTGGTTTTTCAGGAGCACTTAATACTTTTTCAAGAGCTGTTAGTTCGCGAATCAGTAATGGTCCTGCAACAGCTACAGGTGCGAATTTCGCAATACCGCATGTGGAAGCTTGGGCTCGGTGGGCAGTGCCGAATGCATCCATTATAAATATGTCACAAAGCTTAGCCAATTTTTTTGCAAGATGTGGATCATTTTCTTTTTCACCGAGGTTGAACCTAACATTTTCACATACAACTAGTTCACCTGCCGATAGGTTTAACCCATCAAGATAATTAGCTTCAAAGCGAATCGGATAGTCAAGATTTTGGGATAAGTAATTGGCAATAGGCTCTAGAGATAGCTTATGGTCAAATACTCCTTCTGTTGGCCTCCCAAGATGAGACATCAAAATTACAGTTGCACCAGCTTCAAGGGCCATACGTATAGTTGGAATAGCAGCCTGCAATCTTTGGTCGCTAGTTATAATTCCATCTTTGATAGGGACATTCAAATCTTCACGGATTAAAACTCTCTTTCCACGTAAATCAACATCGCACATACTTAAGAGGTTCATTTGTGCTCCTATATATTCATCATAAAGTGGGCAGTATCTAACATACGGTTAGAGAATCCCCACTCGTTGTCATACCAGGCGATTACTTTTATCAAATCTCCTAGTACTCGAGTTTGAGTGACGTCAAAAATTGCTGACGCTGGGTGGTGATTAAAATCACAAGATACTAGAGGTTCATCGTTGATATGCAATACATCGCTTTTAGCATTAATCATAATTTCATTTACTTCTTCAACCGTTGTTGGCTTATGGGTTGTGAATGTAAAATCGATAGTTGATACATTACTTGTTGGTACGCGCATAGCAAATCCGTCGAGGAGTCCAGCAAGTTCTGGGAGAACAATACCAACTGCGGCTGCTGCGCCTGTTTTGGTTGGAATGATAGACTCACAGGCTGCACGAGCACGATGTAAGTCGACATGATTGGCATCTAATAGCATTTGATCTTTTGTGTACGAGTGAACGGTATTGAGGAGACCAAATTTAATGCCAAGTTTGTCATTTAGTGGTTTAATAACTGGTGCCAAGCAGTTTGTTGTACATGAGGCATTTGATACAATAATGTCTGATGCACGAAGAATATCTTGATTAACCCCAAAAACAACGGTCGCATCCACATCTTTGCCAGGGGCTGAGATAAGAACTTTTTTCGCACCAGCACTTACATGCTTAAGGGCTTCTTGTTTGCTCTTGAATCTACCAGTGCATTCGAACACCAAGTCAACACCTAATTCTTTCCATGGTAGTTTAGAAGGGTCTCTTTCTTTAGTTACAAGAATAGGATGTCCGTCAACCACCATACTCTGGCCATCTATCTCTACCTTACTACCAAATCGACCATGAGTGCTATCATATTTTGTTAGATGAGCCGTAGCTTTAATTCCTGATGGGTCATTAATCGCAACTACTTCAAAGTCATTTTGTCTTTTATATTCAAATATTGAGCGTAAAATGCAACGGCCGATACGGCCATAACCATTAATCGCAACACGTACTGTCATACTCTTTCTCCGCAATCTTTATTATAGATGAAACTGTTTTTTCAACTGTTAATCCTAGGTCTTGATAAATTTCTTTTGATGGCGCCGACTTTCCGAAGCAATCAAGGCCAAATACTATGCCGTCTAAGCCAACGAATCTATACCAATAAGCTGTAGAACCAGCTTCAATGGCTATTCTTTTCCGAATTGATTTTGGTAGGACATATTCTTGGTATTCTTGGTCTTGCTCTAAGAATACATCGGCACAAGGCATAGATACAACTCTTACATTGATCCCTTGTTGTTTAACTATTCTAGCGCTTTCTAATGCAATTTGCACCTCAGAACCAGTTGCAATCAGAATTACATCAGGTGTTTGATTGTTATCGTCCAAAATATAACCACCTCTTTTCACGGACTGAAGGTTACTCTGTGTGTGAGGTAGAGATGGTAATGATTGTCTTGATAACAATAGGCAGGATGGTCCGGTATGGCGTTCAATCGCTTGTTGCCAGGCAACGGCTGTCTCGAGAAGGTCTGCTGGTCGCCAAACTGCTAGATTTGGGGTTAGACGTAACATTGATGCATGTTCTATTGGTTGGTGAGTTGGTCCGTCTTCACCTAACCCAATAGAGTCATGAGTATAAATATAAATAACTCTTTGCTTCATTAGAGCACTCATGCGAATTGCGTTACGTGCATAGTCAGAGAAAACCAGGAAAGTTCCGCCGTATGGTATGAATCCCCCATGAAGAGCAAGTCCATTTTGAATTGCAGACATTGCAAATTCACGCACACCGTAATGAAGGTAGTTGCCGTTGAAGTTTTCAGCAGTTATAGGTTTTGTTTGTGACCAGTCGGTATTATTCGAGCCAGTGAGATCAGCTGATCCACCGAGTAACTCTGGTAATGATGATGCATAAAACTCAATGCATTGTTGGGATGTTTTTCGTGTTGCAACAGCTGATTTATTGACAGCACATTGACTAAGAAACTTTTCGCTATTTTCCTTCCATAAGTCAGGTAAGTCGCCATTAATGCGCCTTAAGAATTCATAATAGTCAGCTGGGCGACGTTTTTGATAATCAACACATTGTGTAAGCCAAAGTTCCTCGTCTTTTTTGCCTTTTTCAACATGACTCCATTTGTTATAAATTTCATCTGGTATTTCAAATGGAGGATGAGGCCAGTTTAGATTTTTACGTAGCTCTGAAATATCTTCTGCGCCAAGAGGTGCACCGTGGACTTTTTCGCTGCCAGCCGATTTTGAACCATGACCGATGATAGTTTTGCAGATAATGATAGTTGGTTGGTTTTCCACAGCCCGAGCTTTTATTATAGCCTCATCAATTGCTTGTTCATCGTGGCCATCAATGTTTTCAATTACATGCCAATTATAGGATTTGAATCTGGCACTAGTATCATCTGTAAACCACTTATCTACTTCGCCATCAATAGATATACCATTGTCATCATAAAAGACAATTAATTTCCCTAGTTTTAGAGTTCCAGCAAATGAGCATGCTTCATGGGATATTCCTTCCATTAAACAGCCATCACCAACAAAAGTATAAGTATAGTGGTCAACTATATTAAATTTTTCATCGTTGTATTGTGTAGCTAATATTTTCTCTGCAATTGCCATTCCAACCGCATTTGCTAGTCCCTGGCCAAGTGGTCCGGTTGTAGTTTCTACCCCAGGGGTATCCGTACATTCGGGATGACCGGGTGTTTTAGAGTTTAGTTGTCGAAAATTTTTAAGAGAATCAATGCTTAGATTATATCCAGTTAAATGGAGAAGAGAGTACAGCAGCATGGAGCCATGTCCATTGGATATGACAAACCTATCTCTATTAAACCAATGTGGGTTCTTGGGATTGTGCTTTAAAAATTTTTGCCATAATACTGTTGCAATATCGGCCATTCCAAGAGGCATACCTGGATGTCCAGATTTTGCTTGCTCTACAGCATCAACACTTAATATGCGTATAGCATTAGCTAATATATTTGAAAAAGTCATGCATATATCCCTAAGTTAAAAAAAATAATGGCATTATTGTCTCTCAGATAGTTAATGACAACAAGAGCTTGTTTTGGCAAGGCTATATTAAATAATTCACTTATTGCTTTTATTGTGAGACAATAGCCCAGATTATAATTCAAATGCCATAAGAAGTATATATGACATCCAACTTATCAGAGATGCACTACCTAGAGGATTTAGTTAGTGATGAGTATAAAAAAGACCATGCGTCTGGGGAAGATTCTATATCTTTCCTTCATAATAATCCTGTGGGGTCATTAAGTGTACTCGAACAGAGAGATTATTCTTTAACTGAAAAAATAAATTTGATTAAGCGTATTCGAGATTTGTCAACTGATGAAAGTAGAACCGATGAGGCTGTTAAATTTTTTTCTCCTTTTGTCTGTCAAGGATGGGAGCTTGCGAGAATATTCTCAACAATTCTTGGTGAGCAGAAAAAAACTTGGGCAGATAAAAATCTAACTGAGGCCGAGGTTGAACGAAATATTCAACGTATTGCGGATATGATGATTTACGCGGCGGTTCTTGAGGTCGTAGCATTTTCAGATAAAAAAATTCACAATGATTCACAGCGAGTATTAGAACAATTCTTATTTGATAAAACAAACTTTGATTCTGGTTTGGATTTTGGAAAAAAACTGCCAAAGCCTAGTTATTTTGAAAAGGAGTTTCGCGCAGATGCTCAGTATTATAATATTCTTGTCCGCTTATTGATAGTTCGCTCTAGAAGAATTCTGGCAAAACTCGCAATAGTAATTAATTATTGTAAAAATTATGTTAATGGACTCGCTGCATTTGAGAAAGGTGGAGCTGCGTTCTTTTTTTCCTATCTCTCTTGGATGTTCTTTTTACCGCGCCTTATCATCAATATTGCTACCACAATTCGAAGCATGACGAACTGGGGTTTATCTAAGCTTGACATTCAGTTTGGATGGAAAAAACGCTTGATGATCCATCTTGAGTCTGTGTGGGCTGAACTTGCCAATGATATAATGTGGTTCGCAAGTGGTATTTGTAGTTGTTTCGTTTTGGCTGGATGTATCCCTATTATTGGTGTCTACTTTCTATTAGGGGCTCAAATATACGATTTAGCCGTTAATTGCTTTCGTAGTCACTGGGATATGCACCGAGTTAAGAAAATCAAAGAGCGGTTTGAAGAACTTGGAAAAATTAATCAGCTTAATGAGCAAATGCCCGATATTGAACATTTTTTAAGAAACTTAGAAAAACGGATACAGTTTGATAGAAGAATGCTATTTTATTTGCTTTCAAACTTCTCAATTTTATTGGTGTGTATAGTTTTTATGATGCCTGCATTTGCAACTATTAGCCCTATAATACCGTTGGTGGCGGCGGCAGTTACGTTGCTAACAGCTGTTTATCACTTTCGAAACGTTGTGTACTTTAGAGCGAAACGAAAAGAGTTATATGGTGGCACATTAATTGCAAGTGATGCTATCGGTTATCAAACAATAGACTATCCGCTAACTGAAGATAATGTCACTGATATTAAGATGGGTGAATTTAAGAAGGTTCTAGTTAGAAAAAAATCTGTACTTAATAGTGAAAAAGGTTACTTGTACTTGGTACAAATTGTGAATGAAAAAGTGGTTTTTAGTCCTGTAGAATATGATTTGAGGTGCTATGACAAAGATGAAGACACATTTTTGAATGACTATGACCGTGAAGTAGCTCTAAATTATAGGGAGCGCCCTAAAACCATATCAGAGTCTCAACTTAAAAACCTAAAAAGTAAGCTTGGTATAGATTTATCTGGTGAAATAGAAGAGACTGGATTTTTTAAGCAAAAAAGTATGCTCAAATTAGTTGAGAGTTTTACCTTGCCTTAGCTTGGTTTTATCCTATCATATAAACTAAGCTCGCATTGAGGTGACTTTTTGCGTAAGCTTTGTCTTTAAATAATATTCAAAGAGGCGCACATGGATAGTTTACCAATTTTTTCCAAACTAGATATTGATACTTTTGCTGACCGTCTAGATAATCTGTTAGATGGTCACTTAAAGAAAATAGATAAGATTTTAGCGGAGATTTCTACTCCAACTTGGGACAACCTTATGTATCACTTAGATGAAATGAGTGATGAGTTAGAAAAGCTTTGGTCCCCAGTTTCTCACATACATGCAGTTATGAACTCTGATGTGCTTCGAAAGTGCTACAAGGAGTGTATACCAAAGTTATCGGCATATTCGTCGGCAATTGGCCACAACAAAAAACTATATACAGCTATAAGTAATATAGATCTTGACCGACTTAATCCTGCCCAACGCAAAATTGTCGCTGATTCTATTCGCGACTTTAAACTTTCAGGTGTTGCCTTGTCATCAAAAAATAAGCAACGTTTTGAAGAAATTTCAACAAAGCTATCAGAGTTATCTAATAAATATGATAATAATCTACTGGACGCCGTACTAGACTTTAATTTCCACGTAACTGATGAACGGAAAATGCGTGGTTTGCCAGAGTATGTTGTTGATAGTGCAAAAGAGCTTGCTAAAGAGAAAGACCTACCAGGCTTTGTTTTGAATTTACAGCAGCCAACTTTTGTCGGAGTTGTTACCTACGCAGAAGATAGAGATTTGCGTGAGACCTTTTATGAGGCATATTGTACGAGAGCATCAGATAAAGGTCCTTCTGCCTTGAAATTTGATAATACTGAGATAATGAACGAGACATTGGAGCTAAGATCCGAACTTGCAAAGCTTATCGGCTTTGAAAATTATGCTGAGTTGTCACTTGCAACAAAGATGGCGGATTCAACTAGCCAAGTTAATGACTTTCTAGCAGATTTGTTGGCAGTTGCACATCCTAAAGCTCAGATTGAATTTCAAGAGTTACAGAAGTTTGGTCGTGATAATTATCAACTTGATGAAATAAAACCATGGGATATTGCTTTCTTATCTGAGAAAAAGCAGCAGCAAATGTTTAATATATCTCAAGAGATGTTACGCCCTTATTTTCCGGTTAAACAAGTAATGAATGGCTTGTTTTCTATTGTAAATACTTTATATGGTATGAGCTTTGAAAAAATTAGCAACGCTGACACTTGGCACAAAGATGTTGAATGTTACCGGATTATTGACGAAGAGAAGCATATTCGAGGATATATTTATATCGATTTATTTTCAAGAGCACATAAGCGTGGCGGCGCCTGGATGGACTCTTGTCAAAGTAGGTATAAAAAGCTTGATGGGAGTATTCAGTTACCAATTGCAACTTTAACTTGTAATTTTGCGAAAGCCGCAGCTAATAAACCAGCCATATTGTCACATGATGAGGTTGAAACGTTATTTCATGAGTTTGGTCATTGCTTACATCATATCTTGACAAAAGTTGATTATATTAGTGGGTCTGGAGTTCATGGTGTTGAGTGGGATGCCGTTGAGCTACCCAGTCAATTTTTTGAAAACTGGTGTTGGGATGAAGAATCTATAAAGCTACTTACTAAGCATGTAGAAACAGGTAAGTTATTACCATCATCTATTTTCAAGCAATTAAAAGCCTCAAAAAACTTTCAATCTGCAATGGGGTTAGTTCGACAGTTAGAATTTTCGATTTTTGATTTTCAAATTCATGAAAATTATAGTCGAGATGATAAAAACTTTATCGCAAACACTCTAAATAATATTCGCAAGCAAGTATCGGTTGTACCCGTTGCTGATTATAATCGTTTTCAAAATGGTTTTAGTCATATCTTTGCTGGTGGTTACGCGGCTGGATATTATAGTTATAAGTGGGCAGAAGTACTATCTTGCGATGCCTTTTCACGATTTGAAGAAGAGGGTGTATTTAATTCAAAAACTGGGCGTGATTTTTTGCATAATATTCTTGAGGTTGGTGGTTCAATTAAAGCCGCGGAAGCTTTTGCTAAATTTAGAGGAAGAGAGGCAAAAGTAGATGCCCTGCTTCGGCATAGTGGTATTAATAATGAGTAAGATTAGTTAAGTTGTTTTTATTCTTTCGATATATTGCAACACTCGTTTTGTTTGCTTTTGCAAGTGACACTTTTGCTTTGACTAGTTTAAACAAGCAGAGGAGCGTTTATACGTTCACTGGGAATTAGGACAAATGTACCAGATCCAACGAATAAATAGCGAGTATCAGATATAGTTTTTCACAAAATAGGAGATATAACATGTATGATTCAGGGATGGTTAAAATAAAATCTTTCAAGCATGTTGGTCAGGATGAGCTGGGTGTTACGAAAGAGTTTTCATTGTCACGTTTGCAGCAAGAGTTCGTATATATTTCTCGTAAAAAAGGTAGCCTTGCCGGTAACTCATATCACCTGGGATTAACTGCGGCAACCGATCCAAAGACTTTTTTGCTTCTTGCTGGAGAGATGGAGTTATCTTATAGACACCTTGATTCTAAGGATGAACAAAATGTTAGAGTGATGGCTCCGGCATTAGTAGAAATTCAACCAAAAACCATACACTCGGTTTTGTCTTTAACAGATACAATTATTCTTGAGTGTAATGCTATAGCAGACATCCAACAAGATATTATTCAAGAGACTGTTGAGGTCTAATCTTCCCAAAAACAATAGCGCACTATAATTAAACTTAGTGCGCCTCATCCCAATTATTACCAACGCCCATTGTAACGGTCAGTGGTACATCTAGTTCTACAACATTCTCCATTAGCTGTTTGATTTTATCTTGAACAAAGTCGATTGCTGTTTTTTCAACCTCAAATACTAGCTCATCATGAACTTGCATAATCATCGTAGATTTTGGATCCTCACTTTTGTTATGCCAATTGGCAACACTAAGCATGGCTTTTTTTATTATGTCGGCTGCTGTTCCTTGTAATGGGGCATTAATAGCGGCTCTTTCAGCGCCTTTCTGACGCATCATATTACGAGCATTAATTTCTGGTAAATATAACCTTCGACCAAATAAAGTTTCAACATACTCAAGTTCATGAGCCATTTTTCTTGTTTCATCCATATAGGTGAGCACACCTGGATATTTATCAAAGTAACGGTCAATATAGCTTTGTGCATCTTTTCTTTCGATATGCAGTTGCTTGCTAAGTCCAAAGGCCGACATTCCGTAAATTAAGCCAAAATTAATTGCTTTGGAACGTCTTCTTTGTTCAGTACTAACATCCTCAAGGTTCACTTCAAATATTTCGCTTGCAGTTGCGGCGTGAATATCCAAACCATTGGCAAAAGCGGTTAGTAAGGTTTTATCTTGAGATAAATGCGCCATTATGCGTAATTCAATTTGTGAGTAATCGGCTGTTAGGAGAACATGCTCGGCTGGGGCAATAAATGCCTTACGAATTAATCTTCCCTCTTCATTTCTAACTGGAATATTTTGTAAATTAGGATCGCTTGATGAAAGCCTGCCGGTCGCTGTTACCGCTTGATTATAAGAGGTATGTACCCGGTTCGTTTTGGGGTTAACTCTTTTCGGCAATGCATCAATATAGGTTGATACAAGCTTGCTTAACCCACGATACTTTAAGATAATTGCTGGCAACTCATAATCTTCTGCGAGCTCTTGTAGCACTCCTTCAGATGTAGATGGTTGGCCAGTTGGGGTTTTAGAGATTATCGGTAGTTTTAACTCTTCAAACAAGACTGCTTGCAACTGCTTGGGAGAGTTTAAATTAAACTCATGGCCTACAATCGCAATTGCTTGATCTTTTAAAGATGCTATTTCAAGTGTTAAGCGTTCGCTATGTTTTTTGAGCAAGTCACAATCAATCAAGACACCATATCTTTCAATATCAGCAAGAATGCTAATTAGTGGTATTTCTATTGAATCAAGTACGTTTTTCAGGGAATCATCTAATAGGGGATATAAAGTTTGATGAAGCTTTAGAGTAATATCAGCATCTTCAGCTGCATATTCAGCTGCTCGAGATATCGAAACGTCAGCAAATGGAATTTGCTTGCTTGCGCTGCCAGCCACGTCTTTATACTTTATTGTGTTATGACCTAAGTATTTAAGCGCTAAAGTGTCCATATCATGTCTTGGGCTTGCACTATTTAATAGATAGGACTCGAGCATCGTGTCATAGGTTATTCCAAGCAAATTAATTTGGTGGTTTTTAAATACCCCATAATCATACTTTAAATTTTGACCCACTTTTTTAATGTTTTTATCTTCAAGTAGCGGTTTTAGTGTAGATAAAACATAGTCCCTGTCTAGTTGAGGGGAGTCTTCTGTATGAGCCAGGGGAATATATGCTGGATTATTTATGTCTACTGCCAAAGATATTCCAACTATTTCCGCATCAATACTACTAAGGCTTGTTGTTTCTGTATCTATGCATAATAGCCGAGACGACTTGATTTTAGATATCCAAGTTTCTAATTGCGGTTTTGTGGTTATAATTTCTAAATTTGTAGTTGTAGCAACTGGGGGTGAATCTTTAGCCACATCTGCTGAGCTGAACTCTTTAACCCATGATTTAAATTCATACTCTTTAGCAAGCTCGAGGAGTTTTGCGCGGTCAGTATCTTTTAAATCAAACTCAGCGAGTGACATTGGTAACTCAACGTCTGTTTTAATTGTGACCAATTGTTTGGATAAAGCAAGCTTTGGAATATCTGCGCGTAGATTTTCACCTATTTTACCGGTAATTTTATCAGCATTTGCAATTAAATTATCGAGAGTTTTATACTCAGTAAGCCATTTGGCAGCGGTCTTTGGACCACATTTAGTGACTCCCGGGATGTTATCTGAGGTATCTCCGACTAAAGTTAGGTAGTCAATAATCTGTTCTGCACACACTCCAAATTTTTCTATAACTCCTGGCTCATCCATAGACTTATTAGACATGGTATTGATTAAGGATATGTGATCATTTACCAACTGCGCCATATCTTTATCGCCAGTTGAAATTACCACAGGTTTTTTTTCTTGTTTTGCGAGGTGGGCAATCGTTCCTATTACATCATCAGCCTCTACGCCAGGTATAATTAGAACAGGCAAGCCCATTGCTGATACAACTTCGATTAGAGGCTCAAATTGTGAGCTTAAATCCTTGGGTGTAGGGGGGCGATGCGCTTTATATTCTGGATATAAGTCATCCCGAAATGTTTTACCCTTTGCATCAAATATTGCAACAATCTGGTCTGGTTGATAGTCTTTAATAAGACGCTTAACCATATTAGCTACACCATAAATTGCCCCTGTTGGTTGGCCTTTGCTGGTGATTAATGGTGGTAGTGCATGAAATGCTCGAAAAAAATATGAAGAGCCATCAATTAGAACTAAAGGTGCACTCATTCTTCTCTACCTTCTGTTTCTAGTTGACTGATTTGCTCTGACAATTGAGCTACTTTCTCTGCAAGGTTTTGCATGTTTTTACGCATAAAAGGTATGCGGGTCGTTGCAAGCTCTTGCTCGATTGCTTTATCCTTTGGCCTGGCTGGGCTTCCTAAGTAGATATTGCCTTTTTTTAAGTGTTTTTTAGGTGGAACACCGGCTCTGGCGCCTAAAATGACCCCGTCATCAATAGTAACATGGTCACTGACCCCAACATTTGCTGCAAATAAAACATTGTCGCCACTTGTGGTGCTACCAGCAATTCCTGTGAAGGCGCAGATAATATTATTTTTACCTAGTTTTACCGAGTGGGCAATTTGGACTAAATTGTCAATCTTGCATCCATCTCCAATCACGGTTGTGCCAATAGTTGCTCTGTCAATAATAGTATTCGCACCAATTTCGACGTTGTTGCCGATGTTAACACAGCCAACATGTGGAACTTTAATATGCTCACCATTGTCAAATGTATACCCAAACCCATCTGAGCCAATGATTGTGCCGGCATGAATCGTTACCTCAGATCCAAGGATTGAGTTATCATAAATTGTAACATTCGGGTGAATAGTTGATTTAGCGCCGATTGTGACTTTGTGACCAACATGAACGTGGCTTTTAATTGTAGTGTCATCACCTATCTTGCTATTTGATTGGATAACCACATAAGCACCAATAGAAACTCGCTCACCAAGTTCAACTCCCTCACCAATAACAGCAGTTGGGTGAATGCCAATTTCTTGCTTAATACCTGGGTAGTAGTGTGATAACAACTCGATAAAAGATTTAAAAGGATTCGCAACTTTTATAATTGGCTTACTTGAGCTGGTTATATTGTTTGCAACCAAGATAGCCGCTGCATCAGACATTTCAGCTTTTTTTAAATTATCAGCGCCCTCGGCAAAAATCAGTGAGTTTGGTAAAACATCATCGATAGGCGATAGTGCAACAATATTAGTATTACTGTCGCCTATCACGACACCTTGAATTAGATCAGCAATCTCTGTTAACGTAGTTTTCATACAAACCCTTATAATCGTTTATTGCCAATTATAACGGTATGCGCGCTAAGTTAATAGCGTCTTAACACTAAAGCTGCATTTGCACCACCAAAAGCAAAATGATTAGATAAAATAGTATCTATTTTTTGCTCTCTTGCAACATTTGCAACATAATCAAGATCGCATCCTGGGTCTGGATCGTTAAGATTGATTGTTGGTAATAATAAATTATTTTCAAGGCTTAATACTGACGAAATAATTTGCATAGCACCAGCTGCACCAATGGCATGTCCTGTCATAGCTTTTTGGGCTGTGATTGGAATATCATAAGCCCTTTCACCAAAAACAGTTTTAATTGTTTGTGTTTCAGTAACGTCATTTAATTGTGTGCCGGTACCATGAGCATGAATATATTGGATTTCACTGGCGCTAACTTCACTATCGTCTAGGGCATTTTGAATTGAACGAGACTGTCCTTCTGACGTAGGGGCCGTGACATGATAGGCATCACAACTTGCGCCGTAGCCGAGAACTTCAGCATATATTTTAGCGCCTCGTGCTTTAGCTTGTTCTAGTTCTTCTAGTACCAATATTCCGGCACCATCAGCCATAACCATTCCATCACGGTTCATGTCAAATGGTCTACTTGCTAAATGTGGGTTATCATTTTGAGTTGACATAACACGTAGTTTACACCACGCTGTCATGATTGTTTCCCAAACCAAAGACTCAGTACCACCGCAAATTGCTGTAGTTAATTTGCCCTGAGAAATTTGAGAAAAAGCAGACCCAATAGCCTCCGCAGATGATACACAAGCATTGGATATGGTTGAGTTTGGTCCGCAAAGATTAAAAGCAATTGCAATATGATTGGCTACTGAGTTAGGCATTCCGCGGATAACACTAAGAGCCGGGACTTTGCGCCAGTGGCCAGAGTAAAATGCAGCATAAGCAGCTTCAAGCTCAGGCGTGCCGCCAAGACTAGTACCTATAAATGTTCCAGCACCTTTTAGTTCAGCTTCATTAAGACCCGATTGCTTTATGGCGCTGTGCGCACAAAATAACGCATACTGTGCAACGCGAGGATAGCGTTTCGGACGATTAAATTCAGGCAAGTGCTCAAGGGATAAGTCTTTTATTTCCCCGGCAATTTGAGTAGGGTATGGAGATGGATCGTAGGCTTTAATGCGCTCAATACCACAGCTGCCATTACTTGCAGCCTGCCAGAAGTTATCTAAACCACTGCCGATCGAGGAGGTAATATCCATGCCAGTAATCACTACTCTTTTTTTCATTGCTTGTCCTCTATTATGTACGCCTTGTAACTATAATCCCTAAATTAGAACTGCAAAGCCTAAATTTTGTGGTTCCTGGGCTAGTTATATAATCTAAAAATAAGTTGGCCAAATTTTAACAAAGACCAAACATAAAAACAATGGGTTAACAATAATCCTCGGATTAAAGAATGTCATTTAGGCCGAAATTATCACAATCAATTGGTGTATACCAATAATCATGAGTATTGGTAATGTTAAATCCTAAGTTTTGGTATAGTTTCAAAGCACCTTCGTTGGTGGTTTCTACATCGAGGGCTATATTAGTTTTATTGCGAACTAGAGCGTGATTAACACAGTGCTTGATTAATGAGCTACCAAAGCCTTGTGAACGATATTCTGGCAAAATACCTATATCTGTTAGGCGAACCTTATCAGGCTCTGTGAATATATGCGCTTTACCAATAACATTGCCGTCGAGGGTTAGAACAAATAAATCACAGTTTGATGTTTTTAGTAGGGATTGAAATAGCGTGTCTGGGTCTACTTTTTTATTAGGAAAGGCGGCCTCATCAATTTTGCAAAGGATTGGAATGTCTTCATACTTTGCAAAGCGTATTTTTGCAGGTTTGGGCTTCATAGTTGATTTGTTGTTTAGGTCATATTGCATGTGGTATTCGCTGTTGCGATATTTAAGACCTAGTTTTTCAAACCACTTCGCATTTATTTTGGGAGGAGTTGAAAAGATAAGTTTTTTAATTCCTTCTTCACGCATAATTGGTAGTATTTCTTTTAGAAGCTTTGTTGCAACTTTTTTACGGCGATGCGCGGGCTCGACCATCAATGTTATTTCACAAGCATCAGCGTAGAAGAAAAAACTTCTTAAATAACCGATTAATTGGTTGTTTTCATGATAAAGAATATTGCAAGCAATAGGGTGCCTTTTATCTATAAGGTGTTTATATATAGGAATAGAGTTGCCATCGTGCTCACTACATTTTTGTAATAATTTTTCAATGTCTATTAGTTCGGATACAGATATTTGATTTATGCTAGTTAACATAACGCCCCAGAAGTTTAAGTTTAGTTCTACCTAATATAGGCAATCTATTCTAACAACGTCATTTTACTTAATATTCAATCAGCATGGAAGTCTAAATTTGTAGGAATGTGTGGATTGAATTTTGAGAGAGATGTCTAGGCATAAAAAAACCCCTTGCGACTTCCAAGGGGTTTTCTATCTTTCTCTTTAGACTTATAAATTAATAATTCTAAATTGAAGATGTTTTATACTTCGCTAGCTGATCCTAAGCCGAATGGTACTGTCCGCGTGTCATCATGCTCAACAGAAACAGTATCATCATCATCAGCTTTTTTGTTAAAGCAAGCAAATAAACCAGCGTTAGAAGGATAAGCATTTTTGCTCATAGTTGATTCAGCAACCAAACCAATAGTAGCTGCAGCACCAACCGCAATAGCTGATCCAAATATTGCATTGAAAGCTAGTGGTGATAAACCAGTTACAACACCAGGAAGAATTCCAGGAAGAATTGCAGGGTTTACTAACAATGCAACAAGTACTAAAGCAGCAGCAGCCATCAATATAGCCATTGAAACTTTAATAGCAATTGAAATTGCTTTTAATTTAAATGCTGAGCTATCACCTTTAGTAGTTACAGGAGTGCTGTCCATAGTATCATCTAGAGCATTTGTTTTAGGTGCAGCTTTAGATTTGAATTTCCTTGAGCTTATTTCTGTCATAACTACAGTATCTACAGTATCTTTTGTTTCTTGTCTAAGTTCCATAATTTTCTCCAGTTAGTTTTTAATAATTTCGACAACCATTGTACATAAATTATCTACCAAGGTCAACCCCTGATCTAAATATTTTTTATTTAAGCATTTTATTGTTTGTTTTTATTTATGCTCTTATTGTTATTAGCTTTGCGTCTACTCGCAAATTCTACAGTTGATATTTTGGCGAATAGTAAAACATTTTTAAACCAATTGCAATCAAAAATTTCAACTTTATTCCGCACATGTTGTGTTGGTATATTATATAGTCAAGCTTTTGCGCTCGGTAGTTCTATCAACTTCTTCATCAGTTTGAGACTCTAAATCACTGATAATTTTTGCTGGGTCTGGTCTGGTTTTTGTTTCGCAAATAACATGATACAAAGATATTGCAGTTACAGATAAAGCGATGCTCGCAACAGCCACCGTCGTTAAATTTAGTGCATGCATTATAAGTGGTGAAAGTGGCGCAAGCCATAAGGCAATTGTTGGGCAGGCAATCACACCTAAAATTAAAAATACCGCAGCCCCGGCTGCTAGCAAAAAAATTGCACCGGCAACCAAAGCAGTTTTTTTATTTCTTAGAAGTTTTTCTAATGGTCTTAATTTATCCGCATTTTTGATAGCTTGATTTTCTTGGTAAAATTTGGGGATACTACTTACGGCTTTATGATGGTCAAACAATCTATGTTTACTTTGTTGAGGATGAGCCTCCTCCTCCTCATCTACTCCTAACCAATCAGGACGACGATTACTCTCTTGTTTACTTTCTTCCACAATCTTTCTCCCAAACATAGCAAACATATTGATTTAAATATTTGCAAAATATCTTTAGAAATTGGATTGTACAGCACTTTTTAGTTTATTTAAATATTTTTTAGGCAATATGGTTGTGGTCGCACTGGATTGCTTCGCCTCTGGTTCGCAAAGACGGCTATTTAGAGCCAATCTATCTCATTGTTAAAATGAGATGGATCGAGTATATAACTCCGAACTGAGGTTATTGGTAGAAACTTGGGAAACTTAATTAAAGTGTCCCAAGTTTCAGGTTTGCTTCTACATATTTAAACGCTATCTTTTTCCTTTCCTGTAGAGGTTTTTCTTTTGGGATTTTCAGATTTAATCGGAATAACTTTGCCAACCGGTTGTGGCTTTGGTTTTTTCTTGGCTTGGCTGTTAGGTGATTTATTATGATTTGGCTTGCGATTATGATTTGCTTGTCCCGCAGCTTTATCCTGCTTTTGATTCGGTTTAGATGCTTGTCTAGTTCTATTATTCGGTTTTGGCTTTGGTTTGCTTTTTGGTTTTGCAGTCGATTTTTTCACAGGCTCTGGACTACTTTTAATAGAGTTCAAAAAACGTTTTAATAAACCTGGCTTTTCTGGTTTGGAGTTTGGTTGATTTTCATATGATTCAATAGCCGGTTTAACTGGTGGTGCTATATCTTTTTCTTGGGTAATATTTACATCCGGTTGTTGGATTAAGGTGTAACTAGGTTTTTTGTTTTTGCCTACATTGTCAGTTTTAATCTTACTAATATGAAACTGAGGAGACTGCAAGTAAGGGTTAGATATTATTACAACATTAACATTATGTCTTTTTTCAATATTGAAAATAAACTCTCTTTTCTCGTTCATAATGAAAGTAGACATATCAACAGGAAGTTGTACTTGAATCTCTGAAATATTTGATTTTAAGGCTTCTTCTTCTATTAATCTAATAATAGATAGGCTATTGGATTTTATGTTGCGCACTGTTCCGCGACCTTCGCAGCGAGGACATACTTCTTGATAGGCCTCTCCTAAAGAAAGTCTTAAGCGTTGACGAGACATTTCTAAAAGACCAAACCTTGATATGCGTCCAACTTGAATCCGAGCGCGATCAGCTTTAAGAGCTTCTTTAAGCCTACCTTCAACCTCACGTTGGTTTTTACTTGAGCTCATGTCGATAAAGTCAATTACCACTAACCCACCTAGATCACGTAGCCTGAGTTGTCTGGCTATTTCATCTGCAGCTTCTAAATTAGTATTGAGCGCCGTTGTTTCAATGTCAGAACCGCCAGTCGATTTTGCTGAGTTAATATCTATAGATACTAATGCTTCAGTGCGGTCAATAACTAATGCTCCTCCGGAAGGTAGTAAAACCTCTCTTTGGTAGGCTGTTTCTATTTGACTTTCTATTTGATGAAAATTAAATAATGGCACCGCGTTATTATATAGCTTTAAATTCGGTAGAAATTCTGGTTTAACTTGTTCAATGTATCTTTTAGCTTTAATGTATGACACTTGATCATCAATTATTATTTCACTAATAGATTTTCGTAAGTTATCTCTGATTGAACGAATTATAACATCACCTTCTTGATGAATTAAGCAAGGTGCAAGTTCGTTGTTGTAGGCTGATTGAATAGCGTGCCACTGGTTACATAGCATGTCTAGGTCGGCTTGTAAGTCCTCTTGGCATTTGCCAACGCCGGCGGTACGGATAATCACTCCCATATCGTCGTTTAAGGTTAGAGAATTTAGGGTTTCTTTTAATTCATCTCGGTCATCACCTTCAATTCGACGGGAAATACCACCAGAACGGGGGCTGTTAGGCATTAACACTAAATAACATCCAGCTAAAGTAATATATGTTGTTAGCGCCGCGCCTTTATTACCACGTTCTTCTTTATCAACTTGGATAAGTAGCTCTTGACCCTCTCGAATAAGAGCCGTTATCGGTAGCTTTTCATCCTCAGCCGGTTTTCTTGAGAAATAACTTGGGGAAATTTCTTTAAGAGGCAGAAATCCTTGGCGCTTTGAACCGTATTCAACAAAAATCGCGTCTAGACTTGGTTCTCTTCGTGTAACGACCGCTTTATAGATATTGCCTTTCTTTTTTATATCGGCATAAGTTTCAATATCTAAGTCATATAGATGGTTATTATTTACTAGAGCAACTCGAATTTCTTCATTCTCAGTTGCATTTATTAACATTTTTTCCATTTTTCACCCCATAATAAGGGCGCTACTGTCTTAAGTTTTTAGTTCATGGCTAGATAGTGATATATTTTAATATTTTTGTAAGATCTCTTCATAAAAGACTTTTTCAGGAATCTGCTCTTATGAGGTGATTTTAAAAGGGCATACATAAATAGAAAAATTGATAGCAAATATTGTTGAATGGCTAACGTCCGCGGTTTGGTGGCGGATAGATGAGGCAAAGCTCTGTTCTCAATGCGAGTCTTTTTAGTTAGGTTGCATGTTAAGTATGCATAAATATTTGCTATGTATGTATTCAAATTAGCTCTTGAACTGTTGCTTCAACTTAAGGGAAGCGCGTTTATTAGTATTAAACTTCAAATTATCAGCATTATTTGTATATATGTTAGAATAATGCCAAATTGTAAAATTCTGTGTTTTAGCCAGGTTATTATCTTTACAACCTAGCTCCGTGTATAATATTAGCAAAAAAATCCCATTTAGGAAATAGATTTATGAGTGATCTACCTCAAAATAAAGTGCAATATCAAGAAATAACTTCGGACAGTGATGGCCAGCGCCTAGATAATTATTTATTAAAAACTCTTAGGGGTGTTCCGAAGAGTCATATTTACCGTATTATCCGAAGTGGGGAGGTACGAATTAATATGAAGAGGGTCAAGCCTTCCAACAATCTTCACACAGGAGATTTAGTCCGAATTCCTCCAATCCGTACATCTCAAGAAAAAACTACCGTGATTGGTGAAAATTTTGCAAATCATCTGCTTTCCAGTATCATTTATGAAGATGATAAATTATTAGTAATCAATAAACCATCTGGCATGGCTGTGCATGGTGGTAGCGGGGTAAGTGTTGGTGTGATAGAGGCACTTCGTAAGTTACGTAGTGATATACCTTATTTAGAATTAGTCCATCGTCTAGATAGGGAAACATCTGGTTGTTTAGTGCTTGCTAAAAAGCGCAGTCAGTTGCGAGCTATTCAAGCACTGCTTGAGAAGCGCGATGTTAAGAAAACATATTGGGCTCTATTGTCACATCCATGGCAAGGTAAGAAGATGGAAGTGGTTGATGCGGCACTTGAAAAAAATATACTTTCATCTGGTGAGAGAATTGTAAAAGTTGATTCAACAGGTAAGCCATCAACCACAACTTTTCGATTGCTTGAAAACTATGAGCAAGCCTGTATGGTGGAAGCTAGCCCTAAAACTGGTCGAACACATCAGATAAGAGTGCACAGTGCTTATTTGGGGCATCCTATTTTAGGAGACAAGAAGTACGGTGATGATCTTGAAATTAAAAATTTAAGCTCAATAAAAGTGCGACTTTGCTTGCATGCAAGAGCAATTACCTTCAAGCTTAATGGTCAGGTTTATTTGTTTGAGGCAAAGCCAGACGAATTATTTGAAACAACAAGGAGTTTGTTGCGCAATGAAAACGCAATATGATTTAGTTGTATTTGATTGGGAAGGAACTATCGCTGAAGATACTTTTGGTAATATCGTCAGTGTAATTTCTAAGGAAGCAGATAGATTTGAGCTAACTAGCTTTGATAAATTTATAGCCAGGCAGTATGTGCCTCTTGGATTGTCAGCAATAGTTAGCAAATTGTTTCCAGACCTATCAATGCATCAACGCGAACAGTTTATCGCAGTAGTACAAGAGGAACTAAACAGAAGCGCTCAGGGAGTTTGTTTGACTGCTGGGGTTGAGAGGGCGATTGCGAGCATTCATTCTGCTGGTCTTAAGCTTGCAATAGCCACAAACAAATCACAAAAGCCTTTGCAGCGAGTGTTAGAGTTATCTGGTCTTAAAGATTATTTTCCAGTTAGTCGAACGGCAACGGAGGTTCCGGCCAAGCCTTGCCCGCAGATGCTTGAAGAAATCATTGAAGAGTGTGATTCTACATTTGCGAGCACCATCATGGTTGGTGATTCTTTATCTGATATTGAAATGGCTAAGTCGATAGGCGTTGCTGTTGTCGGGGTTGATTTTTATCATGATCAAAAGCAAAGTTTTGAAGATGCTGGGGCTAGTTTGGTGATAGACGATTATGATCAGTTGCTTGAATATTTAAATATTTCTAAGGGAGATGAGGTATGATGCCTTGGGCTGGAATTCCAAATTTAATTACTTTGTTGAGGATTGGTTTAATTCCAGTTTTTATAGTTTGTTTTTATTTGCCTTTTTCTTACGCTCATATTGTTGCGGCTATAATTTTCACATTGGCAAGTCTTACAGATTGGCTGGATGGTTTTCTTGCTCGTAAATTAAGACAAGTATCGCCATTTGGAGCTTTCCTTGATCCGGTTGCAGATAAGCTTTTGGTTGCATCTAGCTTATTGATGTTAGTTGGCTCTAAGAATATGCATTATATTGTTATTCCTGCAATTATTATTGTTGGCAGGGAGATAGTTATTTCTGCTCTTCGGGAGTGGATGGCTGAGATTGGTAGTCGCACTAGTGTTGCTGTTGGTTATATCGGTAAAGTTAAAACATCGCTGCAAATGTTGGCAATTATTTTGTTATTAGCATTTAATCCTCATACTTCGTTATTTGGGATGATTGGTTTGATAATGCTGTATTTGGCATCAATAATGACTGTTTGGTCTATGATTGTCTATCTTAGAGTAGCGTGGCCAGAATTAATTAAAAATTAATGTAAATAAAAGCATTCAATATATTGACAGGGGAGAGAATTCAGGTAGAATTCTCTCCCGTAGTGATGCGGGAATAGCTCAGTGGTAGAGCACAACCTTGCCAAGGTTGGGGTCGCGAGTTCGAACCTCGTTTCCCGCTCCAAATTCAAGCGACAGTAAAGTCGCTTTTTTTTCAGAGAAAGTGCATTTGGTTTAACTGCAGATTTAATTAGTGTCATAAGGCTGTGTGGCAGAGTGGTTATGCAGCGGCCTGCAAAGCCGTGTACGCCGGTTCGATTCCGGCCTCAGCCTCCAGATAGTCATGCCCAGGTGGCGAAATTGGTAGACGCAAGGGATTTAAAATCCCTCGGGACAAAATCCTGTGCCGGTTCGAGTCCGGCCCTGGGCACCAATATATTTTGGTTCTTCTTTTTTAATTAAGTCATATTCATCTAGTATAATCCCCGTCATTTCGAGCAATGCGAGACATCTGCCTTGTAGCAAGGAGATCATTTAATCAGCTTCGCCTCATTCAAGATGACGTTCTTCTGGTGGTGTTTGAATGGGTCTTCCCTAAATCCTGGGCACTTTCATCAACCACACAACACCTTAACTCTTCTTTATTTGATATTGGGAAGCAAAGTATTTTTGCTATGTGTAGGAGAGTTTTGTTTGTACTCTCCGTTACACTAGCTAAATTGGGACGGGGTATTAATTGCCTTGGTTTTGCTTTTCTTTTATTTCAGACAATGTTTTACAATCAATGCAAAGAGTGGCTGTAGGGCGGGCTTCTAATCTACGTAGGCCTATTTCTATGCCGCAGGCTTCGCAATAACCGAACTCTTCTTCTTTTAATCTCTCAAGAGCATCTTCAATTTTTTTGATTAATTTACGTTCTCTATCACGAGTTCGTAACTCAAGGCTAAACTCTTCTTCTTGACTAGCTCTATCTGATGGGTCAGGAAAGTTTGCTGCGTCATCCTTCATATGGGTTACAGTTCTGTCAACTTCTTCCATTAATGACTGGCGCCAAGCAAGTAAAATCTTCTCTACGTGAGAGAGCTGGTCTTCATTCATGTACTCTTCACCATCTTTTTCTTGATAAAGAGCTATACCCATATTGCTAACGGCATCATTTTTCATGTTGTCTTCACTCATAACTTGTTAAATATCCCTTAATTATAGTTTAAAACTATGGATTTTTCCTTTTTGTGCCAAAACTTACTCTATCTTGATTTTGTAAGTCTTGCCAACACTTAATTTCTAAATACCCATTTTGTTGGAGTAGCTCTTCTACAGCTACCCGTTGATCAAAGCCATGCTCTAGTAAAATAACTCCATTTGGAGTTAGGTAATTGTAACTGCGCTTAATAATATATTGCAATGATTGTAAGCCATTACCTTCACTAATTAAAGCATCATTCGGTTCAAATCTTAAATCACCACTAAATAAGTGTGGGTCACCCTCTGCAATATATGGTGGATTTGAAATAACCGCGTCGAATACTACCTCATCTACTTTAGAAAACCAATCAGAGAAGATAAATTTTATATTTTTTATTCCAAGTCGTTCTGCATTTTTTATTGCAACATTAAGTGCTTGAGCGCTTCTTTCAACTGCTGTGATATGCCAATTTGGCCTTGTGTGTGCCAGTGCAATTGCAATTGCACCACTGCCTGTTCCTAACTCTAAAACTCTTATTTCTGATGACTCGTCAAGAATTGATAATGCTTTTTCAACTAGTAGCTCTGTTTCAGGACGAGGAATTAGAGTTGCTTCTGATACTCTCAAAGGTAGAGACCAAAACTCTTTTTCACCAGTTAAATACGCAATTGGCATGCCCTTGGCGCGGGCCTCTACCATTGATTTAAATTTTACTTCTTCGTTAGAACTCAGATTTTTTTCAGGGTGAGTATATAAAAATGCTTGGTTGGTATTTAAAACTTGGCATAACAAAATTTCCAAGTCAATTCTTGGGCTTGATGATGAGTTATCAAGAGCCTTTCGCCCAGATGCTAATACATCACGTATGCTAGTCATTTTGTCCCATTTCTGCTAGTAATTCGGCGTGGTGCTCGCGTTTTAATGCATCGACTACTAAGGTTAAATCTCCAGCAATAACATCATTTAATTGGTAAATAGTTAGATTAATTCTATGATCAGTTAATCGTCCTTGCGGAAAGTTGTACGTTCTTATTCGCTCAGATCGATCACCACTGCCTACTAAGGACTTTCGGGTTTGATCTTGCTCATTTTTTTGCTTCGTTTGCTCATCATTTAAAAGTTTGGTTTTAAGAAGGGCCATGGCTTTCGCACGGTTCTTGTGTTGAGAGCGCTCATCTTGACACTCCACAACTACGCCTGTTGGTAGATGAGTTAATCTAATCGCAGAGTCAGTTTTATTAATATGTTGTCCACCAGCACCAGATGCACGATAGGTATCAACCCTTAAGTCATCAGAGTTTATTTCTATATCGTTGATTTCATCAACTTCAGGTAAAATTGCAACTGTACACGCAGAAGTGTGAACTCGCCCCTGTGACTCAGTAGTTGGAACTCGTTGCACTCGGTGAGTTCCTGATTCAAATTTTAATTCGGCATATACATTTTGGCCTTTAACTTTTGCAACTATCTCTTTAAACCCACCATGCTCACCATGATTGGCATTAATAACCTCAACTTGCCAACCCTTATTTTCAGCATAACGACTGTACATGCGAAATAAATCTCCGGCAAAAATAGAAGCCTCATCACCACCAGTCCCAGCTCTAACCTCTAAGTAAATATTTCTCTCATCATCGGGATCTTTAGGAATTAGGTGTTGTTGCAAATCATTTTCAAGCTTCTCGATTATTGCATTGGTGCTGATAATTTCATCTGCAGCCATTTCCGCCATTTCAGGGTCATCACCATCGATTAATTCTTTGAGTTCTACTAAGTTGTCGCTTGCTTTAGAGTATTCGGCAAAACAAGTAGCAATAGGGTCAAGATTCGCATACTCTTTTGAGAGGGCTTTAAATTTTTCCTGGCAGGATATTATGCTTGCTTCAGAGAGTAAAAGGCTAATTTCTTGAAACCTCTCAAGCATTATTTCTAACTTTAATTTAAGGGATTCTTTCATTATTTACTTAATCTTGTTTGTAAAAACGAGTTACAAAATCTTGTAACCACTCTTGATTATCTACAGCTATTTGTCGCAGGCCAACTTTTGGCATGTGAGTTAGTTTGTTCGTTAGTCGACGATTGAATTCGTTCAAGACCTCATGAGGGCATTGTCCTTGTGTGAGTTTACTTGTTGCACGTTGTAGTTCAAGAATTGATAATTTTTGCATGTAGTCTTCATAGTCACTAATAACCTGATTGGCTTCTCGGGATTTAAACCAACTAATGTAGTTTTCAACTTCTTGGTTGATTAACCTCTCGGCATTGAGGGCCGCTTTGCGCCTTTCATCTAAGCCTTGCTCAGTGACGCTTTGTAGATCGTCAATATTATATAAATGAACTTCGTCTAACTCTGTGATGTTTGGTTCAATATCTCTTGGCAATGCTAAATCTAGGAAAAACATTGGGGAGTTATTTCTCTCTCGTAGTGCTTTTTCAACCATAGCCTTGCTGATAAAAGGTAATGGGCAACTAGTTGCTGAAATAATTACATCAGCTTTAGATAAATGCTCTGCCATGTCTAGGATTGGGACAATTTTGCCGGATACTTTATTGGCAAGAAGCTCAGCACTTTCATTGGTGCGGTTGGTTATCATGAAATTTTTAACGCCGGCTTCTTGAAGATACTTGGAAACCAATGTTGATGTTTCACCAGAGCCAATTAAAAAAACATTTAATTTTTTATAGTCATTAAAAATTTGACCAACAAGCTGAGAGGCCGCATAAGCAATTGAAATAGGGTTTTTGCCAACTCCGCTAGAGTTGCGAATTTTTTTGCATGCTTGAAAAGTGTATTGAAATATTGGATCTAATAAACCACCTATCGTACCTGCTTCATTGGCTAGACTATAAGCTTGCTTAATTTGACCTAAAATTTGTGGCTCGCCAAGCATCATAGAGTCAAGACCACTACCGACTCGCATTAAGTGCTTGATCCCTTCATTTTCTTGATGAGTATAAAAATATGGGCGAATAGATTCAGTCGCAATTTTTTGTGTATCTGAAACCCAGGGGATAATTTTATTTGGATTATCGGTATGACAGTATATCTCGGTGCGATTACAGGTGAATAAAATCGCCGCTTCATCGATATCTAAAGAATTAGTGAAATCGTGAAGCAGTTGGCTACTATCATCAGCCGACATCGCAAATTTTTCTCGTATATCCAGAGGAGCGGTTTTGTAATTTAACCCGCAGGCAACAAACACCATATAATTAGAACCAAAAATCATTAGTTAATATCCTGAATTGTATACTATTGGGGCGAAAAGTTGTAGTTATTCTTAGTGATTTATTTTCAAGCAGACAATAGGCCCGGTTCTTTTTGGATAAAAAAAGCTCAAGGAATTCTGTTGGCAACCGTTAATACCTGTAAGAAGAATAATAATGGGAAGTAATTAAAAATAAGGAGTTTTGTATGGAAATTATTTTTCATGGCAGGCATGATAGTAGCGAGGCGACGGAAAGTTTGTTAGGTATTATCGAAATGCTCAACAAACGTTATAAGATAGGTTCTTTTAGGGAAATGCACCTATCTGTTACGTTGGTTGATGAAAGCGGAGTGGATGTTGAGCTAATTGATAGCGAAACAGAAGAAGCTTATCGTATTTTTGATGTATATCGCCAAAGTAAAGAAGTACCTAGACAAGTTGGCCGTCCAGCATTGAAATTGGTGGTTGATAAGGGAGATTGAAGATGGAAGCATTACCAGAAATGACTGTACAACATGCCATACGACAGACACTTCTAACAAATACCACACCTAGTTCTAGTCGAGACCCAGTAGAAATAGCCAAGTCCATTAATGAATTATTAGGTGAAACTTCAGTCTCAAATACCGAAGTAGTAGCCGCAGCAGTTGTTGCCTCAGCAGCAGTTGTTGCATTTGCATGTTATGCTATTTATAGTCGCTTAGAGACAGTTGATAATGAGATTGATGGATTTTATGAAATGGTTGATAGGCACTCAACAACCTATTTTATCGCTCATAAAAACTCAGAAAGAACAGACCCTGATAGATATGTAAACACTTTTATTGAAAGTCTAGATGAATTTAATGGGCAGGGCATTAGTGCGCTTTTATCTTTATTTGCGGGAATACATAAACAGGACAAAGAGAAAAAAGGTATTCCTGGGGTTGTATATTCAGCATATTCGATGGCTTCCTGCCCGCTAATAAAACATTTTGAACGTTCCCAAGATGATGGTCAGACAATAGATGAATCACGACAAGCCTTGACCATGTTTCTTCGTGGGTCAGCAACCAGCCTACTAGAGTTGCTAGAGGATATTTTAAAAACAGGTATGTTTGAAGGTGCTAAAGTCTTTGTCTTAGGTGAAGATCATATTAGAGAAATAAACTCTACTAGAAGCCTAATTATATGGCTAATGAATTTAGCTTTAAATCTTTTATATCCAATGAACCCCAAGACTAAAAAGCCAGTTAGTATTAGTGACTCTATAACTTTGTGTACTAACCTACGTAAAATTTTATCTGATATGTTGAGTGATCTTGAAACTAGTAAGTATAAAGAATATAAAACTTCAATTCGTCTATATGAAAAGTTTCATGATTTCCTAAAAACCTTAGATGCAAGAATTACCGATTTGCAACAGGGTTATCGTCACACTTTAAAAACAAAAATTAATTTAACGGAAATAATAAATAACTCGTATTCAATATTACAAAGCATGAATAACACTTTGGTAGGGGTTTTATATCCAGGGCGCGACCATTCTGATTATGCCAAGTTGCTTGATAAAGTTATGGACTTAGATTACCTTATTCGCAACAATAAAGACCTACCAATGCGCCTCGTTCGAAAATTGAATCAGCATTCAATAGATACTAGTAAGATGGGGCTAAATGCACAAGCAGCAACAGTGATAGATGTTCTAGCTATTTTTAGTTATGCAAATAGGTCAAGTAGAGATGATGCACTAGATAAGTTTACTGGAGATAAGAAATTAAAAGATTCCCATAGTCTTGAGACGGCAAAAAGAATATCTTCCTATAGAAATCAGTTTGTCGCAGCACTTACATATATAGATGATAACTATTTAAAGCCACTGGAAGAGTCGCATGGTTTTAGTTTGGGATTTTCTCATTCTAAAACACCTGAAAAAATTGCCGCAACGGATTTTTTTGTCAGCTTTATAGCGCTAACGCTAGAGGTTTATGGAGTTAATTTTATTTATACCACAACTCCAGGTATTCAAGATGCAAACTACCAAGTTCGGGATATCAATAATAAGTTCTTAACAAAAAGCCCGTTTTTTAAGCTTCAAAGAATTTCAGATTTACCGTTAGACGCCAAACTTATCTCTCATCTACAGGGTTTTATTCGATCACAGTTTGAAATGTTAATGGCTACCCGATTAATTAACAGTATCCAATCGTTGATTCGTAAAAATCAACATCATTTATATTCAGAAAGTCTTCAAGCCTATCTACAAAAGCGTTTGGATTATTTGGGAGCATCACATTTAAAGGTTTTTGCGACTGTTGGCGAGCTTGTCGAGACGGCACAAATTGATAAGTGTTCAAATCAAGATTTAGTGGCAATTTTATCAAATATTAATGCTAAAGATCTTAAAACTAGTATTGAATTACCTATTTTATTGCGCACGTTGGCTGATAACATTAGGAGAACAAAGGAGATAATTTATCGCTCAACATTTGATGATAATTTAGCTGAAAACGAGAGACGTTTAATTAGATTTATTAAAGATAATGATAATAGAGACTTGTTTGCAAGCTCTGAAGAGTACGATGATTTTTATCACGTTTTAGAGGCTGATGTTCGGGATGATTTAAAGTTTGCATTGGCAGGCAGTCAATCGGCAGAAGACTCTGTTTTGTTAGAGGAACTTCATGCCCATAGTAGTAGAGGTGTTACTTGTAATATATCTACAGAGGCGCCGTTATTAGCAAATTCCTATTTTCAACTACAGGCTTATTTTAATATTATCGGCGGGGTTAGTTTGGCACTTCTAGGTTTAGGTATTCTTGCTTTGCTGCTAACAACATTTGGAGTGCAAGGAATTCCTTTTCTTGCATCTATGGGTCTTCATGTCACATCTGCATTAATGATAACCGGATTTGCTTGTACTTTTACAGGTGGAATTGGTCTTGCCTCATCTTATTTTGCCCCCAAATTCTTTAAAAGCCCTTTGGTAAAATTTAATCATAGAAACGATGCAGAAGAGGTCTTTGAAGATAGAGAAATGCAAGTAACACCTATGGAATGATAGAATAATGTTTTCTGAGATTGTATTTTGCCCTCGGTGTGTTAAAATCGGGCGATATATGCTTTGGAGATAAAAATGTCATTCTCAGATAATGAAATAGTACGAGGTCAAAAAGCTTGTGCTTTTGGAGTTTTAGGAACGGAAACATTTTATACGGACTCTGCTAATTATTTGCAAGAGTTTGGTGCAGAGGGTTTAGAGGAAACTTTAGCTATGACTCTGCGTTTTCTTCTGGCATCTACGGAAAGAGTAACAGAATATAGAAAGACTCAATATACTAAAGAAGATGATTTCCAAGATTTATTTCAGCACCCTGAAGATACTAAAGCTGATTATGCTCTTCATGAGTTACATGATGCTGCGGCTATAATAGATGGCCCATGTCGTTTTAAAGCAAATGTTTATCATGTTATCTCTACATCGTTAATCTATTTAATTGGTCAAGTAGCTAATGGTTATGACAAAATTGCATTTACCGGGCATAGCCGCGGATCTGTTATTACCATTTTGCTATCTTATGAGTTGAATAGAATAAAAAATTCTTTTCTTTCAAATCCCGAGATGACTAGAGAAAAATTCATAACTATTGTCTTAAATTCAGACAACGAGGATACCAAAAAGATTTTAACCGCTTGGAGAGATAAGCTATCTATCATTACGGATGATAATTTTGAGGATTTAAAAACAGCCCTTGGTCAATTGTCAACCAGTCACTTTTTATTGGATCCAGTTCCTGGTGGAAGAGTATTTGGATTTACTTATGGAGAATGGCGTGATGAAAGGTTTAGAAGCCTGCCGAGTATAATAGATTTATGTTATCATTTTGCTCCAGACGGAGAACTATCTAGAGGGTTTAAAGGATTATATTTTTCTGAGTCACAAAATGATCCTAGATATAAATTCTTGTCTCATCCAGGCAATCATGCGACTGCGTCAGGAAACCCATATTCTCACCCCAATTCGGAGTTTAATAGATATTGAAAAAAGGAGCTGACACCCCTAACATGCTGATTTTTCTCGACTAAAAGGAATTTCAGTATGCTGAAGGAGAGTCAGCTAGTCTCTATTTTTTGCGAAATTGATGATTTTTGCAAGGAATTAGATAAAAATATGCCGCAACCACTATTAACAAATCCAACAAAAGGTCGTCGAGGTCCTCCTTGTTGTTTGTCGGTTAGTGAAATTATGACCATACAAGTTCTATTCCAAATGGTTGGATATAGAAATTTCAAAACTTTTTATACTGGATTTCTTCAGATTTATTGGAAACAATATTTTCCTAAGTCACCTAGTTATCAACGATTTGTTGAATTAATGAGTCGCGCAATATTCCCGTTAACATTGTTCTCTCAATTTAAATGTGGACGTAAAACAGGTATCTATTATATCGATGGAAGTTGTCTACCTGTGTGCCATATTAAGCGCTCAAAACGCAATAAAGTTTTCAAGGAAATCGCGGCATATGGCCGTACATCCGTAGGCTGGTTTTTTGGTTTAAAAATCCATGTGGTTATCAACCAACATGGTGAATTGATAGCCTTTAAAATAACCAGAGGAAATATTAGTGACAGTTCTGTAGCAGGCTCTTTATTGTCAGCACTAGAAGGACTAGCGTTCGGTGACAAGGGATATATAGGCAAAAAGTTGTTTGATGAACTGTTTAAAAAAGGACTAAAACTTATCACAAGAAAGCGAAAAAACATGAAAGAAAAACTGGTCCTAACGAGCTATGAAAAACAGTTGCTAAATCAGCGTAATTTAATCGAAACTGTTTTTGATTGTTTAAAACATAAATATCACGTCTGGCATACACGACATAGATCGGTTTTGAACGCGATGACTCATTTAATGGCCGCTCTAGCTGCTTACACTATTGAACCATTAAATCTATCTGTTTTTAAATTACTTGAAAAGAAACAGACTGTGATTACCTAGCAAAATTTAAACTCCGAACTAAGGTTA
>JARGPO010000074.1 GCA_029213075.1 Legionellaceae bacterium | reverse complement strand
ATTTGACTGGATGCCCTGAACAAGTCAGGGCAAGTAGGCGGGGTTAGGATAAGCCTTTTTGAAGACAGGGATGCGATGCTGGATCAAGCTATAGGAAATATCTTGAAAAATATGTCTGCATGCTAATGGGTGGCGCTATATGTGAAACTTGTCATAGAATTAATAACTTATTATCCATATAAAAACTTACTAGCGAATTTTTTTTGTAAAATCGGAACTCGTGAAATAATCTTAAACATCCACAATATCAAAGTATGTTTAAAAGGACTTTTTGTACCTAGAATTTTTCTCAAAATCTCAGAGCCTGCTATTATTTTCTTACCTTCAGAGTGCCTGGATTTGGTATATTGATTTACATTTCCTTGCGCTATCATTTGTGCCAAATCAGCCGCATCAGCAATTCCAAGGTTCATTCCCCTTCCACCCACAGGTGAATGAGAATGAGCTGCATCGCCAGCTAGAAACACCCTACCCTTTTGATATGAATCTACTTGTGAAATTATAATCTTAAATTCAGCTTCTCTTCTAATGTTAGTAATTTCTAAATCAACAGGTATTGTGTCTAAAGCTTTAGGTGTATTAGATACAAGTCTAAATCTATGCTCACCAATTGGAGCTATAAAAACCATTTTGCCGCGTTCTAATAAATAAATAGCCACACTATTAGCTAATCCTGAATGTTTTGCGTCAATATCTGCTATTGACCATACTTCAGGTAGTTTAATCTCTCTAGATTTAATTCCTAGCATATCCCTGGTCATGCTTTGCATACCATCAGCGCCTATCAGATAGTCGGCTGTTAATGTCTTTCCTGTATTAGTCTTAACTATTACTCCATCACTATGCTGTGAGAATTCCTTAAGTTGAGTATTAAAATTGATAACACCCCCAAGTTTTGTAACTGTATCAGACAATATAGCTTCGGTTCTATCTTGTGGTAGACCAAGCATATAATTATAACCATATTGAATAGGTGACGCGGCAGTTAAATCTAAATCAACCCAGGCTGTGCTATTACGATAAAAATGAGCGGTATGATATTTAATTCCTTCTGCGATTAATTTTTCACTAACGCCAGATGTTTCTAGAATTTTCAAGCTAAGTGGGTTTATACCAACTGCTCGGGACAATATAGAGCCATGCTCTTTTTTATCAATAATTTCAACTTGAATATTCCTTCTAGCTAACTCCACTCCAGCAGTTAAGCCAACAGGACCGGCCCCAACAATAATAACTTTCATGTCTTATGCCTTAATTAAATTTAATTCGCTGCTTATATTGTGGATTAATTTAGTCAATTTTCAAATATTAAATAAAGAAGAAAAAATTGTAAGCCTTAAATAGATATACAATATATCTTTCAATGTATCATTACATTAAATATGATGGTTCTGATAATATTGAAGAAACTAAAACAGAAAAGATAAAGCAATGCAAACCAAACATAATATCCTTACAGTTGTCTTTATAACAATATTCTCATTTGGTTTTTCTTATGACTTAAATGCTGCTAATCTTAGAAAAGTTATAACAGTCAATGGCGGACCCTCTTGGGAGAACGCTGGACAAACCCAAACATTAAACATGCAATCTGATTTACCTAATACTTATGTTGCACAAAAAAACACTCACCAATTAACCAACATCGGATTATTCTTAGGATTACAAAAAACTATTTATCAACATTACCAAGCACAACTAGGTATCTCCGGGGCAATTTTTAGTAGTGCTAACCTATCAGGACAAATTTGGGAGCTTGCTGATGAGCGTTTTAATAATCTCACCTACAAATACAGAGTAGATCATTCACATCTTGCTATAGAAGGAAAAGTATTTGCAAATATTATTCATCCATCTCTTTTACCATATTTTAGTTTGAGTTTAGGTGTAGCTCAAAATAAGTCCTTTGGATTTTCAAGCACCCCACTAATTTTTGAAGTCTTAGAACAACCACCATTCTCTTCACATAACCAAATTGCATTTACCTATACACTAGGTCTTGGACTAGTTAAGTTGCTAGGCGAACACTGGCAAGCTGGTCTTGGTTATTCTTTAACAGATGAGGGAAAAAGCTCCTTAGGATCCTCAGACGGACAAACAACTTCTGATCGTTTAACACTTAATCATTTATATGTTAATACACTACAATTTTCAATTAGCTACCTAAGCTAGGAGTTACTAATGTTAAGAACAATATTTATTTTTGCAATCTTAGTATGGTCATCACTTTTATATGCAGCTATGCCGATAGTAACAGTTAAATCAATATACAAAGCGCCAAGTCAAATTGCTCCAAATAGTTTTACTGCTGCAATATACCGAGTAACAAATAATACAAAAAAAACTCATACATTTTCAATGCAATATTTGCCTGGAGTAACACAAGTAACTACTCTACCTGGAGCTTGTCAAAATCCAATTGTGTTAGGTATTGGAGCTTCTTGTCTACTCAATCTTCGTATTACATCTGAACATATGACTAGCACTTTAAATAGCGGGCCTGTGATTTGCCTTGATTCATCTCGTAATATTTTTTGTTCAAAACCTAGTAAGGCTGACAGTTTAGGAGTAATCAAACTTACCGCTGATATAGTTAAAAATAACTGGATACAAGTACTAATAGCCCAAGATGTACCACCTTCAGACCTATCAACTTACATGAATGAAATTATCTCTTTGGCGCCCAATTTAAAACAAATTCATTTTAGATTCGCTGCTGGCGGACAAGATTACTCAACTTATGTTGATTTAATAAACCTATTTCGCACTGCTTATGGTTCATCATTAGAATTTGGATTTCATCCAGATGTCTCAACCAGCAGCTACACAGATTGGCAATGCTCTTCTGGAAACTGGCAGTGCCTATTAAACAATAGTATTACAGCTATGAATACCATTAATGCACAAGCTGATCCACAGCAAAATGGTAATGGATTTACTATTTATTCTATTGAGCAAAGCTACGCATACCCAACAACCCCACAAGGATATAGAATCGTCAAAGCATGTCTATTCCCTCCTGCCGTCACCCCCTGCCCAGCAGCTATTTGTGGTGACTGTCCATCTGGGGTAGCAACTGCCTCCAAACCTTACGTTAAGTATGGGTCGGTCCTACCAAGCTATGGTGATTGTGCTGGATCTCAAGATTGTCAGTATGGCACAGATGCATTAAATTATGGATATCCACAAACCTATAATTTAGGTAAAAAAATTAGCACTTATACAAATCTAATCTCAAGTGGTTTCTTTCCAAGCAATACTACGACCTGTGTTTCTTCTCCATATCCTAATCCACTATATGTAGTTGACGAAGATAATGGAAGCTCACCCTATAGCCCTCAAATTCCTTGCAATAGTCCAGCCAATGCATTTGTCTATACTGACCCGACAACAGGTACAGCCCCTGACGTCAGCGTAGCATCTGCATATGTTTCTTATCCCATGACTCAATTACCACCTATCACTAACATCCCTGATACAAATGGAGCCAAGGTTTATCTCACTTTCTCTGGAGAAGGACAGTCTTCATACCCATCGTTATTTTTAGGTGCTCCTGGTTGGTCATTAACCAACATTTTAGGATTTTACAACGGTATTAATACCAATTTCAGTACAATGAATACGCTATATCCATCCCTATTTACAGGAGGAATCTTTAGTGGTGGGATAAACCCTGACCTAATCGAATATGGAATTTGGAATTTTCATAGCATTCTTAGCAACATAGCTAATGAATAATTAAAAGATCAAGCAACATTTAGCAGTTGATTATATAATGACCTGGGTGCGCAATAACTCACGTGCAAATACCCACGAAACCAACACAAGAGCACATTTGCACAACAAGAACATAAAGCGACTTTTATGTGAGGAAAAACTTGACAAGAGCCACATTTTTGAGCACTATGAACCCCTTGGCTTCATTGTAAAAGTGTATGATGGTTTTTTATAGAATAAGTGAATCGTTGTTAGCCCATATTGGAGCTGATGCAGAAATCAAAGGTAGTGGATTAGAAGGCCAAAGCTTTGAAAATACAATTGGTTATTTATGCCAATATCTAGAAACCATACCTCAAGAAAGCATTGCAAATCTTGGAGATCTTCCAGAACAGTTAAGACTTCTAGGTCTCAGAGAAAAAACTTTAAATAAAATCTCTCATACCCCTCTATATGAAAAATATATCAAAGATACTGCCCAAGAAGTCCATGAAATGCAACCAGGGACAAGCTTTTTTTTACCAGGAGGGTGGACTAATTATGGAGAATCAAGCGCACACATGATGCTCTATCGTTTTACCAAAAATGATAAGGACACTTTGACTTTTGATGTTATCAACTCTGGATCGGGAATTAATTATCACTATCCTAACTCTGACACTGAAAGAGAGCTTTATTCACCTATTAAATCATACAGAATCAATTTGTCAGACCCAGAAACACCTAAAGAAGGGGAATTTAATAAAAAGCTTGCCAGGCTCATACACAACATCATTGTGCCAACCTTGGGTAGGCGCGTTGGCAAATCATATACCAGCGAAATGTTGTATGGATATAATATCCGTACAGTTTTGGCACTAAATGCCACAGAAATTAATATAGATATACCAAGTCATGCATATACTGGCTCTCAGCTATCTGGTACTTGTGCACAAAGAGTTATTCATCAGCTTTTAAAATTATCCTTCAATTCACTGCAAAAATATCAAATATTTATTTTAAATTACAAACTATATTCTCTAAATGACTATTTAACTCAACAAGAAACTCATATAGATATAGAGTTAGTAAATGCAATTCATCAAAATAACTTGCGCATATACAAGTTATTACTAAAAAGTAATTCTCTATTAGAAGATGAAATTAAAAATATTGAAATACTTCTTGCAAGTATTCGCAACCAAATAAAAGATGCTAAAGAAGTTCGTCCAAAAAAATCCCCACCAGAAAATCTTACAGAGCAATTACCCACTAGTGGAGAAGTAAGATTAAGATCAACCCAAAAAATCTTAGAATCAAACGTGTCACGTGGCAAAGATCCCCTACCAAAATTTCCACCTGTTTACCCAATCAGTAGAGATGAAATAAAAATCAGCTTAAGTATGCAGAAGGATGAAATTACTAACATTAATGTATCTCTGTATCCTATTGAAATAATGGCAAGAATAAAAGAGTATATTTTAGCATTACCTATAGATATATCCGACCGAACATACTACGCAAGCCTTTCAATAGAAGAGCTTAAAATCATAAAAATAACCATTGAGCACATAGAAATTCTATATTTAACAGCAAAATGTTATTATCTAAATCAGGACTCACCAGAAACTAATATTTTAAAAATTCATTTCATAATATTAAAAACATACATTAACGAGGCCATCCTCAAAAAAAATCAACCCCATTTAAAACATAACTATCTAACAGAACATGCAAGATCGATTCTTTTTCGCTTATTAACCCAATTTCAAGGTTCACCATATCTAACAACATACAATCCTTTGTTAGATATTGCATTACAAAGCAAAATTAATAAAATACATACACTCTCATTTTTAGATATTGAGAATGATGTTATAGATGTATATCAAAATATAATTAATACCCAACCTCAGATAGAAAAAAGATTAGCTCTTCTGTATAAAGAAGCAACCAAAGACAACCCTCATTTACACAACTTAATAAGTAGAAATAATTATGGTGCTTTATGGTTTGCAATAGATAATTTAGAAAGATTGCATGAAATAGACCCTGATTTAAAACCAGTCCAATTAGCTATAAAATATATGTATTCTCTACAAAAAGACTTATCTGAGTTACACCAAAACATCCAAGAGAGAACAAACCCAAATACTCAATTAAAACTAACCGTTAAAATAGATAAGTATGGCAATGAAAAATTAATATTGGCTTGCCCAATTTCAGATATAGATGCGTATTTTATTCAGCCTAGAAGTGACAATAGTACTTTCCCTCTTTCAAAGAATAGTGAAATCTCTGAACCATTAGCTTGTTTTAACCAAAGAAGAAGTTCAAATGACATCCAATTAGTACCACATAGAACAGGTCGTGACTTCCATAAAAAAAGCAGAAGTAAAGAGGATTGTCTTAAGCTTAGGGAAATGTATCACTTACGATCTGATAAATCCCTGCAAGTGCATCTTACTCTAGATTACTTCCTTAGACATCTCTCTTATCTTAATGATAAAGACATGCAGATATATATGGAAGCTAATATTTTTGAGCCACCATTACTTCTTAATTCGTTAGAAAAAATCGATGACATATTAATGCTATTTGATAGGCTAATAACTCTTGGGATACGCACAACTTCAAATAAAGGGGCACCAAGTCAAGAATCAATTTTTTTCATCCGTCTTCAATTTTTATTGTTTCAATACTTATATAAATTCTCACCTGACGAGTATGGGGATTTACTTATTAAATTTCAAGCCTCCACTCGTCAAATGCTAACTACAATTCCAGTCGACAATACAAGTATAAGGTATAGTTTATACCAATACTTATTTATGAGCGAAATAACGTCTGCACAAACAACACAAGCTCCTGAATATATAGCTGATTTTATTAAAAGAAATATTAATGCTTATTTTTTCTTGCACGCAAGAATCAATACTTCGCGAACTGAAAGCAAAGTTACAACATTGGCAATGGATATAGGTTTTTCTGATTTTAGATCAATGCTCAAATTAATAGATAAAGATGAGCTTCTGAAATATATACCAAGTGCAATGCTTGCAATAAACATAGATATAAGTGGATTAATTATAGAAAATAATTTCCCTATATTTATTGTAAAAGACCCATCAACAACAGAGATATTATACCGTATAGATATATATAGTGGATTAGTATATAACAAAGACAATGCAACCTGTGTATCTGTACCTCTTGTAATTCAAAATGATATTGAATGTAGAAAATTTGGACTTCAAAATGCAAGTTTGTGTTTTTGGTTTGAAAATCATTATTATTTTCCACGATCAGACGGTGATATTCGAGTTATAAAGACTGAAAATGGATCTGTATTAATACAAAGAAAATGGGTTGTTGATGGAGTCGAATCCTGGTATGAGCAAAAAATAATAAGTGAAGATAAGTATAAATATTCAGTTCCATTATATTTAAAATTTCAAAAAAACTTTAATGGCAGTAATTGGACCTTATGGCAAAAATGCGATGAGCCTATTAATATATTAATCGCCTCAAAAAACAAACCAGCTTATATATCAAATAAGATCAGTCTACGTCAAATTGGTGGAGTTTGTGAAGAATATATATCTTTTAATGCAATTGATCCTGAATCAATCTCTAAGACTCCATGGAAACTTGTTAATAATTTAGAACAGAGCTCTACTCTAGCTCCTTTATTAAAGTTTGATGAAGCAAGATTTATTACGGTTTTATACAACTCAAAAACAAATATGGTTAAAATCCACTTTGAGCGCTACGATTTTGATCTAACATATAACACTTTAGAACCTAATAAAATTTATTTAAATGACACGGATTATATTTTAACAGAAGACCAATCACCATTTAATATAACCGTTGCCTGTTTAAACTTTATAAACTCCGATGGTTATAGGAAATGTTTAATCCCGGTTCAAGATTTTATTCCTGCACAAAACGAAGCTTATCATACAAGGGTTCAATTACTTCACGACATTAATAGCTATGAAAAACTTAGCTTAATTGAACGCATATTAATAGAGTCACGAACTTCTATATATAACTATGAAAACAGTGAAAAATATATTACGTTACTTTTTCAACCTGACTCAGTAGAGCTAGAAAAAAGAGCTCTCTATTTTGACAAGACAACTCCTATACCACAAACTAATAAACCTTCTGATTCACTCTACCTTGCCTATATTTATCTTGCCTCAAATGAACCAAAAAAAGCATGGCAAGCTTTAATTAGCTGTAAAAATTTAGGTGGTCTACAAGGAACACTAGAAGAGGTTGACCATATTTTAAGGATTATTAACAAGCTTGGCGGCATATCAAAACCATCTTTTGTTGCCTGCCAACTAAGAGCTCTCGCGCTACTAACAGATTATTTAAATAATAACAAACCTATAGCTGAGCCCAACCAAACAGTAGAAGACGCAACAATTCCAGCTTGTCTTTCTTATCAAAATGATCGTTCTAAAAAAAGAGTTGAATTTCAAAAAAATCTACCTAATATTATTCTAAAATACTGCTCATTATATCAACGAAATTTACGCCACCTACCAGCCTATTTTAAATTAGACAATATAGATAGCACTTATAAAATCCTATTAACTTACTCTAAAAACCATGGTGCACTTAGAGATGATGGAACCCTACGTTATATTGCACAATATCTTGATTTAAAAGCACTAATAAAAGAGAAAACACATTTAGAAAGTCTCGAGAACAGATCATCAAACCAAGAAAAGCGCCTGCGTCATATCATAGAACATATAAGGACAACTTCATCTGTTGCTAAAATATGTACAAGGCTTGAAAGGACTAGAATCAGTCTAGTTTTACCGAAAGAATGTCCTGAATTTAAATTTGTATACTATCAACGCATGGATCAAATCCCCAAATTAAATATTGCATTTACACTTCAAGATCCTGGAATATTTGATCGTGAAATTGATATACAAGCTAACTTTGGAACATATCTTACGATTGCTAAAAATAGAACTGTAGATCCTGAGAAAACAGAAAAATTGCGTTTATTAATTATACAAAAAATAAAAGAACTTAACTTTTATCATAGTAAAGATAATGAGTTACTCGAAAGATCTATGTGTATTGTCCTATATAGGATTTTGACAAGATCAGACTCATCCATAATTAATATTTATCCCGCAACAGATGAGGAGTACAAGTCTGATTACTTTCAAAATACAATTAATGTAGATTTTAAAAGTATATTTGACCAAATATCTGCTTTCCCAGAATCTCTGCATCCAATATACTCATACCAACCGCAGAATGTTCATTCAGAAATATTAGAGAATGTAGAAGACACCGTCTTAAGAATATCAGAAGAAATTCAAACTCCTATTTTGCTAGACATTGACCAGACATTAATAATACACCAATCATTACACGATATATTGAAAAGTCTAGCGGAGCCGTTCCTGTCTTTTAAAGAAAGATTTATAAGTGAAGAACAAGCATACCAACAAGAACTTGATGCAATACGTTCTGCAATACCTGAAAATTGTGACGCTGATACACTATTTGAGTATGAAAAAGCTGCAGGAAATTGTGAGTATCAATTTTTACTTGCAAAAAGAAATATTGCTCGTGAAATATTTCAATCTCAACCTCAAAATTTAGTAACACTACAAGAAAAAGTAGCCGAAGAAATTCTCAAAACTAAAGACACTATTTCCAACTCTTGGGATAGAATTATTCAAACAGTTAACGAATCCATGCAAAATGCATCTGACGCACTTTATACTGAACTCGAGCTTGAATCCTTAGAAAGGCAAGAAATTGATAAGCAAACTCTATTTAGCTTATATATACAAGGTTCTCTCATTAGATATCGCGAAATAACACTTCTTTCAGATGAAGAGATAACTGCACTACACAATAATATTCACAAACACTTACATGACGAATTACGCTGGCAACACCTGCATAGGCTAAAAAAGTCTATTGATAAAGCTATTTTCGACCCAGACAATATAAGTAAAATCACAGATGTTTCTGATCAATGTATGCAAGAAAACACTCCGGATGCTCAATACAATCCTGCATATACTTTTCTCCAACACGAAGAAAATATTCTTTTACGCAAGCGCCAAGTTGATGCCCTAACAAGTCTTTCTCCTCATCAAGAAGAACCAAGAGAACAAGTAGAAAAAATTATCCCTGGTGGAGGAAAATCAACGACGATACTTCCTCTTTGGGCACAAAAAATGGCTAATGGCTCAAATTTAGTAATTGTGGAAGTACCAAGAGATTTATTACATACCAATTACATTGATCTAAACCAGACATCAAGAAAATGGTTCGGCCAAACCCCGCATAAATTAGAATTTGATCGAAAAAGTGATTGCTCACCTCAGGCTTTAAATATTCTTTTTGAGCGTCTTATTGAGACAATCAATGACCGAAATTATTTGGTTACGACCGGTGAGTCTATTAAATCTCTAGAACTCAAATATATTGAAATATTAGACAAAAAGCCCAAGGGTGATTTAACCATATGGAATAAGCAAGTTGAGATATTAGATAATATTCTAAACCTACTTAAAAATCATGGAACAACCATGATAGATGAAGTCCACTTAGGTCTTCGTACAAAACAAAAACTAAATTATACAGCAGGAAATAATGTTAATATTTCATCACCTCTTATCAGGTCAACTCTTAATTTCTATAAGTTTATAGGACCAATAACCTGGAAAAACTCAGAAGATACAACACTCACAATTCTAGAGGCAATCAAAAACCCAAGACAAGTTAAAAACGACCTTGAATGGGATAAGATATGCGCAGCAATATGCCAAGCATTGTCTGAAAAAACCAATAGTCCTCTTAATGTTATCCAACGAAAATATGAAGTTTCAATATTAGATCTCATTGCCTACGTACAAAACACTCTATCAACAAAGGATGATAGAGTAAGAGTGATTAGGTCTATAAATGCAATGGAGCAAGAAGATAAAGATGTCCTTGCATACCTTAAAACACAACTCAATTCTCACAATGGGGTATTCAAAAAAACAGCTGCTCGTTATTACCGAGTAAACTATGGCCCATCCACTAACCAAAGCAAAACCTCGATAGAGCGTAGCATCGCTATTCCATACTCAGGTAATGATGAGCCACGCGAACAAAGTCAATTTGCAGATATTAATTCAGCAGCAAACTACACCACCCAAGCAATGCTGATAAATGGTATTACAAGGCCTTTAATAATAAATTTAATTAAAGAATGGTTAAGTGATGCCGAAACTGAATATTCACGCAACTCAACAGACTTAAGTTTTACCTACGAGCAAACAAATGCTGCGCGTATTTTTACAAGTATTATGGCTGGTAGTAGTGAAAATATTTCCCTACAAAATGTTGATTTACAATCAGAAAACCATATTAGCGCCATTCAAAGAGCATGCGAGCAAAATGAATTATTAATTTATGATATTTTAGAAAATAATATTCTTGGTCAAATTACTTTTAATGGAAAGACTCTCTCTAGCAATGCTTACAATCACGTTGATATCTATAAGTCTGTGCAATGTACTTCAGGTACTCCTTCAAATTATGCAACATACCATCAACGCTTAAAATACAACCCTAAAACATCTGTTGGCAGTGATGCATTAATTATGCAAACAGCTCTTCATAAAAACAGCCAAATTGACATTGTTGACTATGACTCTCCAGACAGTTTATTAGATAGCTTGTTTCCAACAGACAATCAAAAATATCAAATTTCACATGCAATTATTGATGTAGCAGCAATGTTTCAAGGGGAAAGTAACCTAGATGTAGCTGAAAAAATAGCAAAGAAACTATCCACATCAAAACCTAAAATCAAATATGTTCTATATTTTGACAGCGGGGTATTGTATGCCAAATCTTGTAAAGATTCTGCGCCACCAATTCGAGTTGCAACAACTCAAACAGACAAAATTTGTAATATTTTAAACTGCACTCAAAACGAATGGTTCACCTACTATGATCATGTTCATACAACAGGCACCAACATTATGCAACACCCGCAAGGTATGGGGCTCGTTTTAGTTGACCATAAAACGACACTTGATGAATGTCTGCAAGGATCAATGCGAATGAGAGAGTTCATTACTGGCGAGCAGACTTTATCCTACATTGCGCCTAAAACCATGAAGCAATATAAGGGTGAACTTCTCGAAATGATGGATGATATGGCTCTATATCAAAGAAATTCCTTAAAAAAAGAAGTTTTTATTAGTGCTATAGATAAGTTAACTAGCACAATGCGCAATCACTTTTTGAAAAAAATATTATTAATTGATGCTGGCAGAAATAGTGCTTTAGAAAAACATAATTACCTACAACAAGTCAACTCATTATTTTATACAACATATGGTGAAAATTATTTTAATCGTTATGGAAATATAACCCAGGAAGATAATGCCTCAAATATTTTAGAAGAACACAAACAATTACTCTTAACAAATAAACTTTTATCAAAAGATGATAAAACTCAACTAGAAGAGACTCTTAATGAAATTATAAGAGACACGCTACCGCATTGTGAATCTACTCAACTTAGCACTGGTAGAGTAACTGATGAGTTATCTGAATCTGAAAATGAGCTTGAGCTCCATCAATATACCGAACAAATAGAACAACTTCGAGAAGATCATTTTGAAAACTATAAATATAATGAAGTTTCTTCAGCAAAATACTTTCTAAAAGATTTAAAAGATCGGAAGATAAAAACGGTTGTTAATTTTAATTCTTCTCCTTTTTCTAAAAACTTCTACATGAGTTATAAGTTTGCAAATACTCATGACAATCAAAAAGTCAGTGGATTATATGACCAATTTATCAAGCCGGCTCATATTATATTTTTTTCATATAATGATAACAATGAAATTCAAGCATGTTTAATTACCAATACGGAATATCAGATGTTACAAGAATCCGGCCAATTTAGTGAGTTAGGTTGGTTTTCAGACATACAAGGAAATGTATTGGATGGCAATATTCCAGATCAAACTGCTAACTCGCCAGAATATCATGCTCTTATTGAACAAGCCCTTTTTTTTAATGGTGATATAGAAACTTTAGCGCAAAAAACAAATTACTATTGGCTTGAGGATAACCTAGAAGAAAAGTTTGAATTCTTTGAAAATAAATTACTTCCCTATCGTGAAACCAAAAAAGAAGATATTAAATCCTTAAAAGCGACTTTTAACCAAGTGGCCAATTTCGAAATTTATAAGTTCATTGCAAACAATCTTTATAATAGAGAATTAGTTAATTATAACTTTAAAAAAATAAACCGTGGCTTAAAGCCCAAAGAACTTGAGGTTTGTAAGTATATAATAAAAACCTTACAGAACTCTGAGATTGACATACATTCTGAGTTACCCAAAATACAAGATTACATGATTGCGAATCACCTTCCAAGCCATGCTTTTAGTTGTGTAGATACTTATTTTGAAAATATTAGAACTCTAAAAGAATTTTTCGATACTTTAGGAAAACCAATCTCTACAGAAGAGATGGATGATAAAATCATTCGTATCAAGAAAATTTTAGGAATGGAAAATATAATTACAGCTAGAGAAAACCAGGAGATTGATTTATTAATTGCATATTTTTCATCAATTTATGCTTCAACCCCCAAAATGGCTGCAATTAATTTATTTTATAATCCATCAACTGAATTAACTAACCAACAATACCTATACTTATTTGAAGCTGGTGGCTTAGAATACAGAATGGAAGTAATTCATGAAATTATTTCCAATTGCAATTTATCTAATAGTAGAGAAAAAATAGTAGTAAACAATAACATTATTACTAAAATACTTACTCATGAAAATTGCACTATAGATATTGTAAAATTTATACTTACCAACTGCTCTATATTAAGCGAAGATAATTTAATCACCTTAATAAATAAATTAAGTCCATTAAGTACTGAAGATCTATCAATAATTCTTGAACACACTGCCTGTTCTCCAGAAGTTGTCTCATATTTAGCATCACGTACAACATTAAATGCAGATTGTTTAATTAAAATAATAAGATTCCTGCGTATTAAAAATCCAAATATCAAGGAAGAGATTGTTAACTTAATAATTGATAATCCTAATTTCAATGAAAATGTTGGATTAGAATGTTTATGCTTCAACTTCTTATCAGAGCAAAACTTCGAATCAATCATAACGAAGCTTGAGCCAAATGTAATTTTTACCGTTCTTTTGCGTAATGATGGATTTAATACAAAAGTTGCCTCAAAATTACTAGATCATAAATCTCTAAGTATTGAACAGATTCAGAGTATTTTAAATCATACAAGTGTAAGGTTTGATTATATTTTCAATAAAATAATTGATTATCCAAATGTTAAGAACCATTTCAATAAGCTATTTTTTACTAAAAACCAACTAAATCATATTATTCGGCACACAAGTGATTTTGAAATACTAAAAAGGTCTTTTTCACACCCTAAAAACACAACCAGAGAAGATCAAGAAGCAGAGTTATTTCAGCAAATAGACAATAATATATCAATACTTTTTAAAAGTTATGAACAACAAAAAAGTCCTATTATAAAGCTTAATTATTTATTAGCTCAACTTCAAAAAGAATCACTTATATATCATGTAAAATCTAAGCATAAACCCCAAAAATATTATGCTGTATCCAAAGAGTCATTTCAACTTTATCAAGACTTAAATGACCTAAAGACAAAGTTTTTTAAGAATGAAATTAACGCCAAGCAATTTTTTAATCGTTCTCAAAGTAAAATTGACTCCATATCAAAAAAACTATCTGGTCTTCGCGGAATAAAACAAATTATATATGACTTTTTAAACGCTATAGGTTTCATTTTATGTTTTTACCAATTAGCTGTATCACGAGGTAAAAAATTTAGATTTTTTGAAGCCTGTACAAAGGCTGAAATAACTCTTAGAGATATTGAAAAAGAATTACCTAATATGATTGGTTTAAAAACCTGAAGTAAGAATTTATCATGACCAAGGCGGTGAACATGTCAAACTGGATTTAGCTTGATAAAAACTCTGCAAAATATCACTTGGGCTTATCTTGCCTTTATAGAGTGTACCCTCAAGCTTATTGTTCTGGTCCGGTTTAGTCATTAATATTGAATGCAATGCCAATGCAGATTGACCTTGATTGCAATGTGGGTTGTTAAGCCAAGTAGGAATATCTGCAATCGAAAAACCACTTGCGACTAATATTGCACCAAGATTTTCTATCACATAATCATGCTGATAATTACAAGTGCAAATTGAGTTTTGATAACCTCCGCAATTTTCTGGTAGAATAGCCTGCTTCATACCTTGATGAAACAATGGACCGATATTATTATAAATTATTTCGTTGACGGTCAAACTTGAACTATTAACATTTGTTGATGGTATACAATCTGTAGAACTATAAATACCATCTTTATTAAAAGCATAACAAAAATTAAAACCATGACCAATCGAAACTGGATGAGGGTTATACTCCTCATAATTTGAGTTTAAGAATTCAAGCCCAGCCCCTCCTCCACCACCTCCAGAAATAATAATAGTATATCCCAATGCATATAGTTCTGGTATTTGGGTTTCAAGAAGAAAAGTAAGATTAGATCCATACTCAGTTAAGATTGTGCTGTCACTCCACGAGGGAAATAAGGTTGGGGCTAAATATGAGAAAGTTGGTGATGAAACTCCCGGATATGTAACTGTTGTTCCTTCAGCTGTACTTAACCCTGAACCAGCTCCAGCACCAAGGCCAAGACCTGTTAGTCGAACATTATCCCGAATATAACAATCCCCAAACTGAGATCCTCCTCCCCCTCCTGAACCAGCATTAATGAGGTAAGTAGTGATCCCTGATATCTCTGGGTTTGTATTACCACCTCCACCGCCACCGCCATTTGAAAATAAAGTATAATGAGTAGTACTACCGGGTTTAAAGGCTAAAATTTGTGTGCCAGCTCCGCTACCTCCACCACCACTTATTCCGTTAAAGCTGATGCTAGTCAATGGCCAAGTTTGTAAAATATTTTCACCGTTATCAACTTTATAAGGTATATATGAAATAGCTGGGCAAGTATTGGTAATACCGCAGGTATCAAATGCTGTTGTGAGTTGCTGTAGGAAATAATCATTGAAAAAATTAATATACCCTGTCGCTCCAGCATTTTGCACAAGATTATTCATGGAAGAAGTACCAAAATCATCTAAAAGAGCATCCAACTCACCTAGAGGTTGCGTACTCCCGGTAAGAGGAAATCCTGTTCCAACCAAAAAATTAAGAAATGGAGGATATAACATCGCCAGTTCACTATCTGATGATTGATTTGTTGGACTGGCAGTTGTGTCAGCATATCCCATTAATTTACAAAGAGGTGTACCGCCACCTAATATATTCTCATCCAAGCCAACATTTTCTTGCCGTGACTCAAGACAGTTAATTGTAGTTTCGTTAACACTGGGCTGATGCTGATAATAATAAAACTCACTATGGATAGCTGAGGTTCCAAGAACTTTAGCCATATAAAGACCGAAGTTATCGGCAAATTGCCTAGAACCACTGCAAGTGAGAGAACCAAATGGCCTTGAGACTATATCATCACAATTTGTAGATACAATATAATTTTGTGTAACTCCTACCGTTAATGGCGTAGGGAACTTAGAGCACCAAATACCATTTGCCCCACAAACTTTAAATTCACCAGTAAAACTCCCAATCTTATTTGGGCGAAAAGTTAAAGAGATTCTGCAGCTACTATTTTTATTTAGATTACCGGTACAAGTTGAATTAACTATATTTGTTACAAAATACCTGGGAATATAATAAGTTATATTCGGAATATCAAAAGAATTAGGGTTGGTTATAATAAAAGTATACTCTGATGGCGCGCCATTCAATCCGGTTTGGGTCGGAAACCTGGCACTGCCAGCTTGTAATTCGACTATAAAAGGTGATGACTTAGCATAAGATGAGATACTAAGTATAGATAGTATAACAATCAATACACACTTCTTAAGCAGCGTAATCATAATAGTACCTAACTCCTAAATTTATTGTATGATATTGAATGTGACCGGTAGAAAAATGCTCTTTTGTATTTTGCAAAGGAGATAGACCCAAACGAGCAACCCCAGAATCAATAAACCTATAGGCAAATTCTATTACTGTATTTTTTATTGGGTAATCAAACCCAAATCCAACTTCATAAGCTATTTGAACAGTATTAGCACCTGTAAAAGTCTTCAGTGGAGGAGATGCTGTATCTATAAGCTGGTACTCCATATAGTAACTAGCAATATTCACTGCTCGTCCCAGTCCTAGAATTAAGCTTGGTTGGAAGGCGTAGTGAGTCCATGACCATGCGCTTTCAAATAATAAAATATTACTGCGCACCCTCATTGAATATGCCAAATCATCAAACAATGGATTGTTAAATTGCCATATCTGGCCATCAACAAGGATATTATTCGTTGGCAAATAACGTAGACTTGTATTGACTGTAAAATCTTTATGTTTATAAACCTTAGCTCCTACACCAACTACAAAAGACAAGTCACTTTCCCAGTTGTTTGTGCCAATATAGGTATTACCTAGATTATTAAATAAAGTTATTTTTTGGGTTTTCCCTGGCGATGAGTAGATTTGGGAGATATCTAAACTTACAAAAATAGGAGAAATCTTAGCATAAATGCAATTAGAATGAAAAAAGAGTAGCGTTGTAATGCACAGAATTGGTGTGCATCCTAATTTCTTTATTATGCGTAGATTGTGGATGGTTTTCAACGTAATTATCTAGTCTCTCTTATGAGTCCAAATAATATTGAATAGAAAGAGTTTGATTGTCAACTGCTACAGAATTTTGAGATTTAAAGATGATAAAGAAATTGGCGATCTCAGTACGCAACTTGTAACAATATAAAATATCTAGCGCAAATTCATTTGCGCTAATCTTGAAAAAATCATTATTAAACACCTCCCATTCGTCAGCTCTTACATTAAAGATCTAAAAAAAATCTTTACTATAGCAACTAATTGGTTATAAGATGAAATATTAGGAGGATAATATGCCAAAATATCAACCCACCTACAAGACCAGGTTTAACTACAAAAGTTTGTTTAAACAAGCAAATAGAGGCAACACTGAGTGGCCAAAAATTTGGGAAAACAAGTCTCCTAAAGCTAGTTATGATGTCATCATTATAGGAGGTGGTGGTCATGGATTAGCTACGGCCTATTATTTGGCAAAAAATCATGGCATCACCAACGTTGCCATTCTAGAAAAAAGTTGGTTAGGTGGCGGAGCCACCGCTAGAAATACTACAATTATCAGGTCAAACTATCTTTGGGACGAAAGCAGTGCTTTATATGAGTTTTCTTTAAAACTATACGAGAATTTATCTCAAGAACTTAACTTTAACATCATGGTATCCCAACGTGGAGTACTAAACTTAGCACATGATTTAGGAGAGGTTCGCTCTTCTAAACGTCGAATTTATGCTAATAAATTAAACGGCATTGATGCTGAATGGTTAGATATTAAAGAACTTAAAAAGATATGCCCTATTTTAAATACCAACCAAAACGTGCGCTACCCAATAATTGGTGCAACGTATCAACCAAGGGGCGGTGTTGCTCGACATGACGCTGTCGCTTGGGCATATGCAAGAGCTGCAAGTAATTTAGGTGTCGATATAATTCAAAACTGTGAGGTTACTGATCTTATTATACAAAATAATCAGATAAAAGGTGTGCAGACATCTCTTGGTAGAATCGCAACAAATAAAGTTGGAATTGCGACAGCAGCTCACTCATCAAATCTTGCAGCCATGGCAAATATAAAACTACCAACCCAAACCCACCCCCTTCAAGCTTATGTATCTGAACCTGTAAAACCAATAATAAATAGTGTTGTTATGTCAAATAGTGTTCATGCATACTTAAGTCAGACAGATAAAGGTGAGTTAGTTATGGGTGCTGGGATAGATAAATATGTTGGTTATAAAATGCATGGATGCTTTTCTATTATCGAAGATCAATTAGCCGCTTGCATGCAGTTGTTTCCCATATTTAGCAAAATGCGAGTCATGCGCACATGGGCAGGATTAGTCGATACAACTCCAGATGCATCACCAATTATTGATAAAACAGAAGTAGATGGGCTATATATAAATTGTGGTTGGGGTACAGGTGGCTTTAAGTCTACTCCAGGATCAGGTTATGTATATGCGCATACTATAGCAAACGATAAGGCTCACAAACTAAATAAAGCTTTTGACTTCAATCGTTTTGTTACAGGGGCATTAATTGATGAACATGGAGCCGCAGCAGTAGCTCATTAAAAGGAGATGAAATGCTAAAAATCAACTGTCCACACTGCGGGATTAGAAATGAAACTGAGTTTTCATACGGGGGTGAAGCAGATATTTATCGACCGAATGATCCATATTCTATTTCTGATGAAAAGTGGGCAGAATATGTATTTTTTAAAAGTAATAATATGGGGTCTCTTAAAGAACTCTGGAATCATACAAATGGATGCAGAAAATGGTTTAGCGTTATCCGTAATACTCTAACAAATGAAATACAATCATGAGTAATGCACATCGGGCCGAAACAGGCGGTAACATAGATAGAAAAACCCCGATTAACTTCACTTTTAATAACATTAAATATACTGGATATAGTGGTGATACGCTCGCCTCTGCCCTATTAGCTAATGGTATTCACTGGGTTGGGAGAAGTTTTAAATCCCACCGACCAATGGGTATTATTAGTGCTGATGTATGCGAGCCAAATGCAATAATTCAGTTGGAAAAAGGAGGACAAGATTCAAAGCCTAACATTTTGGCAACTGAAGTTTTGCTTTATCAAGACTTAAAAGCGCATAGCGTAAATGTTTGGCCAAGTTTAAAGTTTGATGTTATTGCTATACATAAATATTTTAGTAAATACCTAACAACTGGATTTTATTATAAAACATTTATGTGGCCAAAATCATTTTGGAAAAAATTCTACGAACCCGTTATTCGCAAAAGAGCAGGTCTTGGTATTTGTGAATTAAACCGTGAGACTCAAGCCCACGACCGAATTGATAAACACTGCGAATTACTTATTGTTGGATCTGGACCAGCAGGATTAGCAGCCCTCGAACAAGCATCTAAATTAAAAACTAAAATCATTCTAGCTGATGAAAACCCTAGTTTAGGAAGTACTTTAATCGGCACTAAAAAGCATATCTGGGCTCAAGAAATTATAAAATCTGCTGCAAAATTAAAAAATATTATATTGTTAGAGCACACAACTATTTTTGGGTATTATGAATCAAACTACATTTGTGGTCGTCAGTATCTAACTCACGGTCAACGTATTTGGCATATTCATGCAGATAGAGTTATTCTTGCAACAGGAGCACATGAAAGACCTATAACTTTCTACAACAATTATGTTCCAGGAATAATGCTTGCATCTGCTGCTAATAGATATTTATTACAATATGGGGTTTTATGCGGTAAGAATATAATGATATTCACAAATAACGATAGCGTATATTCAGTTGTTGCCAACCTTCTTGCAAAGAATGCTAATATTTTAGGAATAGTGGATAGTCGCGCAAATGCCCCAGATGTAAAAATTGACATACCTATTTATAAAAAAGAAGTGGTAGCATTTGCCTCAGGTAAAAAACATATTAAATCGATAACTCTATCATCTGGTTTAACTATAAAATGCGACCTATTACTAGTATCTGGTGGTTTTAATCCAGTAGTTCATTTGTTCAGTCAATCAGGAGGAAGTCTTCAATATTGTAATACTCGCTCTTGTTTTATCCCCAACTCATCCACCCAGGAACTATCTAATATAGGTGCATGCGCCGGTATATTTGATGAAGAGGAATGCATAGTCAGCGGCCAGAAAGCGGCTCACAAGCAAGCATTTATTCCTGATGTAATCCCAAAAATATCAGCAATTTGGGATATTTCCTCAGGTCTTAAAAATGACACTGGCAAACACCATCTCATTGACTTCAATGAAGAGGTATCTGTTGCTGATATTAAACTTGCGGCTCGCGAAGGAATGGACTCTATTGAACTTGTAAAAAGATATACAACCGTTGGGATGGGTATGGACCAAGGAAAACTATCCAACGTAAATGCTATTGGGGTTTTATCTGAATATATAAATAAACCTATACCCGAAGTTGGAACAACAAAGTTTCGTGCCCCTTATACACCTATTTCATTTGCATCACTTGCAGGCACAGAATTAGGAGATTTACTTGATCCGGTTCGAACAACAACTATTCATGAGCGTCATCTTCAATATGGTGCAGTATTTGAAGATGTAGGCCAATGGAAAAGGCCTTGGTATTACCCAAAGCCAAATGAAAGCATGCAAGATACTTTAAATCGAGAATGCTTGGCTGTCCATCAGTCAGTTGGGATGCTAGATGCATCTACTCTAGGTAAAATAGACATCCAAGGCAAAGATGCTGGAGTGTTCTTAGATTTAATTTATACAAACTTATTTTCAAGCTTAAAGAGAGGTGTTTGTCGTTACGGAATAATGTGTCATGAAGATGGCATGGTCTTTGACGATGGTATTACCTCTTGTATTGGTGAAAACCATTACTACATGACCACAACTACCAGTGGCGCCGCCGCTGTTCTTGACTGGATGGAGTATTGGCTACAAACACAATATCCAGACTTAGAAGTATTTCTTACATCTATAACAGAGCAGTATGGAACAGTAGTAGTAAGTGGACCTAACTCTCGTAGTGTCATGCAGGATGTGTTTAAAGATCACTCCTTTGATGCTTATTCATTCCCATTCATGCGAATACAAGATGCGATGCTTTTAGGTGTTCCTGTAAAAATATTAAGAATAAGCTTCACTGGAGAACTTTCTTTTGAAATTCATTATCCATCACACCTAGGCCCTAAAGTTTGGGATTTAGTTGCTAATGCTGGTGCCCCGTTTAACATTACTCCTTACGGAACGGAAACCATGCATATTCTACGAGCTCAAAAAGGATTCATAATTGTTGGGCAAGATACAGATGGCTCGGTAACACCAAGCGATTTGAATATGAATTGGATTATTTCCAAGAAAAAAGACTTTTTAGGGAAAAGATCATTTCAGCTAAAAAATCTTGTCAAAAAAGATAGAAAAATCATGGTAGGACTTATCACTAAAAATCCAAAAACTGTTATACCTGAAGGAGCACAGTTAGTAATTGATCCAAAGCATCCTAAACCTATTCCAATGGAGGGTCATGTGACGTCAAGCTATTATTCACCTATATTAGGAAAGTCTATAGCACTAGCATTAATCAAAGATGGCCTTAACCGCATAGGAGAAACTTTATATGCTCCTGTTGAAAATCAAATTATAGAAACAACAATTGTCTCGTCAATTTTTTATGACCAAGATGGAGAACGTCAAAATGTCTAATGAAATTCAACTGTCTCCACCAATAGGACAAATAAATATACGTGCAAGGTCAAATAAAGCAATTGAGATTATCGAAAGCAACCTAGGAATGCCACTACCTAAATCTCCAAACACAAGCTCCAACTCTAAAGATAAAAACATTCTTTGGCTTGGACCTGATGAATGGTTATTACTAATAGATTATGAGGATTCTTATAAAATAACCGAAACCTTGCTGTCTTGTATCTCTAAAGACGCAGGAGCTGTTGTTAATGTATCTGACAACCGTGTTGGATTTATTCTAACAGGACCTGATAGTGAATCAATTCTCCAACAAGGTACATCTATAGATATCTCAAGATTAAATGAATCAGACGTTGTACAAACTTTATTTTCAAAAACTCAAATGATAATTTACTATATTGGTGTTAATAAATTTCAACTGTTCGTTAGAACCTCATTTAAAGATTACACATATAAGTTTATACAAAAATCCCTGGCCAATTATAAATAAAAATACAACTTCCAAACTTCATTTGCTGACTTTCGGAGTGTCTATGTTCTTTGCCAAAAATAAGTCCTCAAGATCCCTACTTCGACAATAATCAAAAGGTTTTTTACCAAATACATCTATTTTATCAATGTCTTGTGAAAATGACTCAATAGCCCAAGATATCATGATTCTATCTTGAGTGAAGACGGCATAATGAAGTAAGGAATATTTTTTCCTATTATTTAATTCTACTCTTGCACCTCTACTAACTAAAAAACCTGCAGCTTCAACGTTTGATTCTTTTATGGCTAAAAGTAATGGACTACTACCATCTGTATCTTCAACATTTATATCTGGTGTTTTATTACAACAAAGTTCTAGAATTTGCTGTGAGCACTTATATATTACTGCGTAGTGAATAGCCATGCGCTTCTCACTATCAACTAACTGAGAGACTCCATCTATATTAAGTAAATAAGATAAAGAATGGGCATTATCTCTTAAAAGCGCCATATGAACTGGATAACGGTTAAGATTATTATGACAAAATGCTCCATCTCTAAAACAATCAAACAAAATTCTGCTCAATTTTTCAAAGTCAGAAATAACCATGTAATGAAAGATAGTGTTTCCTAGATTATCTCGACAAAACACAGTATCTGGATCTGCTTCTAATAAGACCCTCAAAGCACTAGACCTTTTCTCTTTTATATGTTCTGTTAAAACACCAGGAACTAATAACACACAATGAATAGGAAGCTGATTTTTTCTATTTTGTTGTCTCGGACAAGCACCTTTTGCAAGTAAGGCAACTATAGTAGCCAAATGACCACCTGAGGCTGCAAGGTGCAATACGGAACGACCATACCTATCGGGCATATTTAATTTTTCTATCGATATATCTTTTTCTGAAATAATTCGGTCATATCCATTTTTGGCAACTACAAATATATCTATTTCATCAAGATTTTCAGGAAGGTCTCTAATTAATTTAAAATATTGTTGGTATTGTTCTTCAGGACTACCAAAATATTTAATATCACTTGATAGGTTTTCACTACACCAATTTTTTATATTATCTAACTGCTCATCATCTGAGTAATCAGCTGAAAGACTCATTTTTAAATCACTTATGTTTTGGTGCATTTTCTACTCCATCTTCTCGAGCATTATCAGATATATTCTCGGAATCACTGTTTCTTGCATCATTTAGGTGCCGTCTAGACTCAGGTTTTATTTTGCGTGCTTTATCAACCAATTCAGGTTTTATCCACTTTTTCAATGAATCGGCATTAATTTTCTTGGGGCTGTGATTCGAAAAAAAACTATTTCTACCAGCTATACTAGCGCGTACTCGATTAGACTCATCTGTATCTGCAACTAGTATATCCTTTCTCTGCTCAACTGGGACTAGAACCAATGACTTTTCAATATTATTTGCTTTTTTTCTGTTTGCCCCACTAAACAAGCCACTGGTTCTCTTCAATGAAGACACACAATTTTCAATATTATAAATTAACTCTTGGCTTTCTTGTAGTCCTGATAAAATATCCCCAAGTTCATTTTTAATTCTAATATAGTCTTTAAGATCTGGCGTTGTTTTTAATAGTTGTTGTTTCTCTTGAATAAAAGAATTCATCTGTAAGTCATTATCCGATAACTTATGGCACTGAATCTCTACCAGTAATCTTTGGCAAGTCATATACGCAGATTTATATTCATCCAAAAAATCTGCCCTACGCTTTAAATCCAGAATTTTAGAATTGTCTGAACCTCTCATATCTATAGGAGTGTTAAAAAGCGAATCTTTCAAATTATTTATTTCAAGAATTAAAATCTCAGATGATAATTCTTTACTTTCAAGAGAATCATTAACAAAACTTGCAATTTCAGTTGCAACAGAAAGATCTTTCATAGTCAAAAGCATGCTTTTTAAATCAGAGTAAATTACTTCTAAAGACTCAATTTCATCCGCATCTACTACACATTTTAATTGAGAGGAGACATATAAGCTTAATTTTTCATCATCATATTTATCCAAAGCTAAACTTGCAATTCTTTGCAAGGTTTTTGTTACTTCATTCTTTAAATTTCTAATTAATGAGATATTATTTAACTCGGTTAGTACCTCAGTCATAGAAGGTCTATCTTCACTATATGTTTGTGTGCTTCTATGTATTAGACTTTTAAAAAGTCTACCCTCAGAGGAATTGAAGATTTGATATTTATCAAAATTATATACTCTGTCTGGCAAATCATTGGAATCACATTTTGTTAAAAACTGGAACAAATTTCGACCAAATATACCAACATGTAGTTTATCAGCAGAAAACGTCTTTTCTACATAAATTTCTCTTGGGCTAAATTGTTCTGTTTTAAACAAAGAGTACCCTGTATTCTCCACAATATCTGGATCATATATTCCATCAACTCTTATATATAAAAATGTTTTAGTATCTGAAATTTGTAACTTTCCATCTTCATTAACAAGCCAATTTGAGTTTTTCATATCAGGGAAAAGACACTTTCCATCAATGATTCTTGTACATATCGATCCCATTTGCGTAAAAAAATCTAACGCTATATCTATTCGTTCTGCATCATCTATATTAGAATTTGCTATATCTAAAATAGAGCCTGCAGGGCAAAATGTAGTTAGAACTATATAACCATCAATATTACGCCCGTTTGAGTCCTCAAAATTTACCTGATGATCTGCAAAAATAGGTGTTATTACATCTGGCAATAAATCTCGTATATATCTATCAATCTCTTTCGGGGAGCTAAAGCGATTCTCTAATTTCAAGACATAATCTTCATCCTCACCTCCTGAAATAACAAAGTTCTTTGAATTTGAACCGCCAGTGAAGTAAAGAGGAGTGCTATTAATAAACTCTTGATATTCTTCAAATAAATCATCAGAGCTGTCTAAAACGCCAAGTAAATCTGTTTTACTAAATCGTCGACCTTTTGAGAGAATGTGTGCTAGTTTTTTAAGTTTTTCAGGCGCAAGCCTATTAATGATTGCAGAAAATTGTTGTTGAGTTACACTATAATCTGTTAAATCATGAGCGACTTGCATTACATATCTCTATGTGAACAAATTATGTCTTTCATGATCTAAAGTATAGGTTATGTGTTTTTTTAGTCAAACAGATGTATATTAAAACTCAAAGTGGCTTTGGACAACTAAAGAACTATAAAATTTCTAAATTAGTCATCTCTTGTGCAGAAGCTCTTATTTTTAAAGTCCAACCGCCATCTTCTAATTTTTTTTCATTTAAAATTGCATTTATTGAGTATAGCTTTGCTCGGAGTTTACTTTGCTCACAAGATAAAGTAATTTCTTTTTCTACAAGCTCTCCATATAATTTTGTTGCAATAGCTTCTTTTAAATAATCAAGTCCAGCTTTATCTCTAGCCGAAACCCAGATTCTATTACAATTTGCGGTCATTTTCGGTTGCGAGTTTACAAGATCAATTTTATTAAAAACTTGTATAACAGGAATACTTTTGTCAACTTCAAGTTCTTCTAGGACCTTCTCAACTTGCAATGATTTATGTTGCCAATTCGGATCGCTAATATCAATAACATGTAAAATTAAATTAGCAGATCTCGTTTCCTCCAAGGTCGCCTGAAATGCCTTCACTAAATGATGAGGTAGGTTACGAATAAACCCTACAGTATCGGCTAAAACGACAGCTCTTGAACCAGGTAAATCTAATTTGCGCATAGTTGGATCTAGGGTTGCAAAAAGCAAATCATCTGTATAAATATTTTCATTAGTTAAAGAATTAAATAACAATGATTTGCCAGCATTGGTATAACCTACTAACGACACGGTATTACCACCTGATTTGTTACGTGAGTGCCTATTTTGTTCCCTACTATTTTTAACCTTTTGTAAGCGTTTATTAATATACTGAATTCTAACTCTTAATAATCTACGATCAGTCTCTAATTGCTTTTCACCAGGTCCTCTAAGACCAATTCCGCCTTTTTGGCGTTCAAGATGAGTCCAGCCTCTTACTAATCGAGTGGCTAAATGCTCTAGTTGGGCAAGCTCAACTTGCAACCTACCTTCAAATGTTCGGGCTCTTTGCGCAAAGATATCTAAAATCAAACCGCTGCGATCAACAACTCGACAATTTAGAAACTTTTCTAAATTTCTTTCTTGTGAAGGTGATATCTCATGATTAACTAAAACAACTTCAGCCTGTAAGTCACAAACTTGCTCACGCAGCTCTTCTGCTTTACCAAGACCTATAAAATACTTTGCCTCAGGTAGCTTTCTCGTTCCTGTAACAACCCCTAAAACAATTGCATTTGCAGATATTGCTAATTCTTGAAACTCATCTAAATTTCGCTCTTCCATTGCCTCAGGAAAATTAATTTGCACAAGAATTGCCTTTTCACCACCTTTATGACGCTCAAACACTTACTTAATACCAACTGTATAATTATTTTATAATTATTTTATACCTTTTTAACAAAGCATAAAACTAAATTATCACTTTTGTTTTTTTCACAAACCAATAACTGGGGCATGTTTGACCATCAGGTGTTAATGAGATATCATATGGTTCTTTTTAAAACACCTGGAAAGTTCGACTATGCATAATAAAGATGTGCCAATTTCTAGTTCTAGAGCTAAGCGCTCCCCACAATATTTAGGTGATTACCACACAGAAAATAAAACAAAAAAAACCAAGACAACTCATAACGGCGCAAGTGATGTCGATTCTAGATCCTATCGAAGATCTAGAGCTTTTAAAAAAGCACCTGAAGAAAATATTCCCGGACATTACTACTTAAATAAATCAGAACATATTCGTAAATTTAGTGAAGATAGATCAATAGAATATATTAGACCAACAAAAACTTCGTTTAAAGCCTTTCAAAATAAATTAAAACTCGGTTTTGTATCTTTACTTGAAAATTCTGATGGCAAGCAAGTATTAGGAGTATACGCAACTGAAGATATATGGGTCGGACCAAGAGAAAAAAAAGTTGCGGGCATATATAGAGGAAATGTAATTACTGAGAATCAAGAAAGTTATACATCGAGTTTTATTTTCGAATATCCAAATGGTGACATAGTCGATGCATCTGAGCGGTGTAACTGGACCGCTATTGTTAACGGTACCTTGTCAGATCAAATGAGCAATTTAAAAATTGGTAAAGGGCGAGATTTTTATGGCCAATACTATATAGAATACTATCTTGACGGTGGCGAGAATGGGTTATTTATTCCAGCAAAATCTCAACTGCTAATTAATTATGGATCCACGGCAAAATATGATGATTTTAAATATGGTAAAAGATTTGCCGCTCCACATCATGATTGGAGGTGCTCAAATGAAAAATATACATCTCAACATTATGAAACTAAAACAAAGACCCTTCCAGAACAATTTTTAAATCTATTTTCTATTCCTGCTAACACTCATTTTGCAGTTCCCAAAAGATCGGTTACTTTAGATTGTTTTGATTTAAGTTATCTTAGTTGCACACCATCAAAAAATTTAACAAAATCTGCAAGTTTTCTAAAACAAAACCAACAAGAAAATATCACACCACTAATGCTAGCTTGTTGGGAAGGAAATATAGAACGAGTACAAGAACTACTTGAAAGAGGTGCTAACCCAAATATACCATCGAGTATATCAGGTTTAAGTGCCTTTCATATTATTGTGTTATCTCCTAACCCAATAACGACTAAAACTCAAATAATTGAACTACTTATTGAAAAAAGATCAGGTGCTGCACCGTGTGATGAAAACGGCAGAATATTAGCCGTAAAACATAATTTGACCTTAAGAAATCAGCAAATATACTGGTGTAACAGCGGCTCTTTGACTCTTCAAGATGCAAACGAAAGTTCGGTAATACATAGAGCGATTGCCATGAATGATTGCCAATTGGTTAGCTACTTGCTAAATAAAGATCACAACTTTTTAAGTCTTATCGATGAGGAAAACCTTGACCCATTTGAATATTGTATTATTCATGGTGACATTAGAATGATTAATACAATAATTGATGCTATAAGGATATTGTTTTCTGATGACAATGACTGCTATGAAAAATTTATGGACTACATTTTATCTGAAAATGAAGACGGTAATACCCGCTTGCTATCAGCACTTGAAAGCCTTTATAATAAACAACCTGGCAACTCAAGAAAAAATAATGTCATCTATAATACGATAAAAGATGCCTTTTTTGACTTGCTAAATATGGAACAACAAGCGAAAATGGAGTGCATTAAAAAGAAATATTTTGATCCAAAAAAAGCACCCAGATCCCATGGTTTATTCCCATTAGAAGCACAGGATGTTAATTGTCAAACACTTATATCCAGTGAAAAAAACACAAAATTTAAAGGTTTATAAAACAAAATGACGAAGAGAAAAGTAGACAAACTAGAAACAAGCGTAGATTTTTCAAATAGCGGTGACGAATTATGGAATCAGGCCCTGAATCAACAAATTTATGCTGTTCGTGCTAAAACCAAGGTCATCTCGTTAAAGTATTTTAAATTAGCAAAAGATCTTAGTATGCAAGCAAGAGAAGCATACATTGAAGCCTTTAAACTAGCAGAATTAGAACAAACATCAAAAAATGTTATAGAGCAATATGAAGACTATGCTAAAAAAACCTTAGATGAACTGATCCTTCCTTTTGAAATATCTATTGGAAAAATAGAGCAAGAAATAAATACCGCTAAGGAAAGGCATGAATCAAGACAAAAGTCTTCACCAAGAGCTCAATTTACTCCAAAATTAAAACCTACAATTTCACCGGCAAATGCCTTTCAATCTACCTCTGTATTTTTCAAGTCCGAAGAAGTAACAGAACTACAAGGACTGTATTCTCTAAAAGATTATGAAAACCTAGATGCATTTGCACATATACCAGGTAACTCGATGGATAAGATTAATCTTATAAAAGAACGCTTGTTAAAGGTACAATATAAATGTGCACGTGAGACAGACATGCCAGACCGTGATGACAAAATACGTAAAGCTCACCAAATACTAGAATTAAGCTATGACTTTAGTGATAAACTACTACCTTGGTCTCGAGATTTTGCTACAAAATCAGAGTCGCTATCAATTATTGAGGCTGCAAATAGATCTATTACAGCAGCACTATCAATATTCTCTTTAAACGATGACCAATCAGGAAGGAGAATGTGTAAAGAAAGACGTCGTGAACTAGCTGAGGCTGAAAATTTAGTCAATAGTTTTGGATTAGATTTATCTGCAAGTTCATAGTAGATCTTTGCCAACGTCATCTCGACCGCCAGGAAAGATCTAATCCTTCAATCGAGATGACATTATGACTTAGAAGATCCATTGTCAACACCAATTTAAAACAAGTCATCATGTCTTTTTAACCACTCCTATGTGCTAAAAATAAGTTATCAGTTGTTTTTTTCACCCTCTTATAGTAGTATTTGCTCTTTTGCCTTACAGGTGGTTTATTTATGATAAAAAGTGATGGTTATACAGGCCTTGAAGGCGAAAACGGTGATGCAGAAAAAGAAATGATGAGTTTTTACACTCAAAGAATGGATGAACTTTATAAAATTCATGCAGATCAACAAGGTAGAGAATTACAGGATGACGAAAAAAGAGTAATAATATTAAGCTCAGAACCATCTACTACCCAAGAAAATGTTATTACCAATTTCTCAGAACAATCCCCAGATACCTATAAACCCTCAGCAAAAAAAGCACATTCAGCGTTCAAAAAAGTACCTAGGCAAAAGAAACAGCATCAAAAACCTAGCGAAGATATTAACCATCAAGATCAAAAACCTCAAGAGCATTACTCAATTCAACAACTTACAACTCGTTGGGAAGAGCTGCAAGTTGAAACAACACGTAGTAAAGTATTGTTAGTTGAGCTAGCAAGGTTATCACACGAAATTTCAGTCTTGATCTATCAAAATCGGCACTTAAGTACCACAGTAAGAAAGCAACACTTAGGTTTAGGATTGGCTGTTGAAGAATGTAGAATTCAACAAATGCAAACCTCACCCAAAGAAAATATGCGGTCTTTAGCTAAATCCATGCAAAAATCAGCTAAATATTTTAAAACGTTATATTTTCTTAATCTTCATTCTAATGAATCTAAAGAATTAAAAGACGAAATAAAAAAATCCTATCAACTAATGGATGCTCGTGCTAATGATTTCGAGCCAATGCTTGCTAGTTATTATGTTGATGATTCTAAAAAAACCACAAAAAAAGAAGGATCTAACGAAAGATGTTTACAATATAATCTTGAAAGTAACGATGATCTTAGTCAGTTATGCCAACGTTATAAGAACTTAATGGGTGGTTATAACTACTCATTTGTCGACATTGATTCATTCGATGAGTTATCAACTGAGGATAAATATACTTTTCTAAGTTTACAAGTGCTAAATGTTGTTGATTTCACTCTCTTGCAAAAGTCCAGAACATATCTAACCGATGTTTACTGTCAATTTTTTTCTGAGATGCCACATGAAAATTCAGGTAATGAGCAAGTAGATATAATCACTTATGAAAATCTACAAGACTTAGATACAGTTCCGATGGAGAGCTTACATCTCGACGCTTTACTACACTCTAATCTTGGTGAAAAACTACAACAAGCTATTAGAATATATAATACTATTAAATGCAAATATCTAGAGCAACTTTGCTCTAAGTATCCAGCAGACAGTTATATTAGTGGTGAATATTTTTCTGCTGATTTTCGCTTGAAAGCTTATAACTTTTTATTTAACGCTTGTGTAGATGAAAGCGAACCTGCAGACATTGACTTAATGAAAAGAAACTGCTGGGATATAATAAATGAAGGAGATTACAGGTCCCCTACTCTTGTCGTATTAGCAAAATATAAGATTGACTGTATGGCAAATCTCGATACCAACCCTGAAGAAATTAGTAGCATTGCTAATGACACACCTCAAGTTCAAGAAACTACTAAGATAGAAGCCGTCTCAAATCAAGCAGATACTTTGGTTGAGAGTAAATCACATATACCAGTAGAAAAGTCAGATGAAGAAACTATATGGAGCCAATTGTGCTCTGCTCATGTATTAACATATGTTTGTTTTGAAGATTATATAGAGAAAATTTATAGAGAAAGATATATTTCTGAAACAGTTGCCGACTTTCTATATCAAGCAATTACTAATCACGACAAGCCATTATTAGTGGATGAAAACAATTTAGAATCTTTTATTAAGCTATATGAGATAATAGTGAGAAGCTATTATGTTCCTAAGGAATTTTCATCTTTAGAAAAGACACTAGGTGATAATGTATTACGCGGTAGAGAATACGATCCGATAAGCAGTGACAAAATGATGGTTAAGGCAATAAATATTTATGATGAGCTTTTAAAATTAATCCGCGTATATAAGCCAGAGATTCAATTAAAAATAATACTGTTAAAAGTAGAATTATTTTATGAGATGCGCCGCATTGTCCCCAAAAGAGAATTTTTATCAAGATGCGAAGAATCACTACAAGAAGCCCAAGAATGCATTCATTTAGCTCCAAGCCAAGAAGAAAAAATGAAGATTATAACTTTACTTAAAAATGTTAAGAAAATTGTTAAAAATGCTCCTTTGGAAAAAGAAAGGCAAACTTTTATAGCTGTTGACAATTATATGTACTCAACCTATCTCTCTGAAAAAGAGCAGTTAATGACAAGAGCTATGATTTTAGAAAAAGCTCCTCTCAACATAACAAGCCGCATAAATACTCTGATCAAACTTTTTAAACAACACACAATTTTGTTACAGTTGCGAAGCTATCTACATATAATATTTAAAAGTAATCTGTCCGTTTGGCAGCAAGTGCTACCACTTTCTTATACTGTGCAAGCACAGTTAGAGTTTCTAGGTAACTTGCAGTTTTTGCATATGTCAGCAATTAATGAATATTATGATAGGAACCTACCAAATAAAAAATCTATAATGCCTGCACAACTACCATCGATTATTTCTTGGATGCGTATGCATTACACAATAGACCTAGCTTATCACGCTAAAATTCTTGAAATGAGCCATGAAGAATATTTTGCTTCTCAATTAAGAATAATTGAAGAACAGCAAACGTGGATCGCGGAAGCCTTAAATGAGATGGACGCTAGATTTGCATTTTATCGTCGAGAAATACAAGAACTCTCTGATGAGAAGCAGGATTTTCCTGATTTTCATCAGATCAGTCGACAACAATTATCTTTTCTTAATCTAGATATAAGAGAAGAACTACAACAAACTACAAACTTAAGTAGCGAGTGCTTGAGGTCTTTAGAATACATTACTTATAAACAGTACTGGCAAGCCTCATATAGTGTTGCCAATGAAAAAACTCCTGCCGCTTGTTATATAAAAGCATCGATAATGCATTGGGTTTTTAACCTCTTCTCAACGCCTAGCTTTACTTCCTCCCTATCTGGGAGTGAAGTTGTGCTAATTAGCCTTGAGTTTACACTTGCTACCTTAAAAGAAGAAATTATTAATCTTGTAGAAATGGCTAAAAAAGAAAAGGTTTTAAATAAACCGGCACGAGATCTTTTAACATTTGAACCAACAAATTTAATAGCAGCTAGTATATTTGCACCAAGAGAAGATGAACTTCAAAGAGATGCCCATGAAAATTGTGCAGAAGAACATGAAGACCTTGTAAGAAAAGTCAATACCTGATCTAAAAGAACATGGGTATGACTATGACTACTAATTTCTTATAGATGGCCCTAACAAGTAGGGCCACGTAGGGCGGGTGGGGAATATCTATGAGCATAACAGATGGCTCGTAGAGCCACGTTAGGACGGGTGGGGAATATCTATGAGCATAACAGATGGCTCGTAGAGCCACGTTAGGACGGGTGGGGAATATCTATGAGCATAATAGATGGCTCGTAGAGCCACGTTAGGGCGGGTGGGGAATATCTATGAGCATAACAGATGGCTCGTAGAGCCACGTTAGGGCGGGCATAATTGGTGGATAAAACAATTAAACCCACTATAGCTTATAGCATTGTATGCTTTCCCTAATTACGTTTGGTAGGAGATGAGAATTCTATTATCTTATTTTCTTCTGAGTTCCATCTCTCGTCAATATAATCTTGAAGGTTTAATCGAGCAGTATTAATATCAACAAGCATAGTATCCGTAACTTCTGAGCTTTTAAGTTGTACTACTAAATCTTGAATAGATTTAAAAGACTTTTGGTCACTTAATAAGCTCATTAACTGACTATAACAATCTCGATTTATTGAATAATCGATAAATTTGCATGCATATGCTGGCACTCTTAGGTTTTTTAACTGATTCTCAATATTCCGTATTAGAGACGTGGAAATCAATTTATTTTTATTTAACAACTGAATTTCTTTAAAAATATTTTGAATGGTACTTTGTGGAGAGTTAGGTGACTCAATTTTATTTTTTATGCCTAAAGCCCAACAAACATGAGGATTTCTATCTATAGATGAGTAAGAAAAACCTGATCTTTTATTGGGAAAAGTACAAGTTTCACTGGTTAATTTATGGCAAAGAGAATACCAATCACCACTATCTATTCCTTTAACAATTGCATTGGAAATTGCTAACTCTTGAAGTAAATATTCTTTATTATTATCTTTGGCAAAAAGCAGTTGTTGATATATAACACCATCTAATCCAGAAGAATTATGAGTTGAGTCTTCTTGTATGTCTTTGCTAGTACTATTGAATTTACTCCTAAAATTTCTTAGATATGATTGTATAAACTCAGGTAAGAAGTCCGATAAATTAAAAATACTAGTTGATGTGTTGTGCTCTTCTTCTGCCTTCACTATTTCTGATGGTCTAGGAGTTGAAAATAAATTTGGATATTGATCTTTTATATCATTAAAACGTAAATCAATACTAAACAGTACTAGTAAAACATCCATTATCTTATCATTATCCACACTTGGGTGATTAGACATGTTATTAAGTAGTTCTACCATCAATTTCCGGGATTTTTGATTATCTGCATACTCTAAAACAATTTTTTTCATAAGATTAGCATTTGAGTTTGCGTCAATTATTGTAAATAAATGAGAGGTTACAACTAATTTAAATTTCTCATAAAATAATATTGTGACATACTTTTCAATATCAATATTATATTTTTCTTTTAAAGACACAAGAGCCTCTCGCATAGGAACGGCTCCGCTCGGTGTCTGAATAAACTGATTAAATGACATAGAAGTATATAAAGAAGATGCGTGTAATCCTGTAAATAATGTCGAGGTTGAGCTTTTTTTATGTAATTCTTTAATTTCAGAATCAAGATTTTGATCTATTAGCTTAACTAATAATAAAACCTTGCGCCTCTTTTGCTCATCTGTTATTGACTCGATTTCCTGAATAATTTCATCCTGATATAGCATCTGCTCGCTTAACTCAGCTTTCTCATCCTTTGCAAGCAGCCTAGTCTCACCATCCTTTCCCATCATATCTCCCGTAACCATCTATCCATAAACAGAACTTCATGCACAATAACTATAAGGCATGAATTTATAATATTCAAGAAATTAAGGGGTATTTATTGTCTTTGTGCCCCAATAAGAGGCACAACTATATCTAACGGCATGCAATTATAGGTGGTGTATATTGTGCAAAATTGGATTAATTATATTTTGGTCTATAATATATACGAAGTGTTTAAAAAAGAAGGTTGCCATGGATTCAAAATTATTTTATAGATTAGGATTATTTACCTACAGATTTAGACGCGAGATCATCGCCTTTTGGATAGCTTGTTTATTCATTTGTATACCGCATTTAAGCGACATAATTAATCCTTTCCAGTCGACTGGGTTTATCGCAACAAACTCAAGAAGTGATCTTAATGATAAATTCTTAAATAAGAACTTAGGATATGGTAATAATCAATTCTTGGTTATATATCATAGTGATACATTAAAAGCTGATAACCCTAAATATATAAAAAAAATAAAATACTCATTGAGTGGGCTAAAGAAATTTCCAGTTGAGCATAATATTATTCTCCCAGAAAATAGCCCAAAGCAAATTTCAAAAGATGGGCATACTGCGTTTGCTGTTATTTTATTTAAAAAAAATCAAGCCTTAGAACGAAAGCTAATTGATGAGTTTCAAGAAACAATAGTTACCCCAAAAGGGATGAGTGTTCACCTTGGGGGTGAACCTATCTTTGTTGAACATATCAACGAGCAAACTCAGAGAGACTTATACAAGGCTGATTTTATTGCGGCCCCTGTTACGATAATAACTTTATTAGTCGTCTTTAAAACAGTTGTCGCTGCATTTGTACCACTATATATAGGGGCTAGCTCTGCCCTGCTAATATTAACTATGCTATATGCTCTTGGTCACCTTTTTGACCTATCAATATTTACACTAAACATAGCTTTGCTTTTAGGATTATGTTTGAGTCTAGATTATGCACTTTTTCTTATTTATCGATTTAGAGACGAGCTCAATTCATCCACTCATATCAAAGATACAATTGGTAAAACCATGGCAACAGCTGGGAAAGCGATATTTTATAGTGGAATAGCCGTTTTCATTAGTTTAAGCGCCCTACTGATGTTCCCTATTAATATCTTATTTTCAATTGGTGTTGGCGGTTTAGTTGCCGTTTTTGTTGCGGTAAGTGCCGCTCTTACCTTATTGCCTGCAATTTTATGTGTTCTAAAAGACAAGATCAATTCTCTTGCAATAAGGCCAGTGCAAAAACAAACTAGTAATCCAAATGATAATGATTGCACAAAAGGTATTTGGTATAGACTAGCAAAGACTGTTACAAGTTACCCAGGTGCGTTTTCTCTTGCGACTTTATTTTTTGTATCCATTCTTAGTTATACCATGTTAAATATCAAAATTGGTATATCTGACTTTAACGTTTTGCCAGATCACTCAGAAAACCAAAAGTTTTTTGATATGTATAAAGAAAACTTCAATAAAGAAGGTTTGGTTCCAATTAAAGTAATTATTAAAACTGATACCGGCAAAATTACATCTGCACAAAATATCAAAAAGGTTTACGACTACATTGATAAATTAAAAGGTTTTGATGCAATTGAAGAGGTTAATAGTATCGTTTCAATTGATAATCGGCTAAAACTCCAACAATACCAGTATATGTATAGCAATAAGGACAATGTAGACAAAAACATTAAAATTCTTCTTGATAGAACTACCAGAGACAAGTTTACTGTAGCAAGTGTCATTAGTAAATATGGCCCTAATTCATTAAAAACCAAAGAGCTAATTGAAAAAATAGAAAATACAAAACCAGGGCCTGGGTTAACAATTAGTCTCGCAGGGATTCCAGTAACAAATGTAGATGTAGTTAGTACAATTATGCATTCTCTTCCATATGCTGCAGTTTGGATAATTTGTTTAACATATATTATTCTACTTATCCTACTTCGATCATTATTCTTGCCGCTTCAGGCAATATTTATGAATATTTTAAGTCTTTGTGCAAGCTATGGTGTTCTTGTTTTTATTTTTCAAGAAGGATATCTCCATGAGCTTCTTCATTTTAGACCACAAGGCATGTTAGATATAAGTTTAATAATAATTATCTTCTGTGCACTATTTGGTTTTTCTATGGATTATGAGGTTTTCCTATTAACTAGGATCCATGAAGCATATAGCACAACTAAAGATAATGTTAAAAGTATTATCTTTGGAATCGTAAAAAGTAGCCGAATAATAACTAGCGCCGCTTTAATAGTTATACTGCTATGTGGTTCATTTATGTTTGCTGACGTATTAATGGTTAAAGAGTTTGGGCTCGGAATAGCCGTGGCCATTTTTGTGGATGCTTTTGCAATAAGAACGATTCTCGTTCCCGCGACTATGGCTCTAGCAAATAGTTGGAATTGGTACTTACCAAAATGGATGGATAAAAGTATTCGGAAAAAATAGGAGAACTTGTTATCTAACAAACATATTATTCAAAAATCGCATGGGGTGCTAATGTAGTGTAAAATGAAACAAAATTAACGCTAATCCAATAGGTAAAATTTAAACTCACCAACCACTTGTGCCTACTCCACACGGTGAAATTTAAGCCCAACAACCACTTGTGCCTACGCCACACTGTGAAATTTAAGCCAACAAACCACTTGTACCTACGCCACACGGTGAAATTTAAGCCAACCAACCACTTGTGCCTACTCCACACGGTGAAATTTAAGCCAACCAACCACTTGTGCCTACTCCACACTGTGAAATTTAAGCCAACCAACCACTTGTGCCTACGCCACACGGTTTATCCGGGTGGTCTAGAAAAACATGATTATGCAAATCAAATAGTTGATGCTGTCCGGACAAGCCTATTAGGTGGCGTCAAAACACCAGGCTGATAACTATAAATTATTCAGGGCTGCAGGTAAATCAGCAATTCTATCTGCCTCATCTTGAGTATAATGGAACGACTTTCTCCTCTGCCTTCTAATTACCTTTACATCCTCAACAGAGTCGTTATTAGATGCCTCATTATCAAGAGAGTCTCCTGATGGTTTAGAGTCAGAATGTATAGGGGGCTCTTTTATTAGAGATGCCTTATGAAAATTCATATAATTGCCCACAGATGTTGATTTTCTTAAACCGCCATACACAGCCTCTCTGCTATTTGACGATTGCGTTGGATATGGTGTATTTGGGTTAGGTGATCCATCTGCTGTAAATATCGAACCAAAAGTTAGACTTATTGCGTTTGATCTACTCCGTCCCACCGGCTCTTCAACTTTAGTAGATTCTATACATTTTAATAAATCTACAATTTCAGTTCTATCAAACGCCTCAGCATATCTTAGAGCAGAATAATTAATAAACTGCCTGTTATAATAAGTTGTATAAAAATTGTGACCAAGAACCATTTTAGACAAATCTGGAAACTCTAATATTAAAAATTTTGCTAAATTATTCAGAGCAAAGCGAATTGCATCTAACAGCAACGCAAATATAAATTCATTTGATTCAACACAAAGAGCTTGTCTATTTGCCACTATCTCTTCATAGAGTCCTTCTGTAATTTTATCAAGAAACAACCAAACTGTATTATCATGAAAACTTGATAAAAACTTCCAGTTATCACCTATTCTATCAAATAAATTTATCAGAACATGAGTTCTATCATGAACAGAGCCCAGTTGTCTGAATTCCTCTACTCTGCTTTCTATAAATTGAGGTATGCCAAATTTATCTGCATGCATAAACATTTCAACAAATAAATCTAACACCTCATAGGATGGATAATAATAACATCTATAAGCAAGGTATTTTTTTATATCCTCTTGATATTCAGCGTAACTATCTAGTGCCTGCTCATCACAAAATACCTTCCATAAACGAAGATCGTCTTCTGGCAAACTAGCTGTTAAGTCTTGTATAGCTGATTCTTTTATTGATATAACATACTTAGAGAAATCATCCGCTTCCTTAATGTCTCCCAAATAACTTTTAATAATTCTTACTATCAATGAATTTGGCGTCAGAGAAATCCTGAAAGCAACAGGGAATATCTCTTGTAAGAACAACAAGTGCAAACTTTTTGTCATTCCTTGTTGTACCTTATCCCACCACCCTTTATATCTAACGCTACTAACAAACTCAAATAATCTCGTTTGCGGAGATTCTTCTATTACTTCTGTAGTTTTACAATAATTATGCCAAAATACACCTGATTTTTGAGTAAAAAATACTGGCTGTAACTCATCTCTAACAACAACACCGAGCCTCTCAGAATTAAATGTTCCACCCATTATCAAGTTTAAATATGATATTGCACCTATATTTTGTATGTTTCCTTCTCTAAAAGATGCATTCATCGCAGGCCATGGGCTATTATAGAATGTACAGGTATAATAAGTTCTATCTGTATGAATAAGAGCTATTTTCTGAGATTGTCTATCAAAAAAATATTTTGGAATATAATTATCATCCTCACCACTTTTTTTGGGGATCCATAAATCCATAAGAGCAAGGGCAACGAGGCTGGTTTTTACTTTAAATTCAGGAGAATATTTATATGGTACTTGCGATTTAAACTCTGGATGAGTTGCATAGTTTTTTAATCTAGAAATAAATGTTTCTGATGATGAAGAATAAACTCTTTTATCAGAAGAGCTTCCCGAAATTTGTCTTAGATTTCTCGTGCTAACTTTATCGTCCCTGTTAGAGCTATGCATAAATTCATTCCAAAATTTAATATACCTAGGAATTATGGTCTGTCGTCAAGTTCCTTCTTTTTGGTTTTCAAAAAGTCACTAGAACTAAGACCCATAGAAACAGCTAAAGCACCAGCTACATATATAGATGAATATGTACCAATAACTATGCCGATTATCAACGCTAATGAAAATCCATGTATCGTTTCACCACCGTACACGAATAATGCTACAACAACAAATAAAGTTAGTGCTGAAGTCATTATTGTACGTGATAGCGTTTGATTAATAGATGTATTCATAATATCAACTGGGGTAGACCTTCTTATTTTAACAAAGTTCTCCCTTACTCGGTCAAAAACAACAATCGTATCATTTAACGAATAACCAATAACCGCCAAAAGACCAGCCAATGCCTTAAGATCAAACTCAATATGAAACATAGCAAAGATGCCAAGGATTAAAATTGGATCATGAATTAATGCAACAGCAGAACTAACGGCAAGTCGGTATTCAAATCGCATTGCAATATAAATCATGGTTGCAATTAAAGAAACTAAAATCGCTAATGCACCTTTCGTTGCCAATTCTTTACCTACCTGAGGACCAACGAAGTCAACGCTTTGCTTCTCTGCCCCTGGTAGTGCTCGCATTATCTTATCAACTAGATAAGATTGATCGGCTTGTTGATTATCAGGTGCGGCGCTAATTAAGACATCTTTAGAGTTTCCATAACTAATAACTTGGGCTTCTCGTAATCCATTATTTGCAAGACTATCTCTAATTTTTTGAAGATCAGCCGACTCTGGATATGATACTTGTATTTGCGTACCTCCAGTAAAATCTAAACCCCAGACTAATCCATTGATCAAAAGCGCTGATATAGAAACCAAAAAAATTACAATTGATAATATGGCTGTCCATTTACGTGCACCCATAAAATCTATTTTTGAATTTGGATTAAATAATTCCATCTAAACCTCATAAATAACTTAAAATTATATTGAGTTTACGACAATCCTCAATCCAGAGGATTTCATATTACCAAATGCCAATATACATTAAGCAAATGGATTATGAGCAAACATCAATTATATGACTAACAAAAAACTGCTAATAACTAACTTAACTGGGTCTTTAAACGCCAATAGATAGTTTCTTTATATTTCTACGCCCATAAATAAGATTTATAATCGCCCTACTATAGGTTACACCCGTTAACATTGATGTCATTAAACCTATAGACAACGTAACCGCGAAACCTTTGACAGGGCCAGTACCTATAGAAAACAAAACAATGGCAACAATCAAAGTAGTTATATTAGCATCTAAAATAGTAGAAAAAGCCCGCTCATAACCTGCATAAATTGCGGCTTGAGGTGATAAGCCATTCCTAAGCTCCTCACGGATCCGTTCATCGATTAACACATTAGCATCAACAGCCATACCAATAGTTAATACTATCCCCGCAATTCCTGGCAAAGTTAAAGTTGCCCCTATCATAGATAACAACGCACACAACAAGATTAGATTAAGAAATATAGCTATATTTGCAACCAAACCAAATAAGCGATAATAAACTAACATTAAAATTAATATTAGTCCCATCCCAACTTCTAATGACAAGATTCCACGTTGAATATTTTCTTTACCTAAACTTGGTCCAACTGTACGCTCCTCAACTGGATATATTGCCGCTGGTAATGCACCTGCCCGCAATAAAAGAGCTAAATCACTAGCCTCTTTACTATCAGTTAAACCTGTGATTTGAAAGTTGTTTCCAAGGGCACTATGAATAACTGGAGCACTGATTACGCGCTCATCACGGTGCGTAACTTTTTTCTTAACACCATTTACGTCTTCTATTGTAGTTTTACTCTCAACGAAAACTATAGCCATTCTCTTGCTAATATTTTCTCTGGTAGTTTTGGTAAACAAAGACTCGCCGCCACCGCCTAATTGGATAGAGACAGAAGGTGTTGCTGTTTGTTGATCAAAGCTTGAAGTTGCGCTAGTAATAGAATCACCACTTAATACTACCTGTCTCTTCAGTAAGATTGGATTACCATTAATTTTATACAGTTTACTAGTGATTGGCACAGCACCAGTTTTTAAAGCAATTTCAGGATCATTTTCATGATCAACCATGAAAAATTGTAGTGTGGCTGTTCCACCAAGAATTTCTTTAGCTCTAACTGCATCTAGAACACCTGGTAGGTCAACAGCAACTCTCGTCGCACCTTGTTGCTGAACTACGGCTTCACCAACGCCTAATTCATTAACCCTATTACGTAATATACTCATTGTTTGTTCAATGGTATTTTGACGAATTGTATTAAGCTCATTTGCAGAAATTGTCGCCGTAATTTGGCTATCGTCCTTATTACTAGCAAAAGTTAGCTCTGCAAAGTGCTTCTTGAGTTCATCTATTGCGCTAACTGCATCTTCAGGTGATCTAAACCTTATATCAATGCCTTTATTACTAATATAACGAATTCCAGAATACCTTAAGCCAACTCCACGTAGCTCTTGACCGATATTTCTTAATAGACCTTCATAGCGCCTGCCAATTACACTGTCGATATCTACTTCAAGAAGAAAGTGAACCCCTCCCCGCAAATCAAGACCTTGTTTCATTGGTTCCGCACCAATAGCCATTAGCCATGCTGGTGTAGATGGTAGTAGGTTTAAAGCAATTGTATATGTTGATCCTAAAGATGTCTTTATTATGTCTCGAGCCAACAATTGAACATCTGTAGACTTAAACCGAACTTCTATTCCATTAGGTTTAGAACTTATAGATTTAACTTTAAGATCTGCACTTACTAAAATGTCTGTTACTTGATCAATCAAGTTATCTGGATCCACACCCGATGAAGATGAAATCTGTAGAACAGGATCTTCACTGTATAGATTAGGAAGTGAATACAGAAAACCAACTATAACAATAACAACTAATAACGCATTCTTCCATAAAGGGTATTTGTTCTGCATTTAAATAAAACTCTCTTACAAAGATTCAATAGTGCCTTTAGGTAGGACGGTAGTTATAGAACCACGTTGTAATACTATTTCAACGCCTTCAGAAGCAGATACTTTAATGTATTGCTCATCAATATTGGTAACCTTTCCAAGGATTCCGCCTGCTGTTACAACTTCATCACCTTTTTTTAAGTTGCCAACCAATTCTTTATGCTGCTTTGCTCTCTTGCTTTGCGGACGAATTAACATGAAGTAAAACAAAACAAAAATTGCAACCACCATGATTAATGAAAAAGCACCATCACCTTGTTGACCGGCTGCAGGTGCAGCGCTTGTTGCATCAGCAATTGCATCAGTAATAAAAAAACTCATGATTATCTCCAAAATTATACTTGTAAACATCATATAGATATTTAAGCTTGTCGTAAATGACCTGCATAAAAAACATTATGCGAAATTAACAAACGCTGACAAAGTAGAGGTGTATGCTGATACAGGTGGTGTAAATATGACGCGCTAAGACCTTCTGCGCAGACCTGACATGAACATGAGCTATCTAAGGTATTAAAATTTAAGCGCGCACCATCGTCTAAAATTGAGACAACTTTTCCATGGCTATATATAAACCCATTATAACCATCTGTAGATGGTTTAGTCGATTCAACGTATAAATCATCATATTTTAATAGGTCTTGCATTAGCTTTAAGTTTATATCACCAAAGATATATTTTGAAGTGCCTGGAAAATCTTTAAGAAAAGTCTTTGCTTGATCATTGTTTGCTTTATTATAGTCAAGATATAGACCTGGGGAATTAATAGATTTTATTACATTATTGTTAGCTAGATACTCAGTCATGCTAAATAACAAAACTGTGTTTGTAGACTTTATCTCATGACTTGCTAAAGATATTTTTTCTGGAAGAACGACCATTTCCACCGCTAAATTCAATATTAAATCTAATATCTCATTATTTGTATAATAATGCCTACTACCATCAAACTGAGACTGAATCCAAAATTTACCTTTGGAGTTTACCTTCAAGCTAGAAGCATTAAGAACAATATTTCTATTCCAAGAAACATATGATTTGATACTATTTAGTGTTTTTAAAATGTCTATACCTGGCTTCATTAACAACGAAGACAAATCCATTGATAACCACTCTATACCCATTTCTTCAATATTTTCAGTTGTAAGACAAGATGTTGCCTCGTCAAACAATATTGGCAAGATAAAGTTTTTTAAATTATTTTTATTCATATAAATAAGCTTGCATCACCATAACTAAAAAATCGATAACCATTGTTAATTGCCACATCATACAATTTCATTGCTTGTTCATGGCCAATAAATGCCGAGACTAGCATTAATAAAGTAGACTCTGGCAAATGAAAGTTTGTTATTAGACCATCACAAACCTTAAAAGTATAACCTGGAGTAATAAAAATAGATGTATCTTTAACACAAGGTTGTAACTGACCGTTTACAACCCCACTCTCTAAGCTTCGGAGTGCTGTTGTACCAACAGCAATAACTCGACCACCATTTTGTTTTGTTTGAGTAACTAGATCGCATAACTGCTGACTTATGGATAATCTCTCAGTATGCATTTTGTGATCGTTAATATCTTCACTGCGTACAGGTTGGAAAGTAGATGCACCAACATGTAGGGTCGTGTAGGCAATATTAACCCCTTTTTCTTTTATTTTATCTAAAACAAGATTATCAAAGTGTAATCCGGCAGTAGGCGCTGCGACAGAACCTTCTGCATTAGAATTAGCATAGACAGTTTGATATCTGCTCAAATCTAGTGACTCATCATTACGATTTATATATGGAGGTAATGGCATGTGGCCAATGGCATTTAAAATAGTACTAATGTCGGTGCTAGCCTGACAATGATATAAATCACCATTCTTCTCAATGATTGTTAAATACCAGCCATTTTCAAGATTTATAACGCTACCATTTTTAGGGCTCTTACTAGATTTAATATGAGCAAAAAATTCCTGTTGATCTAAAATGCGTTCAACTAATATCTCTACCCTACCACCTGTAGTTTTCTTTCCATAAAATCTAGCAGGAATTACTTTGCTATCATTCATAACCAATAAATCACCAGGATTTAGGTAATCACTTAGATCTCTAAACATTTGATGAGAGTGCTCACCGGCAGATTTAGAGTATACAAGCAGCCTCGAGTCACTACGATTTTCTAGTGGATACTGAGCTATAAGATCATCCGGTAAATGATAATTAAATTGATTTTTTTTCATGCTGGCAATTATAACGCCATTTGCCTCAGAGATAAACAACAAATTAGGATTAACTAAGGCATATCTGAAAAATAGTGCATAATAAGCACAGTCATGGCGCTCTTGAAATTTTGAGGAAAAAATTGAATATATTAAAATTAAACCAATTAAACTTAACGAACAATTCTAGCATCTGCATTTGTATAATCGTCTGATTCACTGGACGAGGTAATAGCCAACTTAACAATGTCCTTCGCACTCATAGGAATAGCCTGGGCAAAAACTATTTGCTCCTCTTCACAATCATCTTCTGTTATCGCTGTCGCACTACTTAAAGAGCTATCATCAGATGAATCATCTGAAATTACAGTGGCTTTTGTCAAGGAAGGTATTGCTTCAGCATTTACATCCGCTTCATTTTCTACTTCTGATTCTAATTTTGAAGCCAAAGCATATTTTAATGGCCCAGACTCTAAATAAGGGCGATAATTTGCATCGTCTTCCAGGGTATATGCTAAATCACCAGTAATTACTTTAAGAAGCCAGGTTGCAGCCTCTATCTTTGCTTCGCTTGATTGGTAGTTTCCCATCTTAATCTTAAAATATGAAACAGGATGTTCACGGAAAGAAGGGTTCTCGATTTGCTTTTGTTTCTGTTCTATATACAAGGTTATATCAAATACCAATTCCAAGAAATTTTCTACACTGGTCTGGCTGCACTGCATTTGATCACGATAATCCTTCAGATCACCACTGCTATTTATGAAAGCTCGAAACGCTCCTAACGCCAAAGCTTTCTCAACCATGGAATCACATATATCATAATTTTCTGTAACTCTAGATCTAATATAGTCATATAAATGTCCTGGAATTCCTTCTCGAATATCTTGAATAAACTTTTCTGGCAAGTTACCCATAAAACTAGTAACGTAACCCTTACCCATTGTTTGCTCTATATCACGTAATATATGACATAAATCTTTCTCATTCATAATAATACTTCGAAGATACCTTTCATCTTCATCACTACAACCCCCAGAAAATGAGCAAAGTTTATCAATAACGCTCCCAACATTTTCAAGAAATCTTTTCTGACCGAAAGCTGAACGTTTAGGCTCATTTCCTATTGAAAGACTATCAAGTACACTTTGTCTAAACTGGTATCTGCCGCTCATACAAAAGCCCTTGCGCGCGATAATTGTTCTTAATGTATAGTATAGTCTCTTTGATGTGTCAATTTGATTTATTCAATATCGACGTATTATCATAGGAATCTTATTTCAGCTATGATCCAATAAAAAACAAATGTGTTATGGGTTGATTTATAATAATTACACAAACCAAGAATATCGATGAAAAAGCTGCTTGTGAAATTACAATTACTCTATTTTCTTTCCATCGATTAGCTAAAAAATAGAATATAAATAAATTAATGTATAGAAAAAGGTTAACTATAAATGCGAGAGTTCCGACTTTAATTGGAGCAGAACCATATAAAGTTACAATTGCTACGTATGCAAATCTAAACATAGCGCTACGAGCTGAAATCATAAAAACCCCAAGCATAGAATCAATATGGTCTGAGTAGCGCTTTTGCTTAATTGCAATTATACCGCGGATGAAAAAAATGGATATAAATAAAAGGTCCATATAGAAGACAAGCTCTATACTTATACTATTGAATTCTCGTGCAACGACTGCCCATGCTGCCATGGTTATAAAAATCAATGTAAAAAGAATTAAAAATTGGCCAAGTATAATGTGTAGTCTAGCAAATAGATGATTTTTTCCTTGATAAATTCCAAACATGAATTGCAATAAAAATAATAATGTGAAAATAATAGCTGTTAAAACATGTGCTGTTAATCCCATACTGCTTTTTAGTATTAGTCCGTGTTGCTCCCAAACCCCATAGACCAATTTTTTATAAATAGTTTGAGAAAAAGTAATTGTGAATAATATTAGGACTTCAATAAATGCAAATTTATAAATAGTAATCATCTTTTGTATAGTTGAAGATGATAAAATCGATAATTTACGCCTGGTAGGCATTAGTTCTCTTACCATATCTAATTCCTTTTATCACATTAAAGTGTAAAAAACATGCTAACTTAAAATTAATTATTTATGTGTCTTCGCTAAATAATTATAGACAATTAGTACAAGAAAGATAGTAAAACAAGTGCCTATTAGTCAATCTGAAATCACAAATATAATTTTATATCGCGTAATACTTTATAGCTATATTCGAACACATACTATTCCAGGATACTACGGGGAAAACAAAAGAGTGTGTTAGATTAGTAATGTTAAAACTCCGAATTTAGGTTATAAAAAAATAACCTTAATAGATGTTCTTGAAATACTGAGCTAAGTCGTGATAATGTTTCACACCTAATTTGTTAAAAAACTAAATACCATGAGCTTAATAATATCAAAATTTGGCGGAACGAGCGTCTCAACTAGAAATAACTGGGATAATATTTTAACCATCTCTAAAAATCATATAAAAAGTGGCAATAAACCAATTATAGTTTGTTCTGCACTATCCCAAGCATCCAATAAACTGGAAAAGATTATTAATCAAGCTCTTCTTAACAAACATCAACAACTACATGATGAGTTAATAGACAACTATTACGGTTTAGCTAACGATCTAGGTGTTGAGATAAGTTTAGTTGATGAAGACTTAAAAAATCTTGAAAAATGGCTAACAGGAATAGCTCTTCTAAAGCAATCACCATCAAAAACTCACGCGCAAATTCTGAGCCTTGGTGAGTTAATGATAACTCGTCTAGGACAAGCTTTCTTTGAGGGAAATGGTATAAACGCGATGTGGCTTGATGCGCGTGATTATTTAAAGGCGATCCCCATCCCTGGTGAAAACTCTATAAACTATATTTCTTCGCGATGTAATTGTGATTTTAATAAAGAGTTATCAGATGAGTTACAAAACTCCAAAGCAGAAGTCATTATAACCCAGGGTTTTATCGCCTCAAATGCAGATAACGAAACAGTTCTTCTTGGTCGTGGGGGCTCAGATACCTCGGCCGCCTTATTTGCCTCAATATTAAATGCCAGTGTTTGTGAGATTTGGACTGATGTTGCAGGGATTTATACAGCTAATCCTCATCAACTGCCTCACGCTCGGCTACTTAAGAAATTAAATTTTGATGAGGCTCAAGAAATAGCGTCAATGGGGGCTAAAGTTATTCATCCTTTATGCATACCGCCTGTTCGCAGTGCAAACATCCCCATGGATATCAAATATTCACACATGCCAGAACATTGTGGTACAAGAATATTTAGAGACAGTGATGCTGATGCTCCACCAATTAAATCAGTGTTGGCTAAGCACAGTATTTCTTTAATATCAATTGATACTGTTAGTATGTGGCAGCAATCGGGATTTTTGGCTGATGTATTTGCCATATTCAAAAAACATAAGTTCTCTGTTGATTTACTAGCTTCTTCTGAATCAAACATCACTATTTCATTAGATGATAATGGCCAGCAACCAAACCGTACATCTCTTGATTTTCTGTTAGCTGACCTAAATGTTTTTTGTCGCGCTAAAATAATTGAGCCTTGTAGTGCGGTTAGTTTAGTTGGACATAATATCCGAAGAGTGCTTCCGCAGTTAGGTTCAACCCTAGAATTATTTGACGACAAACAAGTACACCTAATGTCTCTTGCTTCTAATGACTTAAATTTAACCTTTGTAGTAGATGAGTCACAGGCTGAAAAACTGTGTCAAAGCTTGCATGCTTTATTAATAGAAAATAATCCACAAAGTTTTTATTACTCAAAAAGTTGGCATGAAGAATTTGGTAATCCAAAGAAACCTATAACACCTTGGTGGGAAGAAAGGAAAAGTGAATTACTAGACTTAGCTAAAGTCCAATCTCCTTGTTATGTATATAATAGGGATACACAAAACAAACAGGCAGATTCATTATTATCTATAAAATCTATTGATAAAGTGTTTTATGCAATCAAAGCTAATTCAAATACTAGTATATTAAAAAATTTATACACAAAGAATATCGGCTTTGAATGTGTATCTATTCAAGAGCTCGATTTAATCCTCGACTTATTCCCAGGAATAGACCATAAGAACATCCTATTTACACCTAATTTTGCCTCAAAATCTGAGTATGAGTATTGCTTATCGAAAGATTGTTATTTAACAATCGATAGTCTATACCCACTCCAAAATTGGCCTGAAATTTTTAATGGACAAGAAGTTTTGTTGCGAATTGACCCAGGTTGCGGCGCAGGACATCATAAATTTGTTTGTACTGGTGGAAATGAGTCTAAATTTGGAATAACTAATGATGATCTAGATGAAGTGGAATCAATAGTAAAAAGTCATAACATCAAAGTCATCGGCCTACACTCTCACTCAGGAAGTGGCATATTATCGTCAAATTTATGGCAGCAAACTGCACTAATGCTAGCTCAAGAAGTCGGTAGATTTCCTGATGTAAAATATATAAATCTTGGCGGGGGTCTAGGGGTAACAGAAAAGCCAGGACAACAAGCTATTGATTTAGCAGCATTAGATGAGTCTCTTAAGTCAGTTAAGACGCGTTACCCTAAACTATCTTTTTGGCTTGAGCCAGGAAGATACTTTGTAGCAGAAAGTGGCGTATTATTAGCTAAGGTAACTCAAGTTAAAGACAAAGGTAAGGTTCACTTTATTGGAATTGAAACAGGTATGAACTCTCTTATGCGGCCCATGTTATACGGTGCTTATCATAATATTGTCAATTTATCTTGCCTAAATCAAAAAAACAAAGGTTTTGCCCATATTGTTGGTCCTATTTGTGAGTCTGGTGACACCTTAGGATACAATCGGATGATGCCGGAAAGCTCTGAAAATGATATTATATTGATTGCAAATGCTGGTGCTTATGGACATTGCATGAGCTCATCTTATAACTTAAGGCCTCCGGCAAAGGAAATATTTTTGGAATGAACCTAGTTGATGGAATTCAACGCCAAAAGGCAATTGACCCTAAACACTCATATATTGTGCAAGCGCCAGCTGGATCTGGCAAAACAGAAATATTAACCCAACGGTTTTTAAAACTGTTAAGCCAGGTTAGTGCGCCAGAACAAATTATCGCGTTAACATTTACTCGTAAAGCTGCTAATGAGATGCGTGAGCGAGTTGTGCTTGCATTAACAAATGTAGTGAATGGCATAAAACCAGTATCCCCACACCAACAAGATACCTATAATTATGCCGTCGCAGCGTTAGCGCGCGATAAAGAAATGCAGTGGAATTTATTACAACAACCAGCCCGCCTAAGAATTATAACCTTAGATTCTTTATGCCAAACTATTGCTAACGCCATTCCTCTTCAAGAAAACCAGACTCCTTTTGCAAATATTAGTAATAACCCACAAGTAGAATATCTAACAGCAGCTAAGGCCTGCCTTAACTTTGCGGCAGAAAATCCTGAATATAGCCAAGCAATAACTAATATTCTAGAACACATTGATAATCGTCAAGATAATTTACAAGACCTTCTTTGCGACTTGCTTGGCAAAAGAGAACAATGGTTAGGCCCACTTTATCAAGCTAAATCTCAAGATAAAAGTGTATTTGAGGATGCTATAAAATGGATTGAAAAAAATGAGCTGAAAAGATTTCAACAAACAGTCCCAAATGAATTGGCACTAGAACTAGTATCTATAGTTCATGACTTATATCAAATAATACCGCCAAAAGACTCCACCATATCAAACTGGGATAACTTCAAAAATATAAATTCTACTATCGCAGAAAATTTGGCAGATCTACTTTTGACAAGCCAAAACAGCTTACGTAAAAGCTTTGATCACCACATCGGTTTTAAAAAAGGTATTTGCAGTGATGCGATATACAAAGATATAAAAGAACGCAGTAAGATTCTACTTGCTACGCTTGCAGATCAAAAAGACTTTGTAGATGCTTTGCAAAGAGTAAGAAATCTACCAAAACCAGAATACAATGCTGGTCAATGGCAAATATTACAATCATTATTTACTCTCCTACCTTTACTAGCGGCGCACTTAAATATTTTATTTAACCTTGAGAACACCGTTGATTTTACAGCAATTTCCGAACAGTCTTTACTAGCATTGGGGGATGAGCAAAATCCAACTAACCTAACACTCTATCTTGATAACAAAATTAGCCACATTTTAGTTGATGAGTTTCAAGATACATCAATTCAGCAATATAAGTTACTAAGACAATTAGTTGAAGGATGGGAGCCAGGTGATGGAAGAACTCTATTTATTGTTGGTGATCCGATGCAATCAATATATAGATTTCGTGCGGCTGAAGTTGGGTTATTTTTAAAGGTACGTGACTTTGGACTTGGACCTGTAGAACTAATCCCGCTTGAGTTGGCTTGTAATTTTCGCTCGAGTACAACGATTGTTAACTGGGTTAATTTACATTTTAAAAATATATTTCCAAAAATCAATGATATTCGTTCAGGAGCAATTACATATGCGCCCTCTTCTGCAACAAAATCAGAAGATGAAACTTGCTATATCAAAGCTTTGCAATTTGATGATGAAGAAGCTGAGGCTATATCAATCATTAATCTAGTAGAAGAAGAGCTAGAGCTATATCCAGAAGATAATATTGCAATTCTTGCCAAATCTCGGCGCCAACTAAAAGCAATAATGCAAAATATCCGTAAGCGTAAAATTCCTTTTCAGGGAGTAGATATAGATTTACTCGCAAACCTCCCACACCTCAGAGACATCAACTCATTGACGGAAGCCCTATTAATGCCGGCTAATCGCCTTGCTTGGCTATCTCTATTAAGAAGTCCTTGGTGTGGAATATCATTAGAAGATATTTATTTAATAGCCAATTTCTCGAAGAAAAGATCTATTTACTATGCTCTTTCCAAATTAAAAGAAATTAAAAACCTATCAGAAGACGGCAGAAATAGAGCTTCATTCATATATTCAGTATTACAAAACGCACTGAGAAACCGCCATCAACAAGCAATTGTAGACTGGATCCTTGATACATTAGAGTACCTACATATAGAACAAGTTTTAACTAGTGACGAACAAGATGATTTAGAGCAATATTGGATGCTAATTGAGCAGTTTGAACTAGACGGAGAAATATCTAATTGGTTGTTATTTAAAGAGCAGTTTCACACTTTGTATTCAAAAAAAGCATCAACAGCACGACTACAAATTATGACCATCCATAAATCAAAAGGACTTGAGTTTGATAGTGTTATTATTCCAGGTGTCGGTGCTAAATCAGCTCTTCAAGACCAAACACTCCTTCGATGGCTGACCCTACCAACCGATGGTAATAACGATATTTTTCTTCTATCACCGATTAAATCATCTTTTGATGAGTCATGCTCTTTGTATAATTATTTAGGAAAGATAGACAATGAAAAAAGCGCATATGAGCTACAAAGGTTATTATATGTTGCAGTAACCAGAGCCAAAAAACGCCTTTATCTAACTGATAACAAATCAACCATTAGGCAAGGTAGTTTTAGACAGCTATTATCTAATCTAGATTTTAAATCTACGGATAATACAGAAGATGAAGAAGATTCAGTTATTAATATGCCAAATATAAACCATCTACCAATTGATTTTTATACAAAGCAAGGGTCTAATAAAGATCACTTAAGAAACAACCCAAGTGATTGTCACATACCAAATAGCAGACCTAGGCTAATAGGTATTGTTTCTCACTCTATATTACAATGGATTTGTAATAATCACCCTCAAGACTCATCTGAAATACCTTGGGAACTAGCAGCTTCTGAATTAACTAAAAGCGGGTTTACTGGCGGCTCTTTAACAATAGCCATAGAACAGTTACAATCTCAAATTGATAACCTCTATCAAGATTCAATTGGCAAGTGGATAATTAAGCAACATCAAGAAGAAAAAAATGAATTTGAAATGTTAATTCAAAATGGAGATATCATAAACACTAAAATAATTGATAGAACTTTTTATGATAAGGAAACTCGTTGGATAATTGACTTCAAAACTGGAAAAGATAATTTCAGTACTGAAATAAAGCATAAAGTTCAACTTGACGAATATGCTAGATTGTTTTCAAGAACAGATAAAAATATAAAATGCGGACTATATTATTTGAGTAACAACCACTGGGTAGAGTGGGATTATAAACAAGATACCCAAGCAATTAAATATAACCTAGAGATGAGTACTACACCTTAAAATTGATGGCTAACATAGGTAAATATCCGATAATCTTCATTAAAATCATTGTTATTTACTATATATAAATATAAAATCATGAAATAAAATGTCTCAGTGGCGCAGCTGGATAGCGCGACCCCCTCCTAAGGGGTAGGTCGCAGGTTCAAATCCTGCCTGGGACACCAGTTAAATCAACGCTTCACAGAATTTGTCCAACCTAAATATCTTTTTAAGAGTGCTGCCAGAGTGCAAATTGAATGCGTATATATATCATATGGTGTAACACTATATGTTATTTATTGGAATGTAATGTCTATTAAAAAATATAAAGGATACTAACCACAGCATATCAATCGTAAAATTTATGTTAAAAGATTTTATGTAAATGCATTTAAGTCAAAGATAAATTGGGTATATGACAATAAATTCTAATCTGCCATTATACTAGAGCCCACCTCTGCCAATGGACTCTTCAAATATAGAGCGTTAAGAAATTTGGAGTTAAGATATGTATTTTACAAAATTTTATCCGCTAGTATTATAGATAAAACTATTTTTGACGATGATGATCCAACCATAAATCCAAGTCATCTTTTAAATATCTAATTGAGCGACCGATTTTAATATATTTAGGTCCTGCAGTCCTGTTTTTTAATGTTCCATTTGACCTGTCTTGGGAAAGAAAAGAACGACTCATACATATATAATTTGCTGCCTCACTTTCTTTAAATACTTTTTTTTCCACGATATGCTCCTTTATATTGTAAATTCATAATGCTTTTAGTAAAACGTTAAGTTTTAAATAATACAACGATTTGTGTTTTAACCGTTATTCCGCACCTATAAATTTGAATTAAATTAGCCTGGACGCGCAAAAAATACTTGACACAGGATCTGTATTTTGATCTATTACTCCCCTTTGGGAGTAGATAAAGTGCATACGCCTTCTTATAAAACAAAGAATCTTGATCACCTTGGTTTAGTTGCTGGTTTTTGTAAGGAAGTCGGTATTGCAAGCATCATAGATAAAGCTTTACCTGAGCAATCAGACCAAAAAAATATAAGCTATGGCCAATTACTTGAAGCCATGATTCTGAATGGTATTGGATTTACTGGCCGAACGCTGCATATGTACTCACAATATTTCCAGGATAAACCTCTTGCTCGCTTGTTGGGTGAAGGCATCGAGGCTGAACATATCAATGATGATGCGCTGGGTCGTTGTCTGGATAGGTTATTTGAATATGGTGTCAGCGATATTTACCAACAACTTGGTGAAAAGGTTGTTCAGCACCTTGACCTTCCCTGTGAGGGGATAAATCTCGATACAACCAGTTTTCATGTTGATGGTGAATATGAGGTGGGTGATGATTTCAAGGGTATTCATTTAACCCGAGGCTATAGCAGGGATCACCGACCAGAACTCAATCAGGTTATCTTGAGCTTAATCACAGAGAATCAGGCTGGTATACCTGTTTATATGAAAGCCCATAGTGGCAATACAAATGACGCAGAGACATTCAAAAAACTGGTTAAATCGCACATATCGAGTTTAAAAGCCGCTGAGAAATGTCGGTATCTTATTGGCGATTCGGCATTGTATGTTGCAGAAACAATCAAAACGCTAAGCGAGCAAAACCAATTTTTCATAACTCGAGTCCCTCAAAAAATCATTGAGGTGAAAGAACTATTAGCCAATTTAGATACACTATCTTTTTCAGAGCTAGATAACGGCTATCGTGGGGCCTTCGTTGAATCAGATTATGCTGATGTCAAACAGAAATGGCTGGTTGTACATAGTCAACAGGCTAACAAGCGTGAATTAAAAACGCTTGAAAAGCGCATTGATAAATCTATGACAGCCTCACAAAAATCATTCAAAAAATTATGCGCCCAAACTTTTGCTTGTCGCGGTGATGCCTCAAAAGCAGCTGAACTTTGGGAGTCCAAACAGGCTTATGCTGAGTTAGATGCATCTAATATTGAAGCCATCGTAAAGCATACAGGCCGCGGAAGACCTGCTCTAAACGCTACAGGAACAACATTCTATAAAATCACTGGAAGCCTAAAATGTTCTCAGGAACGTAAGCAAAAGGCGGAAAGTATGTTGGGTATATTTATACTGGCAACAAATGATCTGACTGACCACCTCAATATGCAGGATATGCTTGATCATTATAAATCCCAACAAAAAGTAGAGTGTTAAGCGACAATTAGCTTTGCCATTAATGTAATACTTATGTTATTCTTTCTGTGCTTTTAGCCACAGGGAATTGCTTTGAAGAAAAGGATAGCGGTAATTGGCGCTGGGATTTCTGGCCTTACTTGCGCTTACAAACTAGCTAAACAGGATGATGTAAGCCTATTTGAAGCCAAGAGCTACATTGGCGGTCACACTAATACTATTGATATAGACATACCAGGCGCAAAGTGTGCTGTGGATACTGGGTTTATTGTTTTTAACGAAAGAACTTACCCTAACTTCTGCAACTTATTAGAAGAATTAAAAATCTCCAAGCAACTCAGTGAAATGAGCTTTAGTTACCGATCTGATAAGCGTGACTTAGAGTATAACGGCCATAGCCTTAACACCATGTTTGCGGATAGACGCAACTTATATAGTCCTGATTTTTACCGCCTAATTAAAGACATCATTAGATTTAATAAAGATGCTAAAAAATATGTTCACCTTCCAGTTAGAGAAGAGCAAACAATCGCTGAGTTTCTAAGTGCCAATAATTACAGCGAAACCTTTAAAGAATGTTATTTAATACCAATGTTATCTTCAATTTGGTCTAAGAAAAAACATGACTCTCTTAATTGCTCTGCATATTTTATTTTTAAATTCTATGAAAATCATGGACTACTTGATTTAGTAAATCGCCCACCATGGTTTGTTATACCAGGAGGCTCTCGTAACTATATTAAGCCAATACTTAAAACAATCAAAAATGTTCACTTAGACACCCCAATTTTACAAATAACCCCGCAAAGTAATGGCATAACATTGCAAAGCAAAAATACTGAATATAATTTCGATGCTGTAGTTTGTGCAACCCATAGCGATCAAGCTCTAGCAATGCTTGATAAACCAACTACACTTGAGCACGATATTTTATCAAATATAAAATATACCTCAAACTCTGTAGTACTTCATACTGATAGCTCAATAATGCCTAAAAACAAACGTGCCTGGGCAAGCTGGAACTATCTAGACAATCAAGACGGCAATCCATGTTTAACCTACTACATGAACCTTTTGCAAAGCTTAGATTGTCAAGCTGACATTTTCGTATCTATGAATTTAACCCAACAAATAGATAAAGCAAAAATCATCCAAACATTTGAGTACGCCCATCCCTGCTTAGATATGCATGCCATCACTAAACAAGAACAGATTAACAAAATTAATGGTACTAGAGGTATATATTTTGCCGGAGCCTACCAAGGATTTGGATTTCATGAGGATGGTGTAAATAGCGCACTAAATGTATGTTCATTGCTAGAAGGTCTATAAATGTTTAGCAATCTAATCTTCACTGGCAAAGTTCGACACCGACGCTTCAAACCCAAAAAGCATGAGTTTTGTTACAAACTTTATATGTTCTGCATTGATTTAAGTAACATTGAAAAAAGCCTCAAAAAAGCAAAATATATCTCTCTAGAAAAATTTGGATTATTGAGTTTTTATAAAAAAAATTACTTAAAAAACTCTGGTAACATTGAGACAAAAGCGCGTGAATTAGTTGCTGCAAAATTCGCCGACTACCCTGAAGGTAAGATATATTTACTAACCAATTTGACGTGCCTTGGTTACTGCTTTAACCCAATCAGCATATATTTTATTTGTGATAAAACTAGCCAACAAGTTGAATATCTCATTTTAGAAGTTACAAATACCCCGTGGGGTGAGCGGCACAATTATGTACTTAAAAACTCTAATAACCCACAGAATATCTATCAACATAAATTTCCTAAAACAATGCATGTCTCACCATTTTTAGCCATGGATTACCAATACAACTTTAACTTAAAAGTAAGTGATGAGCAGATATCTGTGCATATGGAAAATACTCAAAATACTAATAAACACTTTGATGCTACTTTAACGCTAAAGGCTGCTAATGATAAGCAAACAGCAAGAATCATCCGCCGCCAGCCCTTTATGACTTTAAAAGTCATTACGTTAATTTATTGGCAAGCTCTTCTATTGTTGGTTAAAAGAGTGCCTTTTCATACTCACCCGCGAAAAAAAGGTAACCCGTCACATGGAAAATAATATAACTGTAAAATCCCGCAGTAATTTATCAAAAAACATATTTTTAAAACTATTAAGTAAAATTGTAATTGGAAAAATTACCGTATACGACTCTCTAGGTGAATATCAATTTGGGGGTATGACATCTGATGATTCTTCAGCCGTTACCGTGACCATAAATACTGACCGCGCTTACCGTAGTATTTTGCTCGGTGGCTCATTAGGGGCTGCAAATAGTTATATCAATGGTGAGTGGGACAGCAATGACTTACAAAAGTTAATTGAAATTTTCATCCATAACGAACAACTGTTTAATAAAATTGAAAGCCCTTTTGCAAAGCTTTCCGGAATATTTAAAAGCCTGCAATACAAGTTTTCTCATAACTCCATACGTCGCGCGAAAAATAATATCTTAGCGCATTATGATCTTGGTAATGAGTTTTTTGAATTATTTCTAGACCCTACCATGATGTATTCTGCAGCCTTATTTGAGCCTAACGATATAGACTTAGAACAAGCTTCCAGAAAAAAACTACATGCAATATGCGAAGGCTTAGAGTTAAAATCGAGTGATAGCCTCATGGAAATAGGAACCGGATGGGGTGGTCTTGCTATTTATGCAGCACAAAACTATGGATGTAAGGTTACCACAACCACGATTTCCGAGAAGCAATACAACTTCACGAAGGCAAAAATCCAACAGCTAGGCCTTGAAAAAAAGATTAACCTAATCAAACAAGATTACCGTAAAATAAGCGGTCAATTTGATAAACTAGTCTCAATCGAAATGATTGAAGCCGTTGGTCATAAATATTTTTCTACATTTTTTAAAAAGTGCGACACTCTGTTAAAGCCTGGCGGCTTAATGTTCCTGCAAGCCATTGTAATCAATGATCAAGAATATGAGCGTGCGAAAAATGAAGTAGACTTTATTAAGAAGTATATATTTCCAGGCGGTTGCATTCCTTCTATCCAAGCAATCGCCAATTCAGTTGGTAACAATACTAATCTGCAGTTAACATCACTCCGTGATATCGGCAAACACTATGTTACCACGCTAAATGCTTGGGAGAAGCGCTTATTTGCAAATGCCGAACAGGCAAAAGCGCAAGGATTTACTACTGAATTTCTGCGGATGTGGCAGTTTTACTTTTGTTATTGCGCAGCCGGTTTTCAAACTAACTATATTAGTGATATACATGCAATTTGGCGCAAACGTAAGTAAAGCATCTCGTTATATTGTCCATTTGAGCTGCTATTATATTGCCTGGGTTGGATGCATGTACCTAGCAGCTCATGGTAGAGCTTTTTTAAGTACGATTCTCGTAATAGTATGCACATGCCTACAAGTAATCTTTGAACGCCACCAAAGAGGTTACTTACCAAAATTAGCTTTTCTAACAGCTTTATTAGTTATTGCTGGCGCAACTATTGATAGCCTTGGGGTATATTTGGGTTTAATTAACTTCAAAGCCAATCCCTTTGCACCATATGCAACCGCCCCATGGATGTTAGCAACTTGGGCAAACTTTGCCATAATTATCTATTGCTTAGCTCCTATTTTGTTAAAAAAATATATATTAATGGCAATCCTATGCTTGCCTGGTTTTGCTGCAGCATACTATTTAGGCGGAAGAATAGGTGCCGTTGATTTTCCATATGGTTACCTAACCTGCATTGGTATTGGCGCAGTTTGGAGTATATTATTACCTATATGTAGTTATATTTATAACAAACATCAAGAGAGCTAAATATGAGTATTATCTTAATAGTCTCAAGCTATGTATTTATCCAAATGTGTGTTATTTGGGGTTTATATAAACTCTTAAAAAATCCATCTGTGGTTGATGTTTCCTGGTCGATAGGTTTAATGATCTCCGGACTTATTTATCTATTTAATAGTCAGCCAACCAACAAAATAATAGTCACCAGTACATTATTAAGCATTTGGGCCCTGCGCCTTGCTGGATATCTGTGGTATACAAGGGTTCGGCATGGTCACGTTGATAAACGTTATACTAAGCTCAGCGACGATTGGAAAATTAGTAAGTCACTTGGCTTTTTTCTAAATTTCCAACTACAAGGCATACTAATTATAATCATATCCTCGGTTTTCTTTTGGGTTGCCAAATCAAGCTACAACCAACTTAATATCTTTGATTTTTTGGGGATTTTCCTAATAATAATTGGCATTAGTGGCGAAAGTCTCGCCGACTTTCAGTTACAAAAATTTCGTAAAACACATAAAGGAGAAGTCTGCAATTATGGATTATGGAATTACACACGTCACCCCAACTATTTCTTTGACTGGTTAACCTGGCTAGGCTTTGCATGTCTAGCTTTTGAAATGAAATATGGTTTCATAGGGCTAATAGCACCACTTATGATGTATATCATATTCACAAAGATGACTGGACCAATGACCGAGCGCGGCTCTATTCAGTCTAGAGGGCAAAAATATATAAGCTACCAGCAAAAAACTCCAATGTTTTTCCCAAAAATAAAAAGCTGATAGCAACTAAATCCCAAACCCTTAAGAAATTTTTAACTTAACATACAAAGCAAAAAGACTACTCAAGCCGCACAAAAGCGTACCCCAAAGAAAGTCAATTATAGTTATTTTTAGTGGCCAATTATCTAATATAGAGTAATTAGTAAAATCATATATTCCATAAGTAACGATACCAAGAACCGCTCCTCCTAGAAGTGCTGTAAATAAATCACTGCCGGCAGCGGGTAATACAAAGTAAGTAATACCTAAAGCTATGCAAACATATACAACACCAGCCGACCAAATGATAGGTTGCATCCCATCACTTGAGCGGCGCATTAAACCACCGATACTATCTGCATAAATACTTTTAGCAATATAGCCTAACCAAAGCATATCTAAGACAAAAATACATAACATGGTTAAAACAAAAATCCCGGTCATTTTCATGTTTCTCTCCTTTGAGGTTTTTATTTCCTTGCAACTACATAATTATTTTTTATCATTAGCGCTATCGTACAAATCGTTTTCCAAAACTGATTTCGGGACAGGCTTAACATCCCAAACAATCCCTAATAACTCTAAAAGGTTAATTATATAAAAGGTTATATCAATTTCCCACCAACGAAAACCTTGACGAGCAGAATTAGAATAATGATGATGGTTGTTATGCCAGCCCTCACCTAAAGTCAAAATTGCAAACAAAAGATTATTCTTACTATTATCTTTTGTTGCATAACGCTTAGTCCCATATACATGGCAAAGCGAGTTAATAATTACCGTAGTATTAAACACGGCGACTAACGAAACACTAAACCCCCAGACCAGCATTTCAGCAATTCCTGTATGCAAGTCTGGTCGATAAACTTGTAAATACCAACCACTAGATAACAAAGACAAAAATAACAAACTTGGCATAAGCGCATCATAGCGCTCAAGAAAGACTAACTCAGGAAACTTTGCTAAATCCTTTACGCGCTCAGGGTTATAGTTAAAATTCTTTTTAGTTAAAAACCATCCTATATGGCTGTGCCAAAAGCCATGCTGCTTCGGTGAATGTGCATCATCAGGGCTATCGGAGCACATATGGTGCTGACGATGATGAGATGCCCACCACAACGGCCCACGCTGCACCGCAGTGCCAGCCAGTGCTGCAAAAATAAACTGCCAAAAGCGATTGGTCTTGAAGGTTTTATGCGAAAAGTAGCGGTGATAAAAAGCGCCAATGGTAAAAATACGAAAAACATATAAACCTAAAGCTGTATATATTGCGGTAGCACTCCAATTAACCCAAAAAACCAACAAACAACTAAGATTTAACAATAAAAAAGGCACAACCCTAAGCCAGTCAATATCATCACCATCTGCTGCATCAGGGTTATAATTATTTTCGTTAACAAACCAACTACTTAGCGAATTTTTTAAAGACTTCATAGGATATTAATACTTAAATAAAAAATTAAGATCTATACTATGCTAATCCTGTGTTAATCACCAGGTTTTTATTATCTGAAACTACCTACAGATAAATTTCCTCCAAAGTTTTCACCATTGTATACCTTGGAAACATCACATTGATTGGTATTTGCACTCGCAGCAAATATACCATGCCCACTTTCGGTAAGATTTTTTGAAGTACTTGATTGCACTTTTGAAAATTTAAAAGCTAGGAGTATGCCCATAACAATTACTGATTCAGCTATCATAAGAGCAACCCCTATTATTGGGTTTAAGGTGAATCCTAAAGAGACAAATAAGCCTGCGGCTACTATGGTTATAGCGATATTGTAACTAAGACTGATAGATAGATTTATTAAAATAACTTTTCTAGCAAGCGCCGCAATTTCTAGTGTGGGCACCAGCGGGCTTAGGTTATCATTGTTTAAAACAAAGCCGGCAAGATTCTGTGTCTCAATATCAGCTGATGGGGAGCGCATCGCCATACCAACATCTGCACAAGTAACCGCTGCTGCGTCATTGAATGAGTCGCCAACCATTAATACTACATGCTTTTGTTTCTGAAAATCCTTAATAAACACATCTTTAGATCTTCCAGGAGCTGAGCTATTAGCATAAATATCTTGAGTATAAGAAGAATAAAGCAGATCATTTAACGCAGGATTAAATTACAACTCTAGATCTGTATGGCAATTATTGTGGTTATTTGTTGAAATTAACGTTGATTATCATGTAACTGGACTTGAAAAGGCATTTGGCAGTATTTTGCTGTCATTTTTTGCAATCTTGGGAGGTTGTTCATCAGTACCTAGTAGAATAAATTGGGATTTATCAAATTAATTTATCCACCTGAGAGTAACTTTCAATCGTGTATTACCCATTGGTAATTACACTACTACAATAGATTATCTAAATATATCTTAAGAATCAATTAGGTAAGATTAAATCATTAAAAGTGATAGTTAATACCCAGTCGAAATGATCCAGTTAAGACCGACAGCGCCGTATTCGCAGTAATACTTGCCCAAGTGGCTGCTGGGGTTTGAGACTCACTTACTTGTATGAGGCTAGTTGGAACATTAAATTTATTTAAAGCATAGTAAGTATATTCAAATTTTGCGCTCCAACTAGGTTGAAATAACCATTCAATTCCGGCTCCCGCAGTCCAGCCACTTAACACACGGTTTTTATTGTTTTTAGTTGTAATTGTTGGATATATTTCTGAACCTAACGACTCACTTGCTGTCCAGTATGTATCAATTGTGGCGCCACCATAGGCAAAACCGCCTACACCAAATAATAAGATAGATGGTTTGTAGAGATAACCAATTCGAGCACGCGCAGTGCCTAGAAAATCAATGTTTTGTTTAATGATCGCACTTCCTATATATGCCTCATTAAAACCAACTAACCCAGCTGACTTTTCTGAAATAAGGCGATTTTTAGAGTAAGTTAGGGCATCTATATCTGTATCGAAACCAATAACAATTTTTTCTAAGTACGTATAGTTATAACCTATTTGTCCACCACCAATAAATCCATCTGAACTTATAGGAAAATTGTTTGTAACTACTTGTGCTAGCGCATTTGCTAAACTGGTTGATCCTAATAAATAATCCGGGTTAACATAGTTCTGTGTAGTTGTTATAGCAACGCCACTATTTTGTGACCACAAATAACCCGCATTCCCACCAAGATAAAATCCTTGCCAATTCGGATCAGGATTATTTTCTCCTATAGTTCCAGCAAAAGTTAAAGTGCTATACAAAAAATTGCTTACTATTAAAGTAATACCGATTCTATTCATTAAAATTGGCCCAGGTATTCTGGTATACTAAGACCATTTGTACCAGGCACATTCGTATAAAAAGAATCTCCTGGTTTCACAGGTACCATATCAGACCAATGAATTAACCCATTGGTATTCACAAAGTCACTATTCGTTTGCATAGTGAAAAAACACCGACCATCACTTTTTAAGGTCAATGATCCGTCGCCTGTCGTAATATCTGCTGATGAACTTGACGTTGAATAGAATGTTATTTTGACTTTCCCATCAGGAGTCACTGAGCCAATCATATACAGTGGTGCAGAAGTTACGTTATTAATCGACGGATAAGCTATACCATTAAAATATCCTTGATTATAATTATTAATTACCCATACTGTTTGATCGGAGACAGGGGTAACCACACTAAGATTATATAAATAAGCAAGTAAAGTTTGTGGTGGAACTACCCATGTAGAAATTGTAAAGCAGTGCTGATAGGTGCTACTAGCATAACCTGTTGAAAATATATTCAAAATTGCAATCAATGCTATTAATCCAACTGTTCTGAAACCAGCCATAACTTACCTTAATAAAAGTCCAAGAGTACAAAACAGTTATTAGATACCTTTTTTCATTTATAGGCAACTCCATAAAAAAAGTTTTTTCAAAATCAATTTAAGCTTTAAAGTAACCCAATTCTACATTGTATAAGGGGTTTAACTATGGCTACTGTCACATTTGAGGTTGAATGTCTTAGTAAATTCGCATAGATTTGTGTTCGTTAGATTGGGGTAGGATTAGGTTCATCTAACCTTTGTTACCATACAAATTATTTATCAATCTCGGTTTAACTTCAATAAAAACCTAGTCTCTCAAAATTAACTAGCCAGGCTATTTTCCTTTTCCACACTTGCTTGTAAATCTTTCATTTGAGAAATTTCCTTGGTATCAGGGAAAAATGTATTACGATACCCTTGACTAAATAGAGGCAGAAAAAGTAAACATGCAGCAAGCAAAACTCCAAGTAATCCCTTAAAAAAGGCGCATATTTGACTGTCATGCTTCTTTAATGAGGCATCATTAACAATTTTACTAAATTTTGTTGTAAGAAATTTATGAATGCGGATACTAGGATCATTTTTCTGAGATTTTGAAGTTGTATTGACACCTACAATTTTAACTATTTTAGTTGAAATTTCTTTAATATAACCAGCAACTATCGCTATTTTACCATAGCCACGGCCATATTTTGCTGATGGGTATTCGTCTATTAATCTACCTAACTCTGTATGCATCGGTGTAAAAATATCTTTCTCTAAAAACTGCAAATAAGTAGAATTACAAAAATCTTGGAGTTTAGTAAAATTGTCATATACTTTTGCATCTTTATTTAATTTCTGGCAGTAGTCTTCATATATCAGATATGATGTTGAATTCACATCAATTGCCTTAACTTGATCAATAGTCATTAAATTATTAACACAAAGTAAGGCAAGCTTAATATGGCCCTCATCTAGAGTAAATATAAAGTGCGAATCCGATATGCAATCCGGATATAAAAATCCCGGAAATAATTTTTCCAACCTACATATCCGTGTAATTTTAGAATTTATATAATTAAGAATATCTGCGACTAATATTTGGTTTCTACTAATAAAATCTAAAAATAATTGTTTATTTTTAGGTAAAAAAGAATCCAACTGTTCTTTATACCAATTACTCATAAATTGTAACGAAATATCTAAACTAAAAGCATCAACAACATCTTTACATAAAGAGTTATCTTGAATACATAAATCTAGTATTCCAGATTTTATAAATGGCACCTGACTGATATCTTCTTTAATATTTGTAATATATACTTTAAATAAATCCTTACTGGGGTTTATTTTAGCTAAGATAGGATAATCTTTTATTGCTTGCTCAAATCTCACAAGACTATGGTACATGTTCTTTTCAAGGTAAATAAATTCTCCCCATCTAAGCTGTTTGCTAATAAAAAGTGTGTATATATAATTTAGCTGAAAATCAGGGAGTATAAGAAGAATAAAGCAGATCATTTAACGCAGGATTAAATTACAACTCTAGATCTGTATGGCAATTATTGTGGTTATTTGTTGAAATTAACGTTGATTATCATGTAACTGGACTTGAAAAGGCATTTGGCAGTATT
>JARGPO010000043.1 GCA_029213075.1 Legionellaceae bacterium | reverse complement strand
TTTTTACATTTATATCGCTGTTTACCAGCTGCATTTGTACCGAATTTAATGACATTATCTTCTTTACATGAAGGACATTTTACGAAAACCACCGCCACTTATTTCATTCCTTTGAAAAATTTTAAAATGTTAAGCTTACATTAACAACCAGTTTGAATCACTACCGATTATTTAACGCAGAGTTAATATGATAATCTAAATATGAAAATTAAAAATCTCAAAAAAAACTTCTAATGTTATTAAAACAATTATTATAATTTCTAAATTATGAGAATGCCTATTCTCCATATAAGCATTACATAAATCAAAGATATCATTTAACGTGTCTAACCTATGATTAATTGCATTTACACGCCTTGGAATGTGTAGATATCTTTCAAGTAATACATAGTACTCTTCAAGAGTCGGGTGTTGCCAAAAGTATTTAGGATGATATAAAAAATTACTAAGAAGATTTAGTTCGCTTTTTGCACATATAATATCCCCTACGATTATACGAATTTCACTCCTTCTGACGTTCATTTCACCTTTGTGAGATAAATTATGAATAAGAGGGGCATGCTTATCAATCAAGTGCTCTAATATAGTCTCAAAATATTGTAACTTGACTGATTGCGAAAAACCATATGACAAGCTTAAGCATAATTCTTCACTATTTTGCTCTTCATTTATAGTTAGACAATCCACTTCAAAGTAATCATGTGGCTCTATTTTAGTTTCCCTACCATACTTAAAAGAAAATTCATCTCTAACCAAAAACTCTATAGGCTTATCAGCGAAAAGCTTAATTACTTTTAAATAATCATCTATTTGATAACGCTTAACCCCCCAAGAAACAACGGTACCATTTTTAAAAACAAAGATAATCATTTCTTTTGAATTAATTACAGACAATTTTAAAACATCTCGAGAACGAACTGAGCTAAGATGAGAATATTCTGATTTATAGTGATTACTTAAAAGGGATAAATCAATTTTATTTGCTACACAAAAACTTAAGCATTCCATAGTATATTTCTATATTTTAAAGGTTCAGTAGAATATTTGTTACAACTATCTTACATGCAAAACGATTCTAATCCATAGTTACAATTATATATTATTGTTTTTTTTAACATTATTTGCAACTTATGAATTATGAAAATAAAGATGAGATAACGATCTACGCTACATGAAATTACCGAGTATAAGAAGAATAAAAATGATCATTTAACACAGGGTTAAATTACAACTCTAAATCTATAGGACACTTTTAGATTTCTTTTTTCATAGTCACTATAATTGCTGATGAAAGAGCCTTTAACAAGGTGTTTTTAGAAATCGTTTTTTAAATACAAGACCAATGGCACGCTGTGGCTTGTTAAAAGGTAGATATTTGGAAATTGGCTTGATATTGATTGAATAATATGTGGGAGTAAAAAATGACAAAGAGTTGGAAAAATACCAAGGCTTAATTATCCACTAAATGGATTGCTCATTGATTTTGCATTCTCTCGCATTGACTCTACAGTATTTAAAATTTGTTCGGCATGTTCTAACATGATGAAATAATTAACTCACTGTTGGACGATTTTTCAATCTACGGTTGTTTTTGACCGAAATTTAAAATGATGGGATCTCTGAGGTTAATATTACAGATTTGTTAGAACGCTCAAATAATTGCAATCCTAGCTCTACTTCAAGTTTTTGTATCTGCATACTTAAAGCCGACTGGCTAACAAAGCTCTCATTAGCCGCCCTCCCAAAATGCTTATGTTTAGCAACGCTTACTAAATATTTAATCTTGAGGAGATTCCTTGTTAATAGACAAGTTACGGATTTGTTCTTTGGGAGGGACTCGTGATGTAAATATACTCTAGGTCTTTTATTGGTACATAATTTTTTAATTTATAATAACCTCTTAGTGCCTGTATAAATAGTTATTGTCTGTATTGTAAATAACTTGCAGGACTAATGAAAAACACAAGGAAATATCATGAAACTAACTAACTTAATTTTAACTGGAGCTCTTGCACTTGCTGTGCCAGCTGTTGGATTTTGTGCTGCCACAGGGACAAATCATCGTCCTATACCTGAAGAAATAGCCCCTACTAACAACAATCAAGATCAGTATAGCAACCATAAATCTGTCAATTCACAAAAAGTGCAAATGGTTAGGGCGACGACGACACCGCGTAAGAGAAAATAGCAGTGGAAAGCAAAAGTTGGGCAAAAGGAAATGGAAGAACAGATCCCTCATACTCAGGACTTACTTTTTGCATTTTAATCCGACTAATACGTGATTAATGCAGTCCAAAATATACTACCATTTACTTCAAAGTATACGCACCGCTTTTAAATTCTAATAAAATCTCTTCGTTTCTACTATGTGAGTATTCTTTATACTCATCTAAAAAAAGAACATCAACATGCTGAGTATATTGATGCTTAGAAATATCCAAAAAACCCTGCTCATATTTAATATGCCCATCGTCTTTGTCACAAAATCATCTGAACCCAACAATGTGCTATAATCTTACAATAAGTTCTTTGGATGATTTATTATGCCTAAGAAGATTTGTATTAGCGGATGTAATCTCACTGATGGAATGGGCGATCTCGCTCATATTATTAATATAGGTCGAAAGGTTCAAGATAGATACGCTGATTCTGCCGAAGTAGTATATGAATTTCAATGGCTACTTAATGGGTCACGTTATGAAGATATTGACAAAGGGAGAGTTAAAGAACTCCTTAATCGATTGCTTTCTAATGATATTATTTCATCACCAGTTTTTGATTACAACCTAAGTGCAGAACAAATGATTGAGAGGGTAAATGATCTAAATTCTGACAAAGTGCATATATTAACGGCTAAAAATATCTATAAGGATTTCAAACCTGATTCCACAAATATAAGTCAAAAAGAGAGATTTGCTGATGCTGATTTATGGATAGTATCATCTGTACCTGCCTTTGGTGAAGAGGCAAGGCACTACCACTTATTAAATCAACATTTAAATATTGGATTGGGAACACCTGGAAAAACAATTTTTTGCTTAGAGCACTGCGGAAGCCGCGACGGAGGACTGTCAGATCCATCCTCTTGTTTTAAGACAAAACCAAGTCCGGAAGATGAAGAGGGAGATGTTTTCTACTCACCAACAGACAAATTAGTAATGGGATTTGGGGATGCAAAAGAAAAAACCATGGCTGGTATTTTATTGGACAAAAGTGAGCTACCAACTAGTTTAAGTAAGATTAAGTGTATATTGGAAATCAAAAATCATCAATTTCACGGTTTGTTGCATGGTGAGACTGAATTGAGTATTGAATCAGCCAAACAAATAGAAAAACAAACTATTTTCGTACCTAACTATCATTCTCATGGCCAAGAACATGCCCTTAAAATGTTCCTTAATTTCTATACAAACACACTTAAAGAAGATGACCGTGATATTTTTATGCAAGGAAAATTTGAACTTCAAGAGTTTATTAATAAGTCGGAAGAGTTAATTGCCGCGGGATTTACTGATATAGAATATTTTGACAAACAAGCTGGTGAAATAAAAAAGATACCACTTGAAGATTGTCCATCATCTAAATCAAAAAAAACACTTAAAGTATTCACCGGTAGGCTTGATGATGATGACTACAATTGCTTTAAACAATGTGCAAATATAGTCTCTGGTTGTTCAGGTGATAACACACTGCAAGATGCTATAAATACTGGTGCAGTACCGCTATTTACTCCTAATAAAGGTAAAGCAAAAGTTATGGTTGATTTAAAGCAACTATTAGAATCAGAGGAAGAAGGGACAGAAACTTATGCAGCATGCATAAAATTCCTTAGTATGTATGAACGGTTTTCTGGGTATAAAAACTTATCTGAGGAAACTTACGTGTATACTCCAGAGCTTTTAACCCAATGGCAAGCCGTATGTTTGCTACTTAAAGAGCATCACAATACATATGATACGGTATATGATAGAGTAGAGCAAAAGCTTGGTATTTCTCCAAAAAATGAAGGTTCCAACAGCTCTTCAATAGACGAGTCTAAGGCTCAATTTAATAGCTTAAAACAGTCCTTATCGCATATTAAATCAGGAGATGCCATGGAAAATCCTGATGATGAGCAAGAATATTCTGGAAAATCACCAGGTTCAAACCCAACCTAAAAATGTCTTAGAACAATTAACCAACCTATTATTAAGTAACTTAACTTTATACCTCTTACATATCAACATACAAATATAATCAAGATAACTCAAAGTGGATTCTTTGATCTCTAATTTTTTAAATCTAACTCTCAACTCTATATTCACATAATCATGGAGAAAACTCCCGAAACCCCTTTTTTCTTTAAAACTTCTTTAAAACTATCGCTCATTTTTTTGTCCAAAAACGGCCCGATTCTAACTAAATATTTATGATTAACTTTTGAAATAAAAACTGGTTTCTTTGAGAACTCGTCCATTTCTGCTTTTAATTTCAGAGCAGTATTATTTGACTCAAATGCACCTACCTGTAAATAGTAATGAGCATCTTCTGTGCCACTAGATATAGCCTCTATTTCTACCATAGCAGTTCCTTTCGGGAAAATTCCTAGTTTATTAGCTGCTCCATATGACAAATCTAGGATTCTCCCTTCATGAAATGGTCCTCTATCATTAACTTTAATAATAGCTTCGCGATTGTTTTCAAGGTTACGGACTTTGATATAGGTTGGGAGAGGAAGAGTTTTGTGTGCTGCAGTCAAAGCATACATATCATATTTCTCACCGCTCGATGTGCGCTTTGTGTGAAACTTAGTTCCATACCAAGATGCAATTCCACGATCGTGATATCCATCGGCATTTAACATAACATTATACTTCTCACCATCAACACTATATGTTGCTGGGTTTCCATACCTACTTAACGGCGAACTTTTAGGTTTAACCTCAGTGAAAGTTGTAGGTGGCGGGCCACTTGGCGCAGAATCATTTTTGGTAGGAGTATAATTACTTTTATTTAAAGTGTTTTTATTCTCCCAATGTGTGTCGTTTGCAACCGTTTGACATCCTGCCAACAACAAAAAACTTAACATCACTAGAGAGAGTTGCTTAAGTTTATGCATAATAATCCTTAATTAGTAGTACTACTTCCCAGTCATATGATAACATTACATTAATTTTGATTAGCTTCCACAATCAGGTGTTTAACATGAAAAAACTAATACTATCACCAATTAAACTCTTATTATTTACATGTTTGGTAATTCATTCAAGTATATTTTATGCTAACTCGCTATCAACAACACTTAAAAAACCTACTCCGGTCACAAGTCCACCACAGATTACTCCATCACCTCCAAATGTAAACTCAAAAGCGTATATTTTAATTGATGCGAATAGTGGCAAAGTTATTGCTGAAAAAAATAGTGAGCAACGCCTTCCTCCTGCAAGTCTGACAAAATTAATGACGTTATACGTAGTATCAAAGGCGTTAGATAACCAACAAATTCACCTAGAAGATAATGTCCGTATTAGTAAAGCTGCCTGGAAAATCGGTGGCTCTCGAATGTTCGTAAAAGAAGGACAAATGGTTTCAATCGAAAATCTATTGAAAGGAATTATTGTCGACTCCGGTAACGATGCGTGCATGGCACTATCAGAGCACGTTGGTGGAAGTGAAGTTGGTTTTACAGACCTCATGAATAACCAAGCCAAAAATCTCGGCATGAACAATAGCCACTTCACCGATACCACAGGACTGCCAAATAAAGATTTATATACAACAGCAAAAGATCTATCAATTTTAAGTCAGGCTTTAGTTAATAATTTTCCTCAATACTATCATTGGTATAAAGAAAAGTGGTTCACATTTAATGGCATTCGCCAACCAAATCGTAACCGTCTATTATGGCGTGATGGTCAAGTAGATGGCATAAAAACTGGTCATACAAACGATGCTGGATACTGTCTTGTATCTTCTGCAAAACGTGGCGACATGCGGCTAATTGCAGTAGTTCTAAACGCTCCAACCGAAACAACCAGGGCTGATGACAGCGAGCGACTTTTAAACTATGGTTTTAGATTTTTTGAAACTCGTCAATTATACAAAGCTAACCAAGCAATCAGTAAAGTTAAGCTTTACAAAGGTAACTCAAAAACACTAGATCTTGGGGTTCAAAAAAACTATTTTATTACAATACCTAGTGGCCAATATAAAAGATTAGCAATTAATACTAAAGTTCCTCAATTTGTAGAGGCTCCAATTACTAAGGGCCAAAAAGTTGGTGAGCTAATAGTTAAGTTCGATGACAAAATTATTAGTGAGCAACCATTATATGCGCTAACAGATGAAAAATCTGGCGGGTTTTACAAGAAAGCTGTGGGCTCCATTCAAATAATGTTTGCACGTTGGTTTGGGTAAACAATGTCTGATAAAGAAAGCTTAATCGATTTTCCGTGTGATTTTTCACTTAAAATTATTGGCCAAAATAGCAATGATTTTCACACTGAAATAAAAAATATAGTCAGGAAGCATTTTCCTGACACTAATGATAATGCCATTAAGAGCAAGATGAGTAAAAATGATAAGTATCGTGCGATAACGGCCACGGTTCACCCTACAAATCAAGCGGAATTGGATGCATTGTATTTAGAATTAACCAAGCATCCTGATATAAAAATGGTGCTGTAATGTTAATACGCCAACTAGGCCTTAAGCCATACGAAATCGTCTATAATGAGATGAAGAACTTCACCATCTCTAGAGATGATGATACAAAAGACGAACTGTGGATACTAGAGCATTATCCAGTTTACACCCAAGGGCAAGCAGGGAAACCAGAACACATCCTTAATCCACAAGACATACCTATAGTTAAGTCAGATCGAGGAGGTCAAGTCACCTATCATGGTCCTGGTCAACTCGTTGTATACGTTTTAATGAATATTTCTAAAAGAAAACTAGGGATTAAGGCACTAGTTTGCCACCTAGAACAAGTGCTAATAGATATGTTGAAAACATATAATATAGCTGCTGAAAGGATACAAAATGCGCCTGGTGTATACGTAGGAGATAAAAAAATTGCATCAATTGGCCTACGAGTTAAAAATGGCTGCACATACCATGGAATTTCTTTAAATGTTGATTTAGATTTAGGCCCTTTTCGTGGTATAAATCCATGTGGATACTCTCAACTTGAAATGACGCGCATCAAGGATTTATCTCCAGAAGCGACTATGAAAGATGCTAACAATAAATTTATTGAATCTTTCTTAAAAATTTTTAATACTTACTAAAATATGTTTTTCCTGCTGAAAATCAATTGTCAAAAATTCTTAATGAATATTGACAAATTATTGAGAAGATTAAATGCACTTATTTGTTGATTATATAGAGCCAATGACAACATGGTTACACCTTAACCCTAAAATGGCTCTTTTTTTCACATTTATAATTTCCTGTACGGAATCTCTGGCTATTATTGGTAGTATTATTCCAGGATCATTAACTATGACAGCTATTGGTATAATGGCTGGATCCGGGGTTATGCGCATTGATTTAACGATCATTGCAGCATCTTTTGGAGCCTTAGTTGGAGATGGTGTTAGCTATGCGATAGGATACATATACTGCGACCACCTTGTGCAAATTTGGCCCTTCAGCAAGTATCCAAGTTTAATTCGCTATGGAAAAGATTTTTTTATTAAGCATGGTGGTAAAAGCGTTGTAATTGGCCGGTTTATTGGGCCATTGCGTTCTATTATCCCCGTTATAGCTGGCATAATGAACATGCCAAAGCTGCTTTTCTTCTTTACTAATCTTATCTCAGCCTTTGGTTGGGCCCTATTGTATGTAATGCCTGGTTATTTAGTCGGTGCGGCGAGTAGTCAATTATCAACAGATGGTGCAAGAAGATTATTTGGACTCATAATCCTATCATTACTTGCGATTTGGATTTTGAGCAAGATAGTTCACATTGTTGTTAGAGCAATTAATTCTTGGTATACAAATCATATCGATACTATATATGCCTGGTCAATTAATCATCCCTATTTAAAGCTTCTTTTTAGAAGCTCTCCAAATAAAGATAAAAGAATCAATGGTTTTGCGATAAGTTTATTACTTGCCTGGGTATTTTGCCTGGTTATTGCGTTATTAATAAGTATGTTTGTGATACAAAACACCTGGGTAAATAGTATCAACGAGCCTATATCTTTCTTCTTCAATGGCATAAGAACCAGCCATATTGATAACCTATTTATTCTTATAAACTTAATCACTAGTCCAGTACCGATTCTATGTTTATTTGGTTTTGTATTATTTTCCGCTCTTTTTACTTCAAATTGGCGGATGTCTCGCTATTTAGTAAGCATCGCTTTTAGTACTACTTTAATTATTTATTGCATAGCCACCAATATAGATGTTCCAAATTCAACATATTTATACCAGCTAAATCTAGATGCAACATTTCCTGTTATCAGTTTAACTTGGTCAACCTCTCTTATTAGTTTTTTAATATGCTATTTAATAGAGTTTTATCGCCGCGAATTACCACTATATCTTCTTCGCCTAGGACTCATATCGATTTTGGTTTTATCAGGGGTATCATCAGTCTATTTAGGAGATAACTGGACGAGCAGTGTTATTGCCTCATACTTTATTGGTTTATCAATTGGGATTATGCATTGGATTTTATACCAACGCCAAGTAATTCATAAGCAAAAAATCGCTCTCATATTACTTATTTCCATTTTTATATTAGTTGTTATGAGTTGGATGGAATACTCTATACATTCACCAACGATTATAGCTAGTCATAAACCCATCACAAAACAGTATAAACTAACGGAAAAACAATGGTGGAACCAAGAGCAACCAATACTACCTATATATACAACTAACCGAATGGGTAAGAAAATTGGAATATTTAACTTACAATATTTAGGAAATATAAAAACTTTAGAGAAGAGACTTTCTAAATCAGGATGGATAAAAAAACAAAGTTCAGTTTTTTATTCATTAATAATTCGTTTAGATGGAAAACATTCTGAAGTAAAACTACCAATAATGGAACAGCTATTCCTAAATAAAAGACCTGAGTTAATAATGGTTTACTCAGAAGGAACAAATAGTAATATGTATATATTACGACTTTGGAAATCTAACTATTATATAGCAAATTCTGATGATCCTATTTGGATTGGCAGTATAATTCTTGCCTCCGATAAAAATGACCAAATAGCAGATGATAATAAACCAACAAACACTAATGATTTTCCACAAACAATATTTTTTCCATTACAAAAAACGGTGAAATCTTATAGGTTTATTCCATTAAATATTCCTAGTATACACTCAAAAAGATTTAAAAATGTTGCGGAGCCAAAGCTTCTTATTTTTAAAAACAAAAAAACTAGATGAGGACGGTTGTGCTTCAGGATAATCTTTAAAGATTAGCCTGAAGATAATTTTTTATCTAGTTAATTCTAAATTCTTCTTTTATATCTGGGCTAAACATCTGAGTTGCAACTTCTGATTTAAAGAAGTTAGCTTGAGTATCATAAAACAATATTTTTGTTTCGTTAAAAGCACCTTTGGTGGGCTCTTCATATTCATATGGTATATGCGGTTCATAACTACTTGCAAGAGAATTTAACGAGAATAGAAACAAAGTGGGCTCTTTATCTATAAATTTACCAGAGTCAACTTTAATTAACTCATCGTCCAGAGTTTTGAAGCTAGCAGCAAAAATAGCTAGCCTCCTATACTGTAGTGCTGCAAATGCTAAGTATGATGATGTAATGAGTGTTAATACCCCTAAAATAGCAAGCGTTCCAGCAGAAGGAGCCATAGATAACGACAAGCAAATAGATGCTATCAATATAAATAACAAGATAAATGTCAAGTCAATCATCAAGGCAATTTTGAATGGCTCAGAATGCTTTCTGTTAAAACTATTTAGCTTGCGCTCATATTGCCACCTTAGAGTTGAGATTTTGTTCAGGATATCAGGAACGACTGCTCTACAAAATTTAATAGCATATCGCTGTTCGACTGTCATACCCTCTGGAAATGGAAAGTCCTCATCCGTCAAATTCTTTGTTTTATTAAAAATTATATCGATGGTTCTTTTATCTACCTTATACCCTAAATGTCTATGATGCATAAAAACAAAACATTCATTTTGAAGTATTTTAATAATACTTTTATATGCAAATATCATTGCCAAGGAATTTTGAATATCTTGCTGACTTAAGTCCTTAATAGAAGTCAGGCCTTTTTCAATAAGATCTATAATCTGATTAATTATTCGTATGTGATGATTCTTATCAGCAAGATTAAACTCAATTTGGCTCTGAGACATTTAAAGCACCTATATAACAAGCAATTTGTGCGCATTATAACACAAATTAACCTAAAAAGTCATGCGATGCCAATTGATAAGTATTTTTCAAACTATCTTGAACTACAACAGCTTTATTATTCATAGTTACAAGCTTAGCCTCTTTATCTAAAACTCCTGTTTTAAATTTCCAACCTTTTGGTAGTTTTATCATTGACCCTAATTTTGGGAGGCTTTCTTCATTTAGTTTTACTACTTCAGTTGAGAAAGACTGCATTACATATACTTGTTTTGTTGGACTAATCAGCTCATATATTGGTTTGCCAGCACTATATACCCATGTTGATTTTCGTGCAACATGATGTTTTTTATATGGTCTAAATCCTCTGATAATGTCTTTCAAGGTTATTTTAACAATACCTCCAACTCGCATTTGTATCCCGCCAAAGGTTTTTATATTTTGATCATAAAAACTTGTGTTAACCACCTTATCAAAAGTAAAATATCTTGGTCCATTTAGATAAATAAAGCTCGCGTTTGTTTGTTTTTTGAGTTTCTTTTCATTTAAATTTTTCCACAAATTTTCAGGGCAAGAATTTAGACCTACAGAATTATAAACAGACGCCTTAAAACCATGCCCAACAACCACCTCGCAATAACGCAAATTTCTAAAATTCTCTGTCTGCTTAGCATTAATTGATAAAGATACAAATAGCGTGATCGCAATAACTATGAATCTTGAGAGTACTTGAGTATTGACCACTTTTTTATTACGCATAGGATCCTCCTTTTGAAGCTATAAAAAATTCCATTTAAACTTCCTTGGCTTCATTTATAATCGCAGAAAATTTGTAAGAAAGCCATAGTGCAATTATTATTGATATTTATTTGTCCTTTTGTTTATTTGTTGATAAAATGAATTCGTACCCAACCTTTATTAAGTATTATGTATCGATTAATATTCGTAGGATTACTATTATTTTTACCCCAATTACATGCTATGTCATCGCATGTAAAGTCCAATGTATCTGTCGATAAGGCTATTGCTAAATATAGTTTAAAAAAAGAACCGCAACTTAAATCAATTTTTAAAAAAGCAAAAATTAGCTACCCACCCAAAAACATCGCTTTGCTAGCCTTTAAAAAAGAACAAAAAATTCAACTATGGGCAAAAGATAATGATAGCTCATGGCGCTATATTAAAACCTATCCATTAACTGCATCAAGTGGTGGACTGGGCCCAAAACTAAAACAATATGACAAGCAAATTCCTGAAGGAATATATAAACTAACAATGTTTAATCCATTTAGCACCATGCACCTATCAATGATGATTGATTACCCAAATAATTTTGATAAATCACATGCTAATTTGGATGGACGTAGTGACTTAGGAGGAGATATATTTCTTCATGGAAAGTCATATTCTGTTGGCTGTTTGGCTGTTGGCAACACGGCAATTGAGCAATTATTTTTATTAGCAAGACGAGTAGGACTAAGCCATATTCAAGTAATTATTGCACCTAATGATTTACGAATTGCGAAACCGGCAACCAACAAGTTCTCACAACCTCGCTGGTTACCAGAGTTATATAGAAAAATAGAACTAGCCCTAAATAAGTTCCCATTATCTAATAAAAAAACCGTCTAGATTAAGACTGAATTTAGAGGTGAGAATTTATGCGTCTTCAGGGGCCACCTTATATATGGCCTGCGTGTTACGTAAATATTCCTTATAATCCATTCCATAACCAAAAATATAATGGTCTTCTACTTTCAAACCAACAAAGTCAGCGTTAGCCAAACCACCATCGACCCTTTTTTGATACTTGTCTACCAATACAGCACTGTATACTTCACTAGCGCCCATAACTGACATTTCTTTAATAATTGCAGATAACGTTATTCCGCCATCTAAAATATCATCAACAACTAACACTACTCTATCTTTTAAGTCCGTACCTGGTTTAACTTTCCAATGAATCTCACCACCACTCATCGCACCACGATATCTTGTTGCATGAACATAATCAACTTCCAAAGGAAAATCTAATTTAGGTAGGAGATTACCAACAGGTACCATCCCGCCAATCATTACACAGACAACAACTGGATTTTTATCACTTAACTTTTCATGAATTTCTTCTGCTAATTTATCTAAGGACTGATTAATATCTTCCGGTGTAAAAACACAACTTGATCGGGCATATACTTCTTTTATATCACTTGGTGTTGTCATTATTTTGTCCTAAACTATTAGTTAATTTGAAGATAACTTTCATACATGACTTAAAATGTTGCACTAGGCAAAGATAAGCCGGCTTGTTCTTCTTCTGGAAATGGCATACATGGATCAAATTTTTGAACAATTAAACAGTAAAATCCAGCCGGATATGGCCACATCATTTTACCCATTTCATTTAGAAATTCCAACCTTAGAATTAAACTAGATCTCTTAAAAGGAGGTATATAATAGAAACTATGTAATACGCATTGTCGATAACCACGATTTAATAAAGCATGCTTAATTTCAAGAGAGGATCTAAGTTTTACAGAACTATGAGCAAAACAAGATATTTTTTTAATATAGGTCGCCGCACCCCAAAAACTACAAGGGTTAATTCCAAAAAATATTGCATAACCATGTGGTTTTAAAATTCTGTCAATTTCCTCAATTGGATCTATCTTTTTAGAAAAAACTTCTACGGTTAATGGTGCTAAAACACAATCTATACTCTCTCGTTGAATAGGTAGATTATTAATAGATGCGTAAAATGTAGCCTTTTGTATATGCAAAGAAGGACTAACTAACATACGATTACGAAACCGTAAAATAGAAAGCCAATCGTTCTCACCACTTGGACCTAACTGGAGAATTTTATTCCCGGAAATATGATTGCGAATTGAATTTAATTCAGCTCCAAAAGCAGTAGCGACACGAGATCCTTGTGCGGTGTTATACCACTCATCAAGAAGTTCATACTTTTGCTGCTCATACAAAACCACAATACTTATCTCTATAGCATTCTTTATAAAAGTATACGTGTGGTAAATGAGCTACGCAAATAAAATCCTCTTGGTAATGTTTTAACTTTATTCCCAAACTCATCAAAACCATAACAAAGAGATTTAGAGTTAGCAGCTTTTGGCCTAACTTGCAAATACTCGCCCATACCAGCATTTATATTAGCAACATGTCCTGTGGAAATTAATAATGTTAACTCCTGCCAATCATTTTGCAAAATTGCCTCTTCAGTTCTCGATGGCGACCATAAAATTCCCTGCCCTACCCTTCGATATTTATATGGAATTCTCTCATCATCTTCAAGAGGTAACCACAATACTCGCCGTAGCTTTGCAAAACACTGTGAGGTTTGCCAGCTTTGTTTATGAATAGTTAGCAACGGAATGGATGTTACAAATGTAGACTCTGATGGTTTGTATAGGTGATTAATAGGTAGGGTTTTTAGCTCTACCCCTAAATTTTGAAAATCTGGTACGGGCTTATTTCCAGCATTTGCCCCTAGGGCTACTTCAAGCAACATACCAGCGAACCCTTTTCGACGATTCGGGTCCTCTGGTATTTGTTTTGAAAATTTTGTGGCTATCTGGCTTAGAGTTAAACCCTCAATAGCCTGACATCTTTCTAAAAGCTCGTCCTCACTCGAAACAACATCTAAAGAAGAGTGCATAACGTCACCCAAGCACACATCAACTCTTTTTACTTATCGAACGGATTGATAGCTCTTGTAATTGACCTTGGCTAACACTTGCAGGAGCACTAGTAAGCATACAAGCAGCCGTTTGTGTTTTAGGAAAAGCAATGACATCTCGAATTGAACTTGAGTTAGTCATAAGCATTGCTAGTCTATCAACTCCTAGAGCAATTCCGCCATGAGGAGGACACCCATACTTCAATGCATCTAGTAAAAATCCAAATTTTTCTTCGTATTTTTCTTTATCCATACCTAATAATTCAAACACAGCTTTTTGCAATTCAAGCTTATGAATCCGAAGTGAACCGCCACCTATTTCATAACCATTAATTACAATATCATAAGCTTTGGCTATAGAGTTAGCTGGGTCCTCTAACAAAGCCTCTGCAGACAAATTATTTGGGGATGTGAATGGATGATGCATTGCTTGCAACTCTTTAGATGTTTCATCTTCTTCAAACATCGGCCAATCAACTATCCATACAGGACGCCAACCATCTTCAATAAGAGAGCAATCTTTGCCAAGCTTATCTCTTAATGCACCCATTGACTCGTTAACTATTTTTACAGTATCTGCTCCAAAGAAAATAACATCCCCGGTTTTTGCATTCATTCGTTGCATGATATCCATTACATGCTTTTCTGCTAAAAACTTTAAAATAGGCGATTGAAGACCAGCAAGACCTTTATCAAGATCATTTACTTTAATATAAGCAAGGCCTTTCGCACCATATATTCCAACAAACTTACCATAGTCATCAAGTTCCTTCCTGCTCAAAGAACACCCTTTTTCAAGCCTTAAAGCAACAACACGAGAACCTTTTGAATTTGCAGCAGTACTAAATACTTTAAAATCAGATTCGGCAACTAAATCTTCTATATCAACAAGCTCTAATGGATTTCGTAAATCTGGCTTATCACTACCAAATCTACTCATTGCCTCTGCATAGGTCATAAGTGGTATACTTTCAGGAAAATCAACGTCTAAAATATCTTTAAAAACTAACTTCAACATTTTATCTATTAATTTACGAATAGTAGACTCATCTATAAACGCCATTTCAATATCTAATTGAGTAAATTCAGGCTGCCTATCTGCGCGTAAATCTTCATCTCTAAAACAACGTACAATCTGATAATATTTATCAAAACCAGACATCATCAACAATTGTTTAAATAATTGTGGAGATTGTGGTAGAGCATAAAACTCACCGGGATGAACTCTCGACGGAACCAAATAATCACGTGCCCCTTCAGGTGTAGCTTTAGTCAAAATTGGTGTTTCTATATCCACAAAATCAAGTTGATTTAAGTAATTACGAATACTACTAGTTAGCTTATGGCGCAATCGCATATTTTGCTGCATATCGATACGTCTAAGATCAAGATACCTATAACGATAACGCAAATCTTCATTAACTGATTGAAACTCATATGGTAGAAAAGGAGGAGTTTCTGATGCATTTAAGATTTCTAAGCTATCAGCCAAAATCTCAATTGCTCCAGTTGCCATTTTCGGATTTACCATTCCACTAGGACGTGGTCTTACAACTCCTGACAGAGATACCACAAATTCATGGCGTAGCTTCTCAGCAATCAAAAAGATATCTTTTTGCTCGGGCTCATATACAACTTGAACCAAACCAGAACTATCTCTGATATCTAAGAAGATAACCCCACCATGATCGCGGCGATTATGCACCCAACCACATATCGTAACCTTTTGTTTAAGCTCGTTTTCATTAACTTCTGTACAATAATGTGATCTCATTTTAATACCTATTTAATTTATATGTTAAATTTTGTCTTTAATACAAGGGTCTGTTGACAATTGGTGCCACGGCCAAAAACCATGCTAATTTGCCCAAATTTCAGCTTGAGTTCGTTAAATAGAGCTGGCTATTCGCCTAACTCAAGTTAAAATTTGTGCTAAATTAGCCTGATTTTTGACTCACGCACCCAATTGTCAACAGACCCTAGATTTTGAATTCATAACACCTAAAGAAATTATAAATTTCAACGCCTCATCAGTGCTCATTTTTAACTCGACCACATCCTCTTTAGGAACCATCATTAAAAATCCTGAAGTAGGATTTGGGGTGGTTGGAATAAAAATTGAAATCATTTCCACACCTGTATTTTCAGCTATTTCAGGAGTAGATGACCCAGTCTGAAAAGCAACACTCCACATGCCTTTTCTTGGATACTCAACCATCAATACTTTTCGAAAAGCTTGGCTATTAGTTGAGACAACCGCCTGAATCATTTGTTTGGCTGCATTATAAATGGTTCTGACAAGAGGTATTCTATCTAGAAGTGCCTCACTCATGCTAACCAAACGTTGCCCAAGAATGTTAGTTGCAATTAACCCAGTTACTAACAATATTGTCAGTGATAATATAACCCCAAGCCCCGGAAGATTAATTCCAAATAACTGTTCCGGTTGATATGAATGTGGCAACAAACCAATTGTTGTATCCAGTAAATCTATCAAAAAACGCAAAATAAGTAGCGTTGCTATGATAGGCAACCACACTACTAGGCCAGCAATCAAATAACTCCGAATGGCTTTACCGGTCACTTTTTTTCATCCTTTGTTGTAGATTTTGCAGTGTCAGCTGCAGAACTTGTAGATGTAGTTTCAGTTACAGCAGTTTTTTCTTTTGGGGTACCTTTGTGTTTGAAATCAGTTTCATACCATCCAGTACCTTTTAATTGAAATCCTGCAGCAGAAACAAGACGAACGGCGGAAGGCTTATGACACTTCTCACACTCTACAACCGGATCATCACTCATTTTTTGTATGATTTCATACTCGTGTCCACATTCGGAACATTTATATTCATAAATTGGCATTTTAATATCTCTGCGTTTTACAATTAGAAATCTGAAAAGCAATATAATTCAACGTACTGCGTGTTTTTCAGTGTATTTATACTTAAATTTCCAAGAACTCGTCATTATAACTAACTAATGATTAATGAACAATCATTAAATGCTCTTCACAATTTGTGATTCCATAGGTATAGTCTTGGATTTATTCAAGATAACCATAGGAACCATAATGTTTTACGGATTAAAGCACAATTTAGGTGAAATATATAACCAACTACGCGACAGTGTTTACAGCTTTGCTAACAATGAAATAGCGCCACTTGCAGCTATTGTTGATAAAGACAATCAATTCCCAAATCAATTATGGAAAAAATTTGGCGATATGGGGTTGCTAGGAATAACTGCAAGCGAAGAATATGGTGGAGCAAATATGGGTTACCTAGCTCATGTTATCGCTATGGAAGAAATTTCCCGAGCTAGTGCCTCTATTGGTCTAAGTTATGGGGCCCATTCAAACCTTTGTGTTAATCAAATTTCCCTAAACGGTAATGATGAACAAAAACAAAAATACCTACCTGGCTTGATTAATGGTAATCTGATTGGCGCACTAGCAATGAGCGAGGCAAACTCAGGTTCAGATGTTGTTAGTATGCAATTAAGTGCTACACGAAAAGGAGATAAATTTATCCTCAACGGTAGCAAAATGTGGATTACAAATGGTCCAGATGCTGATGTACTAGTTGTATATGCCAAAACTAACAAGGAAGCTAAAAGCAAAGGAATTACCGCATTTTTAATCGAAAAAGATTATAAGGGATTTAGCACAGCCCAGAAATTAGACAAACTTGGTATGCGGGGTTCTAATACTTGTGAATTAGTTTTTGATAACTGTGAAGTTCCATGTGAACAAGTCTTAGGGGAAATAGATCGCGGTGTTAAGGTATTAATGAGTGGTCTTGATTATGAAAGAACTTTACTGGCTGCAGGTCCAATTGGCATTATGCAGGCATGTATGGATGTTGTTGTACCGTATATTCATGAAAGAAAACAGTTTGATCAATCTATTGGTGAGTTTCAATTTATCCAAGGAAAAGTTGCCGATATGTATACTGAGTTAAATGCCTCCAGATCATATTTGTATGCGGTTGCCAAGGCTTGTGATGATGGTTTGGTTAACAGAAAAGATGCCGCAAGTGTTATTTTGTATACAGCAGAGAAAGCAACTCAAATGGCGCTGCAAGCTATACAAATCCTAGGTGGTAATGGTTATGTCAATGAGTATCCTACCGGTAGACTTTTGCGAGATGCAAAATTATATGAAATTGGTGCTGGAACCTCAGAAATTCGAAGAATGCTAATTGGTAGAGAGCTATTTAACGACACTAAAGATTAGAAAGAAGCAGATTTTAAGTGAATCAGCGAAATATGGGATAGATATTGATATTTCCCAAAGTAGCATATCAAAAACTCAATCATGGTCTAATGAGCAATTACTTCAGGGCAAGATCATCAAAGTTAAGCTATCTAATCATTAGACTAAAAAATTTATAGGTTGGGTCTTGGCCTAATAGCGCTGCATTAAGCGACGTCATTACCCCCTCCCCCTACTTACCCTGCTTTATGCAGGGTATCTAGCCAGATTTATTTTAAAATTCCCTAAATGGTCCGAACAAGTCGGACCAAGTAGGCGGAGGTAGGGGAATATTGTGTTTTCAGCTGGTGGTAACAATTCATTAAAATTCTTGTTAGAGGATACCCCTACTATCCAATCCACTTTATTTAATATTGATCAAATGGCCATGAATTTAGACTTTGATGCTCTTGCCCTGGCAAATACTTGAGGATATTAAGGTGTACGATGTGCCTGAAGATTTTTGTTGTGGTATAGCTCTAATAGCAATGGATGACCCTGTTTATTGTGAGCAAAATAAAACACGATATGAGCGAAGCCATCTCGATTCTTGGTTAGCCAAAAAAAATCAACATCCTATAACTCATGAGGATCTATATTGGGAAGATTTAATCCCAGACCCAAAACGTAAATCTTAAGTAGATCTATTTACTATGAATAAAACTAGGCAGTATATTCAAAAAGGGACAATGAGTGAGATTCTAGAGCGCGTTGAAATGAGCAATGAAGAAGAACAAACGCGACTTAGAATATAGCAGGAATTCTTAGTAACAATGACAAAACTCTAACATCAAATTTAGAGTTTTGTCATACCAACTGCTTGGCAAAGAGCTAAATTCAGATCACAAGAAATATCAGTTACAACATATGATTGTTGACCACTTTTAATCATTTTTGTAGTCCATGTATACCCACCATCACTGGTAATATACGCAAGAGGAGTTTCAACACCATTATCTTCATCAGATAAAGGTGTGTTAAATATAAGGCATTTTTGTAATGTACTATCACATTTTAAAGCAAGAAAAGTCTCATAGATGCTTCCGTTAGAATTATCAATTGAGCCAGTTTTTTCCCAGTTAATTCCGCCATCTCTAGTTGTGTATACATCCAACAAAGATTGAATAGGATAATATTTTCCTTTTGTTAGTCTTATCTCACGGTAGCGCATAGCTATGCATGTTAAACCTGTGTCATCACAGTGAACACCAGTTAGAACATCATCAACTGTTTGCTCAACTAGCCCACTATTTTCATCATTTACAAAATAAGGACCAGACCATGTTAAACCACCATCTTCGGTTCTATATGCTGATGCTATGTCTCCTTTTAAAGAATTCCTAGTCACACCTACAGCTGTGCATAAAAGCCCAGAAGAAGAGCAGCTTAAGTCATACGTATCGTTGTATCTATGTGAAGACTCCTCGTCTATGTTTGTAGCATTTGACCATGTTTGACCACTATCTTGAGTTCTGTAGATATAAAGCGAGTTACTAGCAAATTTTTGTTCTAGAAGAACACACTGCTCTCCTGTTTCACTACACTCTAATCCGCTTATCATACCTACGCCATCTTTATGAGAAGGGAGATCTATAGGTCCAATCCAATTAGTGCCGCTATCACTAGTTGTATAGACAAAAGCACTATCATTGCTTGTGCCATATTTGACACCAGCAACAATACAATTCACCCCTTCCATATCACAACGAATGATCATAGGTTTTTCATACAATATCTTATAGTAATTGCTAAATTGGTTATTTATAGATGGGTCAATCTTTTCATGGGTTAAAGTTTTAGACTTAATCCATGTACTACCAGAGTCTATGGTTTCATAAATTACGTGAGATAATGATTCATTATCTAATATAAACCCAACAGCAAGACAGTGTTTTGCATTACTATCACAGGCAACTGAAGTTAAATTATTGTCATATGCTTTAATATTTATTTCATCGGCAAGAGAAGAAAAACTGAGCTTGCTGACAAGTATAAAACCTAAAGCTAAAAGAACTTTTTTCATTAAACACCTATTTTTTTAAATTATAATCCAGCAACATCAATAGTTTTTATTTGATGGTAGATTTGTAAATTATCTCTTCTAACAGTCAAAACAACTTCTTCACCAATTTTGATACTACTTAGGAGCTCATATAAACCATCATAGTTTTTAATTTGATGACCTTTAATTGCGACAATTACATCACCTAAATGCATCCGTCCCCATTTATCTCTTTTTGTAGCTCGAAGTTTGGCAGAAGCTGCTGGGGTATTTGGGAGTACTTCAGAAATTAAGATTCCCTGATCGACCCCTAAGCGCTTTGCAAGCTTAGGATCTGTTGGCGTAATGCCGATTCCTGCCAACTTTACTCGACCGTGTTTTATTATCTGATTTACCGTTTGTTTAATTTCATCAGCCGGAACCGCAAATCCTACTCCGGCAGAAGCACCTGTTTTTGAAAAAATTACTGTGTTTAAACCAATCAGTCTGCCTGAACTATCAAGCAAGGGCCCACCTGAATTTCCAGGATTTACAGCTGCGTCTGTTTGAATCATATTATGAATACTAACTCCCCCTATACCGGGAACAGTACGGTTGAGTGCAGATATAACCCCAACCGATAAACTGTGATCTAGGCCATATGGGTTGCCTATTGCAATCGCTGTTTGTCCGACAAGTAAACTTTTGGTAGGAGCAACCTTATAATCTTCATAGTTCTTAATTATTTTAAGTACGACAGGTGAGCTAATCTTTAATACCGCAATATCCTTTCTTGGCTCAGAATATACAATACTCGCCGGCACTGTTTTACCTGCTATGGTTACAGAAATAGCGTCAGCTTTTTTAATAACATGAAAGTTTGTAACAATGTGTCCCTTATTATTCCAGACTATTCCGGAACCAGTTCCGGCAGGTACAATTTGCTTAGTTTTATGTTTTTTATTTAAAATTTTATTTAAGCGATGAATGAACACAACCCTTGGCGATGCTTTTTGAAAAATAGCGATAACTTTTGTTTCATTTGGTTGAAGGCTTATTTCATCAGCTGCTTGAGATGCTCCACAAAAAAAGAATGAAAACAAACAAATAACGTACAAACATCTCATTTTGATCATAATTATATTCGCCAATAGATTAATAAAAAACGCATTATGCTCTATAATGACCATGAATAGCAAATTAAATACAAATTAATTTGTGCTAAATGTTTCCATAAAACATAATGTTTGTGATAAAATACCCGTGATTTCAATGCTGGAGGTTGATGAAATGGCAAGATTTGAATTTAAATTAGACGCTCAAAGAATCAAAAAAAAGCAAGAAGAAGAAAAAATTCTTAAGGAAAAATGGGCTCAATATTATGCCAAAGATAAAATAAATCGTAAGTATCAAGTGGATGTGGAAAAACACAAAATCCAATTGGAACTAATGCCAAACTTTTATCAGCTAAGACCTATCGATCAAAGATTGCAATCAAGACATAGAGCATACAAACTATCCCCTCTATCAAACACCCCTGCCTATAAGTTAGCACGCAATGAAGATACCAATATAATATTTAACAACCAATTCTTGTCTGTTAGATTCTATATGGCGCTTAGAAAAAAGATTCTTAGAGACGAAATTGCCAAACAAAAGCATCAAAATAAACTTGATAATGCCCAAAGACACCGAAATGAAATGCTTTTAAAATACTGGTAATAACCATTGTTAATAGTATTCACCCTAGGTATAAATAGATTAACTTTTATACCTATACTACCTGTCTATAACTGTTCTTTTATTTGACATAAAATACTAATGAACTACAATGATAATATATAGATAAACTGCAGGTATATTATATGTCTTATGAAAAAAGAGATTATGTTTATGGTGCAAGCATACATCAAATGGTATTTAAGACTGAAGTCGAACAAGCTCAAAAACATTTCAACACATTAAATCTTCCATACTCAACTGAACAAATAACAAATTTATTAGATGCTAAAACTAGAGAAGAAAATCAGGCTCAAAAGGACCGAAGTTATGGACTCCTGACATCTGAACAATTAGAGAGACGTAATTCTGATATTCAAAACGCTTTTAATTTTCTAAATAAACCAAAAAACTCAGATTTTACTAGAACTAACATAGATGGTACTACAGAAACAGTTAAAACTACGCATAACCTTAACTTTTAGAGTGTTGCTATAGAGAACTTTGATAACCTCGCTACTCTTCAACAACAAAAACAAGCTGATCTAATTGAAGAAAACAAGGTTAATAGCAGCATTGATGAAATTAATGAGACTAAAGTGCAATTATTATCGGATCTTGATGACTTAATAGAAGAAGCCAAAGGAGACTCTCTTGCCTCTCATGCAAATATACAGGGCTATATAACTGAACTATCTGAAATTCGAAAGAGAACACACGATACAAAAGCGACTGATAAAGAGTTTCCAACGATATTAAATGAATTGTACAGTAAAGTGACTGATGCTCCGTCGTCATTTATCAACACCACCGCTGGCGAGCAAAAGCTATCAAATTTTTTCACTATAATAAATCTATTAGCAAAGCTGATAGGTATCCCCTTATTCGTTGTAACAACTGGAGAAAAGAAACAAATCTCTGTCTTGAATAGCAGCCGTAATATAGAGAGTAAGCTAAAGGATATTCCAGATGCTTATAAAGACCAAAACGACACCGATAGCGATTTACCAGAGAGTGAGGTTGGTAATCAAACCAACGGACTTCAAAAGTAATATTTTTTATGCAGAATTACACATATATTGACATTAAAAATGCTAACAAATTATCTCACTTAGCAATGACTAAAATAAACCTTGCTAACTCCCTATTAATTCTTTTAACATATTAAAATGATATTATTAATATATGGATTTATGGCATGACCGAAAAAGCAGTTAATAACCATTCTATTATTATTACTCTCGACGTTGACGCTCTATTATTTGAAAAGCTCGAGATAATATCTGCGGCAAACTTCACAATGGTAGAAATTAATTCTTCTGAACCTGCTATCTTGAAAAAAGCAATTCAAGATTTTCCAAGACTTCAAATTGGCTCAGGTAATGTTATTAACAGCCAACAACTAGAAGACTGTTGTAAAGCTGGGGTGCATTTTGCTACTAGCCCAGGATTTTTAACGACACTTGCGCAAACGGCTGAGATGTACTCGATAAAATACATACCAAGTATTGCGACCATATCTGAGGCTATGCAAGCTATTGCTACTGGCTGTCAGAATGTTAAAGTCTTTCCTGCTAATTTAAATTTATGTACGGCGCTAAATAAGTCACTGCCTCTACTTAGATTATTTCCAGCTGAAATTGAGTGGGATGAAGTTGAGCACTTTATGAATTTACCAGCAGTTGCTGCAGTTAGTATAATAAACCCAGAACTACAACAACTTAAAAACCTAAACGACACTTTCGCTTCTGTTTAGACTTAAAAACAACAACAAAGCCCCTACTGTTATTGCGCTATCGGCCAGATTAAATACTGGCCAATGGTAGGATTTGTAGTACATATCAATGAAATCAACAACATGACCAAACAAGACCCTATCAATCAAATTTCCTAAAGCACCACCTAGAATTAACGACAAACTAAAAAGCATTCTTTTTTGCATGGCTGGAACACGAATAATCCAAACAGTAATAGCTATACTCATAATTAAACTAAATACTGTAAAAAATCTCTGGTGCCACTCCCCAGCATCACTTAAAAAGCTAAACGCTGATCCAGTATTATATACCACAATGAAGTTTAAAAATGGCAACACATTCTCAGGAGAATAAGGAACTAACACATTCGAAACGTAAACCTTACTTAACTGATCTATAGAAATAATCACTAGACTAAGTAAAAAGAATGGTAGTTTCTTCATGCATATAATCTCATTTCGTCATTTCCATTAATATTATCTACGCAACGTAGACAAAGCTCAGGATGCTCATGATTTTCACCAACATTATCTAATCTATGCCAACAACGAGCACACTTTTCAGAAGTACTGGCTACAACTTCTATCGCCAAACCTAATTCCTCAATATTAACTGCATTTTCTGAGCGATTGGCATATGATAATACTTTTACTTTAGATGTTATAAATACAAAGCGTAATTCATCTCCTAGCTCCTCTAGTAAAGGCTTTAGTTTATCATCAGCATAGATTGTAATATCTGCTGCAAGACCAGAGCCTACTTCACCTGCTTGGCGAGTGCTTTCTATGGCTTTATTAACTTCATTTCTAACTTTTTGAATTTCATGCCAGTAATTCATATCAATTGTCTTAAGTTTTGGCCATTCCTGATACCATTGCTCCAAAAAAACAGACTCAGTGTTGTTACCTGGAATATATTGCCATATTTCATCTGCTGTAAAAGATATTATTGGCGCGAGCCAACGAGTGAGAGCATGAATAATATGATACATTGCAGTCTGACAAGAACGACGAGCTCGTGAATTAACCGCGGTTGTATATTGACGATCTTTAATAATATCCAAGTAGAAGCTACCTAAATCTATAGCACAAAAATGATGAATTTTTTGATAGATTGTGTGAAACTGATAATTCTCATAGGCATTGACAATTTCTTCTTGTAATAATTTACATTTATAAATTATCCAACTGTCTAAATCTAATAAATCATCTTCCTCTAGACAGTCTTGGTCTTTATCAAAATCAAATAAGTTAGCCAGAAGAAATCGTGCTGTGTTACGAAGACGCCTATATCCATCAGCATTACGTTTAATTATTTCATCAGAGATACTAAGCTCATTGCGATAATCACTAGATGATACCCAAAGTCTAAGAATATCTGCTCCATATTGACCAATTAACTTATCTAGAGCAACATAGTTACCTTTGGATTTAGATAACTTTTTACCTTCTGAGTCAACAGTATACCCATGAGTTAAAACTGTTTTATAGGGCGCTTTCTCATACATGGCGACCGATGTTGTTAAGGAGGAGTTAAACCATCCTCTATGTTGGTCTGATCCTTCAAAGTATACATCAGCAGGAAAACCTAAGTTTTTACCTTGTGGCCCTAAAACACAATAATGAGATACACCTGAATCAAACCAGACATCGAGAGTATCTGTTGATTTTTCGTAATCGTTAGCCTCATCCATAAGAAGCTCTTTTGGATCAAGTTCAAACCACGCTTCTATTCCTGACTTTTCAATTTTTAATGCTATTTGTTCCATTAAAGAAATACTGTCTGGATGCGGTTGTTTGGTAATCTTATGTAAGAATAAAGGAATCGGACTTCCCCATGATCGCTGTCTTGATATGCACCAGTCGGGCCTTCCAGATATCATTTTTTCAATGCGCGCTTTACCCCAATCAGGCACCCACTTAACATTACCAGTAGTTTTAAGAATTTGACCTCGCAAGTCATGCTTGTCCATTGAAATAAACCACTGTGGAGTAGCACGAAAAATAGTTGGAGTTTTATGTCGCCAGCAGTGAGGGTAGCTATGTGTTATTTTCTCAGAGCTTAATAATAGTCCTCTCTCACTTAATCTTTCAAGAATTGGCACGTTGGCTTTTAATACAGATAGTCCAGAAAAGAGAGGTACTTCACTCGTATAACAACCATTTCCTAACACTGGGTTTTTAAGAGCTAACTTATATTTCTCACCAACATGAAAATCTTCTACCCCATGTGCAGGAGCTGTATGAACACAGCCAGTTCCTGCATCAGTTGTAACGTGATCACCTAAAATTATTGGTACAACCACATTTTCAAATAATGGATGCTTTAATTGGAGTAATTCAAAAACCTCACCAAGAGCCTTGCCAATAACTTTAAACTCAGAAATATTGTAGCGCTCCATCACGCTAGATATTAAATCATCTGCAACTAAAATATAACTATCATTTGCGAAAAGCAAAGAATACTCTAGTTCAGCATTCAAACTAACAGCTTCATTGGCTGGCAGTGTCCACGGTGTTGTAGTCCATATAGGAACGATAATTTTCTTTTGCGGCGAATTACAGAGCCCCATATTGGCTAAGAACCCAGCGCAATCTACCACCTCAAAGCCAACATCTATAGATTGAGATTGTTTGTCTTCGTAATCAACTTCAGCTTCAGCGAGAGATGATCCGCAATCTATGCACCAGTGCACAGGTTTAAAACCTTGGGTCATATGACCATTACTCATCATTTTTGCAAGAGATCTGGTGATATTTGCTTCATATTTATAATCCATTGTTACATACGGATTTTGCCAGTCACCAAACACTCCTAAACGCTGAAACTCATCTTTTTGAATTTTTATTTGGGTTGTCGCATAATCTCGACACTTTTGTCGAAACTCAGCTGGAGTAACTTTTACTCCAGCTTTGCCTACTTTTTTTTCTACGTTTAATTCAATCGGTAATCCGTGACAATCCCATCCTGGGACAAATGGCGCATCAAAACCACTTAAGGACTTAGATTTTACAATGAAGTCTTTTAATATTTTATTTAATGCATGCCCGCAATGAAGATGACCATTGGCATAAGGAGGGCCATCATGCAAAATAAACCTCTCACAACCAGACCTTGCTTCACGCAGCTTGCCATAAGTATTATTTTCTTGCCATCTAGCCAACATTTCTGGCTCACGCTTGGCTAACCCTGCTTTCATAGGAAACAAAGTTTTTGGTAGGTTAAGGGTGTTTTTATATTCGGTCATCACTTTCACTCTAAATACGTAAATTTTTTATGCGATTTAAATCGCAATTCTAGTTAAGAAAAAATTTTCTGCCTCAGATACATCGATCTTTATTTGCGATATTAATGCATCTATTGATGGGAATTTTATTTCATCTCGCAGTTTTTTTATAAATATAACTTCAATCCTTTCACCATATAATGATTCATTAAAATCAAATATATGCACTTCCAATACTTGCTTTGTGCCGTCTACTGTTGGCCTTTGGCCAATATTAGCAACACCTGACAGCAACTCACGGCCATTTCTAGCAACTCGCACACAAAACACTCCACGCAAAGGCAGTGGTGCTGAGCTTAGTTTTAAATTAGCAGTTGGCATGCCCCACTCTCGAGCTTTTGCCGCCCCGTAAATAACTTTCCCTGACATGCTAAATTTTCTACCAAGAAGCTGCTCAACCATTTTAAAGTCCGCGCATGCTAATGCCCGTCTTACATTTGTGGAGCTAATTCTCTCGCCTGAGATCGCATGATCGGGGCATTTTTCAACTACGCAGCCAACATCTTTACCAAGCTGTTGTAATAGAGAATAATCACCAGCTCTATTATGACCAAACCTAAAGTCTTCACCAACCACAAGATGCTTTATATTTAGCTCATAAAATATCACATGTTGAGCAAAAGCCTCTGGTTGCATGTTAGCTAAATGTTTGTTGAATTGAAGACATAAAACATAATCAACCCCACAACGCTCAAGGAGTTGAACTTTTTCACGGAACCGAGATAATCTTGGAGGAGATTTCTCATGTTGGAAAAACTCTCGTGCTTGCGGCTCAAAAATAATCACAATCATTGGTAATTGTTTATTATCTGCTTTATTGCGCAAAATATCCAGCAAATATTGATGACCAAGATGAACTCCATCAAAATTTCCTATTGCTGCAACTGCCCCCTCACTAAATTCGGGATATTTTCTAATAGTACGTAATAATTTCATGAATCAACAACCAGCAATACCCCGAATTATATCTAAGACTTATCTTTCTCAGATGGGCGAACAATTAATATATCACAATGTGCACCATGTAAAATAGCATCAGCTGTTGAGCCTAATAATAATGCTAAACCATGCTTACCATGACTACCTGTTACAATAAGATCAATTTTATACTCACTTGCAACTTTTAATACTTCATTTTTAATAGAACCAAACTCAAGAAGGCGATGTTTAACATCAACTCCAATATTATCAGATAAAGAATTTAGCTCTTTTTCAGCTTGCTCACGAATAGAAACTTCCACTTCAGCAAATCCTGCGAAGCCTGGATATGCATATGCAGGAATTGGTTCAATCACATGAACGAGATATAAATCAGCACCATTCTCTTCTGCAATTTTTTTAGCTTTTCTTGCTGCGTTAACACCAACTTCATCAAAGTCCGTAGCAAACAATACTCTTTTATACATAACTATCTCCCTGAAATATGCAAAGTAATAAAATCTTAACTAAGACTAGCAGAACTTTATACGTTTTAACAATAAAATAATTAAGTTGAAATCCTAAAGTCGTGCCGAAAATTATGAGCCTTTCTAAGCTCAACAAAGGTTTGTTGTTTATTTGTACTTTCCTTTAAAATATTAGTTTCATTTATGGGGTTATATATTTTCAATATATCATCTTGCCAGTTAGGATCACCGCTATAGGAAGTATTAAGTGGCAAGTCATCAGGGCTCTCAACCTGAGTTTCAATTGTATTAACACCCGCATAGTCATATATATGTTTAGCAACCTGCAAAACAGCTGCATTTTTAGCCTCAACGCTATGTCCGGCAATATGCGGCGTACAAATTTCTGCTAGTTCTACTATTTTATGATTAATATTGGGCTCATTACAATAGACGTCTGTACAATAAATAACATCTCTAAAAGTTGATATTAGCGCATTCTCATCGACAATACCGCCTCTTGCGGCATTAATAATTGAAACACCTGGCTTTAATTTTGCTAAAAAATCTGAATTAAGCAAGTTTTTACTTGGAAATGGATTGTTAGTATGTAAGTTTGCATGAACACATATTAGATCACTGTTGACGATATCATCTAATGAACAAGAGCGATAACTAGGATGATTTATTGCAAGTATTGGGTCATAACTCTTCACTTTAAAACCCAATGTTTGCAAAGTAACATAAAGTCGTGAACCTACCTGACCATTACCAATAACTCCTACAAAACGACCTGTTAGTTTATTTGTTTTTTTTAAGTAACTAATCGTTGCAATGACATAATCCACCACAGCAGTAGCGTTACTTCCTTTTGCATCAATTAATAAAATATTGTTTGCTTCTAAAAACTTTTTATCGATATGGTCTGTGCCACTACTCGCTGTTGCAACCACTTTTATAGAAGTGTTTCTTAATAAATCTGCTGTGACAGCCAAGGTTGAGCGACAAAACAATACATCAAATTTAGAAATCATAGACTTTATTTGATTTTGATTATCAAATAAAGTCATCTCAAATGGGCTTGAAAATAACTTATTTATATTTGGTAGGCTTGCATCAGCTAAAACTTTCATATCATCCAAAGAACTTAGGTACAACTAAAACTTTATCCATTAATAACATTCTGGATTCTGGGCTATTATCATAATCATTACCAGATAGAAGAGCTAACTCCATTTTCTTTAGCGGTACATAATGTAAGGTCTGTCTGGTTGCTAAATAACGAAATCCTGGTATAAAACTATTGATCTTTTCAGGTGGAAGAGATGAGACCTTTTTAAAGGAGTGAAAACCAAGAATAAAACTATTAATTTTTTTAGGAACTAAAGACACTGCGTCTTGAAATGTATGTAGACTAGGGATTACGCTATTAGTTTTTATGGTCTCTGATGCTACTATTTTTTTAGTTGAAAGATCCCGTAATGAGTTAACGTTTAAAGCAATTTTATCCGTGGCATAATATTTGATGTTAAATAAAACTAATGATATCAGCAGAAAAATCAATAAAAGAATAGATATCCCATAATTACTAAACTGACTTTTATCTGATCTAGAAGGAGGCAAAACAACAGCGTGTTCGCTTGTAGCAATATTTTGCTCGGTAAGTAAGAAGAATTTTTCAAAATATTTATTTCTCATTTGAAACCTCCAAATGTTTAAAAGTTTTATCAGAGACTGCCATATGAAGGACAGTCCTAAGATTACTATTAATCACTTTTGTATCTAAATAACAATCACCTATACTTTTTAGTAGAACAAAAGGTAGTACATTTCTTCTTACCTTTTTATCACTCAACATAACAGTTTGCAATACATCTAAATCAATATCACTGGGTATCCTTGAAGGCAGATGAGCTTTTTTAAGAAGTAAATCTACAAAATCTAAATCATCTTCTGATAAATTACCTATTTGATGAGATAATAATGCCGCCATATATAAACCAATAGCCACAGCCTCGCCATGTAACCAGCGTTGATAATTTGTTACAACCTCTAACGCGTGAGCAAAAGTATGTCCAAGATTTAATATCTGCCTTAACCCACTATGTTCACGTTCATCCTTAAAAACGATATCAGCCTTAATTGCGCAACACTCTTTGATTATCGGTACAAATAAATCTGCGGATTTACTAGTGACTTCCATAGATAATATCTCAGATAAGTTATCTAAGAAATCACCACCAACCAATAAACCATATTTAATTACTTCAGCAATACCAGACCTAAATTCTCGGTTCGGCAACGTAGTTAGTGTGTTTACATCCATAATAACTGAGTCTGGATGATAAAAACTACCTATCATATTTTTAGCTTGAATATGATTTATTCCTGTTTTTCCGCCAATAGATGAGTCTACTTGCGCAAGTAGTGTGGTAGGTAGATGAACAAGGCTTACCCCTCTTTGGTAAGTTGATGCAGCAAACGCAGATATATCACCAATCACCCCACCGCCCAAGGCAAGAATAGTTGTGTCGCGATTATGATTATTTTTAATTAGATTATCATAAATTATTGATAAGCTAGTCCGATTTTTATACTTCTCGCCATCTTCAAGAATAACAATATCGCATTGAATTGAGGAAAGTGCTTGCACCACAGGCTCTAAATATAATTTAGAAACTGTAGTGTTTGTGACAATAAGTGCTTGATTAGATTGAATTTGATTTTGCAACAACAAACTATCTTCAAGTAAGTTGTTGCCAATGTGGACGTTATATTGGTGATTAGATAAACAAATCTCCAGGTTGGAAATGAGATTAACTTTCCCCATAAATGTACTTGATTATATTATTCGCAACTGCTTTAACGGTTAACTTGTCTGTTTCAAAGCTAACATCTGCTAACTCTTCATAAAATGGCTCACGCTCATCGCGTAGCATTTCCAGGCGACCTTCTAAATCCGGGGTTTTTAGTAACGGGCGTTTTGGGCTATCACGCTTTGTTCGCTCAAATTGCTGTTGCAAAGATGTGCGCAAATAGATAACTGTTCCTCTTCCGGCAAGAGCATTACGATTTTCTGGGGTCATAATTACACCGCCACCAGTTGCCAAAACAATATTAGATTTCTGTGTTAACTCATCTATTATTTTTTGCTCGCGCTTACGAAAACCGTCTTCACCTTCCACATCGAAGATCCAAGCAATATTGGCACCGGTACGTTCTTCAATCACTTCGTCAGAATCAAAGAATTGTAACTTCAATTCTTTTGCCAAAGTACGACCTATAGTACTTTTACCAGCGCCCATAGGCCCAATCAAAAAAATATTACGTACTTTAACTATACTCATTTAAATTAGATACTCCATATTCTCTTATTAGCCATAATAAAATGGACACAAGCTTAATATTGACTTGAAATAGCATTCTCTATAAAACTTTGAAACTAATTATACACAACATATCAGCTCAAGTCTGTAGAAACATTCACCATAAATAAAAATTACTTTATATTTTTACCGATAATATCTTAGGGGTAATAAAAATTAGTAACTCTTCATTTTTAATTCTTGCCTGAGTTCGTCTAAACAAATGACCAACTATTGGCAAAGTTCCTAAAAAAGGAACTCTTATAATACTATTATTTTTATCCTGTTTATAGATTCCACCTAAAACTATTGTTTCACCATCACCTACTATCACGTTAGTTGCAATAGATTTAGTTGTAATTACCGGAACACCTTGCACACGACGCCCCGAGTCAGAATCTTGATTAATAAATAGTTCCATCATTAGTTTACCATCAAAATTAATTTGTGGAACCACTTTTAAACTTAAAACAGCTTTTTTAAATGAAACAGAGGTTGCACCACTAGCTGTATACTCCTGATATGGGATATCTTCACCAGACTCGATCACCGCTGCTTCTTGATTAAGAGTAAGAAGACTAGGTTTTGCTATAATCTCGGCCCGCCCCTCACTTTCCATTGCAGATAACTCCATATCCAGCAATACATGCTTCCCCAAAGTTACTAAAGCAATACCAAGTGATGCAGGACTTGCATCAAGAGGAAGAGCACTTAAATCAAAATTAAGATGGTTTGTGTTTTTTGATCCAGATTGATCGCTATTGGTGTTTTCTAGAGAATTATTTGTTTGTAACATCCCAAACCTAACCCCTAAATCTTCTGCTCCATCATTGGTCATATTCACTAACCTGGCCTCGATTAGCACTTGTTTTTTCGGAACATCAATATCATGTATATATTTTTTAACTCTTTGTAGTTGTTCATTTGTATCTTCAAGCCAAAGAGTGTTAGTTCTGCTATCTGCAACAATTATTCCACGCTCTGACAAAAAAGAATTTGCTCGATCTTTTAATAGAACAACTAATTCCAAGGCTTTTGCATAATTTAATTTGATTAGCTCAGAGTGCGAATTGATTTGTTTTTTAGGATCAGGTTCATTTATAACTATTTCAGATTCTTTCTCTTTATCTTGAAGACTACGTTGATAGTTCATTTGTAGGTTTTCTATATCATGTTTTAACCTATTATTGAGCTCTGTTTGCTGGGAGATACGTTCTCTTGAATTATGCTCTAGGTAAAAGATTAAACATCCAAAAAATAATATTCCTATTAATACATAACTAAATAATTTTCTAGATTGATGAATACGTAGATTATCTCTCCAGGGAAGTAAGTTAATATTCATTCTCGCATTGCCAATCCAAGAGCTGTAATTAACATATGTTGGTCATGCTCTACCATATTAGCTATATCATCATTTGCATATTTAATGCCCAAAAATGGGCGTGCTATTTCAACTGTAATACCCAAGCACCTTTGCAAGTAAGCCTGGAGATTATCTAGAGCCACCCCACCCCCTGATAATAATATCAAATCGATTGGGCATGCTTTATCTGAGGAGTAAAAAAACTTTAAAGATCTTTGGATTTTTGTTTGAAGTTCAGCAAATGAACTTTCATTTTCTAAATACTTCCTATCAGGATATCTATCCTCATTTATAAAAATAGTACTCATTTTATGAAATATGAAAATCTTTGTATGCATTGATCCTAAGTCAATCCAAGCAATTGTATCTTCTAAATTTGGATTTAAAAATTTTAGAACTCGTAGTATAGCATTTGATTCAATATCTACAGTCCGAGTTTTCAAGCCAACTTTTTTTAAAATTTCTACTCGTTGATTTATATATTTAGTTCTAGAGGCCACTATCAACAAGTCCTGAAACTCAGAATTCATTTGATTAGATTCTATTAATTGAAAATCAAAACTTATTTCATCCAATGGATAAGGTATTAATTTATCAACTTCCATTAATGCAAGCTCCTCAAGATTTGAGGGAGTGAGCTTTGTACTTACTTGAATAATCTGACTAGTTGTACATGAGTCAGGTACGCAAACAACAGCCTGGCTACAAGGTTTTTTAATTTGTTTAAGTAATATAAAAAGACTATCAACAAAAAGGCGGCTATCTTGAATATCACCATTTTTTATAACATTTTTAGGTAATTCTACTCTTGCGTAATTCTCCAGAAGATAATGGTCATTCAGCCATACAAGCTGCAGAAGTTTAATAGATGTACCAGTAAAATCGATGCCAAGAGTTCTCTCGGTATTATGCCTAAATAATTGCAATAAATGTCGCACGCGTATTTCTCCATAACGCATATAACAACTAGGATGGACTATAAGCTCAACTATAAATTGATTATATGTTTTCCATAACAAGTTTTGGAGTCTACAAAAGTTACATTTAGATCGTCAAGAGATATGTTAAAATGAGCCATGAAGCATAATAATAGAAGAAGATTATGAATAAACTTATTTTAGCAACCAGCAACAAAGGTAAAATTATTGAGTTGCAAAACCTACTTCCTAACTTTAATTGCATATCTCAACAGTCACTAAATATCCCGGATGCTGATGAAACAGGATTATCTTTTATTGAAAACTCATTAATAAAAGCCCGGCATGCTAGCCAAATAGGCGGCATGCCCGCTCTCGCCGATGACTCCGGATTGGTTGTCCCTATTCTTGGTGGCGAACCTGGAATATATTCAGCTCGCTATGCAGGAGCTACGGCATGCTCTAAGGATAATATCGACTTACTACTTAGTCGTTTAACTGAAATTCAAAAAGAGCAACGAGGAGCTTATTTTTATTGTGCAATATCTTATGTTGAACATGCTAAAGACCCAACCCCATTAATAGCTCTTGGTAAATTTTCTGGGGAAATAAGTCTTAAGCCTATTGGCAAACAAGGCTTTGGTTACGATCCAATTTTCTATCTCACAAACTACAAGTGTAGTCTTGCAGAACTTCCGATTGAAATTAAAAATAAAATTAGCCACCGAGGACAAGCATTAGAAAAACTTAAATCAATGCTAAATCGTTAAAGATATATTTTATGCCTAAAAATTAAAGACACTGTTATGCATGAGTTCTATTAATCCTAATATAACTTTATGCTATAATTACACCAAATTATTTACCTAGGACCTACTTATGTGTAGATTCGTTGCATATCTTGGAAAAAAACCAGTTGTACTAAGTGATATATTAGAAAAACCGAGTAATTCTCTAATTCAACAAAGCCGGCATGCTCTTAAATTAAAACTACCAGTTAACGCTGATGGTTTTGGAATTGCTTGGTATCAAAAAAGCATTGATAGCACCCCAGGTATTTTTAAGTCTATTCAACCTGCGTGGAACGATCTTAATCTGCACCACATTGCTAACAGAATTAACTCAAAATGTTTTATTGGTCATGTTCGCGCATCTACTGTTGGAAATGTTAGTCGCTCAAACTGCCACCCATTCTCACATAAAAAATATTCTTTTTGTCACAATGGTGGCATTGAAAACTTTGAATTAATACAAAGGGCATTACGCAGTTCACTACCAGATAAAATCTATGAAGATATTATTGGGCAAACAGACTCAGAGCATTTGTTTGGACTATTAATGAATGAGTTTTTAAAAGTTAAAAAACATAAATTCACAGATTTTCTAGAGTGCTTTAAAAAAGCAGCCGAACAAATTATATTTTTACAAAATCTAGTAAATGTTGAAGCTGATTCTCTTCTAAATACCGTTGTTACCGACGGTGAGCAATTGATGGCTACCAGATATACTAGCACTGACAAAGAAGCCCTATCCTTGTTCTACACAGTAGGTCATCATATAAACTCAAAGAAAAAAGGTCCTGTTATGGAGTTTGACGATAAAAACCCTAGCGCTGTGTTGGTCGCCTCTGAACCACTAGGGGACTATACGGATCAATGGCATGCGGTACCAGCCAATCATGCTATCCTAGTTAATAAAAAACTAGAAATTTCTTTGCCAAAAATATTATAAAGGCTTGATATTGAACATGACAGTTTAACTGCTAGGAATTAGTATATACATACAAGCGCCTACTAATTCCCAGCCCCTGTTATTGTATAATTTTGAGTATAGGTAGTACCATTTTTAATGATTTGCAGTTTACAAACGACATCAAGATTATTGCTAGATGTTGATATATCATCTGCAAGGTTATAGACATCCACTTGTGCCGCTCCTGACACACCTAAAATAACTATCGGAGATATTATAGAGGCTATATCTGAGCACTTAGATATTCTGACACACTTACCTGCTGTTACAACATTATCAACAGCTGAGCATCCAGCATGATTAATAGAACTAGCTACAGTCAAGGTATTTGCAACACCATCAATCACAGCCTGCTGCTTATTTCTTTGCAAATATATAAAATGAGGCATGGCAACTGCCGCCAAAATACCTAAAACAACAATAAGCATTACTATCTCAATAAAAGTAAAACCTCTTTGTATATTCTTATTATTATTCATACCATCCTCTCTTATATTAATATTTATCAGCAATAATAAATTTGAAATTAAAATAAATGGATAAGGAAATATAGCGCCACCCATTAGTATGCAGACATATTTTTCAAGATATTTCCTATAGCTTGATCCAGCATCGCATCCCTGTCTTCAAAAAGGCTTATCCTAACCCCGCCTACTTGCCCTGACTTGTTCAGGGCATCCAGTCAAATTGATGCTTAAACTACTGGATGGCCCGAATAAATCGGGCCACGTAGGCAGGGACATATGTTGGTTACTCTACAAAAAATATGTCCGCATGCTAATGGGTGGTGCTATATAACTGATTGTTAGATTGCTCTCATAAATAATGCAACCATTAATAAAAGGATAAATGATATAGAAACAAGCTTCTTGCTGAATAATATGCTCATCCTCAAAAGACAAAATAAGCTAAAAATATCTCCCTAGAAATAAGATAAAACAAGTTATCATTAATCATACATTTATATAAGCAAAACATAAAATTATATGGCCGCATAGAGAGCACTATGTTACAATGTTCTATTCTTAGTTCTTGATTCCAACCATATATGCCGAAAGGGAAAAATAAAAGCAAAACTCGTAGTAAACCTACAGAGATTCCAACATCTGCACCTGAAAGTTCAGCCGTTTCATATTATAAAAACGTAGTTATTGCTTTTAACGAGCTATATAAAGACTACCTTCAAACAAAACTAGAACCAGCAGATCACTACCTTAGTAAAATTGCACATATTAATAACATGCACATTACTGACTCAGAATCACAAGGTCTCCCAGCTCTTTGTTGTTATATTTTGCGCACCACATTAAAAGGTGAGCATTTTGAATTTTTCAATGCGATGAAGAATGCAGGACTAACAATTAGATTTAGACAAGCCATCGATATTATCCTAGTAAACAAAGCGTTACAGACTCAAGATATTCTCTTATTAGACTGGCTTTTGGTCGAGAATGGTATGAATATTCCGGATGAGAAGAGCCTACCAGGTAGAGGGGCATCAGCATTTGAAAATGGTATATTGCAAATATTAGACTTTGTAGAAAAAAATCTTGCGTCGGATAAAGCTCAGTACTTCATTGAGGTCATAGAGAGATATCATATTTCAGGTAATACAATCCTACACCTTGCAGCTATACATAATAAACCTAAACTATTTATATCCTTAGCTAACGAAAATAATATTAATCAACCCAATTATCATGGCATAACACCAGCTATGTTTGCTGTTGCATATGAAGAAAGTGAGTTAAAACAAGTATTGATGTCAGAACCTTTGGCTGATCATTTGGATGTATCTATAGTCACAAACTCTGGTGAAACCATTTTCCATAAAATTATACTCGGCAAAGATGAGGTCATGTTCAGATTTGCAGCAAATAAATTGGCTGGACAAGAAATAGACTTCACTACTTTCACCACACATAATGGCCATAATATCATTTATTGGGCAATTACCAAGCGTCAATGCTCCCTTCTATATGAACTTTCACGAGTAGTTAACCTTGAAAGTCCTGGGTTAGATGATGCTTATAGTCTAATATATTTTGCTTTTTGCCAAGGCGAACCTGATATGGGTTACCACATAGCAAATGCTTGTAGGTTAAGTTTAGAGGATATAAGATTTGAGGATGGTAGAAGTATTCCGCAAATAGTAATAGAGAAGGATAACTTAGGGTGTTTTGAGTGGTTGGTTAATGAGGGATATTTTGATCCTGGCGACAAAAGCAAACTGAGTATGCCAGCTCTTCTCCTTGCAGCAAAGTCAAAAAGCACAAGGATACTTGCTGAGCTTATTGAAGGTTACACTCTTTTGGAGCTGCACTCTCTAGAAGAGACACCTGATGGCAAGCGTTTTGGTCACTACCTAGCGGAGCATAATTTAAAAGAACTTATTCAAATTCTACTCGATTGTAATGAACTTGACTTGTGTCACAAAGATAAAAATGGCGATACGATTATAGACATTGCATTACAACATGGAGATTCTCATCTGATAATCCAAGAGCTTTGCCTTGAATATATTGAGAAATATGCCTTAAGTAAAAGAAAAAAACTCCCCATTCGTCTTTCAGAAATTAATCAACTGCCAAATCTTCTAAATTTATATTTTGCAGATAAAATAGGGTCAAGGCTTCCCAATATTGATGGCATCCCTCCTCTCCATTTAGCATGTCTAAATCTCGAAATAGATAATGTTCTTACTCTAATTAAAGATCGCAATATAGATGTAAACCAACGTAATTCGGATGGCGATACCACCCTATGTATGCTTGTGAAAAAATCATCGCTACTAAAGGCCATGCAGTTTATAGAAAAAATACATCCCAAGCTAACTGCTCTTGATACGAAGGAATCGAGTCTCTTACAACTTGCATGTGAATACAACCTAGAAGAGCTAGTAGATTGGTGTCTAGAGATGAAAAATTTTTCTATCACAAAACCAAGGAAAGATAAATTTTCTTCTCTTGACCTAGTTCTTATAAAGCGCAACTCAACAATCCTACATAAACTATGGCCTCACCTAGCAACCACACAACGAGACATATATATAAAAATCCTAGTAAAGAAAAAAGAGTATTTTTTACTTAATTATTTAACTAACGAAGGTTTATACGAGCTTGAAAAACAACAAACCACAGAAACAGAGCCACCTTTAAAAGAAACTATAGAGCCACCCCTTGAAAAAGAAGACATTAGTGAAACCACTCTGAATCAAGACGATAAAATAAAAATCGAACCTCCATCCCAACCCTTCGTCTGTGATAGGAAAAGTTTATTTGAGGCCATAGAAAAAAATTGTGATTATGATTACTTTAGACGGCTAAAACACTATCCTGAACATTATGAGCTAATTCAAGAAGATGCGCAGGCTTTATTAATTGCAGCTATTAACACACAAAACTACCGACTGGTTTATCACCTATTACGAATTGCGCCAATCAAAGATCAGGCACATGCACAAGATAACTTCGCATTAACTCTCGCTTGCAAGCTAGGACAAAAAAATATAGTTGAAGCTCTATTACGTATAGATGCAATAGCAGCAAGCTTAGAAACATTAGACCACCCAGCTCTAACAGCGTCAATAGAGAATAAACATGTAGAGATATTCGATCTACTGGAAGACTATATTGAGCTAAACTCACAAACTGAGCATCATAAATCTAATGATTTTGATGAATATACCAGGACAACTGCTGCTTCTGAATCCTCACTCTCATCAATGGCATCTTCAAGCAATGGAGAATTATCTCGAGCATCGACATCTTTATCAAGCCAAAGTGATGACACAGATAAAGATAAAAATAGCCCTGTGCCATTTGCGAGAAAACTTCCTAAATTTTCAGGCGATAGAATATTTTCTGAAAAGAAATCCTGCTCCAAAGATGAACCTACCCAAAAATCTGAAAATCTTGATATTCTAGCAACTAACTTCTCTGAATTAAGTGCAAAAGCGGAGGTGTTCGATTGTATGCCAAAATGTTTCACATATACCCGAGAAATGTACAACGCTTTAATGCAAATATCTAGTAACTTTCATCGAGCCGGACTTGATGGTTACACGTATGGAAGCGTAAACTTCAAGCTAAAACCTGGGGACATAGATATCCTAATACCTGCCAGCAGTATGGAATTTGAACGAGATAAGATAGGTGCATTAATTAACATATTTATATCTCAGGGAGGTCGTGTCACAGCAAAAGACCCACAAACTGGGACGGATGGCTATAGTTATGAGGGCAGACACGTCATACCAATGGAATGGCAAGGCTTAATATTAGAATTTGTTGTTTACCCAAAAACCATTCTCCAGCACGCATATGAGCTTGATACTACAAGGTCTGCACGCTACTTCTCTGTCAGAACATTTAAATACGCTGAAACTCCTGGCATCTATTCTTTGATTGATATTATACACAAGCGCATTCAAACTGTAACCGATGCTTATCAAAGCTTTCTAAAAGACCCTCGTCGTATTTTCAGAGCGATACAACAAATGGGCGATGAACAGGCCTCTTTATCTGATGAGTGCCTCCAGGCTATCCAAGATCTATTTAGTGGAAATAACAATCCATTTATTACTCATATCACTCCTGGAAAAATATACTATCGTATGGAAGTGATGTTAAAAACAGGCCATGCAGAGCGATATTTTACAATATTTGATAGGCTAGGTATCTTCAATAAACTTTTAGGGGCCTTTAGAGTACAAGGTGGATATTCAGCTATGTACTATGCAAATATATTAGAACCATTTTACACGTTCTTTGAACAGCAACGCAAACAGTCTCAAGCATACTACTCAACCAATAGTTCTCTTGTAATGTTTAGTACACCTACAAAAGAAATATCAACTGAGGATAGGATCGTTGAAAATAAAGACTCATCTGCTTGTGCATCTGGGTTCTCATAAAGTTTTAAAGCTTGATTTTTTCATAGCAAAGAAATATATTTGCTATTAGTAAGAAACGAACCCTACTCCAATACCTGTTCCGAAGTATGTGCCGCTATTTTGTGTTTTATTATTTTCAGAGGCGTTACTTTGAGTTGTTGCGCAACCAACTAGGCTTGTGCTCGCAATAAATAATAATATAACTAAGATCTTCTTCATGATTATCTCCTACAACATAATTTATTATTTGCTACCTCTTAAGTTTAGCACATTATACTCTTAAAGGTTTATTTTTAATCAGTTAGTTCGTTTGGAATAAAAAAATTACCCGCAATTGAGGGTATAATTGAATTTACCCGCAATTGAGGGTATAATTGAAATTATTGGCAATTGCGGGTAAAAAAAGGGGCGGATTATGATCATCAACTCAGCAAGTAATTTAGCTTTATTTTTAAATGACAAGCGGAGACAACTAAAAATGAGCCAATCTCAAGTTGCAGATTTAGTTGGTTTAAAACAAGATACTATATCAAAATTTGAAAATAGCCCCGATAATAGTAGGGTTGATACTCTATTTAGAATATTATCAGCCCTAAACCTAAATATTAGCCTTGTAGAAAAAAAACCAGAGTCTCATGAAGATATAGAGTGGTGATGCGTAAGTTATACATACTAATGAACAATGAGCTCGTAGGGGAGCTCTCACAAGATAATGCCGGTGGTTTAAGCTTTTCCTACGTTACTGAATGGATTTCTAAACCGCATTCACGACCTGTTTCTTTATCACTACCGTTAATAAACCAAAAATTCTCCGGGGCAGTTGTTTATAATTTTTTTGATAATTTACTTCCTGATAACCCACAAATAAGAGCTAGAATTCAAGCGCGATTTCAAACACAATCCTCAAGACCATTTGACTTATTATCTTTAATTGGCAGTGACTGTGTTGGAGCTATACAAATTGTTGATAGTATTACAGAAAAGAGATGTCTGAAAATTGAAAGTAAAATTGTCAATGCGTCCGAAATAGCCAATACCTTGCGCTCTTACCAAGTCTCACCACTAGGAATGGACAAAGAAGATGACGATTTTAGAATATCAATAGCAGGAGCTCAAGAAAAAACAGCTTTTCTACATTATAAAAATGAATGGCATAAACCTTTTGGCGCTACTCCAACAACCCACATATTTAAACTACCAATTGGATATTTATCACATCAAGGAATAGATTTAAGCGATAGCTGTGAAAATGAATATCTCTGTTTACTACTGGCAAGAAAATTTGGATTAAATGTTGCAAGATCTGAAATAATGCAATTCGAAGACGTCAAAGCCTTAGTTATAGAAAGATTTGATAGAAAGTGGAGTAAAAATAACGATTATATCCTAAGGCTCCCCCAAGAAGATTTGTGTCAGTCATTAGGGTACTCGCCAAACTTGAAGTATCAGTCTGATGGTGGCCCAGGAATTAAAAAAGTTATGCAGCTACTTAATGGATCGCAACAGCCACAAAAAGATAGAGATGAATTTTTTAAAGCTCAGGTCGTTAATTGGTGTCTTGGTGCGATTGACGCACATGCCAAAAATTTCAGTGTGCAAATACAACCAAAAGGCGGATATCTTCTCACCCCCTTATACGATATCTTATCTGCTTATCCGCTAGTTGAACAAAAGCAGCTCCATTTTAAAAAATTAAAAATGGCCATGGCCTTATATGGAAAAAACGATCATTACAAACTGCATGGGATTCAAAAAAGACACTTTATTGAAACAGCAAAATATACTCAATATTCTCAATCAAGAGCAGAGACAATTTTTGATCAAGTAATTAATAGCATTGACTCAGTTATCAATGAAGTCTCAGCACAACTACCCAAGAACTTTCCTAAAAAAATTTCTCAACCAATCTTCAAAGGTATGAGAAACTTTAAGGAGAGAATGCTATCCTCTCCTTAAAGCAGGTTATGCAAGAAGTCTATTAAATCCCCAAGCCATCAACTCTAGATTTTTTATGGTAGTCTTCTACTTTCTGTGCAGGTCTCTTATCGGCTAATAACGAAAGACTTTTTAATGCGCCTATATTTTTTCTAGCCTCGACAAATATCTGTGCTCTCGCATAGTGTTCTTGATTCCTTTTAGTCAGAGGAAAGTAATCAGCCGCTTTCTCAAAACTTGCAACCGCCAAGTCAGGTTTCTTAGATTTAAGATACATATAGCCCTGCAAACTTAATACAAAAGAACATAAGAATGGTTCTTCAGTGCAATCAAACAAACCCGCAATCTCATCTATTTCTGAACCAGAATCAGATGGTGTTGTCCTTTGCACCTGACTAGCATTTTCGTGTGCAACACTTCGGTCTAACTGCATCAAAGCAAATGCTGCCCTCGGATTACGAAAGGCTGATTGATTCTGGCAATCAACAAATGATTGGTAAGCATTCTCATCCTGGTTATCAAAAACCTCACAAACACCTTTCATAAAAAGTATGTGACTAAGATACGCATGGCTGCGCGGGTTGTTTTTTTCTAGAGATAAGACCATGTTAAGGTTCTCAATCGCCTTTGCAAAGTTGCGCATATAGCAATATGTAATGGCGGTCCTCTTGTATGCATACAACATATCAGGAACAATTTTCAACTCTTCTTCTAAATAAAAGAGGCTGCGCTCTGGTTTTTTAGCCAAATATGCAGCTTCAGAAAGAATTGGATAATAATCAATTAAAATTTCCTCTGATGCTTCATTTTCTTTTAGAAGCAATACGAAAGCCTCAAGTCTAGTAAAGGCTTCTGTTGCATGTTGAGTAAGCAAACTTTCATTACTTGCCCTATCCTCAAAATACATGTTTCTGTAATAGAGCATTTTTTTATAAGCAAGTAGAGATAGTCCTTTATTAACTTCTGGTAGTAGCTCATCGCTCTGGTATAGTTCTGCTTGCTTGTAATGAGCGTATGCGACATCAAAACCAGCCAAATCATTATGTAACTCAAGATATGAATCAGCATAATGTATATGTGTTAAATATAAAATAATACTTTTATCTTCACTATCTTCTTCTGTTGCGAGACCATCAAGTATAATCTGGCCAAAGCGAATGACTTCAGAATGACGACCTAATGAAACATTGGCAAAAAGAGATTTAAAAAACAAATTCCAGTCAAAAATTACACTTCTCTCTATTGCATCTTCATAAGCTCGTAAGGCCTCTTGATAATTACCATCTTCTACATAATCATCACCTTTCTTAACCAATTCCGCACACTTGCGCTTTTTTTTATCTGACTTGATCTGAGCTTTGGTTTTCTTAGGTTTAGGTGACGAAATTTCCAGAGGAGATGTCGACGCTTCAACAGATGGAATATAAACAACCGTCTCTTTGGAGTCTGCAAAAAAAAGATAGTGATAGTCCAGTAGCATACGATCTTCTACGAGCTTTTCTTGATAAACAAACTTATCTTCAGAAGACAAATCTGATGCTAGGATCCTTGTACCTACGACCTGTCTCATATAATGAGCCAACCATTGTTCTTCATGCGAACGATGATCAGATGAACATATTTCACTAAGACGTTCCATCGCTTCAAAATTATTATTATTTTGAAAACAATTTATAGCCGCTGAAAAGCCATCTTGTTTTGCGTGAACTATAAGTAAAGATTGAAAGGTCTTCGAGTAAGTATCTATTAAATCATCTTTAGATTCTCTTATATCAGATGTTGACTGCATGATGTCTCTTATTAAGCAAAAGTCTGCTAATTTTACACACAAAGATTAAAATATGCAATAAAATTACAGAGGATTGTTTCTAATTATAGAAATTGACATAAATTAAAATTCAATCTGATATTCTGCTAGTACCTCCGACAAGTGGTGTAGCAAGAAATAGTTGCTATCAGTTATAAAATAATCGTATGATTAAAAAGTAGGAAACAAGCAACTCGCAAAAATAAGTTCAACAAAATATGGAGCAACAAATGAAAAGAATAAAAAAAATAGGGTTATGCCTTACAATCACAACTCTCACATCTGTCGTACAAGCAAAACAAATATTCCCTTCTGATATCATGGCTCGGGCACTACATTTCCCTGGAATGGGGTGGTTAGGACATGTTGGCATTGCAACTAGAGCAATATCTAATGCAAGTGGCATGTCAACTCCTGCCAACCAGGTAATAGAAATACTTAATGAACCCGTAATAGGCCAAATTAATACTATCGATAACTTCAAAAGACGCTCTGCATATTGGGGTAGTAAATATGGAGTAGTTAGCAATCCAGAACAAGGATATAGAGTATTACTTGAAGCTAATCACCAGCGTTGGTGGGTTAGAGAATATACACTCAATACTGACTATAGAATAGCCAAAGGCAACCCAAGAACTGGTGAGCTATTTGTAACTGGCCGCTGGCGATGTGACACTTATGCTTGGTGGGCTTTTTATAGCCAAGGCATCAATACCATGCCCGGGCGAGTTTGGCTACCTAAGAACTTGTTTGACTCCTTCCCTTATTTTAATGATGAAAGACTAACAGGAGAACAAGACTCACCATCAACAATTTCAACAAATAAATCTCTAGACGACGTTAGCTCTGAAGAAGTTAATGCAATGCCAATAGATGAGTTTCAAACGGTAATAGACATACCATTAAAAGGTCCAACTAACTATGTTGCTCCAATGTCAGCATATATGCGTTTTGCTTATAGCAATATTATTAGTGATATGAAACGAGGAGCAATGATTGATAAAATCACTGCAAAAGGTACAGAAATAGATTTAGTGCCGAAACTACTAAGATTATATGATGAAACTGACTCTGAAGAAGTAAAAAATAAAATAGTAAGTGGGCTCATGTTTCACGTACAAGGAAACTTAAGAGAGCACCCAAACCAACGAGATATGGACTTATTAAGGGGCTTTTTTCAAAAACTAATAGGAGAAAAACTAAATCAACGTTGTTCTGACTGGGCTACAATGGGATATCTTGATACCCATACAGCAGATGAAACAGAACAAAATTTAGATAAAATTAACAATCAGCTAGCTAATGCAACCCATCCGGCTTCAATAACGCTAAAATATAAACTAGTCCACAAATCTAAATCTTTACAACCAATCTACATTAAATCAATTGTAGATGAGCTGCGCAAAGCCGATGATTCCGACCTAGATAGCTATTTCTTTGGACCACTAGCAATCGGCTATCAAGGAACAGGAGAGAATTTACTAGATCCAGAATCTAAACAAACGGTTATTAACTATTTAGATGATGTTCGTTATAAGTATACAACGGAGGGTATTAAAGAAAATCCAAATGATTTTCATCGTACCACGACAGCACCTTTTTATTTTGAATTGATTAACCTGATGAATGTTTCAGAGTAATTATTCAGAGGGTTCATGTCTATAATTGTATAACGAGTCTATAAATTAGAGGTAATCAAGCTCTTGTCCTTTGCCTCTAATGTACGTTTAGGTGATAGTGCCGAACCAATGGAAGTTGATAGTCCAAGATTTAATCATTTGTAATTACGATTATCCATCATCGAAGCTACTTCATTGTAACTTCGATGATGGATACCATATCTATCTATGAGAGCCATGATGTTTTTTATACATTTTTTTTGCTATTTTTTTATGCATCTGCTTATGATGAACCACCTTACATTTGTGTCCACAACCATGATTATGACCAGATGCAAAAGAAGCTTGAGATGCCATCATAACACCGCAAATAAGACCCATTGTTACTATTTTCTTAAACTGCATGATTTTATCTCCTGTATTAAATATAAATGTAACTATTGCCTCTAAAGACTTTTAACTAAGAAGCGATACAAGCATACAAAAGAACTGTAACGGTATTATTACAAAATGGAGTTTATATGTAACAAGCTTGTTACATATATTAAATGGCATTTAATATGCTTTACTATTACACTATTAGCATGAGCATAAAAAAAAGACATATCCTTGTTATCGATGATGATAAAGAAATCGCATCTCTAATTAGCACCTATTTAATAGAGCGTGGTTATCGAGTAACAACTGCTTATAATGGCATGCAATGGCGCGCACTCTTACGAGAAAACAACTTCAACTTAATAATTTTAGATATTATGCTACCAGGAGAAAATGGTCTAAGTCTTTGTAAGATGATTCGTCAAGACCATGACATGCCAATTATTATGTTAAGTGCAGCCAATAGCCCCGAAGACAGAATAGTCGGTTTAGAACTAGGTGCTGACGACTATATGAATAAGCCTTTTTTATTACGAGAATTACTTGCTAGAGTTCAATCACAAATTAGACGTTATGAAGGTGGGCTGTCGCTTAATAATAAACGCTTAACTCCATTGCAAATGATAAGTTTTGCCGGATGGAGACTAGATAGAACAACCCATTGCCTAATAGATACAGATGAGATTTCAATATATCTTAGCCCAAAAGAGTATAATGTATTGTTAGTTTTTTTAGAAAATCCCAATCGTATTTTAAGCAGAACACAGCTCATGGATCTTTTATACGATAAAGCTTGCAGTCCTTTTGATAGAAGCATTGATGTATTAATTGGCCGATTAAGAAAAAAAATTGAACCAGATCCTAAAAATCCAACCTTGCTACTCACTATTCGTGGTGGTGGATACAAGCTTACAACAAAAGTGAAAATACATGAATAAACTAACAAAGTCAGCAAAGTATAACTATTTAATGCTTATAATCTGTAATAGCATAATCCTTTTGGTATCTATAGTACTAACAGCATACTTCTTTTCAAGAGAAAGCCATCCAGCAATACCTCAAAATGCTGCTGCCAATATGAGTGGCTTTATCGGTAAGATTAAATCTATTCCTGAAAGAAGATGGGAGAGCTTAATTCAACGAATAAATAACCCAAAATGGCATATATTTCTAACCGCACAACCAAAATATCCAGATAACATAATTAGAAATTCCTCTGAAAATAATATTTCACACGCGTTTCATACAACAAAAAAAATTCAAATATCTGTTTTCCTTAAAGAAGGACGCTGGTTAAATATACAAAACACTCTACAAAGAGCTCACAACTCTTTATCTACTAAAATTATTGTTGGTACGGCCATATCCATATTTTTACTGTTTATAATCACTAATTATTGGTTGGTTAGTCGGATTAATCAATCGCTACAAATGGTCTTACAAAGCTTAAGATACGCACGAAAACAAAAGATGTGGATGCCAATACCAATTACTGGTGATAATGATCAACAAACCATTTTTAAAACAATTAATGAGTTACAAGAAAAAACCAATAACTTATTAACTAACCGCTCACATATGTTGGCGGCTATATCACACGATCTGCGCACCCCCTTAACCAGGCTAAAACTACGGGCTGAGTATCTAGAAGAAAATCCTCAATTTGATAAGGTTATGACAGATATTCAAGAAATGGAAATGATGATTGCCGAAACACTAGACTACTTCTCAGAATATAACTCTGTAACTAAAAAACAAAAGTTTGATATGATTGCTTTAATTCAAGCGATAATAGAGGAAAAACAAGACAAAAATCATAATATAAGCCTCAGTTATGATGAAAAAAGATTGGTGTATTTAGGCAATATTAATTTACTAAAAAGAGCGTTTGAAAATGTTATCAATAACGCAATCCAGCATGCGAGTGAGGTTGAAGTTAGCGTTCATAACTCAACTAACTATATTAATATTATTATTGAGGACAATGGACAAGGAATAAATGATGATGAAATTGAAAAACTTGGAACTCCATTTTTTCAAACTACAAATTCAGAAACAAGTGGCACTGGTCTTGGTTTAATGATTGCTCGTGAAGTGTTAATTCTACACGGTGGCAGTATTTCATTTTCAAATAAAAAAGAAGGGGGTCTCCTAGTCGATATAAAAATTGAAGTAATAAACGAAGCATCATAAGAAGAAGAAACTTATGACACTTCATTATATGAGATTTAAGTATTTGTTGCCTCTTCAAATGCGGTTAATGCTTCAGCAGCATACATCAGTGACGGGCCACCTCCCATATAAATAGCCATTGATAGTGTTTCAGCAACCTCTTCTTTGCTAGCACCAAGCTTATGCAGTGTTTGCGTATGAAAACCAATACAACCATCACATCGTGCCGCAACACCCAAAGCCAGTGCAATTAATTCTTTAGTTTTTTTATCTAAAGCTCCATCTTTAGTCGCAGCCTGAGCCATAGCAGAAAAGCCACTCATAACGTCAGGTATTTCCTTACGCAGCTTACCTAGTGATTTTGATAGTTCGCCAGTAATCTCTTTATATTCTTTAGGCATATTAAATCCTTGTGTTATTATTTTATCGATTAAATTAGTTATAAGATTTACTTAAAATAACAAATACTGTCTTTTCTGATAATACAGTATTTAATTTGAGTAAGACAATTATTAGCTCTCATTTAAATTATTAAAAAGCTCTTGAATAGAGTTTACAATTGGAATCCTCTTCAATAACTCTGGACCTAGAAATTTTTCCCAGTATTTTGAGTTAAAAAGAATGATTGGGCGCTTATTGCTAGTCTTTATTTCATCAGAATTATATTCTAATGCGAAAAACAGTTCGATCATCGTGCCGTAACCTCCTGGCAATAAAATTATTCCGTTTTTAGATAGAATAACTATCGTCTCCTCTCGGATAGCATTATTAAAATACAAAACATATTTGTGTGCAAAAATATTGCTAAACTCGACGCCATACACAAAGGTCGGAATGGCTATATCAATAGTATTCCTTATTCTAGGGTACTTTTTTTTAACTAAAATAGCACCTTTAAAATAATTTGCATCTCTAATATCAGTTGTCTTTTTTAAGATGTTTATCGCATCTTGTAACTCATTATCTTTTCTACCAGCAAACCAAGCACCAAGATGCGTTGCCTCCATTGTTCCCGGACCACCACCAGTAATCAGAATATAATCTTGTTCTGCTAGTTTTTTTCCAATAAAAGCGGCCGTTTGATATTGTTTTGAATCTCGTTTAATACTGCCTCGCCCCATTATTCCTATTTTTTTTATTTTTAAACTTTGATAAATACTTATTTAACTCTGTAGTAACTTCAAAATCGTGGATTGCAGCTTGATGATAATATTCCTCGGGAAGACTAAGAGAGCGACTACATGATTGAAGTTTCAGTTTTATTTTATTATTTACACTTGAGCTATTAAAAACAATAGATTGGTTATTTCTCATTAAATCAAGCAGGCACTCACCTTTTTCTTGATTAGTAAACCCTGAGCTATAAAAAAAATAAACGGCCCCAAGACTAACAGCTACCAACAATATTATAACAGCACATGCTTTCTGTTTATAATTTGTGGACATTTATTTTCAACAAACAATTAACAATATAATCAATTATAGTTGATGACAAATAACTTACCAACCTCATATCGTTAACGCAATAAAAGTATTGGTATCTTTGTTGCATGGAGCATATGACTTGTTGTGCTACCAACAAAAAACTGTCGTATCTTCGAGTGGGAAAAAGCACCCATAATTATTAAATCAATGGAGTGCTGATCGGTATAATTAATTAGCTCAAATTCCACCTCACCTTCTAATCTATCAACAACAACATTAAGCCCAACATTTTCTAATTTTTTTCTGGCCTCTAAAAGCTCACCTTCATGAGAGTCATTATTAACCATCACTAAATGACATTTCATGCCCTCGAGCAAATGTTCGTTATTAATAATTCTAGTAATAATTTTAGTTGATGTAGGGCTTGCGTCAAAGGCCAATAAAATGTTTTTAGGAGCCTTGAAATCTGGCGAAGCAACTAAAATAGGACAATGAAGAGCACGAGCAACCGTTTCTAGTTGACTGCCTATTTGGGATGATTGCGCCGCCTCGCTATGTTCTCCTTGCCGACCGATTACTACTAACTTAGCTTCGTGCTCAAGTTCCAACAAAGTATCAAGCAGACTGCCATGTTTTTGTATAGATCGTGCCTCTTTAATGCCATCAGCGATTATTCGTTGATAGGCATCATCAAGGAGATACTTACCATGTTGCAATGCAACTTTATTTCTTTGTTCATCAAGTGATGACAATTCCTCCATCAATTGTTCACAGCTCCCAACACCAATGGTTCCGGTAAGGTTTGAAAAAGTAACTTTTGAAGTGTTTTCCAGAGTGTGTAACAATGTGAGAGGAATTTGTAACTTAAAAAAAGCCCATGAAGCCCAGTCACAAATAGCCGTGGTTGATATGGACCCATCAATACAAGCAATAATTTGATGTGACATAAATAGCTCCTTTTCTTAGTGGCCGCTCAATAATTTTTTAATCTCATCTGGCTTATTATGAATACCAAAACGTTCAACAATCATCTGAGTCTCATCATTTAAGCCAATAACCTCAACATCCGTCCCTTCTCTTCGAAACTTTACAATAACCTTATTTAATGAAGAAACAGCAGTAACATCCCAAAAATGGGCATCACTAACATCAATTATAATTCTATCAATAGCTTCTTTAAAATCAAATAATTGAATAAATCTCTCCGATGAAGCAAAAAACATTTGTCCAAATACTTTATATCTTCGGCAAGTTTGTTCAGCATTAATTGTGGATTTAACCACAACAAATTTTCCGACTTTGTTGGCAAAAAACAATGATGATAATAACACGCCAACTAGCACTCCATAAGCTAAGTTATGAGTGAAAACAACTACAACAACCGTTGCAAACATCACAATATTCGATGTCAGTGGATACTTTCTAATGTTTGTCACTGAATCCCAAGAAAAAGTACCGACAGACACCATAATCATCACTGCGACCAAGGCTGCCATTGGAATACGCGCAACCCAGTCACTTAAAAAAACTACCATTAATAAAAGTACAACTCCCGCAGTTAACGTTGACAAGCGACCGCGTCCACCAGATTTTATATTAATTATCGACTGACCAATCATAGCACAACCAGCCATGCCACCAAGAAATCCCGTGAAAATATTAGCGATCCCTTGTCCCTTACACTCACGATTTTTATTACTTGGCGTATCTGTTAAGTCATCAATAATAGTTGCAGTCATCATTGACTCCAAAAGACCAACAACTGCCAGAGCAAGAGAATATGGAAATATAATTTTTAATGTTTCAAAAGTAAGTGGAATTTGTGGCCAAAGAAATACAGGCAATGTATCCGGCATTTGTCCCATATCACCAACTGTTCGCACAGGCAGGTCAAGGATTAAAAAAATAGCTGTTAATACTACAATACAAACTAGAGGAGATGGAATGGTTTTATTAATATACGGAAATAAATAAATAATCATCAAACCAAAGGCTGTCATTCCATATACATGCCAGCTCACATTAGTTAACTCTGGTAATTGAGCACAAAAAATCAAAATAGCAAGAGCATTGACAAACCCAGTAACAACGGACCGTGAAACAAATCGCATTAAGCTTCCAAGTCTCAAATAACCGGCAATCATTTGGAATACACCGGTTAGTAGAGTTGCTCCAAGTAAATATTGTAATCCGTGAGACTTAACAAGAGTCATCATTAACAAGGCCATGGCCCCTGTCGCAGCTGAGATCATTCCAGTTCTACCACCTACAAAGGCACTAATAACCGCAATTGAAAATGATGCGTATAATCCGACTTTAGGATCTACGCCCGCAATAATTGAAAACGCTATAGCTTCAGGAATAAGCGCTAATGCAACAACTATACCAGCTAATAAGTCAGCTCGAACATTACCAAACCAGTCATCTAATGTAGAAGATAATAACATTTGAAGTTATATCCTGTTAATTACAATTCTTTGTAAGTATAGACGAGTTTGTAATTAAAATAGCTTGTTATGAACTAATAGATACCCTTTACTCTACTTACCCAGCTTTTTGCGGGTTATCCGGTCATATTGAATTTTAAACTCACGAGATGGTCCGAACAAGCCGGACCAAGTAGGTGGATAAGTATAAAGCATCTTTAGGGGATACCCCTTCCTCTACCTCCCCCACTTTTTGCGATCCATCCAACCAGATTGAGTTTTAAATTCACTAAGAGGAAGGTAGATATCAACAACGCATAGTTTATTTGGACTTATCAATATGCTGAAATAGTCCAATTAATAGAGCCGTGCTTACTCCATAAATAACTACCAATGTCTTTTCTACTCTTTGCATGTAAGTTTTGAGAGTACAAGACTTTAGTTGCAAGTGAACCATGCTTAAGAACACAAAGATATTGGTGCGACTCAAAAGTCACAACATTGCCTTCCCCGCACTCATAAGTAAGAACAACATCTGGCCCATAAAAAACTTGTCTCATTTCAAAAGGGTATGCCGAAGTTCCAGGAGGAATAAGGGCTGGAGCTTGTGTGCTAGAACTAAACTGCCCGCTCTTAACTTCTTTGTCTACCAACTCACAAACCTCTTTTGTTTTATTACTTATCATTATACTTAAAAACGCACAATCATTAGGAGTATCGTCTGCTAAAACATACGTTGAAGTAAAAAATAAAAAAACCAAAAAGAATACTCGCCTCATATTGAATCTCAATGAAAAAAATTGATATGCATTGTACCATAAATATCAGCAAGCCACTAACGGGACAAGAATAAATCACTCTTTATGACTAAGGCATCATCACTAGAGTTTTTTTGAATCTAGAAGAACATCTGGTCTTCACTATGTTTGCATTGGAGCAATGCATTGAACAATAATCAAAAATATGTTTAGATTATAAAATATTTCACACAGGAAAAAACGATGGAAAGGACTTCTAAAAATAAAATATTGACGACTTTGGCAATATCATCACTATCAATATTAATCTCTAAAAATTCATTCTCAGAGCCGACCATACCTGTCGACGTAATGTTAACTTTCGGAGGCTTTTACGCAAACAAAGGACTTGCTCAAGATATAAACATTCAAAGTTTGATTGGTAATCAATATACTTTAACTAACAATAAAGATAGTAATGTCCTCGTTGGAGTTGGACTATTTAAAGATATAAACCGTCCATTGTCAGTAGGTATTAATACATTTTACTTGTTACCAACTAAAGTTCAAGGATTAATTTACCAAGAACATCTTTTTGATAATCTTTCTTATCAATACAGCGTTTCACATGTACCTATTATGTTTACCGCTAAAGCCCTTATACCATCCATAAGTGACAAATATAAATTTAGCATGGATGTTGGTATAGGACCAAACATTATGCATACAAATAGTTATGTTGAAACATCCCGTGATGGCGGAGTTACTATTCCAGACAACTCTTTTTTAACAAAAACCCAAGCAACTTTTGCATCTAGTGTGGGAATAGGTGTTGTTTTAAATAACTTTATAGGGACTAAGCCTCTAGAAGTAGCTTATCGATTCTTTTATCTAGGCAATGGTAAGTTTAATTACAATGACACTCAAATTCTTAACTCTTTAGAAACCGGTTCTAAATACGCAAATAGTGTAACGGTGTCTTTAAAAGTTTAATACGATTATTTGTTAAATAAGGGTTCGCAATGAAGCAAAAGAAATTATTCGCACTTATCGCGGTTTTTAATTTGAGCACCAGCTATGCAAATACTGGGTCATTATTTTCCATATCCACCAGCGGAAGTAACGCGATTATTTCGCCAACTATTGCGCGAAACTATCCAAGTATAGGTATCAAAATTACAAGTGGCCAAACTATTTCTGGTTGCACAAGCATCTCAAATGGATACTGTATTTTTCAGGCAAGTGTGTCTCAACCAAAAACTCTTCCTTTTTCCGGTTCAAACTCCATATTAAGCGGCGTTGTATGCCTGAATGGACGGGGACCCGTATCATGTCAGAAATTCAGCGTCTCAGCAGGTATCGGTGCAAGTTACGCAGGCGGGGTTATTGCTTGTCTTGGAGGAGGACTTAATAATCTTATAGCGGCTAGCTCTGATGCTAGTTCAGGAATAATTTGGGGTGGTTATAGTTTACTAGTTGGTGCCTCAAGTGACACAGATGGTGCGCAAAACACCCAAACAATTACATCCAGCGGTTTCGTAGGACCATATGCAGCAAGATTGTGCGCCGATTCAACCGAAGGAGGATATACAGACTGGTTCTTACCAGCCAAAGACCAACTTAATTGCCTATATCAGAATCAAGCAGCAATTGGCGGCTTCACAACATCACCATTGGGCTCATCTCTATATTGGTCTTCTACAGAAGATGGAGCTATTACAGTCTGGGCTCAAATATTCAATACCGGAACTCAAGGATTAAATTTTAAAGATAATGCTGCAAATGTTAGATGTGTTAGAAACTTTACGCCATAGTAACAAAAAACACATTGCCAATTAAAAACAGATGAAAACACGGCTTTTATTATTAGAACTTAAATTGCCCCATAATTACTTAAAAACCTGTTGTGAATTGGCAACAACTATTGACTATGATTGAATCTTTTCATAACATATATCCTAAATGTATCTTATGATTTTATAAATCGATTTCATATGCACCTATTTAATCAATACCGCACGCAAATGCTCAAAAATAGCGCTCAAACATGTGAAGTCTAGAAAATATGAATTCAAATAAACAGCCAACTGTTGGCTAATTACCACGTTGATAAATTAGGGGATCGAACACATGACAAGACCAGATTCTAGTTCAGTATCTGAAGCTTTTAGTCGAAAGATACTTGGAAAAATGGGAGCTGTTTTAATTTCGATAATAATGCTAGCTTTATGTGGCTGTGATTCTGGAGCCTTAGATCCAAAGGGCAAAATCGCGGCAGAAGAATTAAAACTTATAATTTTTTCAGCAGAAATAATGCTACTAGTTGTTATTCCAGTTATTTTCATGGCCCTTTGGTTTGGGTGGAGATATAGAGAAAAAAATAATGCCAAATATACCCCTGAGTGGAAGCACAGCACGGCTCTAGAGGTTGTTTGGTGGACTATCCCCTGCATTATAATCCTAATCTTAGGAACAGTTACCTGGAAAACATCTCACAGCCTAGACCCATACAAACCTCTTGAATCAAAAGTAAAGCCTATTCAAGTTGAAGTGGTTTCACTAGATTGGAAATGGTTGTTTATCTACCCTGAATATAAAATTGCTACCGTTAACTATCTTAAAGTACCGGTTGGAACACCGATTAACTTTAAAATAACTGCTGCCTCACCGATGAATTCATTTTTGATACCACAACTTGGCGGTCAAATATATGCAATGACCGGTATGACCACTAAGTTACATCTAATTGCTGACCAAGAGGGCACTTATCGAGGCTTAGCAACAAACTACACAGGTATCGGCTTCTCAGGCATGCATTTTGATACAGAGTCAACATCCCCTGAAGAGTTTGCTGCATGGGTGAGGAAAACTCAGGAAGTACCAGATAGTTTAACATCGAAGGTTTTTTGGGAAAATCTCATGCAAAAATCTATTGACGATCCAGTAAGTTACTTTGGGCATGTTGATAATGGTCTGTTTGATGATATCGTTATGCATTATATGATGCCTAAATCTTAGAATTATTAGAATCAACCCTTGAAGAGGAAGTTCCAATGTTATACACATTAATAGGAAAATTGAGTAGCTTAAAGGAAGCGTTTCCTTATTTATATGAGCCGGTTAGTCAGCAAATTATTATTTTCACAATGCTTGCTTTTATCTTTGTTGGCGGTATCGCTTTAGTAGGAGCGATTACCTACTTTAAAAAGTGGACATACCTTTGGCGTGAATGGATTATATCTGTTGATCACAAGCGTATAGGAGCCATGTATCTTATTGTTGCCCTAGTTATGCTCTTTAGAGGCTTTACAGATGCCGTAATGATGAGAATCCAACAAGCCATGGCATCAGGGGCATCTGATGGATATCTCATTCCAGAGCATTTTGATCAGATCTTTACAGCACATGGCGTAATCATGATATTTTTTGTGGCTATGCCTTTAATGTTTGCTCTATTTAACCTGGTTGTACCTTTGCAAATTGGCGCGAGAGACGTTGCATTTCCATTTCTAAATTCACTTAGCTTTTGGCTTTTTGTGGTTGGAGCAATGCTTGCAAACGTATCTTTACTAGTCGGTGACTTTGCACATGCCGGTTGGCTTGCATACCCTCCTTTCTCAGAGCTTGCTTATAGTCCATCAGTTGGAACTGATTACTATATATGGGCTATTCAAATCTCAGGGATTGGTACTCTTCTCTCGGGAATAAACTTCTTTGTAACAATTCTTAAAATGCGTTGTCCTGGAATGAACTTAATGAAGATGCCTATCTTCACTTGGACTGCACTATGCTCCTCAATTTTAGTAATGCTTGTCTTCCCAGTGCTTACTGTGACCCTAGCATTATTAGGCCTAGATCGTTACATGGACATGCATTTTTTCACCACAAGCTTTGGTGGCGATCAAATGATGTATGTAAATCTTATTTGGGTATGGGGTCATCCAGAAGTATACATCTTAGTTCTACCTGCTTTTGGTATTTACTCTGAAATAGTTGCCACCTTCTCTAAAAAACCATTATTTGGTTATGTGACCATGGTATGGGCAACTGTTGCAATTACCTTCTTATCATTTATCGTTTGGGCTCATCACTTCTTTACAATGGGAGCCGGAGCTAATGTGAATGCCGTATTTGGTATTCTAACCATGATAATATCAATACCAACAGGTGTTAAAGTCTTTAACTGGCTATTCACAATGTACCGTGGAAAAATTCAATTTACCTCACCAATGTATTGGTTAATGGGCTTTTTTGTCACGTTTACATTAGGTGGCATGACAGGGGTTATGCTTGCTATACCTGGAATTGATTTCCAAGCGCATAATAGCTCCTTCCTAGTAGCCCATTTCCATAATACAATTATTGGTGGCGTAGTATTTGGATATTTTGCTGGGCTTACTTACTGGTGTCCAAAATTATTTGGATTCAAATTAAACGAAAAACTAGGAAAATGTGCTTTTTGGTGCTGGTTGGTAGGCTTCTTCGTAGCATTTGTACCTATCTATATTGTCGGTGGATTAGGAATGACTCGTCGCATGTATCACTATGAAGCATCAACAGGCTTTCAACCATTCTTAATTGCGGCGGCAATTGGTGCTGGAATCATTGCTCTTGGCGTAGTCTTTCAAGTACTGCAAATTGTTGTTAGTCTTAAAAACAAAAATAAAGAAGGCTATATAGATACAACAGGTGACCCTTGGAATGGCCGTACTCTTGAGTGGGCAATTGCATCCCCTGCGCCATTTTATAACTTCGCGCACACACCTGTAGTTAATTGCATAGATGCCTTTTGGGAACAAAAAGAAAAAGGTCTCGATATTGAAAGCAAACCTAAAACTGAGAATGCTACTTCCTACCAAGACATACATATGCCTAGAGATACTTCTGTAGGATTTATTATGGGTATTTTCTCATTCATTTTTGGTTTTGCAATGGTTTGGCATATTTGGTGGCTTGCCACTGTGGGCTTGGCTGGCGCGGTATTCACTTTGATTGCTCGTTCGTTTAACTATGATACGGACTACTACGTCAAAGCGAGCGAAGTCGAGGCAATTGAAATGAAACATAAACAAGGTCTTTTAAGAGCATAATTATGAACAATACATTAACAAAAGATTCTCACGACCATCATTTTGATGGCTCCAAAAATGTATTCGGTTTTTGGATATATATTATGACCGACTGCATATTGTTTGCGACGTTATTCGCCGTGTATGCAGTATTTCATACTCATACCTTTGGTGGCCCGCATGCTAAAGAACTTTTTAGCCTGCCTTTTGTGCTCACTGAAACTATGTTCCTATTAACCAGTAGCTTCACCTTTGGTTTGGCTATGCTTTCTCGAAATGATGGGACTAGCGCCGTTACAAAATGGATGTGGGCAACCTTTATCTTAGGTTTTTGCTTTATCGTGATGGAGCTAAATGAGTTTTATAACTTGTATATTGAAGGGCATACCTGGGCAACAAGTGCTTTTCTGTCTTCATTTTTCACTTTGATCGCAACACATGGACTACATGTTATTGCTGGACTAATATGGATGCTTTCTATTCTATTCCAAATTAAAAAACATGGAATGACTCCTTTAACTAAAACAAAGTTAACTTGCCTGGGTTTATTTTGGCACTTTCTAGATATTGTTTGGATTTTTGTTTTCTCAGTCGTTTATTTAATGGGAGCCATTTAAAATGAGCACGAATGATTTAGATATTGATAAAGATACTGGCGCATCCTACGGCACACGCAAGTCTTACGTTATAGGTTTTGCGTTATCCATTGCATTCACATTATTATCTTTTTATCTGGTGGCTTATAGTGTGCAACCACCAAAAACTCTTTATATCTCTGTTGGTGTATTAGCTATAATTCAATTTGCAATACAAACCATATTTTTCCTTCATTTAAACCCTAGATCAAATGCATCTTGGAACCTCATTAGTTTCATGTTTACCGTGCTAATGACCGTTGTTTTGATAATTGGAACAATGTGGATTATGTTTAATTTATATGAAAAAATGGGTATGAACGCGATGGCAATGTAGTATACGGATAATATTATATCCCTAGTTTAACTAGGGATATTTAAAAAGGATTTTAATTCAACTTTATTCCCGACAACGTCCGCCAAGGTATATTTACTCAAAACATCCATAAAAGCCTGCTGAGACTCCTGCAAAATGCATTTTAAATTGCATACTGGTGCAATAGAGCAACCTTCCTTCTCTTTATTAAAACAAGGTGCTAAATCAAAGTTTGGCTCCAACTGTGAAATTAAATCTCCGAGATTAATCTTTTCAGGATCAACAGCCATAGATATCCCTCCATTTTTACCACGGGTCGTTTTAATTAAATCAATTTTAGCTAGGTTATGAATTATCTTAATCATATGATTATATGATACGGCGTAGGCATCTGTAATATTTTTTATATTACACGTTTCTTTTTTTAATGATATATAAATTAAAGCTCGCAATGAGTAATCTGTAAACTGAGTTAATTGCATATAAATCTCCCGGCATCACAGCCATCAGTTTTTAAGATTGGTAACTAATAAGCTCTCGAACCAAGGCCAACATTTATTTGTATTATATACACAATTGATCAATTAGTCGCGGGCCTCGAAGCCATTATGCATGTATAGCGCCACCCATTAGCATGCAGACATATTTTTCAAGATATTTCCTATAGCTTGATCCAGCATCGCATCCCTGTCTTCAAAAAGGCTTATCCTAACCCCGCCTACTTGCCCTGACTTGTTCAGGGCATCCAGTCAAATT
>JARGPO010000096.1 GCA_029213075.1 Legionellaceae bacterium | reverse complement strand
ATTCATAAGATGAGTAATAAAATTGCTGAGGTTATCCCATTACGTTGTTCTAAAAAACATATGAGCGGAAGAGATTTAGGCCGTATCGAAGGAACACCTGGATTAAAGTATATGGCTGCTTAATGAGCAATTGATAATGTGGTGAGATTGTCAATAACAAAAAAGTCGATCATCGAGTAATAGATGACAATACATCTGCTCTTGGTTTGTCTGGTATAGGTTATGTTGTTGCAATTACTGTTATGGCATTTGTTGTTGTACTTAATTTGTTTGGAATAAAACTTCTTGCCCAATGTAATACTTATGCAAGTGTCATTAAATATATGATGCCAATTATTGCTATTTGTGCGCTCATCTATATGTCACCCACCGTTAAGAACATAGATATTAACTTAACTAGTCCAGTTGCCTGGTCTAATATATTTTCTGCTTTATCAGTAGGAGGTATAGCCTTTGCATTTGCAGGATTTCAAAATGGCCTAATGCTTGCTGGTGAAGTTAAAAATCCCAAAACGGATATCCCTATAGCCATATTAGGATCAATCTGCATCGCCTTTGTTTTATACTTCTTATTGCAATGGAGCTTTCTAGAATCAGTTCCAATGCAATATTTAAAAAATGGTTGGCAGCACTTATCTTTCCCAGGAGATCATAGTCCTCTAGTTGGATTAACAACTTTAGTTGGTCTCACTTGGGTTGCAACTATGCTAATGTTTGATGCTATCCTTTCACCTTTTGGAACAACTTTAGTTTATACTGCTGCAACTTCAAGAATAGTCTATGGCATGGCTTTAAATAATCACCTTCCTCGTTGGTTTGCCACTGTAAATAGTTTTCAAATCCCATACATAACTTTAATTCTTAACTTTGCAGTTGGGGCATTATCATTTCTACCTTTTCCTGGTTGGCAAAAAATGGTAGCTTTTTTATCATCTTGTAGCATTTTATCTTATGGTATTGGACCAATATGTCTACTTGCTATGAGAACACTACAACCCAACCATTCTCGACCATTTAGACTTTACTGTAGTCGCCTCATTTGCTACAGCGCCTTTTATTTTTGTAATCTTATGTTGTACTGGTGTGGATTTGATATTTTATGGAAGTTAGATATAGCCATATTCATTGGCTACATAATTAATACAATATATAGGCATGAGAGTGTATTCAAGTCCGAAAAAGGAGTCTATTGGTTTGCCGCATATATGGGTGTTATGCTTATACTGTCATATATAGGTAGCTTTGGTGGCTTAAATATTTTACTTTTTCCATGGGACACCTTAGCCATATTACCACTTAGTATTTTTTTCCTTTATACATCACAGCTTGTTCTGGTTGAAGATTATGATGGTTCAGCATTAGAAGAAGACGAAGAAAGTACACTTTCAAATGATTCTCCTTCTGAAGAAAGCATTATTATTGAGAAATTAGATGATGATGTAATTAAAACTTAAATCAATTTATAAGAAATTATATAATAATAACGATAAACTTTTAGCCAGTCCCTATTACTTAGATACTATTTTCAGAAGTCTGTGTCACGTAATTAAATCAAAACCTCTTAAGACCACAACAATCTTTGGAATTTTAAAGATAATACTAGAAAATTTAATCTATAATTAAACTATAGAGATTTGTTTAGAGCTATTTATGCCGATATTACCTCAGCTACTAGAAACAATTAGAAATAATGAAGAAATTACTAGTGGTGTATTATTGAGAACACTGAGTATTACGAGAGACCACTCAATTGAGCCAGAAGATGCTATAAGGCTCTTTGATGCTATTAGTATGAATACCACATTATGGATGCTGAGTATTAAGGAAAGCAACCTCGGATCAGAAGGAGTTAACGAACTCGCTTGTGCCCTCATAAGAAATACCTCACTGTATTCACTGGAGCTTAATAAAATAGACCTAGGAGCAGAAGGAGCAATATTAATCGCTAATGCCCTCAGAAGAAATAGCACACTAAATTCACTGGAGCTTAATGAAGTCTACCTCGGACCAGATGGAGTTACAGCATTTGCTAATACCCTTAGAAAGAATAGCTCACTAGAATATTTGACCCTTGATAATGTCGGCCTCGAATCAGGGGGATCTATAGAGTTAGCTAATGTCCTCAGAAAGAATAGCACACTAGTTATTCTAAATCTTGACAGAAATAAGCTAGGGCCAGGTGACACTGCTGCCTTTGAAGAAGCTTTAGAACATAACTATACACTTTTTAATCTTAGAGGTATTTCATCTGAAAAAATTCAACAATATCTTAAACGTAACAAAGTTATTCATCGCTGCTTATATCATTGCCTACACTTTTATGACAATGATGCTTGGACTGATGTCAAAACCATTTCAGAACAAATTAAAAAACTTGAAGACTTTTACCCTGAAGGGGAAGTTGCATCTTACGTTGCTGAAATCCATCGGTTACTATCGGCAATTGGATATTTCTCAAGTGGTGAACCGCTAAGTGTATTACAGCGTTTAAAAACATCTTTTCAAGACCCACGCCTTGCGTGTATAGCAGACAGGCTTCTTGGCGAGGTTTTGGTGGACGCTGTTGGGGAAATACTGATAAAGGGAACGGTAAGTATCGATAATATAACTCAAAAGCAAGTTTATCAGTTACAGGCGTATCATACGCGAAATCAACCAAGCTCAAAAGATTTTGCCATCGGTATACTAGGCATGAGTAAACCTGAGGGTGAAGTGGTTTATGTAAATGAAGTTCTTACAGGTCTACAAAAATCTCAAAAACTACCAAATGGTGCAACCTGGATAAGTTACGAAGAGCTACAAACATTTGCAAAAAGTACTTTGGAGCGTATAGCACCAAATTGTACTGAAGCCTTATTATTAAATGAATGTATCCAACACAAAGACTTCTCGCCTATTACTGTGAATGCATTGTTTAAGTCTCCTGAGTTTATTCAAACGTTGGTAGAGGCTTATCGTAGTGCAGCAAGCTTTCAATGTTTAGAAACTTATCTTGATTTTCAACATACTGAAGGCTTAACTGAGCCCTATACTGTATCTACTTTACTCGATCGTTGTCATAGCGCACCTATCGATGAAGCGACGATAGTCAGGTATCAGCGTACCTTAGAGTTGGCTAAGAAACCTGGTTTTGCAGAAGAGCTTGAAGCTACAAAAAGTTCTTTGGTAAGCGCGCTCACATCTGCACCTAAGCCAAAAGGACCTAAATAAAATCATTATAATTTCGCGACACCGACTTATAATCCACATAATCTGTGGATAAGTATGTGGGTTAGATGATAATTAAAGTGGAATATCTATAAGTAACCCCTTGTGGCTGTATCTTATAGCTGATAATTTAATTACAATACTTCTTTAATTAAATTTAATACATTTATGTTTAAACCATTACCGTTGTTTATTGGCCTACGTTATACACGGGCAAAAAAGAAAAATCATTTTGTATCCTTTATCTCTTTAAGCTCCATGCTTGGAATTAGTATGGGAGTTATGGTTTTAATAACTGTGTTATCTGTTATGAATGGGTTTGATCTTGAAATTCATAATCGTTTTTTTGGCATGGCTCCTGAAATAACTGTGACAGGACAAAATGACGTTATTAATAACTGGAAAAATGTAGAATCAAAACTTAGCCATGCAAAGGACATTAAGGCCATGGCTCCTTATGTAACAGGTCAAGGTCTTGCAACCTTTGATGGTCAAGTACTACCAGTTATGTTAACCGGAGTATTACCTAGCCAAGAAGATGCTATTAATAATTTATCTGATAAGATAATAGTGGGCTCAATGGATGATCTAAAGGATTTTGGAATAATCTTAGGAAGAGGGCTTGCTGAGAATCTTGGCGTACTTGTAGGAGACAAGGTTACAATTATGATTCCTAGGGCAACAGTAACTTTAGGAGTATAAGAAGAATAAAGCAGATCATTTAACGCAGGATTAAATTACAACTCTAGATCTGTATGGCAATTATTGTGGTTATTTGTTGAAATTAACGTTGATTATCATGTAACTGGACTTGAAAAGGCATTTGGCAGTATT
>JARGPO010000094.1 GCA_029213075.1 Legionellaceae bacterium | reverse complement strand
CGTTCATCTTCAGATGGAGTATTAATTCTTGATGATACGATCGAGGATAAACCTTACACGGATGAAAATGAGGTTAACTGTTGGCACTACTCTCATGCTAAAGGTGATGTTGTAAAAGGGATTAACATCCTCTCCTGCATGGTTCGTTATGGAGATTTCAGCTTACCAATAGGGTATGAAGCCATTAAAAAAGACATTAGATATTGTAATATGAAAACTAAAAAAGAACGTAGAAAGTCTTCTATATCCAAGAACGAATTATTTAGAGACATCATTGGATTAAATCAACTTAATTAGAGATTTTTCTAAATTAGCCACGGAACATCGGATCAGAAGGCTAATAAAACACATTAAGGCCACTAGATTACTTCAACGCTTCGCACTTCGCAACGACGTCTTTAAAAATAGTACGAATATCTTTTTATTTTTACGGAAAAGAATGTCAAGTTCAAAAGACTTTAAACAGGTGCTTAGACAATTAAGTTTGGGGACTATGAAATAAATAGATGAGGTTTGTTTAAATAAATTTTTTAATATAAAATAAAACCTTCGCGACCATAACTTGGCCGCGAAGACAACTTTAAAGGTGTTTACTCACTCATTTTAATCTACATAGAGTAGATTGTATGTACTTAAATTAAGCTTCCACGACTTCTTCTACAACTTCCTCTACAACTTCTGAAGTTGGTTCTCTTTCTTGCTGAATACGTAAATATATTTCTTCGCGATGTACTGATACGTCTTTAGGCGCATTAATACCTAGTCGTACTTGATTACCTTTAACGCCTAAAACTGTAATATTAACGTCGTCACCTATAATAAGTGTTTCACCGATACGTCTTGTTAAAATCAACATATTAAAATCTCCCTAAAACAGCTGCAGAAAAGCTGTCGATTGCTTGTTGGACTCATTTGGTGCTTTCCATAGAGCCGTACTTAAAATTAGAATAGCTTTGTATTATTTAGTGTAAGAACATGCCACATTCTTACATGCTTTTTTATTATCCTAACAATTGTACAGCAATTTTATTAAGATAACCTTAAGAAAATCCAATAATTAGTATTTTAAGACAAAATATTCTACTTTTTAGCCTGACCTGCATTAAATTGTACCGCCAGTACACAGATAGGAATGTAGGCTATGATCAATCCTAGAAACCCATCCAGATACTTTAACCCAACCATAATAGCTATTGGCCACAACCACAACAAGTTTAAGATTAAAACTCCTCCTGTCACAGAAGAGTGACTATTAAAAAAACGTGCTGCGTGTTGGTAAGCATGACTGCAATGAGCCATGTGTATTTTCTCGCCCTTTATCATACGAAGAAGTAACGTTATTGTAGCATCAACAATAAAAACTCCTAGCAGTATAAGCCAACACCAAAAAAATCTTTCATCTGAATATATCGATTGGATAGATAATATACCAAAGATGAATCCTAGGAAGCTACTGCCAACATCACCCATGAATATTCGAGCTGGAGGAATATTCCAATAAAAAAATCCAGTAATAGCCATGGACAAAATTAATGGCAATAACATTAAAGAATTATTTCCTGTAATCCAATAAATAACGCTAATTCCCAGACAAACACTAATTGCTTCAAGACTAGCTAAACCATCAATCCCATCCATGAAATTATATAAGTTAAGCATCCAGACAAGATATATAACAGCACAAGTATTTAATATAAACCCATGCTGTATGGTCCACTTAAATAGAACAAAATCCGGAACAAAACCTATCGAGTAGAGACCTATTATTCCTGCCAGAATTTGCCCGAAAAAGCGCCAGTGAGCAATTATATATTTATGATCATCATAAAAACCCAAAAAAGCAACAAAAAAAAGAGCTCCTAAAAGAGTAACACCTCCAAATAGGCTCACACCATACACATAAGTTAAATATATTATAGAAAGAAGAAACACACTTACAAAAGCAACACCTCCTCCCCTAGGAGTAGGCGTTACATGTGAGCTTCGGTAATTAGGAATGTCTACCATTTGCTTTGAAACCGCATATTTTCTAACAAGTCCTGTTAAAATCCATGTCAAAACAAATACAGCAATTAAAGCACTAAAGATCATTGACCATTCCTAATATAAAGACTAAATAATATCCGCTGTTTCATCCATAAGAATATTCTCTAATGCCTGGCAAATAGTAACTTGATCTTCATAACTCAAATAAGGATGCATTGGCAAGCTAATAACTCTGCTGGTTATTAAGTCCGTATGTAAGAATACCTGCCAGCTAGGATACATTTCTTTAACTATTGGCTGATGATGCAAACCTTGCGGGTAATGAACTGCTGTTGGAATACCAAGCTCTTGTAATTGTTTTTGAATGATATCTCGATTTTCAACTTCAATTGTATATTGAGCATAAACGCTCGTGTTGGAATCTTTGATATGTGGTGTTTTAATGTTTTTAGGCAACAATTGAGAATACCTTTTAGCAACTTTCTGGCGTAACTCAATCTCTTCTTCGAATATTTCCATTTTTTCGAGTAAAAACGCTGCTTGAATAGTATCAAAACGACCGTTAATTCCTAATCTGGTATGATTATACCTGGAAGATTGACCATGAACCATTAGCTCTCTTATTTTAACAGCCAAATCATCGTCATTAGTGAAGCAAGCGCCACCATCTCCGTAGCAGCCAAGTGGCTTAGTTGGGAAAAAGCTTGTACAACCTATAGTGGTTAATCCACCCGCTCTTCTGCCGTTATATGTTGCACCGAAACTTTGAGCAGCATCTTCTATAACAGGTAGATTATGTTTTTTAGCAATAGAATTGATTTCATCCATATCAGCACACTGCCCATAAATACTAACTGGCATGATGGCTTTTGTTTTATCAGTAATAGCTTCTTCAATTAAGTTTGCATTTATATTATAGGTATATGGATCAATATCAACAAAAACTGGTTTGGCGCCAAGTAGGAGAATAACTTCAGCACTCGCAAAAAAACTAAATGGTGAAGTTATAACTTCATCTCCTGGTCCAACATCTAATGCCATTAAGGCAACTAATAATGCATCTGTACCACTAGAAACTGTTATCGCATGGCGAACACCAACAAATTTAGCTAGTTTACTTTCTAGCTCTCGAACTTCTGGCCCCAAGATAAATGAACTATGTGAAAATACATTCTTGAATCTTTCAAGTAATCGGTCTTGAATTCTATCGGCTTGAGTTTTAAGATCTATAAATTGCATACGTGTTATCCTTATATTATTGCTTCGGGATATTATCAATGCATTCGTGATTCGTCAATCTCAATATTCAAAAACGATAGGATCTAAAGTAGAAAATGATTATAATTTAGCCTGATATCAACTAAACAAATAAATTTTCAAAAAAGTAATATCAATTAAATCCAAAATAGCGATATAATTTCACTCAGTCTTATTAAAAGGAGTTTTACTTGTTCGTTAAGGCCATGTATAACACAATAGCAAGCCACTACAATAAAGCAGATTGCTTCGGTGGAATAAGTGCTAGTCACAAATGTGCTATTAATCAAATTCAAAGTACAGACATTGGATACAAACCTAACTACAAGATTCTTGACTTAGGTGTTGGAGATGGTGCCTTTCTGCGTAAGCTAGAACGAATTATGCCTGAAGCAAAGTACACAGGCGTAGATGTATCTGGTGAAATGCTTAAACAAGCACAGAGTAATCTTGATTTTACTGCAATTGAAGCAAGTGCAGCTGAAGCAACTAAGTTTTTACCATCCCACAGCCAGGACTTAGTGTTAGCTCATTTCATCAATGCTTATATACCAACTGATATCCTGTTTGCAGAAGCACAAATGTTAACTAGAGCAAATAGCTATTTTTCAGTAATCACCACCACATATGAAGCTTTTCCTAAAGCTCAAAAGCTATTAGCAGACTTTATTGCCGAAGGATCTATCTTAAGCAATATAGTCGGTCACTACTACAAAGAAGTTGTTAAAAAGACTCCTGTTGCTGCCGGAGAGGACGACCTTCTCAAGTCAGTTAACAAGCATAACTTTGAATTAGTTAAGCATGAGCGCATAAAAATAGACATAACCTTAGATACTATTGACGATCTAATCTTATTTGGAATTGAGGGTGCTTGGTTTTTAAATATTTTATCAGTACCAACTATGCTACCAAAAAGCTTTCTTCTTCAACGTATAAAACGTTTAATTGAAAAGATTTTTACATTTCCTCATCATGATACTCATGTCATTGACGTAGTTCTTGCAAAAAAATGATCTTTTAAAATCAAATTCAAACCTGCACTTATATAGTATGTGCAGGTTTTAGTGATATGCTTGATGGAATGAAGTAAAATCTAAAACACTATATTTTTAATGTAGTTTGGTCGTCATCTTCCTCACTATCGTCATTAACTTTCTGTTGAGTATTAACATAAGAACGCATTCTTATTTTTCGTTCAAAATCTTTGAATAGACTGAAATGTTTTACACCATCTTGTGCATCTATTTGTACTTGTAGGACATCCAAGTGTTGCGTGTAAAACCAAGAATAATCCTTTAAATCATACAAAAGATGGATATCACCACCCAGAAGATAAGTTTGTTCCTTCAATGCTTTATATTGTTTATTTAAATCAATACCATCAGGTCTTGACCCAGCTTGGGTGATGCCCATGGGAGATTCTAACCAACAATCAATACATTCTAGGATAAACTTATCCTACCTGTATAATCGTTCCGCCAACGCCCAAGCTTCCTCTTGACTAACGCATAATGCGTTTATCTGCTCGCCGACTTGCAAAAAAATACCGATAAAATTGGTTTGGCTGGTAAATCTGTTAAATGTCAACTAGCCTTGCCGGTATGCACGGTTGGCGACAACTAACGTTGCCGGTTTTGAATTAAATTTTTTTACTTATCTCCCTTTTTTAAATGTCTAGTTCTATAGCTACCACCGTCGAGTATAGGATTTAAGCTCATCATGATGAACACATTATTAAATGACTACCTTTTAATTGATGGCGCTTGTTTACTATGTTTTTTATAAATATCTCTAGGGGTTTCAGTTGGATAACCATATCCTTTATCTGCAAGTAGTTTAATCGTTTCTAGATACTTCTCACCCCAACTACCAGGATCAAAATTAGTTACAACAACGTTGTAACTTAAGTTAATTATTGATTCAAATGCCTTTCGTTGAGCTAATTGATGACCATCAAAAGCAACATGCGACTCGGCTTCAGCGTCGCTTATACCACCCTCTTTCAACCTCTCCATTAAAATAGCTATCATCTTTTCAATTGTATAATACAACTTGCACATGGACGTGCCCACAGAATACATTTCACTACCTTTTGATGTTGATAGCTTATTACCAAAATCAAATATGGGGTATACATACTCTAAATCATCACTACCTGGAATACTCTCTGGATAAATTATAGTTACAGAAGAATACGCTTTGATTTCTGGAGAAAGAATTTGTAACTCAAAATACGCCCAATTCCACCAAATCTGATATGTACCGGCCAACTGATCAAAAAGATCCCTGTCATCCTCAACAGAAAATAATTCTTTGTTGTATTCTCCAGGTGCTACACCAACCTCATCAGATTCACCAACCTCATCAGATTCACCAACCTCATCAGATTCACCAACCTCATCAGATTCACCAACCTCATCAGATTCACCAACCTCATCAGATTCACCAATCTCATCAGATTCACCAATCTCATCAGATTCACCAATCTCATCAGATTCACCAATCTCATCAGATTCACCAATCTCATCAGATTCACCAATCTCATCAGATTCACCAACCTCATCAGATTCACCAATCTCATCAGATTCACCAATCTCATCAGATTCACCAATCTCATCAGATTCACCAACCTCATCAGATTCACCAACTTCTTCAGAATTGTTATCTTTCTCAGAATCATCGACACCACCATTCATTGCTTCTTCATGATTTTCTTTTTTTTCTGATGAATCATCGTCGAAGTTATCTGTTTCGTTGGCCATATATTCACTCAATATTGTTCCGTAATAATAATTATATTATATGAATTTTTCAAAGAGTTACATAGTAGTCAGCAAATAGTAGCGCTATATTTAAGAATTGTGAGAACGACGAATTTGAAAAAAATCAGCTAGTAATCTAGCAGACTCTTTTTGAAATGGACCTTCATCAATTTCAACTTGATGATTTAGAGGATATCCCTGCAACAGATTATATACAGATCCAGCGGCACCTGCCTTAAAATCTCTGGTTGCAAAAACAACTCGTTTCAATCTTGCGTGAACCATAGCACCGGCACACATACAACATGGCTCTAAAGTTACATACAATGTTGCACCATCTAGTCTATAATTTTTATCTCGAAGACAAGCCTCTTTGATTGCTAATATTTCAGCATGAGCAACTGGGTCCGACTGGCTAATCATTTGATTGCAGCCAGACCCAATAAGTTTACCTTCACTACTAACTACTACAGCACCAACTGGTACTTCACCATTATCAAAAGACTTCTGAGCGAGGAACATCGCTTCTTGCATCCATTGACTATCATGCATATTGTTCGGCTTGCATACCTAGTTTATCTAACAAAATACTATCTTTTTCCATCTGTGGATTAGCTTCTGTAAGCAATGTATCCCCAATAAAAATAGAGTTTGCACCAGCAAAAAATGCGAGGGATTGTAACTCATCACTCATTTCGGTGCGTCCTGCTGTTAAGCGGACGGCACTAGTTGGCATCAAAATTCTAGCTGTTGCAATTGTTCGAACCAACTCTATTCCTTCCACAGGCTTAGACTTAGCCAGAGGAGTTCCTTCAACTGGAATTAAACGATTAATAGGCACGCTCTCTGGTGGTGTTTCAAGATTAGCCAAAGTAAGCAAGAATTCAATTCTATCGTCTTTACTTTCACCAATACCAACAATTCCTCCGCAACAGACATTTATACCTGCTTGACGAACATTTTCTATAGTATTAAGCCTGTCACTAAAACAGCGCGTACTAGTAACTTTATCGTAATAACTAGGAGATGTATCTATATTATGATTATAATAATCAAGACCCGCTTCTTTTAACTCATTAGCTTGAGATGCTGTCAACATACCTAAAGTCATACAAGTTTGGAGACCCATATCTTTAACGCTTTTAATCATATCAGCTAATTCATGCATAGACTTATCTGGTGGGCAACGCCAGCCTGCACCCATACAAAATCTTGTTGCACCTTCATCTTTTGCCTGTTGGGCTTTAACAACCACATCTTCAACTGACATAAGTTTTTCTTTAACAAGACTAGTATCATGATGACCGCTTTGCGAACAGTAGCCGCAATCTTCAGGACAAGCTCCAGTTTTGATACTTAAAAGCTTAGCCAACTGCATTTTATTAGGGTCATGATTTTGACGATGAATGCAGTGTGCTTCATAAAGAAGATTATTAAAAGGTTGAGAGTAGATTGCAGCTACATCTTCCATAGTCCAGCGTTTAAATTTAGATGTCATATTTTTGACCTGTAAGTTATATTAATAAAGGACATAATAAAGTGCACTAGCATAAAGTCAAGACTCTATATAAATGTTGAGGTATAAATTATCCGCATTTAATTTGATTATAATTCATGGTACAGTTCCCAAAATCACAATCTCAGTTAAATAAAATGTCTGAAAAATTAATTCAAAGAGACTTAGATCATATATGGCATCCCGCATCATATATGCAAGATTTCAAACAAAACCCTCCCTTAATTATTGAAAGTGCCAAAGGCAGCTATATAAAAACTGATAAAGGGATATTAATTGATGCCATATCTAGCTGGTGGTGCAAATCTCTTGGCCATGCTCATCCTAAAATTACATCCGCTATAAAAAGTCAGCTGGATAAATTTGAACACGTTATAATGTCCAACACAACAAACAGACAAATTGTAGAATTAGCTGAAAAATTAACGGAAATTAGTGGTAAGCAACACATTTTTTTCGCAAGCGATGGGTCATCAGCTGTTGAAATAGCTATGAAACTAGCTATGCAAGCAACACAGTTAAATGGAAATAAGCACAAACAAAAATTCATCTCTTTAAAAAATGCGTATCATGGCGAAACATTTGCAACCATGAAAGTAAGTGATTTAGGGGTATATAAACAATCATACACAGACTATGGACCTGAATGTTATTTTTTAGACCCTATTCCCTATATTAGTGGAACTGACGATCCGCTATGGAATTCTTGTGATTCTTCCTGGTCTAAAATCCTGCCAAAATTAGAAAAGTTAAAAGATGAAACGTGCGCAATTTTAGTTGAACCAATCGTGCAAGGAGCTGCAGGCATGCAGTGTTATAGCGCTGATTTCTTAGCTAAATTAGCCGATTTTTCCAAGAAAAATAATATTTATTTAATTGCAGATGAAATAATGACTGGTATCGGGAGAACTGGAAAATGGCTTGCTTGCGATCATGCTAATATTCAAGCAGATATGATTTGTTTATCTAAAGGCCTAACATCAGGAAGTCTTCCTCTTAGTGTGGTCTTAATTGATAGTGATATTTATGAGTTGTTTAATAAGGATTATTCGGTTGAAGGATCCTTTCTTCATTCACATACATTCAGCGGTAACCCTTTGGCAGTGAGTGCGGCACTTGCAACGATAAATGTCATGCAAGAGGAAAATACAAATCAACAAGCACATCTTCTTGGTAACTATATGCGTGAGAAATTTAGCGATATTGCTGGTCAAACTAGAAAAATAACTAATATTCGCTCAATTGGAGCACTAGTTGCTGGTGATTTAACCGCTAAAAAAGATATGCGTGCTGGTTATCTCTTAGCGCAGGAAGCAAGAAAAAGAGGTGCACTTCTTAGACCAATAGGTAATACTATCTACTGGTTACCGCCATTAAACACAAGCAATAAAACTATTGATGATTTAGCGGAAATCACATTTAACTCTATTGACGCTATATTTAAGAAAAATCCGAGTCTTATAGATATATAAGGAAGAATGAGATATGTTTTGTGTAGGTCTAACAGGATCAATTGCGAGTGGAAAATCAACTGCGGCCAAGATTTTCAAAAGCTTAGGTGCAAAAGTTATTAGCGCAGACCAAATCTCAAGAGATATTACAGCTCCGAATCAAAACGCTCTTAATCAGATAACTAAAAAATTTGGTGTGGAAATACTAAATGATAAAGGAGAGCTTAGGCGCGACAAACTCCGTGAGATAATATTTAATAATAAAGACGATAGAATTTGGTTAGAAAAACTCCTCCACCCAATAATTCGCACTCGTATCTTGGAGGAAATAAAACTCTGCCAAGAGAATTACTGCATCATCGAGATACCTCTTCTGACAAAAAGAGATAGTTTTCCATACCTAGATATAGTTATATTAATTAAGTCTGATATTAATACCCAAATACAAAGAATCATGTCTCGGGATAACACATCTGAGCTGCAAGCTAAAAATATACTTGCAGCTCAGCCAAGCTCTAAAACATACCTGTCTGTTGCTGATATAGTTATTGAGAATAATACTTCTCTCACAAAATTTAAAAAAGAACTAGTTGACTTAACTAAAGAATGGGGTAAATAGACTCTTCTTGAATGGATTGCAAGTTTGGTGTATAATTTAAATACACTTGTTTGCTGGGTTGGTCTTACAATGACATCGATGAAAAAAGAAGTAACCGGAAGTATTCAATTACATAATCAAAATGCTTATCGATATTTTCAAAAATTGGTAATTCCTACGGATTATGCGTTCCTAGAGATATTTAATAACAAAGAAGATAAAGCAATCATACAAGCTATACAAGAAGTAAGTAAAAATAAATTTGATGAGAGTAAGAATTACGCTGTATTGTTTTCAAACTTTTTTCGAATAATTGACGTTTATCAAAATGAAATTTTAGAAACTCGAGATCATTTTAAGAAAGCAAACCAAAAATTTGCTAAACCATATAATCAATTTATAATTTCTATTTTAGAAAATGAAAGCGATAATTTGCAAGAAACTTATAAACAAATAGAAGAACTATCACAACAACAAATGCCAGCAGATAAAAAACTGTCTAAACAAATAGCATCTCATCTTGATGATCCTTGGAGCATGAGATTATTTAAAGTAGGGGAAAATTATCCTTCTAAAGAAGAATGGAGTGATAGAAAGGTAGGAACTGTTTTCTCTAGTACTTTCTTACCTCAACAACGTACAAATATACCGCACACTTTTAATTATCCTGCTGCCGGAGATGAATTAACTCAAATAAGATTTGGAACACAAGCGCAAATCGTTGATGGTGAAACAAGGGTTGCCGGCGCATTTAAAATGTTTCTTGCCGCTAAAAAAGATGAAGGTAGTAGCCATATATATTTCAACTGCTTAGGATTAGACGGTAATGATACAGAACGACTTAGAGAAAGCTACATGTCCCAGGAGTTACACCACCTTGAAGAAGATCACGACAATGTATTTGTTATTACCCTACCTTCAGACAGGGGTTTAATGAATGAACATGACTTTAAAAATACATCTGATACTAATGCTGAGTCTAAAAAGCAAGTTGTTGATAAATTCCTGGATCAAATGTCATTACGCCGTAATAAAACAAGTACTACAGAGTTTAATAACATATACTGGAGTGAAAAAGTTGAAGGCAAGCTATTTCCTAATGGGGAAGATGAATCTCAAAAGAAAGAATTTTTCCGCGGATTAATAAATGAAAGCATTGGATATTTAGGTCTCCAAAACGAAGATAAACTAACAAAAGCTCAACAACAAGCAGTTTACTACCACTATATAAAGTTTGCTTTAACAGATGCGTTAATACAAGCAATTAATCCTGGTAGTATTAACTTCTCTTGCAAAGATGCAATTGACAGAGGTGCGCTCGCATCCACATACTATAACTTAGCCAAGTCCATTCAAGAAGGGAAACCGCTCACGTACGAGCAGTTCGAAGCTGGTCTTCAAGCACCGGCATCAATGGTAAAAGCCCGTGGAATGAATAGTCATATTGATAGAATATGGAATGTTGTCAATACACAAATTGAGGGAAATTATGAAAGAATTTCTGGTGATGACAATAAGCGTTGGATGATAGAGTGGCGAGACAAAAACTGTCCTTCAAGTAGGGTATCAGCCCTAACAAAAGTTAGGGTAAAGCAAGCTACACAATCTATAACGGAACTTGTTGATAGAGATAATTCCCAAGTAAACCAAACCCTACTTAAAGTTATCCAGAGGCTTAACGATCCTAGTTGCATAAAAAAATGTAGAGATAAAGATCGATTAGCTGTAGCTTCTACATGTATGGTTTTAGCTCAATCTCCTAATAATCAACTCGCTATTGATAGGTGCGTAAGATCCATCAATAAACTCCCTGAAGATAATAGGATTCTCAATTGGATAAAAGGCATGTTATACATAGCCGTGGGTCACTGCATAAGCTCTAGGGATCCTGAAGTATCAAAAGAACTAATAGAAAAAGGTAACATGTTTGTTAAAGGTGAGAATGCGTCTTCTATAGAACAAATAGATAATAATAGTTTGGGATATCAATAAATATCCCAAACTATTTAGGAAAAATAAGCATCTACCATTTCGCAACTAACATCTTGTAACGATCCAGGAGACCACTTGGGGGACTTATCTTTATCCACAAGCAAAGCTCTAACTCCCTCATAGAAATCTTTATCTTGCATAAAATGAGTAACTAAGCACAAATCCATAGCCAAACAATCACTCAGTGGCTTATCTTTTACCTCCAAGATTTGTTTAAGAGTAATTTTCAAACTCTTAGGGGATTTTTTTTCAAGATGAGAGATTGTTGTTTGATGCCACTTATCGTCTATTTTTTCTAAAGATAAGATAATATCCTCAACAGTATCCTCACTAAAACTATCTGCCACAAATGTACGTATTGGTGCTATTGTTGACTCTTGTTCTAGGTTTTTAAAGTTAGCCAAGCACTCAGTTACTCGCGAGTGAGCATCAACAGATAAGTCCGATTGAATAAGAGATGCAATAACATTTGCAAAATCACTAGAACTAATAGCATTTGTTACTAAACCCAGTTCATGGGCATCAGTTGCATTTAATCTTGCGCCAATTAATCCCAGATATACGCCAAAGTTGTCAGGACAACGCGATAATAAATAGCTTGCTCCAATATCAGGGAAAAAACCTATTCCTGTCTCAGGCATTGCAAATAAGAACTTCTCACTTGCAACACTATGTGAACCATGGAGTGATATTCCAACCCCACCACCCATTGTAACCCCATCCATTAAGGCAATATATGGTTTTGGATAGTCAGCAATATATTGATTAAGATTATACTCTTCTTGAAAAAAATTAAGCTGTTCGGAATTTTTATTTAAACCAGAATCATATAACCATCGAACATCACCACCGGCACAAAAAGCTGATGGTGTAGTTGAGCAAACAACAACCGCATGAATATCTTCATCCTGCTCCCATGTTTTTAGTTGTTGTTGTAAATTCTGGATCATGGTCAAAGATAAAGCATTTAATGCTTTAGGACGGTTAAGAGTTACGACACCAATACGCTTCTCACGAGTAAAAATAAGGTCATCACTCATATTTATTCCCCAACAAAATTAGCTTCGCGTTTTTCTAGGAATGCCGAAACACCTTCTTTTTTATCTTGGCTCGCACAAGTCTTTGCAAAGTGTAGTGCTTCAACATGCAAAGCATCATTTAGAGATAAATCATAACCGTGCTCTATTGATTCGATAATACTTGCAATAGCTAATGGCGCAAGTGCTGTTATTTGTTTAAGAGTTTTTAATGCCTCTTGCTCAAGCATTTCTGGAGCTACCACATGACTAACTAATCCCCAACTCGCTGCTGTTTTTGCATCAATGAACCTGCCAGTCAAACATAAATCAAGAGCCCTACCTTTACCAACTAAACGAGCTAGACGTTGAGTACCACCATAACCAGGAATAACCCCTAGTTTAACTTCTGGTTGGCCAAATTTTGCATTTTCAGATGCCATGCGCATAGTTGCAGAAATTGCGAGCTCACAACCACCACCGAAAGCAAAACCATTAATAGCTGCAATCGATGGTTTGCCTAAAGTTGCCAATTTATGAAAAACATCTTGGCCCATTTTAGCAAATTGATAACCAGTATTAGCATCACACTCAGCAAGTTTACCAATATCAGCACCAGCACAAAATGCCCGGCCCTCACCGATTAATAATATACCTTTAATTTGTGAATCATTTTTTGCTGTGTCGAAAATACTAGATAAAGTTGTAAGAACTTCATCATTTAAAGCATTTAATTTTTCAGGACGATTTAGGGTAAGTTTTAAAATTCCATCTATAATTTCTTGTTCAACCACTGCCATAATAAATTCCTTATTTTAACTTATAGTGTAATCTGCATCCAAAGTTGCTTTTGCAATAATTTCGCGCATGATTTCATTAGTGCCCTCTAAGATTTGATGGACACGTAAATCACGGAAAATTCTCTCAATTTTATAATCAGCTAAATACCCATAACCACCATGAATTTGCATGGCTTTATCACATATTTGAAAAGCAACATCGGTCGCCATGCGTTTGGCCATTGCACAATACATTGGTGCTTGTGGGTGATTTTCATCAAGAGCATCAGCAGCTCGATAAACCATAAGTCTAGCCGCTTCAAAATCTGTATACATATCAGAAAAATAAAATCTTAATGCCTGCATTGAGGATAGCTTTTTATTAAATTGTTTACGTTCATCCATATAACTTTGGGTAAGTCGCAAACAATCCATTGCCCCACCTAAAGAACAAGCTGCAATGTTTATTCTACCGCCATTTAAAGCATTAAGGGCTATCTTAAAGCCCATTCCTTCAGCCCCTACTCTATTGGCAACTGGAACTCGGCAATTTTCAAAAAACAACATCGATGTTGGCTGACTACGCCAACCAAGTTTTTTTTCAAGCTTTCCAAAGCTAAATCCTGGTGTGTCTTTTTCAATTAAAAGACAGGTAATACCTTTATGCTTGCTATCACTAGTTCTAACCATGCATAGGTATACATCACTAACACTTCCACCTGAAATAAATGATTTTGAACCATTTAAAACATAATGATCGCCATCAAGAACAGCACTGGTTTTTAAAGATGCGGCGTCCGAACCAGACTGTGGTTCAGTTAGGCAATAACTGGCAAACAACTCCATAGCTGAGAGTTTTGGGCCAAATTTCATTCTTAATTCTGCATCAGCATATTTATCTACTAAACTAGTTACCATGTTATGAATTGATAAATAAGCACTGGTACTAATGCATCCAGTAGCTAGTTGCTCAAAGATAATGGCTGAGTCTAATCTACTTAGACCACTACCACCAATATCATTGCTAGCAACGATTCCAGCCATACCCAAAGCCGCGGCTTCTTTAAAGACTTCTTTCGGGAAATATGATTTTTCATCCCACTCACTAGCATATGGCGCTAACTTATCTCGTGCAAATTCCGCCGCCATATTTTGAAATGCACGATGCTCAGACGTTAATTCAAATTGCATAATCCATCCTTATACGATTATACTGCGCAAGTATTAATATCACTCTAACCTCTAGTTTGCAAACTGAAAAAAGAATAATTTTATGGAAAACTTAATTAGCAGCAAATCATCAACAATTACAGCCCACAGTGTTTTAAAAACTTACTATGGCTTTGACACCTTTCGACAAGGTCAAGAAGATATTATTAAAGATTTGGTAAAAGGACAAGATCAATTGGTTCTAATGCCAACCGGTGGAGGCAAATCACTGTGTTATCAAATACCTGCAATGTTGCGTCCAGGCGTTGGCATAATTGTCTCGCCTTTAATAGCACTAATGGAAGATCAGGTATCTGCTTTGAATTTATCTGGTATAAAAGCCAATTATTATAATTCATCCCAAAGTTCTAGCGAAGCAAGACAGGTACTAGCCAAATTACATAATGATGAACTTGATTTATTATATATTGCACCTGAGCGTTTAATTAGCCAATCTTTTATAGAACGCTTATCTGAGTGTAATATTGCCCTCTTTGCAATTGATGAGGCGCATTGTATCTCACAATGGGGACATGATTTTAGACCAGAATATGCAGCTCTTGGAGTATTAAAAACAACCTTTCCAGATGTACCAATTATTGCATTAACTGCCACGGCCGACATCCAAACCAGAAAAGACATTGTAGTTAGGCTAAACTACAATCCAAGGCAATATCTTGCCTCATTTAATCGCCCAAACATATATTATCACGTTGTAGTAAAGCAAAATCCTATAAAACAATTACAAACATTTTTAATGGATCAAAAAGATCAATCAGGAATAATATATTGTGGGACAAGACGTAGAGTTGAAGAGTTAACGCAAAAACTACAAAATCTAAATTTTAAAGTCCGTGGATATCATGCTGGATTGTCTCATCAAGAAAGACGTGAAGTTCAATCTTTGTTTCGATATGATAAAATAGACATAGTAGTTGCAACAATTGCTTTTGGCATGGGAATAGATAAACCCAATGTTCGCTTTGTAATTCATCATGATTTGCCTAAAAATATTGAAGGTTACTATCAAGAAACTGGTCGCGCAGGAAGAGATGGAATGCCAGCACGCGCTCTCCTGTTATATAGTCCAGCAGATAGTGCGAGATTACGTTCATGGATAGAGGCAACACCAAGTGAGGCCCAACAGCGGATTGAACATAACAAACTAAATCATATGTTAGCCTTTGCAGAGGCAACTCAATGTAGGCGCCAAGTATTATTGTTATATTTTAATGAGATTGTTGATGAGGCTTGTGGTAACTGTGATATTTGCGACAATCCACCAAAAACAGAAGATGCAACAATAGATGCTCAGAAATTTTTATCCTGTATATACAGACTAGCTCAAAATTATGGTATGAATTATATTATAGACATCTTACGTGGCAGTGAGGCAGAAAAAGTTAAAAAAATGAATCATCACAACCTTTCAACATTTGCGATTGGTAAGGATAAGCCATCGGCATATTGGAAGAGTCTTGCCTGGCAACTAATTCATAAAAATTATTGTTACCAAGACCTAGACCACTATAACGTGTTAAAATTAACATCTAAAGCGGTAGCTATATTGAAAGGCAAAGAATCTATCTCTTTAACCATTGTAGAAGATACTTTATCTAAGCCTGAAAAGAAGAAGAAAACAAGGCGCAATTCTGAGATAATTAAAACGCCAATGTTTGAAGAACTTCGGGCATTGCGAAGAAGATTAGCTGAAGAAGAAAATAAACCATCTTTCTTAATCTTTAGCGATGCAACATTACATGAAATGGCAGAGTCACGACCAAGAAATTTAGAGCAAATGCTTGAGATTTCTGGAGTTGGTCAACATAAACTAGAGAACTATGGAAAGTATTTTTTAGAAGTATTAGAGTGCTCCGAAAATTGAGGAATTAATGTGAAACATTCAGAAATATCAAATCTTATATCAAACATATCAGAACCTAGTCTTAACTTAACTATATCTGAAATGGGTATAGAACCAAAAATAAGCATTGCAAATGACGAAATTAATATCGAATTAAATATTGGATTTCCAAGTAAGGGAATTCAGCAATCACTTATTAGTTCCATAAAAGAAACTCTATATTCTAAGCTACCAGAGCATACATTTAATCTAACTATTTCTCAAAACATCAAGGCCCATCGTACGCAATTACCAGGCAAAGGGTTGCGTGGTGTTAAAAATGTTATAGCTGTGGCCTCTGGTAAAGGAGGAGTTGGCAAGTCAACAATGGCTGTTAACCTCGCAACTGCACTAGCCAAGTCTGGGGCAAGAGTTGGCTTATTAGATGCGGACATATATGGTCCTAGCGTTCCACTCATGCTAGGTTCAGAAGGAGCTGTTGAAATTTATGAAGATAAATATTTACCAGTCAAAGCTCACGGCATTCAAGCTATGTCAATTGGTTATTTAACTCAAAATGAATCGGCATTAATATGGCGTGGCCCTATGCTTGCAAAATCATTAATTCAAATGCTAGATATAACTTTATGGGATGATCTTGATTATTTATTCATTGATTTACCACCAGGAACAGGTGATATTCAGTTAAGTTTAGTCCAAAAGATTCCCCTATCAGGTGCTATTATAGTTACAACTCCCCAACAAGTTGCAACTATGGATGCAGAAAAAGCCATTAAGATGTTTGATAAAACAGGAATTTACAATCTTGGTATAATTGAAAATATGTCCCAACATATTTGTAGTCAATGTGGTAATATTGATCCTATCTTTTCAGGAGATGGTGCTAATAGTTTAGCTAATAATTATGGATGTGCCTTTTTAGGAAACGTCCCATTGGATAGAAAAATTAGCTTAGATTGTGACGAAGGAATACCAACATCTAATAAAGATAATGATAAACTAAGTTCAGCATTTACAAGTATTGCTATGAATGTTGCGATTGAATTATATAAAAGACCATTAAACTATGCGGATAAATTTCCACATATTACCGCTACATCAAGAGAGGTTTAGAACATGTTGTTCTAAATACAAACTACAAATAGTTGGCTAGAGAGGAAGTTTAAGTTACTATTTGTTAGAAACCAACTATTTAGGTGCTATTTGTGATAGAAGATTATACATCCGAAGCAATTGAAGTATTAAGTGGTCTCGAGCCAGTACAACGGAGACCAGGCATGTACACAGATACTGCTCGCCCCAATCATTTAGCTCAAGAAGTCATTGATAATAGTGTTGATGAAGTTCTTGCAGGTTTTGCTGATGAGGTTGTTGTAACTCTTCACACTGATGAATACATTGAGGTTTCTGATAATGGGCGCGGTATGCCAATTGATCTTCATCCACAAATAGGATTAAGTGGTGTAGAGGTCATTATGACCAGATTGCATGCTGGTGGTAAGTTCTCAGATAAAAGCTACAGTTTCTCTGGTGGTCTGCATGGAGTTGGGGTATCTGTTGTAAATGCACTATCAGATCATCTTGAAGTTATTATAAAGCGCCAAGGTATAATATATAAAATCACCTTTAAAAATGGTCATAAAGACGAAGATCTTCATCAAATAGGCACTTGTAGAAAGAAAGACACTGGTACAATAATTAAATTCATCCCAAATCCAAAGTACTTTGACACAACAAAAATAGCCCTAAAGCATCTTGTTCATTTACTAAGAGCTAAAGCCGTACTTTGTTCTGGGCTGAAAATGACTCTAATTGACAAAGCAAGTGATGAAACAAAGACTTGGACTTATAAAAACGGTTTACTTGATTATTTAAGTCAATCATTGCCGGTTGATTTCCTACCAGAGGCCCCATTTACAGGTGAATATAAGAGCAGTGAAGCAACTGTTGATTGGGCTCTAGCTTGGGCACCAAGCCCAACAACTATTGTCAATGAAAGTTATGTTAATCTAATACCAACAATCCAAGGTGGAACTCACGTTAATGGTTTAAGATCTGGGTTATTTGATGCACTGTCTTCATTTTGTGAGCTACGAAACTTAATTCCAAGAGCCGTCAAGCTTGTTGCTGATGATCTCTGGGACACATGCCAATATGTATTATCAATAAAAATGAAAGAACCGCAATTTGCGGGTCAAACCAAAGAAAGGCTTAGTTCAAGACAAACATCTGGTTTTATCAGTAATATTGTTAAAGACGCATTTGCACTTTGGTTAAATCAGCATAGAACACAAGGTGAAACAATTGCGGCACTAGCAATTGAGAGAGCTCAGAAAAGACTCAGACAAGCTAAGCAAGTAGCTAGAAAGCGGGTTCATCAAGGACCGGCTCTTCCTGGAAAATTAGCTGATTGCCTACAGCAAGACTTGAATCAAGCGGAGTTGTTTTTAGTTGAAGGGGATTCAGCTGGTGGGTCTGCTAAACAAGCTCGAAGCAAGGATTTTCAGGCTATTCTACCTCTTCGAGGCAAGATTTTAAATTCATGGGAAGTTGATTCATCTCAGGTATTAGCATCTCAAGAAATTCATGATATATCAGTTGCGGTTGGCATTGATCCTGGATCGGAAGATCTTTCCGGTTTACGCTACGGTAAAATTTGTATTTTAGCTGATGCTGATTCTGATGGTGCTCACATTGCAACACTAATTTGCGCCCTATTTCTTCGCCACTTCAAGCCATTGGTCTTAGCCGGCCATATTTTCGTAGCAATGCCGCCATTATATAGGATAGACGCCGGAAAAGAGGTTTACTACGCACTTGATGATGACGAAAAAGAAAAGATAACTGCAAAACTCCTTAAAAAAAGTAGAGCCAAAATAAATATCCAACGCTTTAAGGGATTAGGAGAAATGAATCCATTGCAGCTTCGTGAAACAACAATGGATCCTAATACTAGAAGATTAATTCAATTAACCTTAGAAGATGAACCAGCTACGATGTCACAAATGAACATGATGCTGTCGAAAAAAAGAGCACCCGATCGAAAACAATGGCTAGAGAATAAGGGATGTTTATCTTAGGAGCAGCATAAGACTGGAAGGTGCATCGCAACACTCAACATTACCAACAACAAAATAGTGCCGTCATCCTGAAAGAGGCAAAGCCTCTTGAAGGATCTCAATACGCCCATGATGTACTTACCTTGATGTTTCGCAAAGGCTGACATAACGTAATGATCTTAAGCCTGTATCTGTACCTTTTAAAATGACTAAAATTTATCGCCAAAAAATTTTGCAATACAGTCAGGTCCACCAGTTAATCTTCCACCCCGCAGACATAAAATAACATTTTCCAGGTTTTTTTTATTATTATTTTCTTCATATGTATCAATACAATCTGTAAGCTGTTTAAAATCTACCAATAAATCTCTGGTCTGTGAGGCTAAAACACTAAAATCATCCCCAAGTAAATCCATCATCTCAAGAGCAACATCATTAGAGCTTTTATCAACAAACTTTCTATCTTTAAAATAGGAGTTAATTTTGTTTTTCTTATTTTGAGGAAAAAACAAAATTATCTTTTCTAAGATTAAATAAGAACTAATATCAATGTATGCTAAAACTTCTTGCAAGCTCCTATGATTATCTTCTCCATTTTTATACTCTCTAAAAATATTTTTTACCTCTTCACGACTTGGAATAATACCATTATTAATCTTTCCCCAAGCTCGAGGAATATCACTTACTGCAATAGAAAACATTACTTTATATATTATATCTTTTATCACCTTTGAGTTTTTAAATAAATAAGAAAACTCACGACTATTTTTATCAAGCAAGGATAACCATCCAACCACACTCATAAAAATATCAAAATTAACTCTAGAATAGATATACAAGTTTGTTATACCAATTGCACGAACCTTAGTAATATCTTTGGTTGATAATTTAGATCCAGCACGAGAACTAGTATTTAATCTTTTTTCAATTTCTGAATCGGTTAGTGCAATTAATAACTCCCCTGACTCAGAACCATTAATAAATTTTTGAAACCCTTGCACTGCTTTTTTTTCAATTACTAATAATTGCTGAAAAGCTCTTGGGTTTTTTCTACGTATTTCCTCTATCTCAAAAACAAGGCACTCACTTGCAGACGGAGAACCTGCTACGCGGTGAACATAACTTGCAAAAGCACCAGGAGCTCCTAAACCATCATATGCATCACGACCTTGAAATGTAGAATGCATCTGGAGTGCTGCTTCACCAATTCTACGCTTCATGTCTCCACCATAACCATGCAAAACTCTCAATTGTACATTTTTCAACTCTGGGTACTTATTTTTAAAATCATCTAACAACTTCTGAGCATTCATTTGAGCGAGATATAATGAAATATGAGTAGCAATACCACCTGTTTTACCTAAATCACTTGGGCCACTTACGTATGAAATATATCCACTTTCAACGACTCTCCTACGTAGTGGATCATCAGATAATATATCACTCATAATATTCAAAATATTACTTAAATCTTTAGGGTTCTCACATAAAAACAGAAAGTTAATGGGATAATTATTCATCTGTCTAATTCGCAAGTACCCATCCAAATATGATGAAAAGCGTAACAAAATCTGCACTTCATTAAAATTAATTTTATCTTCTGTGTCAGAGCAAATATAAAATGGAAAAATATCCGCATGTTGAAGAACAAAGAATAGTCGCTCAAGCTCTCGAACAGTTGACTTACTGAACTTATCGATATTTTGCTTTAAAGAAACAAAGTATGCAGGATTAGAACTGATTTTTTTATGTAGCAAAATCTTTTCATTCCTATTTAACTCGCTATATTTTCTTAAATCACCATTTTTATTTTTAGCAAGATTTCTAATATCTATATTATGATTAACTAAAATATCCATTAAATCATCTAATACTTCACTATTTAGAAAAGTAGTTTGTCGAACATACTCTTTCATACCACCAAAAAACTCTGCTAAATCAATTAGGTGCCGAAGATCTGTTAACATCTCTTGCAATTTTAGTGGAATATCTTGCTGTAACTCAACAAGCCTTTCTGTAATATTTAGCACAGCCTCGTGACTACCAGCCACATCAAACCAAACCCCCGCATTAATAGAGTTAACACACCTTCCTAAGTAAGCATCTATCTTGGATATTGTTTCTATAAACGAACTATTTATATGTGATATTTTAGCTTCCGTACGAATTTTATTTAACTTATCTCTATAAACTTCAATAATAGCTATTTGCTGGGCTGGAACTGTTTGCTCCATTGTCTCTCTAGTTACATTATAATTGCCATCGGCATCACCTCGCGTCCAACTATAAATATTTCTAAAAGATAACATTATGCTAGGCTTAAGCTTACTAGCTATTTCAATATGACTTCCACCATGGGTTTTTTGAAACTTATCTACTAGCTTATTAAAAAAATCAGGGAATGATTTAAGAATTTTTTTATAAATATACAAAGTATATTCAGCCTCCTCTTTTGGAGTAAGATTTTTTATTTGTATAACAGGCTCTTCTATTAAAGATAATACCCTCATCTTTATAGTGCTTTTTAAATTACCAGTTTCTTTTTTAGATAAATTATCTTGTTCGAGCATAATTGTTGCTTCAGTAATATCATAGAGCCTCTGAATAGCTAAGTTAGTGATAACTCTAGTTGGATGAGAGGTCATAACTGGCATAGCTATATGGTTAGATAGCATCCTGATTAACATATTTAATCTGGTATCAACGCTATAATATTTAGGAAGGTTTTCAATTATCGCATACAAATTACTCGACTGTTCAAGACGTAAACAAGATTTTCTACATTCATTTATAACAATTTTTTCTAATAAATTAAGTTTAGTAATAAAATCAGGTGTTATATTGCTAGCATTTCTTTTAGAATCGAAAACACTACTAATAATCTTGAGTCCTTGCATATTAGCTATTAAAGCAGGAAAACCTAACGACATATACCCTCCCTTTATAACTTTAGTATAGCCCAAACCAAATAGCTTATCGAGAACAAGAAAATTACTCGAGTTGCCTCATAAAGGCGAACACTTGACAACAAAGGCTCTTTGTGATAAATTACTGCCCAAACCCAACCTACGTTATCCCTGGAGAGTATAATGAGCTTTGAAAAAAAAGATGGTGAATCCCTTTATCATTCGGACAATATTATTAAGATAATTAATACATATCAACTCGCGTTAAATAGAGTTACAGACAATACTCGAAACAACACCAAAACGGCAGGTAGTGATCATATTTGGGATGATTTCTTCACTCTAAAAAACATGATAAAAATAAACGAGAAGTATCTTTTTCTCATGAGAATTCTAATCTCAAAAAACTCAGGTAAGAAGCCATTAAATAGACAAATATCCGATCTATTTTATAATTATAATCGTGAAATACTATTTATTCTATTAAATCAAATTAAAATAGAACCGAATATGTCTGGAGAAGAAGCGCTAAAGAGTATTCATAAGGCTGTTAACTCCGATGAATTTAAAAATAAAGTGCGGAAACTCGAAAAAAACAATAGGAACTTGATGATAATATATCAAGCTGTAGCTATCACTTTTGTTCTTATCTCCTTCAGCACTTTAATAGCAGCTCTTGCAACACTTTCGATACCTCTATTACTTACTTCGCTTCTATTTTTGACAAGTCTGTTTATTCCCTTAGTTATTTATGCGATGTTTGGCCCATTCGAAGACATTAAGATGTATAATACATTAATATCTTCATTTGATGATAGCAACCGTGTTCTACCAAAGATGATATTGGACGAATATAAATACGTTGACAAGACAGATACTCCTGACCTAAAGTGGAAACCAGCCTGTACTTCTCAAGATAAATCTCATGTCATAGGTAAGTTTTTTACTAAAAATACTGATGATAAAAGCCTATCGGATTTAGTCGAAGTTGAATACAAATCTGCTTTAAATACACAGCAATTATAATTGTACAAATAGATAAGAGGATATCTAGCTATTTTAATAGTTCGATATCCTAAATTAATATTTGCATGCTAAATCAAACCTCCAAAAGTATTCTCGTCAACCAAAACCACATACATTTACTTTAAAGTTTTCAAAAACTCTTTTACATATATTTTTTGAAGAAATTAGACAAGAAGACAAATGTTTACATAATAACCTAGGTGCGGTAATATGGCGCGCACATTGAATGATATGGAATATATATGAAAATTAATGATTTAAATGCAATGGTTACATCTTCTGAAGCTATTTATGAAAGCGTGATTAATACCAACTCAGAAAAAGAAGTTATGGAATTTTTAGATACCTATCAGAGCGTTATTGGTATATTTCACGAAAGAGAGCAATATAAAAATGGCAAAACTACTGTTTCTGATTCGATGAAAATATTTTATGAAGTAAACTCCGTAGAACTGGATATTCTAAACAACCGAGCATTTCAATTATTCAAAAAAGCAATGAATCAAGTAAAAACGATTCGAGCTACTTCTGCTCTTATTGCGCACTCAGTTTTTCTAGGTGGTTCTACCGAAGGAGTAGTTACTTCTCAAGATATATATGCATCTACGATGAGTCATTCAGATCCAAATAGTGAGGTTACGCTTGATATCCTGTTGAATAAATATAAAGTAAGTGACAAAAATATAGCTCTTAGAAGAGCTGGTCATCAGGGAAATGTTATAGACGTAGAGTTATTAATTACCAAGTTTGGTGCAGATGTAAATGGCCGCAGTAGTAATGGATTTACGGCTTTAGACTGGGCTTTTTACAATAATCAAATGGAACCATATGGTGTATTTCATACATTATGCTGGCTTAAAGCAGATCAAACAACACTCAAGCCTCTATTATCAAAATATACTCATGATGATGAAAACGAATACCCCATAAAAGATATTGCACTTGCAAGGGCAATAGAAGCGGAAAATAAAACTGATATTAATATCTTAGTCAATCGCTATAAAGCTGATATGGATGCCGCAAGAGCTATCATTGATACAAGCGGGAGTATGGATCCAACTAGCAGTATAAAACTGTAGAAATCTACTGTCGTAATCTTAGTGCTTTTAAAAGATGGTTTTATAATAAAATCATTAAATCCAACGGTGAAAGCAAACAATAGAGATATTATTTATATTTACTGCGGAATGGCAGATTGTTTACAACTGCTATTCCGACAGTGCTAGAATGCATGTTTAAAAGTCTCAAGTTGTTTATCTTCTTTATTCATGAGGATTACATTTTGGATAATATCTAAGCTAGATATTATCTCCCAACAATGTCTATTGTCACAGCAAGCTTGCTGAAATTCTACCTTTAAAATCAAGAAAAAATCTATTCATTTTCAATGATGTAATATCTAAGTAGATTTAAAAGAAATTTTAAAGGATAATAAACTTCTTTTAAAATAGTAGAGTAGCGATGGAATTCTTAGCACAGTATGGTCTTTTTGTATTAAAAGCATTTACCTTGGTAATTGCAATATTATTTCTCATGGCAGGAATTTTCTCTCTTAAAAAGAAACCTAAACCAAAAATCACCATTTCTTATTTAAACGATCAATATGACGAATTAAAAGAGAAAATGGAAAAGGCTATATTTAAGAAGAAGCCTAAGAAGAAAAAAGCTAAAAAAAATAAAGATGATGAGCGGGCCAATCTATATCTAATTAATTTTGAAGGAGATATGAAAGCATCGCAAGTGGATGCTCTTCGTGAAGAAGTATCTGCAGTTTTATCTGTTGTTACTCCTAATGATGAAGTTGTTATCAAAATAGAAAGTCCTGGAGGCACAGTTAATGGCTATGGTTTAGCTGCATCGCAATTACAACGAATAAGAGATAAAGAAATACCTTTAACTGTTTGTATTGATAAAGTTGCTGCAAGTGGTGGATATTTAATGGCTTGTGTCGCCAATAAAATCCTAGCAGCCCCTTTTGCAATAATAGGTTCTATAGGAGTGGTTGCCCAAATGCCAAACTTTCACCGCTGGCTTAAGAAAAATGATATTGATATTGAATTAATGACAGCCGGAGAATATAAAAGAACATTAACAATGTTAGGTAAAAATACCGACAAAGACCGACAAAAATTTCAAGAGGATATTGAAGGTATCCATAAAATATTTAGAGAGCACGTATTAATGAACCGCTCTCAGTTAAATATTGACGAAATTGCAACTGGTGAATATTGGCTCGCAAAAGATGCCAAAGATCTAAGTCTAGTTGACGAGCTACAAACAAGTGATGAATATATTATAAACCAATTAAGTTCCTTTAAAGCTTATAAAGTAGAGGTTCATGCAAAGCAGAGTCTCATGGAGAAAATTTTAAAACCATCAATGAAGTTATTTCACCCTTTTGCATAATGGTTGTGTATATAAATCAAGGTTAACTTATGTCGTTTATTAATATAATATCTTTAAGTACTATTGTTATTTTGTTTGCGTGGCAAATCTGGTTATTTTGTCACGTTAAAAAACAACAAAAGGATATGCAAACTAATTTTCAGCAACACAATGAGAATGTTAAACAAACATTAACTATTGAAATGAATAAACTTGAATTACAAATTCAACAGTTCATTCAATCAGGACAACATATAACCTCAGAAAAAATATCGCAAGGTCAACTAGCTACGCAAACTCTTATAACAGAATCGATTCAAAGACAAATGGGTGATGTTAGAGAGCAAATAGGTCACAGTTTTAAAAACCATGCAGACTCACTAACAAAACATCTACAAACACTAACAGAAGAAATACGCACACATCTCCACTCCCTGACCCAACAAGTAAATCATCGCCTATCTGAAGGATTTGAAAAAACCTCTAACACTTTTATAGACATAGTTAAAAGACTGGCCATCATTGATGAGGCCCAAAAGAAAATTACGGAGTTATCCCAGCATGTTGTAAGTCTGCAAGATATTCTTGTCGATAAGCGAGCGCGCGGCGCTTTTGGTGAAGTGCAGCTTGCCTCTCTAATTGCTAATGTGCTCCCAAGCTCTCATTATAAATTGCAATACACTTTAAGTAATCAAAAAAGAGCTGATTGCATTTTATTTCTCCCTGAGCCAAGTGGAAACTTAGTAATAGACGCAAAATTTCCACTTGAAACATACCAAAAGATTTATAATACGGATAGACAATCCATAGAAAGAAAGTCTCTAGAACAACAATTTAGGCAAGACCTACAAAAGCATATTAAAGACATTGCTGATAAATATATTATTCCGAATGAAACAACCGACAGCGCTGTAATGTTTATTCCTGCCGAATCAATCTTTTCTGAAGTACATACAAATTATCCAGAAGTTATAGCCTTATCACAAAAGTTAAAAGTTTGGCTTGTATCTCCAAGTACTTTAATGGCGGTATTAACTACTGCAAAAGCAGTATTAAAAGATGATGCAACCCGCAAACAAGTACATATTATTCAACAACACCTTCAATCTCTTGCCGCAGATTTTCAAAGATTTGAAAAAAGAATGGATAAACTTAGCAAACATATAGATCTCGCTCATCAAGATGTAAGCGAGGTTAATACCTCTGCTAAAAAAATCACTCAAAGATTTCATAAAATTGAGGCTGTGCAACTTGAAGAGGAAGCCACTCCTCTAATAGAATAACAAACCATAGTTCTATTGAAATCATAAAAACATTTGTCCCCTCTTCAACAAACCAATGATTTCCTTTTAATCTATTAATGCATAAAATAAACTATTGTGCTATATTTACAACATGAAAAACAAATGCAATTTTTTTTACTTGCTTTATAAATACTATTGAAACGGGAGAACAAAATGGCTCTATTCTCAAGCTTTTTTATCTGTTTAGGAGTAATTGTAATAGCCTCTATGTTACGAGTTCTTAGAGAATATGAACGTGGTGTTGTTTTTATGTTAGGTAGATTTTGGCTTGTAAAGGGTCCTGGCTTGATAATTGTTATTCCTATTTTACAACAAATGGTTCGCGTTGATCTACGAACAATTGTAATGGACGTACCAAGTCAAGATGTAATTTCACGAGATAACGTATCGGTCAGAGTCAATGCCGTTTTATATTTTAAAGTAGTAGAGCCTAAAAATGCCATTATTGAGGTTAATGACTATCTTGAAGCGACAAGTCAATTAGCCCAAACAACCCTCAGATCTGTGCTAGGACAACACGAGCTAGATGAAATGCTAGCTGAACGAGAAAGTTTAAACAGAGATATTCAAAAAATTCTTGATGCTCAGACTGACGACTGGGGAATAAAAGTGGCTAATGTTGAAATCAAGCATGTCGATTTAGATGAAAGCATGATTAGAGCCATAGCAAAACAGGCCGAAGCCGAACGGGAACGTCGTGCTAAGGTAATTCATGCTGAAGGTGAATATCAAGCATCTGAGAAACTTCTCCAAGCGGCCAAGATACTTTCGGCAACTCCAGAAGCTATGCAGCTTCGCTACCTTCAAACTTTAGCGAATATAGCAGCCGGTGGCAACTCATCAACTATAGTTTTCCCAGCCCCATTAGAGATGGGAAGTTTATTCAAACAAATACTACCAGAAAATCTCAAAGGAAAGGGTTAATATCCAGAGTAATCTCACATATTTATATTTTTAAAACTTAGCGCATGTTTAGTAGGCACTTTCCAATAAAGTAGACTATGCTTTGATTAATAATAACAAAACATGGGCTATAAGATGAATACTTTATATAAATCTGTGATTATCAGTAGCATGTTAGTGTTAGGATCAATAAACATAGCTTATTCTGAAGACGTTTGTACTAACACTTGTGATACCTGCTGTGGAAAAATGGATGGGATTAGATATTGTGACTCATCATCAGGTCGATATGTTTGTAATAATGGTCGGTATTCATCATGTTATTGTACAATTCATGCTGTCATGGATCTACAAAAAGTTGCTGGTTGTTGTTTATGGCAAGGTGGTGTATTGAAAGTAAGTAAAGAAGGCATAGTCAAATGCCGAAATGGTTCCGCATCAGAAATGTGTAGTGTAAATTATAATTATAACAATCAGTACTAGCATAATGGTACGCTTCCATTCTAAAATATCGTAAAACAACTATATTTAAATGGATTAAACTATGACCGTGCTAGTCTTTGATATTGAAACCGTACCAGACGTTGAAAGTGGTAAGATCTTATATAATTTACATCATCTATCTGATGAGGATGTAGCTAAATCATTATTTGCCTTAAGAATGGAAAAGGTTGGTAACACATTCCTACCACATTACTTACAAAAAGTGGTGGCAATCTCTCTTGTAATTGCAAATAAATCTCAATTAAAAGTTTGGTCACTTGGGGATTCTCAATCAACGGAGTCTGAGCTAATCTCGCGTTTCTTTATGGGGATTGATAAGCACACTCCTACACTTGTTAGTTGGAATGGTAGTGGATTTGATCTCCCCGTATTACACTACCGTTCGCTTAAACATGGTATTTCTGCTCCAAGCTACTGGGAATACGGTGAACAACAACAATCTTTTCGTTGGAATAATTATCTAAACCGCTTCCATTATCGCCATCTAGATATAATGGACGTGATTGCCGGTTATCAAAATAGAGCTGTTGCACCTCTTGATGATATTGCATCTATGCTCGGATTTCCTGGAAAAATGGGTATGAGTGGTGACAAGGTTTGGGATGAATATTTGAATGGAAATTTAACCGGAATCAGAAACTATTGTGAAACTGATGTTTTAAACACATACGGTGTTTACTTAAAATTTGAACTAATTCGAGGCATAATCACCGAAAATGAATATGCCATAGAAATTAGTCGTCTCAAAGAATATTTGCATTCAGAAACTGACAAGCCGCATCTATCTGAATTTGCCTCTGCAATCAAGTGAGAAGATGTTAATCACTGTAATACATTTCAAATTCATATGGATGCACTAATGTTTTCATCTTTTCTATTTCTTCTCTTCGTAAATCAATACAGGTTTCGATTAGTTGTTTACTAAAAACATCACCGGCCATCAAAAACTCATGATCTTTTTCCAAATTATCTGTCGCTTCATCTAATGTTGAAGCAATTTTAGGGATTTTATCAAAGTCTTTTTTCGGAATATTATAAAGATTTTTATCTGTTCCTGGACCCGGATCAATTTTATTTTTAATCCCATCAAGACCAGCCATCATTAATCCTGCAAAAGCAAAATATGGATTAGCTAGTGGATCTGGGAACCTGACTTCGATTCTTCTAGATCTATCTTGTGAAGTATATGGAATTCTAATTGATGCTGAACGATTACACTCAGAATATGCTAATAAAATTGGCGCTTCATAGCCTGGAATTAAACGCTTATAACTATTAATAGTTGGATTGGTCAAAGCATTTAGTGCACGTGCGTGCTTAATAATTCCACCAATATAATACAAGGCTGTCTGTGATAGTTTTGCGTACTTATCGCCATGAAATAAATTAACATTATCTTTAACTAAAGATTGATGACAATGCATTCCACTACCATTATCACCAACTAATGGTTTTGGCATAAAAGTAGCGGTTTTACCATAACCATGAGCAACATTGCGCACAACATATTTAATCATTTGCATTTCATCAGCTTTTTTAGCAAGAGTATTAAATCTTGTTACAACTTCACACTGATTGGCTGTTGCGACTTCATGATGATGAGCTTCAACAATAATACCCATTTCTTCTAAAATTTCGCATATTGCAGAGCGGATATCTTGAGAGGAGTCAATTGGTGGGGCAGGAAAGTATCCACCTTTTTTGGCTGGTCTATGGCCAGTATTACCACCATCAATCTTCGCTCCAGAATTCCAGTAACCTTCTTCTGAGTTAATTTCATAGAATGTATTAGAAATATGATTATCCCAACGCACATCATCAAATATAAAAAACTCAGGTTCTGGACCAAATAGTGCATCATCAGCAATTCCTGTAGATCTTAAATATTCTTCTGCTCTACTAGCTAGAGTTCTTGGGTCTTTATCATAATGAGTTTTAATAGTTGGATTATGAACATCACAACGGACTATAATTGTATTATCTTGATAAAATGGGTCTAGAGTAGCTGTGCTTAAATCAGGAGTAAGAGCTAGATCAGCGTGGTTTATTTCTTGCCAACCTTTAAATGAAGAACCATCTATCATTTTTCCGTCGTGAATAAAACTTTCATCCAGACACTTAGGTGAAACTGTAATATGGTGTTCTTTGCCGCGCACATCTGTAAACCGTAAATCTACAAATTTGGCGTCATGTTTTTTGATAAGGTTGTCAAAATCATTTTTATTCATTTCCTACTCCAATTTTTTTTTGATCTGCTAAGTCTACAGCAAGTGACTATTTTTTCCCAATAGAATAAACTTTATTATAGACTATATTTTTAGGTTAATTTTAATGAGCGCTTATCAGTACACCGCACTGAAGAAAAATGGTAACTCAGCTAGAGGAGTAATAGAGGCTGATTCAGAGCGACATGCAAGGCAACTACTAAGAGAAAAAGACTTACTTCCAACTGACGTTCAGGCTATAAAGAAAGTAGCTAAGACCAAAAACAAGGACAAATTAAAGTCTCAAGATCTAGCATTATTAACTAGGCAATTAGCGACGTTACTTGCTGCTGGCATCCCTATTGATCAGTCTCTTAGTGGCGTTGCCGACCAATGTGAGCATGAAACATCAAAAAGACTTATGATTGCTGTTAGAGCAAAGGTAATGGAGGGTTATGGATTGGCTCAAGCAATGGCTGAGTATCCGCACGCATTTCCCGAATTATATCGAGCAACCCTTGCTGCCGGTGAGCAAACTGGTCATCTAGATTTAGTTTTAGAAAAGCTTGCTGACTATACAGAGAGTCAGCAACAAATTAAGCAAAAAGTTCAACAAGCATTAATTTATCCAATTCTTATGGTTGTAGTCTCTATAAGCATTATCAGTTTTTTATTGGCCTTTGTCGTACCTAAAATCATTGAGGTGTTTGCAAGTAGTGGTCAAGTATTACCTACAATGACAATTATATTAATTCATATAAGTTCTTTTATTAAGGATTATGGCTTGTATTTTCTATTGCTTTTAACTCTAGGAACCGCAATTTTCTACAAATGTTTAAAGGTACCGGCATTTAGAATTGGTTGGCACAAACTATTGCTAAAACTTCCAATTGTTTCATTTTTAATTCAGTCAGTAAATGTTGCGAGGTATATTCATACTTTTGGAATATTATTTGCCGCTGGTGTAAGTGTTTTAGAGACTATGCGTGTTTCAGCGAGCCTAATAAATAATGATGTAATGCAAAAGGAATTTAATACGGCAACAATTGCTGTAAAAGAAGGTACAAATATTAACGTAGCATTGAGAAAAACAACCTATTTAAGACCAATGGCCGCCCACTTAATTGCGAGCGGTGAAAAAAGTGGTCAATTATCCATTATGATGGAACGAGCCGCCCTTCATCTAGATAATGAAGTAAAGCGCATAATCGACACGGCACTGACTCTTCTAGAGCCTTTAATCATCCTATTTATGGGAGCTGTTGTTTTATTTATTGTTTTATCAACTTTACTACCTATTTTTTCAATGGAACAACTTGTAAGTTAAACCAAGATTAAAATGCATAAGCATGGTAAAGTAATGAAAAATAAAATCGACATAAGAGGGAAAAGATATGCGAAATAAACAACAGGGATTTTCTTTAATTGAAATTATGGTTGTTGTTGTAATTTTAGGTATTCTTGCAGCTTTGGTTGTACCAAAAATCATTGATAGACCTGATGAAGCTCGAATTGTTAAAGCAAGGCAAGATGTATTAGCCATCCAAAATGCACTTGAATTATATAAATTAGATAACGGCTTTTATCCAAGTACAGATCAAACTCTTATGGCTCTGGTCGAAAAGCCATCTAGCAGCCCTGCCCCTAACAACTGGAGATTATATTTAAAATCATTACCAAAAGATCCATGGGGCAGAGATTATCTGTATTTAAACCCAGGCCAACATGGTGATATCGATGTTTTTACATATGGTGCAAGCGGTAAGCCTGGAGGTGAAGGTTTAAGTGCTGAAATAGGCAACTGGAATGCCGGCTAATAGTAGAATTTATACCAGAGGTAATTTATACAAATCATCTGGTTTCACTCTAATTGAAATATTAGTTGTTGTTTTGATTATTGGCATTATTATTTCTTTTGCGATGCTCTCTTTTGGAGATTTTGGTGAGCGTCGCAAAATAATTAATAGCGCTCAACACTTTGTAAACTATGTTGGCATGGTAAAAAAAGAGGCTATTCTAGAATCAAATACCTTGGCAATTCGTATCAACAAAAACCGTTATGATGTTTTGAGGTTTGAAAGTTCTAGTAAATGGCGTCCTATTGCACAAAGAATTTTTACTAATCAACAGTTCCCAAAAGAGTCTACAATATTTTTTACGGCAAATAACAAAAAGGTCAACAAAAACATGATAGTAATAAATCCTTCTGGAGAAATTACACCATTTACCTTAAATTTTGCTAAAAACAAAGATATAATTGTTGCAACAGTCATTGCTAAATCCAATGGGTCAGTTATAGTTAATACACCATGAAAAAATCTTCCGGTTTCACATTAATAGAAGTTTTATTAGCATTAGTTATTTTGGCCATTTCTCTAACAGCACTATTAAAAACAACATCTCAAATTCTTAGCACAACAAACCGTATAAAAGAGAAATCAATTAAACACTGGGTAGAAATGCAGGCCATTACCAAAGTTCAGTTAGGATCACTGCATATTAGATCTGGCCAATCCACCACTGAAACCATGAAAGCTTTTGGAAGTACCTGGTATTACAGAGTAAACTCATCACCAACAAAGATAAAATATTTACAAAAAATTACTGTTCAAGCTAGTTCAAATCAGACTGGACCTTTTACAGATCCATTGGTAGCCTTTTATCATGAAGAATAAAGGATTTACATTAATTGAAATTGTCATAGCAATTGCTGTCTTTGCAATAATAGCATCTATAACCTCATCAATATTATATCAATCTTTTCAAATAAAAGAGCGCAGTCATTCCCAAGCTGATCTAATAAACGAACTGCAACTTGCAATAGCCCTACTTGACCGTGATGCGAAACAAATTGTTGAACGACCTGTTAGAGGAAATCAAATGCATTTATTTCCATCTTTCATCGGCCAAGAGGACTACCTTGAATTTACTCGGGGTGGCACGGTTAATCCAATGGCTAGTGAAAACAAAAGCACGTTAACAAGAGTTGCATATTTATGTAAAAGAAATAGCTTGATTCGCAGAATTTGGAGTAATTTGGATTCCCCAGACCGAGATAATTATCATGATACAATTATGTTAAATAATCTAAAATATTGCTCGTTCGCCTACGTTGGCCTCCATCAAAATATTGTACCTAGTTGGCACCAGTACTCAACTAGAAGAAGAGGAAAAACAATAACTACCCCCCTACCAAAAGCCATTCAACTAACCCTAAACGTTAATAAATTAGGAAAAGTTAAACTTGCATTTATAATCTAGGCATTTGTACTAATGCACCTCCTCTGATACAATAAATTGTCGAACCTAGAAATTGGATTTTCAGGAGAACAGCAATGATTGCTAAAAAAAATAAAAAAGCTTCCAAGTCTAAATCAGCGCAAAATGATGGCAGTTCTAGTGCTAGTAACAAAAAACTAGAAGTACGTCGGCGTATTGAGGATTTATATGAAGAAAAGAGATTAAGAGAAGAATTGGAATTTGAAATGTAATTTTAAATTCACATTTTTTCTTGTGGCGAAGGTTCAATAAGCTAAGCCGTACTAATCTTTTTGAACCTTCTCACTCTTCATCTTTTTTTGGTTATTTAACTACTTATATTTATTAACGTAAAAACCACAACACCAGGTTTTAAATATTATTATCATTACATAATAAGAAAGAAGAGTTGAGAGACATTTTAGCTTTCTTATCAAAGATTAACCCATTCAAAATATCCTAACTGGGCAAATTATAAAAACTGCAATACGGCGAGGTAATATTGACTATATGGACCTTTGGTTAGGTAAATCAGTAAGCGGTTATAGAGATTATAATGATAAAAATTAAGTCAATGAATTAGTGTCTGAAGCAGTCTAAATTTTACAAGCTAGATATTAATCACTCAGCACCAGTGATTTTAATTTGACTCTAAAAACCAAATATAGGACAATAAGCTTTTTTGATAGCAATGTAGAGTCCATTATTATGACATATAGTAAATCTGCGCCAACAACTCCCACTCCACCTCAAATACCTAGTTATACTTCACCATATAAAAGGATAAGAAAAGGTGATACTTACGTTAGTTTTTCTTATTCTAATCCAACTGCCAATACTGGTTTTACTCCTGAAAAAAACAATACTGTTTCATTAACCGGAGGAGTTCATGGTGATAGTCATCCTATAACGAAATCTCCTGGTGGGACTCTATATACAGAAGGTGATTTTCTTAACTACACTACTTATAGTGAGCAATATGGTTCTCTTCTAAATGAGATGAAATCTTCCAAGTGGCGTACACTAAATGATCAAATTAGTCCTAAACATGATCAAAAGCATCATGATACAGCTTATTATAAAATAGAGCTTTGTAAGCACCTTATTCAACGTATTATTACTAATCATCCTTCTAATGCAGATGAATTGGTTGACGATCTAAATGAAGCTATTAGAGTAGGATCTTTATTTGATTTGAATGCAATGGCTGATATATATTCTGGACACAGATACACAGATTACGACTGGGTAGCTGCAGAAGATGTGAGATGTCCCAAAAAACCTCTTACCTTAACTAGCATTAGAGCATGGCGCCCAGACTTAACTGCTAATTGGCTAAGTAAATATCGTGGTTTTAGAGTAAATATAAATCCAAGCACTTTAAGTATTCACTCAATGCTTGCCCCAAGTAGTACTGCAAGTAGCACCCCAAGCACGACTCCAAGCACTAAAATGGTTACCCCAAAAGGAACCCCAACAGCTACCTTCTCAAGAATGACCTCAACTAGTACAACCCCTATGAGTAGCCCAAGTAGTGTTCCAGGTACATCTAAAAATAAGCGGAAAACTCCAACGTCAGTAACTTCAGTGGGGGTATTTACACCATCTACTTCTGGCGTACTTAATAAATCTGATTGTTCATCATCAGATAAAAGCGCTGATGAAAATTCGACTCCTACAGAAGGGGAGACTAAAGGTGTGCCTGATCCTTCATTACTTAACAAATAGCTTTGCTCTCAAAAGGAATTAAATATTTTTTTTGAGAACTCATGCGGTTACCCTGAGGAAATTACGAAATAACATGTATTTATTTATTTACGTGTTATAATTAAATCTAACCAGCAGTCAATAATTTTTGAACCGATAAGCTTATATAAGGGATGTATTTTGTTGGTGGTGTTGAGCTAAACTACTTCAATGTGGGAAGCCTGAACTATCACATCCACAGCCCACCTGAATCTCAGGGTTCAAAGTTTTTGTCTGTTGGTTTTTATTTTTAAATACCATCAAATACTACTTGTGGTAAATATAAATTACTCCTCACTAACTGATAAATCTACACGGAATTAATTTGATAACATCAACTATTTGGTTTGCCTAGTAATGTGTTTTTATAGACCACCCGGATAAACCGTGTGGCGTAGGCGTTAGTAGTGCCTAAGTTTGAAATTTACTATGGCCATAGGTGGGTGATGGAAGATAAACTAAAACTTTAAATTTATACTACTCCACACGGTTTATCCCTGAGGGATCCTCACAAAAATCAATCATATTTGTTGGTTTCTTTTTGGGCTTGAATGGTGCATTGATAAAGCATAATTAATAATATTTCAAACTGTTTAACTGTTATAAAAATTTGTTTTTCCAAAGCTCTTCTACCCA
>JARGPO010000090.1 GCA_029213075.1 Legionellaceae bacterium | reverse complement strand
CGACCTCTGACTCGCGGATCAGGCAAATCACCGAAATAATCTATCAAATTGCTGGACATCAAATAACCCTCACTTAAAAACGTGAGGCTATTTGATCATAAATCAATGTTATTTAAAAGATTTTGGTGATCTTTCCCTGGGATAACGCATTGGAGAAACTCATAGATGATTCATAATATGATATTATCCTTCTTTAATTTATATTTTTAAAAAGATTCGAAATGCCAACCACCATTGAAACAAAACGTTTAATATTGCGCACATGGTGTGATGATGACTTAGAGCCTATGTTTAGGATTAATAAGGATCCCAAAGTCATGGAGTATTTGCTTCCTAGGGATAGTAAGCAAGAGACTAAAGATTTTATTGGTTTACTGCATCGTAAAAAAGTACCTTTTAATGATTCTAATCCTTCAACGTAAATAGGTTGGAGCTTAGCTTCGAAACACTGGGAAATGGTGTGTGTCGCTATTCAATCCTGACATTTTTGCAGAGCGCTTTCAAACCATTGAACGTGTATTCGCTTGGGAAGACAAGTTTCGTCGCTTGCTGATACGATTTGACCGTTTGAGTAAGTTGCATTATGCTTTTAAAACACTTGCTTACACGATGATTAACCTGCGGAACTTCTGTTAAGGCTAGTTTTAGCTGAGACCATTCATTTATGTTGTGGCTGACTAAAGTCAGTTTTTATTTCGCCTAAAAATCCAATCTCAGTATAAATTAAGGTCATTTTGCAGATGTTTCCCATCGCGGACTTTGTTCTTCTCTAGCGCACTCATTTTTCTATTTTCTTCTGATGCTTTAGGTCAGAAACCCACTACCAGTTGTATGTAGACCCTGTGATTATTTAAATACTGCCCATTCCTAATGAAAGATCTCTTTCCTGCTCGTCTATTATAAACTGCAAGATGCTCTTGCAGTTTATAATACATCCAATTCTGTCCTCGCTACCAGATCTTAACTCATTAAGGATACGTCTAACTTCTTCCAGTTCTGGAAGTCGTTTTGCAATTCCTTTCGCAGATTTACATAAAATAGGACTTATTAAATTTGAAACCTTTAATAATTCATAATTTATTTCCCGATAGCACTCAGTTGGATTATCATAATTGAGCCGCCTAGTTAAACCAAAGTCTATAAAGTGTATAATATCATCTTGGTCTACCGTTAAGTTATTTGTATGAATATCACCATGCTCATAACCTTTATCATTGTGAAGCTCCAGAGTTCTATCTAATAGACTTAAAGCTAATTTGCAACATTTAATATCATCTAGAGGTTTTGAATCCCTAGAAAATTGATCAAGGTATGTTTGTAACGTTGGACCAAGATATACGCATGCTATGTATGATTTACCATTTCTAGATATTGCTGGTAATGATTGATTGATATCTCTTGTAATTGCACCCTCATCTCCACAACTGTGATTTTGTATTTTTAGTGCCCAGACCCCACCTTTTTCATCTTCACATAACTTGGCATGTCCATACTTTCCTGCCCCCAAAAAATCTTTTCTAGGAGCCATCATTAATATTTGCCCACCTATTATGATGAATGAGTGTCTTAGACCACTATCGGCTCTTCGTAATTTTGTTCCATTCTCCTTTAAAATCCCATTTATTGTTAATTCCTGTTTTGCTTTTTCCCATTCTAGACTTCTTTCTTCATTTAAATCAAAGGTTAATTTATTAAAGAAGGTCGGTTCTATAGTTTGAACATTGCATCTAGATATACGAGTAGCTTCGCGGTATTTTTTAAGTTGCAGTTCTTCGGAAGACATAATACATAGTTTATCGAATTCATCGTAACATTTACTACTCATAGTTTCTCTATCAAAAGAATCTTCCGTTGCTAAGAAGTTATCCCAACTTGTAAAATCACTATTAAATTGATAGGATAATTTTTCTGATAAACTTGGGTAGCTAGATAGTAGAGATTCCGTTAAGTACAACTTGGAGAAATCTCTCCACTGGTTACGATATATATCAATATCAGGTTTTTCTATTAACAGCAAAGCCATGTCATTTAGAAAAGAAGAGAACTTTTCGAACAAGTCCTCTGAAATAGACCTAGCTTCTTTAATGTTATTCGAGGATGACATATATTCGAGTAAAATCGTTTCAATATTTTTTAAGCATGCAATCTTAACCTTTAAGGCTAATTCTTTTAGTTTTATAGAGCATGCAATTTCAGGGGCCAAGAACAAACTATCTAAATCAACATTTAAAGTTGAATTTATATTGTTTTTCGTTGGTTTTTTAGAGTCTATTGATTTATCCGCTTCAGTTATATGCCTCAATCTATATCCCCCATATTTTATATTATAATGCAAAAGATATCTATTACTGACCTATAAGAGCAACATACCAACGGTAGTATAAATTTTAAACACATGATTGTCAAGAGTATAAGAAGAATAAAGCAGATCATTTAACGCAGGATTAAATTACAACTCTAGATCTGTATGGCAATTATTGTGGTTATTTGTTGAAATTAACGTTGATTATCATGTAACTGAACTTGAAAAGGCATTTGGCAGGATTTTGGCTTGATTTTTTTAATCTATTTTGATTTACAAGATGGTAAGCGCCAAAGCAACCACCTACTTATCAGGATAAGATAAAACAGGTATGCTTCTTTGAACCTTTAGGATTTCAGGATTGACATTGTATGGTAGCAAGTTATGAATATCATGATCATCTTTGCATGAGATAATTTTCTCT
>JARGPO010000089.1 GCA_029213075.1 Legionellaceae bacterium | reverse complement strand
CAAAAATCATCAATTTCGCAAAAAATAGAGACTAGCTGACTCTCCTTCAGCATACTGAAATTCCTTTTAGTCGAGAAAAATCAGCATGTTAGGGGTGTCAGCTCCTTTTTTCAATATCTATTAAACTCCGAATTGGGGTTTTACTAGGGATTGATGAGCACCCCCGTCAAGATTGTGGGATTTTTTGTGCATGATATATTAATGTGCTGAATATTATCAATTAACACTAGTGGATTTTATAGTTGACTTAAAAGGACGCCTAGTTCAATTGAATTATCAAATATGAAGTTGGATGCAAATGTTACCGATATTTTCTTTTTGCCACTCATAAGCCCAATATTAACCACACATTGTTTTTTAAATATATTGATGGCAAATCAACCGGAATTTGCTTTATTTATATGTAAGTTAATAAAAATTTATCCCATATAAATAAAGGTCATGCTTATAAAGCAGAGAACTTGAATAAGATTTTCATTCGGGGGCCTATGGAAATTGTTATCATTGATAACTTCGAATAGAACAGATAAATTATAATAATGTTGTATAAGGCAGCAGGGTCTACTGGAACTTCTATTTGTTAGGCCAAGTCCCAACCTATAAAATTTTTAATCCAATTGCTATAAAGTAGAATTTTGATGCTTTTGTCTTGAGCAGATGTTGGTATTTTAAATACAACCTCCATAAAAGTACATAGCTCTAACTATTTACTTTGAAGGGTATTATATATACAATGCGGTTTTTGATTATTAAATATGGGTGCTTTTTGGATTTTACAAGTGAAGAACAAAATGATTGGGATGTTGTACAAAAAAAGAAACCCCATAATTCTAGTGGCCATTTAAATAGCTTATATTTTTATGTGGATGATAATAGAGAGGATCTTCTCGAATCCAAAAATATCCCTTACTCTAGAAATAACCTTGGCGAACGTAAAGTTTATCACATTGACGTATTGCTTTCTGATTTAGAAAGACAAAAATGCTCTGAATCAATTTTTGAAGGATATAAATTTCTACGAGCTTATCTATCCATAGATCTTTTAATAAAAAATCAAAGTGATCCTCTATCAGACAAATTCACTCCGGCTCACGGGGTTTTAGTCTACCAAGTTAAAAATTATATTATTAAAGTACGTGTTTACTATCATATCCGCGGGAGAAATAACTTAGTAACAACCAAAAAATACCCGAAGAATCAAGAGAGCTCTCATCCAGGAGATTTTATTGAATTATCCAAAGAAGATGAAAACTTTCTAAAAATAATATCCACCCCTTGTTTTAATTTATTTGAAGATCTACAAAAAACTAAAAGCCGTAAATATCTTGAAATTTTTAAGCAATCATTATCACTAGATAATGATTTTAGTGTATTAAAACATCCATTTACTAAAGCAACTAATGAACAAATTTTAAAATCAGCAAAGCTCGCTTATGATGCAACCATTTATATATCACGATATAATGATACTTTAGATGATCCTCGAACCATCTACTATCAGGACATAATTGCTTCACTTAGCTTAGCCATTCAAGATAAAAAAGAGCCTGACGTATCACCGGATAAGCACCCTAAATCTATTGACACACAAACCTTAGAAAAATCTGAGCATATGTGTAAACCTTTAATTTCCGAAGAGGACATTAAAAGTCAGATCGAGATGGACTTAGATATACTGATTGAAACTTCCCGCAAAATGGGTGCGGAAATTGATGTAAAACTTGTTAATTTATACTTAGAATTAGACGATAAAATTACCGCTTATACAACAAATTATAAAACAGAGAGAGCTCAAGAATTTGTTAACCAACAGCGTTCTCGACTACCATTTGAATCTTCTATTCAAAATATATTTAAAAGTTTTGTTTCAAGTGGAGACTTAGAAAAAGTTAGCTTGTATTTTCCTCTGATTGCCCACAAAATAGATATGTCAAGCATATCCTATGATTTAATCACCCAGATGATAGATACTAAAGGAGAAAGGCAAAACTTGATTAAGGTTGCAGATTTCTTATTTAAGAACTCTCCGGTCTATCGTATGGTCATTATGAGTGAATTTAGAAACACTAGAGAGGATGCATATGGCAATAGTGTTAACTGGTTGCTTATCATATTCCACCTAGACTATTATGATTTATTTTGTATGATGTTACGCCATGCAGGTATATCTAAACAAGAAAATCAAACTATATTAAATGATATGTTTGCCTTGTACGCAACAAACCCTAAAATTGAATATATTCAAGCTCTATTAGATTATGATGTAGGAATAAATTTATCGACTAAGTTTGAAATTAGTGAAGGAGTACCAAATAATACTCTGGTTTTATCAACCCGGGCATTAATTCCTGATGTAGTTCAAAAACTACTAGATACTAAAAAATTCGACATTGAAAGTGTTCTTCTCGCCTTTACATTTTCCACCTTGCCGATATCATGTGCAACAATGCTATTCAGACAAAGCAAAACTAAAAACAATATATCATTTAGTGGGAGAGATAATTGTGCAAGCAGCCTATTTAATCCAGCCTCACAAGAAAGCTATTTTGTATATATACCACTAGACGCAACAGTTGAATTAAAACAAAACCATGTAAAAACAATAAACATATTGCTTCGAGAAATCTACGGTTATTTCTCTACGAAAAGTTATAGTACTCAGCAACGTTTAATTGACTTTTTAGAAAGGCACGCAACATTAACTGGTTCAAGTTGTTTATTACATACAGCTATACTTGCTTATACTCTTATGCCAAAACATGGGAGTTACGATCATGAGAGTATGCTTAGAATATCTTGTACATTGTATGACAGCTATAGCAATTCCGAAGAAGATATTTACCGCCGTTTAGCAAAGATGAAATTTGAAAATGGTTATGACTTGCTTCAATCAATTCCAGAAACAACTAGATTAAAACTAAAGTCCAAACTAGCAAATGAATATTCGCGTAGAATAACTTCTTCGTATTTACAAAATCATCCGGCTGCGATCGGCGTATCTTCTAGGTCGATTTTTCCAAAGAGTGATGAGGAGGATAATCAATCAGGTGGACACAAAAAAGCCGATCAGACACTTCAAAATAGGCCCTAGCACTATGGAAGTAGATTGTTATAACCGTCTATTAGTGATGTTAAAAATACTAATATACAAACTGCTTTTTGCATCTTCGTTCTACATCATAGACTATTTGTATTCAAAAAAAAGATGGGTTCTGTTGTAAACAAACCGACAAAATAGTGGATATGAGAGATGACTAGCTAGTTGACAATCGGTATGGTTGCACCAAATATCACCATGTGAAATATAGTTCATTAAAATTTAGTAATTAAAGAGGAGTAATACATATGATAACTTACAATACAAGCTTGATTATTAACCATGCAAATCGAGGACTGAAGCCAAGAAATATACCAGGATATTTTTTCAAGCCATATGGAGCAGGTGAGTCCTCAAAACATTATGGAACTAAGCTGCGCAGGCAAAGTACACTTGAATTAATAGGAGACTGTCTTGGGGATTTTTCCACTCAACTTTATCCGCTTGCTATTGGTTTGTGGAATATGTCTGTAACAGTGGGGGCGGTGTGTATTCCTGATTCACCTGATGACAGAGGAAATCCCATAAAAATGATTCCTGCAGTTATATCTGCGGTTATCTTAGGGGCTATAACTGCAGTGATAACTGCAGCATTAATGGCAATATCAATTTTAACCCGTACCATAAGTACAATAGTAAGCCCCATAATTGAAAACACATGTTATCAAAATATAAGTTCCATGACTCCATCATAAAGTATAAAAAGTGCCCATTGGTGTGTTGTGTTAAATTTGTGTAAACGCACATATATTGAATGATATATAACATAATCTACTCAATATATGTGTGCCATATAAAAGATGTGATTTGTTCTATTGTGACGGAAGAGCCACTATTAGTTACATTACGAATGTGGTACCAAGACTGGTACCAAAATAAATTTGGTGGGTTTGATGTTTTTGCTAGAAGCCAGTGTGAGATTGGCTCCCCGGAACGGGCTCGAACCGCCGACCTAATGATTAACAGTCATCCGCTCTACCAACTGAGCTACCGGGGAATAAAGCGAGATTTTAAATGTATTCTTTGGGTTGGTCAAGAGGGTTAGGCATAAAAAGTTAATATTTATTTATGATTTTTTTAATCTACTAGTTTGTCTTAAGTTATTCCCACAAAATTTGTGTTTCTAGATACATTTCTAACAAGTTGAATGTTTCTGTGGGAATAAACTTTATTGTTTTATGATGGCCATATTTTGATATTAGCTTCTCATAAATCTTTCTAATCGGTCCATCGCATCTTTTAATGTATCCATGCTCACGGCAAATGAAATTCTGATACACCCATCTATGCCAAAAGCAGAACCAGGTACAATGGCTAGTCCTTCTTCGTCGAGTAATTTTTCTGCGAACTCAACGTCATTTGCAAAACCTTTTCTACTCATTGCATCTAGGATGTTTGGGAAAATATAAAAAGTACCATCCGATGGGACAACTTCAACACCAGACATGGCTTTTAAACGTGAAGCGACATAATCATGACGTTCATGAAAACTCTCAACCATCTCTAGAACAGACTCTTTTCCACCATTGAGAGCGGCAACTGCAGCTTTTTGAGCAATTGAACAAGCGTTGCTGGTTGACTGTGATTGAATTTTTTTCATAGCTTTTATAATGCTCGCAGGTCCGGCAGCATAACCTATTCTCCAACCCGTCATTGAATATGCTTTTGATACTCCATTTAACAGTATGGTTCTATCATATAATTCTGGGCATACCATTAAAATATTCACAAATTTTTGTGACCAGATAATATGCTCATACATGTCATCCGATGCTATTAATACGTGTGGATGTTGTAGGAGTACCTCAGCTAAATCTTTTAGTTCTTGTTCAGAGTATGAAATTCCTGAAGGATTTGATGGACTATTTAGAAATAGCATCTTTGTTTTCGGTGTAATAGCCTCGGCAAGTTGATCTGCTGTGATTTTATAGTTCATAGCCGGGGTAGTTGGCATTATAACGGGCGTACCTTCTGCAATTAAGACCATATCCGGATATGATACCCAATAAGGAGCTGGGATTAGAACTTCATCTCCTTCATTTAATAGCGCAAGACATAAATTGAAACAACTTTGTTTGCCTCCGACAGATACTAAAACTTGATCAAGTTTGTATTCAGTTTGATTATCGCTTTTAAACTTATTAATTATTGCTTCTTTTAACTCTTTAATACCGTCTACAGGGGTATATTTAGTAAAGCCATCTTCAATTGCTTTGATTGCGGCATCTTTGATATGACTAGGAGTATCAAAATCTGGTTCTCCAGTACCTAGGCCAATAATGTCGCGGCCTTGGCTTCTTAATTGAGCAGCTTTTTCTGAAACTGCTAGGGTTGGTGATGGTTTAACTTGCAACAAACGCTTTGCAAATTTGGTTTCCATGATGATGCTCCTAATGCTATTATCGTTAAGTTTATGAAAAATACTTTTAAAATACATTCTAAATATTCGCCAGCAGGGGATCAACCTCAAGCTATAGCATCAATAGTTGATGGTCTTAAGGCTGGTTTATCCCGGCAAGTATTGCTTGGTGTCACAGGCTCAGGTAAAACTTTTACCATAGCTCATGTTATTCAAGAGCTCAAGCGACCCACCTTAATTATGGCGCCCAATAAAACTCTCGCCGCACAACTTTATGGCGAGTTTAAAAACTTTTTCCCTAAAAATGCTGTTGAATATTTTGTGTCATACTATGATTATTATCAACCAGAGGCATATGTTCCTGCATCTGATACATTTATCGAAAAGGATGCCTCGATTAATGAGCATATCGAGCAAATGAGACTGTCTGCTACAAAAGCTTTAATTGAGCGTAAGGATGCTATTATTATTGCTAGTGTTTCCGCTATATATGGTCTTGGCGATCCTGATTCGTATCTCAATATGTTACTACATTTATCTAGAGGTGAACAAATATGTCAGCGTAAAATATTAAGACGGCTTGTTGATATGCAATATGTAAGAAGTAGTCAATCTATCGCACGTGGCCAATTTCGTGTTAATGGTGAGGTTATCGATGTATTTCCTGCTGATGCAGAAAAAGAAGCTATTCGTATCGAGTTGTTTGATGATGAAGTTGAAAATATTTCTTGTTTTGACCCTTTAACAGGCGAGATAATTCACAAGTTACCGCGAGTCACTATTTTCCCAAAAACCCATTATGTAACTCCTAGAGAAAGAATCTTAGAAACAGTTGATGAAGTTAAGGTTGAGCTACAAGAAAGATTAGCTGAATTTCAAGCTGAAGGGAAATTACTAGAGGCACAGAGATTGCAGCAAAGAGTGGCCTTTGATATTGAAATGATGTTAGAACTTGGATATTGCTCAGGAATTGAAAATTACTCTCGTTATTTATCAAAAAGAGGTCCAGGTGAGGCGCCTCCAACGTTATTTGATTATCTACCACAAGATGCACTACTAATTATTGATGAGTCTCATGTAACTGTCCCTCAAATTGGTGGTATGTATCGCGGAGATCGCGCCCGAAAAGAAAACTTAGTGAACTACGGATTTAGATTACCATCCGCACTAGATAATCGGCCGATGCACTTTGATGAGTTTATTGATAGATCTCCGCAAACTATATATGTTTCGGCAACTCCCGGCCCATATGAGCAAGAGCATGCTGATAATATTGCTGAGCAAATTGTTCGACCAACCGGTTTAATTGACCCGGTGGTTGAAGTGCGTCCGGTTACAAATCAAGTTGATGACTTATTATCAGAAATTCATCTTAATGTAGCTCTAGAGGAAAGGGTTTTAGTTACAACCTTAACTAAAAAAATGGCTGAAGATTTGACTGATTATTTAAGTGATGCAGGAGTAAGAGTGCGTTATCTACATTCAGACATTGATACAGTTGAGAGAGTTGAAATTATTAGAGACCTACGCCTTGGGGTCTTTGATGTTTTAGTTGGGATAAATTTATTGAGAGAAGGTCTCGATATGCCAGAGGTCTCATTAGTTGCTATTTTGGATGCAGATAAAGAAGGATTTTTGCGTTCGGAGCGCTCATTAATTCAAACAATAGGTCGTGCGGCACGAAATATTCGCGGACGGGCCATCTTATATGCAGATAGAGTTACTGGTTCTATGCAAAGGGCTATGGACTTAACGTCTGAAAGAAGAGAGAGGCAAATTTCTTTTAATAAAGAGCATAATATTACCCCATCTGGAATTAAGAAAGCCGTTGATGATATTATGGAAGGAGCATACTTTGGCCGCGGTAGTGCAAAAAACATTGAAAATAAAAAAAGGAATGCAATTCAAAAAAAATATGGATTTATGTCCGAGCCAGAATTGTTAAAAGAAATATCAGCGTTAGATAAAAAAATGGTACTATATGCGCAAAATATGGAGTTTGAACAAGCAGCTAAAGTTAGAGATGAGATGTTGGAGTTGAAAAAAATGTTGAAAAACTAAAAAAACAATAGATTTTAAACTGCCTACATGGTAGTATTTTTTTGTTGTATTTATTTGGATATGATACAATAAATTATATTTACGGTATGGCTCGCTATAACTAATAGCCTATACTTATACTAGCAGCCATTCATTCCGAACAACTTTCCTGGAAAAATCATCATTACTACTATAACTAAAAATCAAGTGAGACCTATGAATCTTAGTGAACTAAAGCAATTACCTATTGCTGATCTAGTCAATATAGCGCAAGAAATGGGCGTCGATAATATTTCACATATGCGCAAACAAGATATTATTTTTGCCATTTTGAAAACACATGCTTTAAAAGGCGAAGACATCTACGGCAATGGGGTTGTACAAATCATAGCCGAAGGTGGCTTCGCGTTTTTACGTTCATCTGATGGCTCTTATTTAGCGGGACCAGATGATATTTACGTCTCTCCTAGTCAAATTAGACGTTTTGGATTGCGTACTGGTGATACTATTTCCGGTAAGATTCGTCCTCCTAAAGATAGTGAGCGTTATTTTGCTCTTTTAAAAGTAGATCAAATAAACTACGACTCTCCTGAAAATTCAAAACGTAAAATACTATTTGAAAACCTTACTCCATTGTTTGCTTCTGAGCGATTAGTAATGGAACAAGGAAATGGTAGTACCGAAGATTTAACTGCTAGAGTAGTTGATTTGTGTGCTCCGTTTGGTCGTGGTCAGCGTGGTCTGATTGTTGCACCTCCTAAGGCTGGTAAAACATTAATGTTGCAAAATATTGCACATTCAATTGAAAAAAATTACCCAGATTGCTTCTTAATAGTTTTACTTATTGATGAGCGTCCTGAGGAAGTAACAGAGATGCAACGTTCTGTTAAGGGTGAAGTGGTTGCGAGTACATTTGATGAACCAGCCACTCGTCACGTTCAAGTTGCAGAAATGGTTATCGAGAAAGCTAAACGATTGGTTGAACACAAGCGTGATGTTGTGATTTTACTTGATTCTATTACTCGTTTGGCTCGTGCATACAATACAGTAATTCCTTCATCTGGTAAGGTCCTAACAGGTGGTGTAGATGCGAATGCTCTCCAACGACCTAAGCGTTTATATGGTGCTGCTAGAAATATTGAAGAAGGTGGTAGTCTAACAATTATTGCAACAGCAATGGTTGATACAGGCTCGAAGATGGATGAAGTGATTTACGAAGAATTTAAAGGTACTGGTAATATGGAAATCCATCTCAGCCGTAGCATTGCTGAGCGCAGGGTATTTCCAGCGATTAACATTAATCGTTCTGGTACTCGTCGTGAAGATTTATTATTAAGTCCTGAAGAGTTGCAACGTACTTGGATCTTGAGAAAAATATTACAATCAATGGATGAGTGCGACGCGATTGAGTTTATCCTTGAACGCATGAAAAATCATAAAACAAATGCTGAATTTTTTGATGCAATGAAACGTCAAGAATAAAGTTTATGAAATATGGCGATCTGCGGGATTTTATTGAGCAGCTAAAAGCGCGTGATTTGTTAACAGAAATTGACTACCCTGTTTCACCTAACCTTGAAATGACGGCAGTTAGTGATAGAGTTTTACAAGCATCTGGCCCTGCGCTGCTTTTTAATAATCCTAAAGACTATGACATACCTGTTCTTACTAATTTGTTTGGCACTGCTGAGCGTGTTGCGCTTGGCATGGGCAAAGAATCCATAAAAGATTTGCGCGATGTTGGGGTTTTGCTGTCAGCTTTAAAAGAGCCTGAGCCACCTAGTGGGTTCAAAGATGCTTTTTCTAAGTTGCCACTGTTGAAACAAGCCTTAAATATGGCACCTAAATATGTCAACCGCGCTATTTGTCAAAAAAATGTTATTGAAAAAGATGAGGTTGATCTAACCAAACTACCTATTCAAACATGTTGGCCAAAAGATGCCGCGCCATTAATTACTTGGGGTCTTGTAACGACGAAAGGTCCAACACAAGATCGCGAAAATATGGGCGTGTATCGACAGCAGGTTTTAAATAAAAATCAGCTGATAATGCGTTGGCTATCGCATCGTGGTGGTGCTTTGGATTATTTAGCCTGGCAAGAAGAACATCCTGGTGAGCGATTTCCTGTAGCAGTAACGCTTGGTGCAGATCCTGCGACCATGCTTGCGGCGGTTACACCTGTTCCAGATTCTTTATCCGAATATGCATTTGCCGGATTACTGAGAGGGCAACGTTCTGAACTTGTTAAATGTCTTGGGTCCGACTTACATGTTAGTGCGAATGCCGAATATGTGTTAGAAGGTTATTTGGAACCTGGAGTTGAAGCTCCTGAAGGGCCATTTGGTGACCATACTGGTTATTATAATGAAGTTCAAGAATTCCCGGTTTTTACAGTTGAGAGAATTACGCATCGCGACAAACCAATTTACTTAAGTACTTATACCGGACGTCCTCCTGATGAGCCAGCTATGCTTGGCGTAGCGTTAAATGAAGTCTTTGTACCTATTTTACAAAAGCAATTTCCGGAAATTGTGGATTTTTATTTACCCCCGGAAGGTTGTTCATATCGATTAGCTGTTGTGACGATAAAAAAACAATATCCAGGTCATGCAAAACGAGTGATGATGGCTGTTTGGTCATTTTTGCGTCAATTTATGTATACTAAATTTGTAATTGTATGCGACGACGATATCAATGCTCGACATTGGCCGGATGTGGTTTGGGCTATGACGACTAGAATGGATCCTATGCGGGATACGGTGATGGTTGATAATACTCCTATTGATTACCTAGATTTTGCATCACCTATTTCAGGGCTTGGTTCAAAGATGGGTATGGATGCAACCAACAAATGGTCTGGTGAGACTAATCGAGAATGGGGTCAAACAATCACTATGGATAAAGAAGTCTTGGCCCGTGTTGATGATTATTGGTCAAAGCTTGGTTTGAAATTGTGATTGATGTGGTGGAGTTAAAAGCGACGGTTGAATATGTTTCACCGTTGACAAATAGTGTTTTAAAGTTTGTTTTAAAGCCGGAGAAATATGTTCCATATTATGCCGGACAATATTTACAACTTATCTCGGATGACGATGTATATAGTTACTCAATAGCAAATGCGCCATTAGGGTCGATGCGCTATGAATTGCATATCCGACATAGTCGCGATAATACTCAAACTCAAAAATTATTATCTGATATGAAAAACAAAGGTGAAGTTCGGTTAAAAGTTCCATTTGGAAATTGTTCTGTTGCGTGTATTGATGCAACTAAGCCGATTATATTTATTGCTGCAGGCTCTGGTTTTGCGCCTATAAAGGCTATGCTTGAGCAGTTGTTCGCAGATTGTGATGAGCGTGTGTTGAAATTATATTGGCGAGTAAGCTCTAAAAGTCATTTATATATGAATGAAAAATTACTCGAATGGCAGGGTTCTATGAGCACATTTTCTTATTCATCAGATTTATCTGAATCAAGAGATGATTGTTTTATTTCAAAAATAATTCAACAAAACAGTGATGATTTACTTCATTATCAAATAGTTATGAGCGGGCCTTTTGACTTTATGTATGATATGCGCGATGCGTTAACTGCCAATGGGGTCTCTCCTGAAAATATTTTTTCAGATGCCTTTAGTTTTGAATAGGAGCGAATAATGCAAACATTTTATCAAGTTTTAGGTTTTATCGGCATTCTTCTGATAGCTTGGATTTTATATCGAGGTGTTAAAGGGCGTCCTGAGCTTTTTAGTCGAGAAAATATCAGTAAAAGTTTCTCGAGTATGGGATTTTTAGCCATAATCTTAATTGTATTTGTGTGGTTACTCGTTTTGCTTGTGCGAAGCAGTTAGAGCTTCGCAACTTTTTTAAAGTTATAAGTATTTAATGAAGGCGGCTTATTAATGATGCTTGAGCACAGCCTGATATTTTCCATCTTCATGCGTTAAATAATTATCAACATTAGGATTTTCAATAGCGACCGGGCATGTATCTTTGCTAAGAGCTGACTCCTTGACGTATGTTTCTAGAGTACTATTATCAACCAACAATCTATACCATAGATTATTTTTTGCAAAATCATATTTATTTGCTTGTGGATTGTGGCGTTTTGATGCCTGAAATAGTGGGTCAATATCTACGATAACAGCTCGATATCCCTGTTTATCATGTACTACTAAATCACCGATATTAAATTTAGAGTTCTTTATTTTTATATCTGAGTTCATAGTTATTTCCAATAGATGTTTATAAATAATATCGGCGGTAATTTCGTAATCTTGACTGTTTTTTTGTCCAGACTATAGATATATGACAAAAAATTAGATCAAATATTGTTTGAATAATTCTAATGGTTCGGTTATCGTATTGATTTTACTAAGTTTATACTAATTGGTTGGTGGTTCGGGAGGAATTAAGAATGGGATTTTCTAGTAGACAAGATCAATTTAATCGTGATTATATGTTCAGAGTCAATTCACTGTTAGACGACTTATTTTCTTCTATAACTAACTCTCCAGATTGGCAGTCTGCCTTACAACATAAATTAGATCAGGGTTCAGCTCTCGTTGGTGCTGCTGTTGCAACGGTTGGAGTCGCAACTCTAGCCGCTCCGGTCACGGCCGGTGGAAGCTTGGTCGCCGCTGGAGCTGTTTTAGGGACCGCAGCCGCATGTATTGTTATTGTTCAAGCAGCAAATGGTGGTTACAAGGTTGTAACCAGAGCAAGCAATGATAAAATTACCCCGCAAACAGAAGAAGAAACTTCTTTAGAAGAGAATAAGTTGTTTTTTAGTATTATTCTTCAAGAAGTAGCAGATATTGTTACCATGCGCTATGGGAATTTTATAGATGAAATTATCGAGCAAGATAGTATTGCAGCCTTTGCATATTATGGTGCAGAAAGAGTAATTAAAAAATTACAAGTTGAGCTTCGAGATCAGTTGAGTTTACATGCAAAATCTATGGGGCAATCTCAAAAAATAACATTTACTCTAAATCCTATAGAGTTTGCAGATTATTTAATGCACAGTGCTCATTTACCTGTTTTTCGTGCTTCAGAAAAAATAAAGCTTAAAGATAAGTATACACCATCCGGTTTTATGAGCTCTAATATAGCGCCTGTTAAATGGCCATATGCTAGATCAAGAGTAGCATTTTATTATCAAAGTATTTCTGATGGGAGTGTTATTTTTCACTATTATTCATCATCACCAGAGAGTACTCATTTTAGTAATCATACAACACTACCTCAATATGGATACGCAGCCCTGCAAGCGCCATTGCCGCTTGTAAGTACGATATCAATGGATAACAGAGAAATAGAGGAGCTTCCAAATCAAGAGGATATAGACTCAGCTATTAATCCTTATTTGTCGGTTTATTACATAGTAAGTGCTGAAGAAATAATAGGATATTTAGATTCTATAGATAGAGAAGCCGCTCATCCAAAATTATCACTGAATGCATATCTTTCTGACAAATTAAAAATAAATGTCATAGCTGAGTGTCACGATGATAGTTTAATAGATATAGACTTAAGCGGTGGTGATTATTCAGAAGTAAACTTTAGACGAGCAACCCTTTGTGGGAGTTTAGTAAATACAGTGTGGAAATCTGCTCGTTTGATGGGGATACAATTATCTGGTAATCCAATGACAAATAGTGATTTTAGTCATGCACTTCTTGAAAAAAGTGAAATTTCAAATTTAACTTTAACTGGAAATTTTTCTTATGCGAAGATGAATGGCACCATCCTTAAAAATAGTATTATAGGGCAGTTAGTTGATATTGGTTGTGATTGGGGCTTGGTGCATATGGATGAAAATGTTCATATGTCTATGGGAGATGATGAGTGGCGAGCTAAGACTGAAGAGCGCTGGACGAATGAGTTTAGGAAGCGCCATACAGAGGCAGAAGAGTTACGCCAAGAATTTAATGAATGGCAGTTAGAGCAAGAAGAAAAGTGGAGTCATCAAGAAGAGATAAATGATGAATATTCTAGACATATAAAATCTATTGAACAATGGCAGCATGTTGCAGAACGTCAACCTATAATCGATGTTTTGAATATAATTAGAAATTATGGACGACGGTTTATAGAGCGAACTATTTCTGAGCCTTATATAGATTTACAAATAAATCCTGCTGGTGTGGGGGAGAACATCTCTATTCCTCTTGCCAATAGATTATTGCAGTTTATGAATGATCCTATGGAGTTGTTTTTTCTACTGCATGGCCCAATAGGATCTGGTAAGACAACGTCTCTCAGTCGTTTTGTTCAAGAAGTATTATTATCCTGTCAAAAAACAGATGATGTTTACCCTATTTTAATTAAATTAAGACACGTTCAAGACAAAACAACAAATAACTTTTTAGAGCAGTGTTTATTAACACAGTTTGGTCGTAGTGAAATTGAGGTACTAAAAAAGCATTTTCGTTGTGTTATTGTTTTAGATGGCTTGGATGAATGTGGCATTAAGTATACAAAACGATATTTACTCGAAGAATGTTTGGCATTTAATCAAGACTGTGCAAAAGGCTCCTGGAAAATATTGATTTCAGCTTCTAGTCAATTGTTGTTGGAAGTAACAAATTATCGTGAAAGGTTGAGATTTTCAGAAGATGTACATTTTCCCTTTGAGTCAGAGTATTCTCTTCTACCGTTAACTCATTCACAAATAAATACTTATATACAAAGGTATTACCCAGTGGGTGTTAATCTTGCTGATGGTCGATTTCAAGATTTGTATACTATGGCGCAAACGCCGGTTATGTTGCATATTGTGTGTGAGGTTGTAAGTCAACAAGATCCTCTAAAAGAGCTTCCAACTACAAGAGTAGAGTTTTATCAAAACTTCTTAAATAACTGGTCATCTCATGTTCTTCAAAAAGCAGAAATGTTTGATTTGACGCCTAAAAGTATTTTGCTTTATTTACAAGACATTGCTTATCAAATGTTTACTGAAAGTTCTAATCAAGTTGAGGTTGTTATCGATGAGGAAAGAGATCCTCTAGAAATTGCTCGAGATAGTGATCAAAACTCTAATCAATCACCATCCTTTAATTACATATTTGATAATCCTTTGTGGAGAAAGGCTGGAACACTAGCTCCTATGAATGTGGTTCGAGATGAAAATCGTCAAGTAATAATATATCAAGTCCGAGCGCCATTTCGTTTGTACGCTTTGGCGACAAAACTAGTAGAGATATTAAGAAAACCTCCGAGACAAAGACTTACTGGCTGGAATTATGGATACTTGACTGAACCAACAACAGTCAGTGTTTTTGATTCATTAGCAGAGTTAGTTAATATGGATCCAAAAAAGAAATATCTTATTCAATCTTTGTGTGGAATTGTCAGTGCTAGTTGTACTGAAGATGGTGCTAGGTGGTCTAAGGCTGCATCTAATGCGATAACTTTACTAGTTTATTTAGGTTTTGACTTTTCTGCAGAGCTTGATCATTCTATCTGGCGAAATTTAAATGTACCCAAGGCTATTTTACGATACGGAAAATTTTCTGGTTTTGATATTAGTCATGGTAATATTTCTGAGAGCAAACTGCATGGTGCGGAGTTAGTAGATGTTAAAATGGAAGGTACCAATGTCAGATCAGCCCAATTTTTTGATGGAATGTCAATCCTTCACACAGGAAGGCATCCGGAAGCTTTTGCTATTTATCCATCTGATAAAACTATTATTGCCTATTCAGTATTAAAAAAATCAGGCTCACCAGAGAGAGAGATTATTCTTGCTGGCATGAATGGCGCCAAATATCCTAAAATACCTGGGCATCAAACTGAAATTACTTGTATGGCTTGGGGGGTTGAGAAATCTGATAAAGAAATCGCTAGACTAGCTTCAGCAAGTGTTCATGGAACGATTAGGATTTGGCAAATAGAAGGTGTTTCTTGCAGAGAAGTCGCTATTTTAAAATGTTCGAAGAAAAAACCAATTAATAGTTTAAGATGGTTTAAAAACGGTAAACTGCTTGCTTCTGGCGGAGAAGATCAAATATTAAGAATATGGGATGTTGGGCTTGGAAAATGTGTGTATTCATGTCATCTAACAAGCAGTATTAATAGTGTTTTATTTGGTCGAGACAAGGATATTATCCTGTCGGTAGAAGATAATGGTAATTTACGTGTTTGGGCTTTGAGAGATATAAAAAGAGGAGGAAACCATGAACATTCGTCTAATTTTGTTCAGCCCTCACCAGTTACAGTTCAATGTGCGGCTCATAGCGTAGCGTTGGCAGTTCCCGAAAGTCATGTTGCTGTTGGTTATGCTAATGGAAATATAGTTGTTTTTAATATTGAAATAATTGATTCGATTGATAATAATCCAACAGAAATAAATATCGAAATGATAAACATTCTGCACGGTCATTCTGGAGTTGTAAACACTATTATTTGGAATTCACATTGTTTAGTTTCAGGAAGTGATGATGGTATGGTAATTGTTTGGAGTCCACAGACGGGGATTCGTACGGCTGTATATCATGGTGATGGCAGCCCGGTTAAAAAAGTAGCCTGGCTTACAGGAGGTCGTCAACTTATTGCCGGGCAAAACAGAATGTTGTCAATTTATGATCCTGATTATAGATTAGAAAGTTTTAAAGCTATTCAAGGACTAACGTCATTAATTACTTGTATTGCTCCACTAGAAGACATCATCGCAATGGGTCATATTGACGGTAAAGTTGTTTTTCTTGATCTATCTACTTTGCCACGCAAAACTGAGATTTTCTCGTACTCTCACTTAGGAAGTATTGAGGACATATCTTGGTCATGTGATGGGTTGTATTTGGCGTCAATCGGAGTAGATAATGCCATCATGATATTAGACAGGCGCTCCTTAATCATGGGTGAACCGAATGTATTTAGAATTGAAAATACATCGAAAGTTAATCGAATAGATTGGTTGGTTGATCCTAAATCACAAGATGCAGTTTTAGTAATGACTTTAATGGATGGATGCATTCATTTCTGGATGAGAGCCCAAGATGAAAGAACAAATACCTGGGAGAGAAGTTCTTATATTGCATGGGGAACTCCTGATAACGCTCCAATGGCTATTGCAACTAGAACTATAATGTCGGAAGTTACGGGTCTAACATCTACTCATTTTGTTGTTTCTTCAGGGGAAAACATCAAAATATGGAGTATTACTAATTTAGCTGATGCAAGTCTTATCTTGGTTAGGGAGCATGTAGTCCCAATTGAATATATGGCATGGTCGCAAGATGGCAGATATTTGATGACAAAAGATATAGACCAAAATATCTTTGTTTGGAATCCTGCCACATGGAAAATGGTTTGGAAAGATCCTTTGGTCTCTGATAAGAAAGTTGTTATTTGGGCTTTATCTCCTGAAGGACAGCAGTGGTTGGTGGTTGGGACCGTAGATGAAATTAGATTTTTTAATGCCTTGTCTGAAGAAAACAGCTTGATAAAAATAAAAACAATTTACTCTAGTGTTGATAATTTAGCATACCATTTAGGGAACATCTATTTGGGAGATAAAAAAAGTGTTGATATGTTAAATTTTGAAATAGAAGTTGATGAAAGTAATCCAAGTTCTTCATTTATAACAAGGTTTGGGCATGGAACTTGTGTTAGAGGATTAGATCTTCGAGAATCAAGGCATTTAAGTAAGCAAGCTAAGCGATTTTTGAAGCATGAAGGTGCTATTCTTCGAGACGAAGAAGAAAAGTTTAGTTTTAGTAAAGCTGCTTTTAAAATAATGGGTTTTAATAGGTCTTCTTTGAGTGTTCTCCCACAGCCTGTTCAAATAAAATCCACATCCGAGAGAAAAGTGCATTCTTTTTATAGAAGTGATTCATCCTTAGCTGGTGAATCTACACCTTCATCATCTAGTTCTCCTAAAAAGTCATCTTCTCAAAGTTACTCACCTAGTAGCGAAGTAGAGGAACTAGAAGGAAATAAATTTTTATAAGGTGAGAGGATGCGGTATAATGAGTTAAACTAGATAAAAGCTTATGTTAATGAATATGTTAAACATTGTTGGTGAAATTGAAGACTTACATTTTAAGTCTATTTTAAAATGGAAGAAGGATGGAGTTCTGTTATCGCACTCAGAGCTATTAGGTCTTGTAGAAGAAAATCATGCCTTTAATTATCGGCTATGGCATGCAGAAGATCGAGCCAGGCGTGATGACATGGGGCATGAGTATGTTTATAAAGCGAAAAGAGAGATTGATTTCTGCAACCAGCAACGTAACAATAAAATGGAAGTTATTGATGAGTTTTTTTATAAAGATTTAAATCCTGCGGCTGTTGGAAGTTGTCCTACAAATTCTGAAACACCAGGGATGATGATCGATAGAATGTCTATTTTAGCCTTAAAATTATATCATATGAGAGAGCAGGCTAATCGACAAGATGTGGATGATTCACACCGTCAAAAATGTTTACAAAAAACCAACACAATTATTTTGCAAAAAGATCAACTTGGATCGTGTTTATCTGAATTAATTCAAGAAGTTAAAAACAAGACACGTACCTTTAGGGTTTATCATCAATTTAAAATGTATAACGATCCTGAGCTTAATCCAGAGTTGTATTAATATATTTATTGTCATGACTTGCTTTGGAATTTTTCTACTATTAAACAAATTGTTATGATAGAATCAGATTTATGAATTTAGTAAAAGATTTTTACATGAAGTTATTGGTGGTTTTCATCTTAATTTTTTCTTCATGGCTAGTTAACGCGCAAGAAATACTTCCGAGTGGTTGTTTGCCAATAGTGATAAATAGTAGTTCGGTTGTTATACCTAAAGAAAAACATGCATTTATAGTTATGCATAATTTATCCGCAAGCACTTTATGGGTCATACATCGAGCGAGTAAAGATAGTTCTTTGCCGGATTCTAGTAGTAAAATAGATCCAGGCAAATGGTCATCTCTTGTGCTTAATCATCAACCGGAAGCACTAGATTTTATTTGTATTGAATCAACACCAGGTCATGAGCAACAAACTTCTTGTCGAGATGTTTTGGCTGTTTGTCAGTGGCCTAAATCAAAAGTTCCTGAACAACGAAAAAAGGGAGTTTATTGGATAGCTGAAGGCATGGAAATGCATCCATTAACTACCTATCTTGAGCGGCTAGGATTTAGCTTGTCTTAAGTAATTCAGGATAAATATAACAGATTGTTAATTATATGGTGAATAGTGAGTAAGAAACCAACAGATCCGTTTCATAAACGTGAACGTGAAAAGTACGACCAACCGATTCCAAGCCGTGAATATATTCTCATGGTATTGGAAGAAGTAGGTCTTCCAATGACGAAAAATCAATTGATAAATACTCTTAAAGTTCGTGAAGAGAGCGAGCAAGAGGCATTGGGTTATCGGCTAAGAGCGATGCTAAGAGACAGCCAAATAATGCAAGATCGGCGTGGTAGGTTTTGTCTTTTTGACAAAATAAACTTGAAACGCGGGTCAATCATAGCTCACCCAGATGGCTTTGGGTTTTTTGCTCCTGATGATGGTGGGGATGATATGGTTATCTCTGCTAGAGAAATGCGTTCAGTTATGCATGGTGATATCGTTTTGGGATTTCAGTCGGGTGTTGATAGACGCGGGCGTTTGGAAGTTAAAATTCATGAAGTATTAGAGCATGCCAATGCTACCGTTGTTGGTAGATTATTTACTGAGCATGGAGTGAGTTTTGTAGTACCTGATAGTAAGCGATTGACACAAGATATTTCTATACCAAGCGATTTGAAATTAAATGCTAAAAACGGCCAGATTGTCTTGGTTGAATTAATGACCTTTCCTAGTAAAAGGTCGCAAGCAATTGGTAAAGTAATTCATATTCTAGGAGAGCATATGGCACCTGGGATGGAGATTGAGGTTGCGATTTTGGCACACTCAATTCCTACTAAGTGGTCTGATGAAGTTTTAGAGGAAGTTGCTAAAGTTAAACAGCAGGTAAGTGCAAAAGATATAGAAGGTCGGGCTGATTTTAGGCACCTACCTTTTGTTACAATTGATGGTGAGGATGCAAAAGATTTTGATGACGCTGTATATTGTAAAATAAAACCAAAAGGTGGTTTTCAACTATACGTTGCAATAGCAGATGTGAGTCATTATGTGGCTCCAGGTTCAGAGCTTGATAAAGAGAGTTCAAGGCGAGGAAATTCGGTTTATTTTCCTGGCAAAGTTGTACCAATGTTACCTGAGGCTTTGTCCAATGGTATTTGCTCTTTAAATCCTAATGTTGATCGTTTGTGTATGGTCGTTGAGATGTCCATTTCTGCGGAAGGTAAGATAACTCGCCCTAGGTTTACAAGAGGTGTTATCCATTCGAAAGCGAGGCTTACATATACAGATGTTGGTAAGTGGTTAGAAAATGACGTTGTTGATGAACATTATGAAGAAATATGGCCGGCTCTTAGGGCTTTGCATGATCTTTATGTTGTTTTACTTAAGGCTCGAGCTGCGCGTGGTGCGATGGATTTTGATACCACAGAAACGCAAATAGAGTTTGATGAAAACCGGAAAATAAAGAGGATTGTTCCTTTGACTCGTAACAATGCTCACAAATTAATTGAAGAGTGTATGCTTGCTGCGAACGTTGCAACGGCGCGCTTTCTAGAAAAAGCTAAAATTCCAACATTATATCGTGTCCACCCAAGTCCTGATGAAGATAAAATTGCCGCTTTGCGGTTGTTTTTGGGGGAGTTTGGTTTAAAACTTGCTGGTGGTAAAAAACCTAGCCCTAAAGATTTTCATAGAGTTTTATCAAGTCTTGGTGACCGCCCAGAGAAGCATCTTATTGAAACAGTTATGTTGCGCTCCTTAAAACAAGCCCAATATATTGAAAGCAATAATGGTCATTTTGGTTTGGCATATTCTGCTTATACTCATTTTACATCACCTATTCGCAGATATCCGGATTTATTAATTCATCGTGCAATTGGTTATTTAATTGATAAAAAACCAGTTACGGAGTTTCAATATACAGAAGATGAAATAGGTAAAATGGGTCGGCATTGTTCATCAACTGAAAGGAGAGCAGATGAGGCAACACGAGATGTAACTGCTTGGCTGAAGTGTGAATATATGCAAGATAAATTAGGCCAGGTTTTTCAAGGTAAAATATCATCAGTGACTGGATTTGGAATTTTTGTAGAGTTAGATGATATTTATGTAGAAGGTTTAATCCATGTAACCTCGTTGAAAAACGATTATTATACTTTCGATGCCGTTAAACATCGTTTAGTTGGTGAGCGAGGTGGTCATACTTATCGCTTAGGTGATAAAATGCGTGTTTTGGTTGCGAGAGTAGATATGGATGAGCGTAAAATTGACTTTGAATTGGCAGAAGAGCAGTCATGAGTGAGCAATTAATCTATGGAATACATGCCGTAACTTCTTTGCTTAATAGTCCTCATAAGCGAATTAAGAAAATTATAATTAATAAAGATAGAAGTGGTGTAAGAGTTGATAAAATTCTTGAGTTAGCGAGTCAATTTAAACTTGTAATTGAAGAGATATCCGCAAAAGAAATGGAGCGTGACTTTCCTGATGTTGTTCATCAGGGGGTGGTTGCAGTTGCAAATCCTCTTCCTCAATATAGCGAGCAAGATATTCCATTTTTGATAGACTCCTCTGCGGATAATGTTTTGATTTTAATCCTTGATGGTGTAACTGACCCACATAATTTAGGCGCATGTCTGCGTGTTGCTGATGCGGCAGGGGCAAGCTTTGTAATAATTCCTAAAGACAAAAACGCAACGATTACCCCAGTTGTTAGCAAAGTTGCCTGTGGCGCTGCAGAGTTTATTCCTCTTATTCGAGTTACAAATTTAGCCAGAACCATTAAAGAGTTAAAAAAGCAGGGTATTTGGATTTATGGCACGGATCTTAGTGCTACAGAGTCAATTTATAAGTTAGACTGCAAAGTTCCACTAGCTTTTGTGATGGGAGCAGAAGGTGATGGCATGCGTCGGTTAACTCGTGAGAGTTGTGATGTTTTATGCACACTACCGATGCTTGGTAGCGTTGCAAGTTTAAATGTTTCTGTTGCCTCTGGTATTAGTCTTTATGAAGTTGTTCGGCAAAGGTTGGGTTAGATGGATATAATTGATAAGATTGAATATCTTGAACATGAGTCTAATAAATTCGGATTTGCTTGGGAAAAATCCTCACAAATTATGGAACAAATTAAAAGTGAGTGTTTGGAGGTTGAGGAGCATCTCCACCCTGATAATATAGAAAAGAATCGTGATGATTTGCAAGAGGAGATTGGAGACTTATTGCACGCCGTTTTTTCATTATGTGTTTTTGTTGATTGCGATATAAAAGAAACAATAACTAAAACTGCCGATAAATTTGAATCACGACTTAATATGGTTAAACTAATTGCGCATGAGCAGGGTCTTGAAGGTTTGAGCGGTCATTCTTTTGATAAGTTAATGCAGATATGGGATGAGGCTAAACTGCGGATTATTAATTCCAAGTAATGATATTTATTGTGCTTGTTGCAAGGGTAAATGATGGGTAACACAAATAAATATAAAAATCTTTTCGAACTTAGCCTTCAATACTCGGATAGCTTGTTTGTTTTACTTAATAAGCACTTACATATACAAACAATTAGTCCTAAGGTGGAGGATATCTTAGGATGGGATAAAAAATTAGTTTGCGGACATCCTATAGATAAAGTTTTTAAGAATACGTTAACTGAGCCATTTTTTGATGTTGCTAATTTAACTAAGGGGTCTAAATTCACCACCCATGTATACTATGATGATAATACTCTTGAAATAGTTTGGGATATTATTCCAATTTTTGCATCTAGTGATGAAGATTCGTATGTTTTTGTGATTGGTAATATTAAGTACTTGGCGAGCAATAATGAGATGTTGGCAATCTCTAAATATCCATTGTTAGATGTTGATAGAGTATTAAAATCTATCAATTACGATAAAACTCTTTTGCATGATATTTTAACATCCATGTCTGTCAATGAAATACCGCGAGATTTGGAGTTAATGAAGAAGTTAGAGATTAGTAAAGACTGGGAATCCATTGAAAAAATTGTTCATAAAATGAAAGGCGGAGCTATGTACTGCGGAACTACAAGAATGCAATATGCGTGTCTTTATTTTGAGCAGCAAAGTAATTCCGGACGATGTGAAGAGTTAGGGCAATTATACAAGCAGCTAATCCAAGTATGTAAAGAAACCAGATTGGCAATCAAAACTTGGCTTGCGGAGAGTAGTTAGTATATAAAGCAGGTGCCACTTGATTGCAGATTTCTCGCTATGCTCGAAATGACGGAGCCTGTAAATATTTCTGTGTAAACCACTTATCTTCACACTGGGAATCTGCCTTCAAATTCTATCGGGGTGTGGTAGACCACTGTTAAACCCGTTATTTCAAAGACCAACAACCCACGTCATTTCGAGCGTAGCGAGAAATCTCCAGCGGAGTTGCAGGTATTTTTAGAATAACATAAACTACCAAGCCTCCAATTGATTAAATTTATAACATACTTAGTTGGCAATATTCTGAGATGGTTCATCTTTAACTGACTCCTTAGGAGGAGCAGTAGTAATTGAATGCACCTGATTTTTAATTTGTGAGAAAGTTGGTGGTTTATTATAAGCGTAGGCTAAACATTTTTTTAGTTGATTTTTGGCAGGATCAAGCATTATTAGGATTCTTGGTTTGTCGCTATATTTAGTTTCTAGCTCTTTTAACTGAGAGGAATGATCCTCATATTCTTTTTGAAAACTACTTTTTTGTTTATCAAGAACGCGTAGTTTTTGATCAAGAGACTCTCTGCTTAATCTTTGCTCTGGAGCGCCTTGTGTTTTGTGAGACATTTCCTCTAATTCAAGCGTGTATCTGATCTTGAACTTGTTAAAATCTAAGTTTTTGGTGCTTTTAGCTGTTCCTACAACTATATCAACGATATTATTCCAAACTTGTTTCTCTTCTTTAGTTTGATTATCTTCAGTTTTGTTGTTATCTGTCATGACTTTCCTCTAAATTTCATAAATATTATAATCTACGAAGCCGCAAGTGGTGCAGCTGCAGCTGCGGAGGTGGCAGCACTTTCTGTTGCTGCGGCAGTAGCTGCGGCTTGAGCCTGGGCTGCTGCAGCTTGAGCCTGAGCTGCAGCTTGAGCCTGAGCTGCGGCTTGAGTTTGGGCTTGGGTTGCTGCAGCCTGAGCTTGGGCTTGGCTATTTGCGGCACCTGATGCTGCTTCTTCAGCACCATTTGCAGTTGTGTTAGCAGTATTAGCTGCTTCTTGAGTATTGGCTGCATGTTCTCCTGCCTCGTTCACAGTATTTTGTGCTGTTTCTACATTGCCATCTGCATCATGGTGCGCTGTTTCTGCTTCATTGTACTCGTTGTTCGATTGTTCATACTCGCTCTCTGCTCTATCTGCATCTCTCTGAGCCTGCTCTGCATTTTTCTGCGCAGTTTCTGCATTTGCATCTGCCTCTTGTGTTTTTGCATCGGCTTTGTCAGCTTTATCTTGCAATTTGTCGACTTCTTCTTTTGGTGCTCCAGATTCTTTTGCTTGTTGAAGTTCTGAATGGGCTTTATCTGATTCTGCATGAGCATTATCAGCAGTTTCTTGCGCTTCCTCTGCTGTCTTATTCGCTTGTTCAGCATTTTGTCTAGCACTTTCAGCATTTTGTCTAGCTCTTTCAGCATTTTGTCTTGCTGTATCGGCAGCTTGTTTTGCCTGCTCGGCATTAACTTTTGCTTCTTCAAGTTGTTGGGTGGCCTGCTCATATGTCTCTTTAGCACTATCAGCAGTATCCTGCGCTGTATTTGCAGTTTCTCTAGCAGAGACCGCGTCTGCATTCGCCTCTACTAGTTTGTTATTTGCTTGTTCTAGGGTTTGATTTGCCTCTTCTGATAGTTTGCTCGCTTCATCGGCTTGACTTTGTAATTCTTCGGCTTGTTTTCGAAGGTCATCGGCCACTTGTTGTAACTCAGAGGCAGATATTGACACAGTTGCTTGTGGTAGGCCTTTGTCAGGAGATTCTAATAAGTTTTCGGATGGTTCTTTAGGTGTATCTTTGGCCGCTTCAAGTTTTGTTCCTTCTAAATTTTGCTCGCTTAGTTGTTGTTCTTGTTGTGCTTGCTCACCTTGTTCTTTATTAGCCTCTTGTTGTTTTTCATATTCTTTGCGGGCTTTTTCTTGTTTGTTATCGCCTTTATCATCGTCATTATCTTCTTCTTGTTTTTTCTTTTCTTTTTCTTCTTCTTTTTCTTTTTCCTTTAATTCTTTCTGCTTTTTTATGTATTTTCGTACTTCTGTTTCAACGACATTTTGCACGAGCTTATTGAGCATGCCGTTTACTTGATCTGACTCATCTTTCTTTTCTTTATCGGCCATTTAAAATCCTATTAGATAAGACTATACTATTATGTATATTATAGAGCTCAGTTAACATAAATGCGAATTTACTCATGAAAACAGAAGATTTTCAATACATGTGGCGAGGAAAAGTTATCCGAGATTTGCCTCTTGAAGAGGCTAACTTACTTGAGCCTGTTGATATTAAAAGATGTGATTCAGGTCGAGCTATGCTTTTACTGCATGGATTTTCATCATCTCCGGCAATATATCGTGAGTTTATATCTGCTTTTACTATGTATGATGCTATTTTATGCCCGGTTTTGCCTGGACATGCAGATAGTATTGATGCATTTGCAGATGCTAAGGCAACCGATTGGGTAAATGTTGCATTGCAATCTTACGCTGAACTTGCTAAAAACTATTCAAAAGTGGATGTCATGGGGCTTTCATTAGGCGGTCTACTAGCAGGTCTAGTTGCAAATAAATATTCACCTAATCATTTATATTTATTAGCTCCAGCTCTTAACCTGCATGGTTTTACAAATGCCCGTTTACGACTAGCTCAATCTTTAAAATTTCTAGGTATAAAACAAATACCCAACTGGGCTGGTAATTTTCATGTTGATAAGTACCAGGAATTAACTTATAAAAAATTGCCCATAAATGCTGTTATAGAAATATTATCTTTAGTAAAAAACAATCAATTTGTCTTGCCAACTTGTAAAACGGATTTATTCTTGGGTCACTATGATGAAGTTGTTGATTCTGACATGGTTGAAAAGAGATTTGCTAGTTGCTCAAATACTACTGTGCATTGGCTAAATAATTCTGCACATGTTTTGCCGCTGGATGGAGATATGCAAGCGATAATTGATTGTGTTAAGGAAAATAACTCTTAAGTTTTTTGATATATCTACATTGAAAAATCTGTGTCTATCGATAAAGGACTACCGTCATTACCTTCTTTTTTAGAAGAATCATTAGCCGTAATATTATCTCTTTCATATATAAATTCTAGTGGTTCTTTAGATGTGATAATTCTAACAACTGCTCCATCATTCTGGGGATTGTTTTCAAACTGTACTTTTGATGACTCGAGAGGGGCATATGTGGGAATTCTTTTGCCATTTGGCTCTAATACGTCACCATTATCAACTAGGGCAATTAATAATCTTAGGCCTCGGTTTTGTCCGCCAAATAGGGTTGGCATCTCTTCACTTGTTTTTGTTCCAGACGATGAGCCATCAATATTATCAGATAATTTAGTTTTGTGGCAACGATTAACATAGGCTTCTTTTGATTCAAAGCTAGATAAATTTTTGGTTAAAAATTCCTCATCAAATCCCCCTGCGTTATCGGTGCAAGTTACAATTATCTCTTTTGATTCAGGGTCTTCTTCAAGATCAACTGTGAGTTCTAAGTTAGCTCTATTACTATCAAGTCCTGATTGTAATGTATGTATAATAATTTGATCCATTGAGTTTTTTATTATTTCGATGAAACTATCTTCCATATAAGTATATGAAGCTGTCTTTTTAAACTCTCTAACTGCTTCTATCGCTTCTAATTCTTCATCAAGTAAATCCTCTTCGTCAATACTATTAAATTGTTCTAGGTCCATTACTTCATCGACTAGATCGGGCCAGTAACTATATGTATCTTCAAATGTCTCTTTAATTAGCTCTTGTTTTATTTGTTCATACTTATTTTTAGCACTCTCATATAGAACTAATAATATTTGCTTGGTGTATTCATCTGAATCTTCAATCTCGTTACTAATAGCGCGCTCAACATCTTTGTATTGTCTATAGGCATCAATGTATGGCTTTAAATTAACAGTAACTTTGGCTGATGAGCTGGCAGGTATTTTATTTATCTGAATCCATTTATCTGTGGGGTTATGCATCGTAGTCAACTTAAATATATCAATATCTATAATAATAGTACACTAATCTCTCACATCAACCTCAAAGAGGACATTTGAGTTGAATTTGCAGCATAAGATGCGCTTTCATGACCCATAAATATTTCTTAAGTATGTAGCCCATTTTGTGGTATAATCTCTGCGCAAATAACCTGAGAATTTTTATGATCCCCATAATCGCTTTAGTTGGTCGGCCTAATGTCGGCAAATCTACTTTATTTAATCGCCTAACTCGCACCCAGAATGCGTTGGTTGCAGATTTTCCTGGGCTCACTCGTGATAGACAGTATGGTGACGCAGTTTTTGAAAACAAACCATTTATAGTCGTTGATACTGGTGGTGTTGGTGTTGATGATTTGGCTGTTGATGAGTTAATGTCTAAGCAGTCAGAGCTTGCTCTTGAAGAGGCCGATCATATCTTTTTTCTAGTGGATGGACGTTGTGGTCTGACCCCCGTTGATTTAGATATTGCCAAGCGTTTGCGTAAATCTGGAAAAAATATAGTTGTGGTGGTTAACAAAACAGATGGTTTGGATGAAGAGGTTGCATGCGCTGATTTTCAATCTTTAGGATTTGAATCTATTTACGGTGTTTCTGCTACTCATGGGCGTGGTTTAACTAGTCTTCTACGCGATGTGAGTCATGATTTTGCTGAAGTCGCAGATAAAGAAGATAGACCTGATGTTATTAAAATATCTTTTATCGGTCGTCCTAATGTTGGTAAGTCTACTCTAATTAATCGAATTTTAGGTGAAGAGCGAGTTGTTGTTTATGACATGCCTGGCACAACTCGAGACAGCATTGAAATTCCTTTTGAAAGAGAAGGTCAAAAATATACTCTTGTTGATACAGCAGGAATTCGTAGACGCGCGCGAATTGATGAAAAAATAGAAAAATTTTCGGTGATTAAGACTCTCCAATCAATAAAAGATTCAAATGTATGTTTGATGTTAATTGATTCGACTGAGGGCCTAACAGATCAAGATATGCATTTGCTAGGATTTATAATAGAGTCTGGTAAAGCGTTAGTAATCGTTGTTAATAAATGGGATGGTTTGGATGATGAGCATAAAGAAACAGTAAAGGCAACTCTAGAGAGAAAACTGCCTTTTGCAAGTTTCGCTAAAACTAAATTTATTTCAGCCAAGCACGGTAGTGGTGTTGGTTTATTATTTAAAGATATTACACAAGCTTATAAATCGGCAATGCTAGATTTATCAACACCTAAACTAACCAGAATCTTACAGAGCCTAACTTTTAAACATCCACCACCATTGGTTAGAGGTCGGCGAATCAAGTTAAGATATGCCCATGCAGGAGGGCACAATCCACCAATCGTAGTCGTTCATGGTAATCAAGTCAGTGAGTTGCCTGATAGCTATAAAAGATATTTAATAAATTCTTTAACTGATGAATTAAAGCTCATCGGCACGCCATTGAAGATGGAGTTTAAAAGTAGCGACAATCCATTTAAAGACAATAAAAATAAGCTTACTGACCGACAAATCAAAAGAAGGCAGCGAGTTATGAAAAGAGCAAAAAGAAGATAATAGATTAGGTTTTTAGAAACTCACCAACTGCCTTTGTGCCTTAGCAATTGGTGAGTTGTATAAATTGTTTTTATAAGATTCTGCTATACCCAAGACAAAGTCGTTGATGACGGTGCGCTTTGATTTAGTAAAATATTGTTCATTTCATTAACAGCCCTCTTATTTTCTTCGGTAATTTCATCCAATAACAATTTTCTATCATCTTCTGATTGTAATCGAATATCTGCATAACCATAATCATTATCGTCTTTTTTCTTGAATATAGGTTCTGGGTTAGTCGCAGAATGTATAGCAAGTGTTAATAATGACGCTGCACCTAATATAGAACCACTTACTAAAATACTAATTTTGTAGTAGGCTGCGGAGTAAATCCAAACAGAGTGAAAATTAACCAATAGCGCCACCGTTATCAATACAGCGGCTAATATAGCTAATCCGATAGCAACTATAACTGCAGTTTGTATTTTATGATTGTCAAGATATCCTGTCGCCTCTGCTTTCTTTAATTCATTGCTTAGACGGTTAAGCCCGTCATTTGTTGTTAAATATCTATTTCTCGATGGATGAAAATCAGGAAATTCAAAGTCCCAGTCTGTATTAATACTTGTTGCCTCGGTATAAATTTCTTTCATTATTTGTAGATGTTCTATAACTTTTTCTTTTCTTGTATCTTGTTGACTGAACATACGATTTGTTCTTTCCGCAGGTTGTGATGAGCTAGAGATACACTTGTTATATATATTTATATGTTTTCTGACCTCATCCAGCAATAGATTGATGAATTTGGCTTTTTCTTTTAAAATATCTTGTTTGATTTCTTCAATACTTCTTCTCACAATTCTTCTCCAATTGGGTTGTATTTGTTGCTTGGTGTTTTGGCACAATAACACCTGTATGCCGATAATTTACCCGGATTGTACTATGCATCACATAGCACGTCAATTGCTTATAATTAAAACTCAAAGGAAGGTAGTATCACACTCTTATTGGCATTGGTAATTGTTATTTGCGCTTTATCTCTTCCATTCTGGCGTCAATTCTTTCACTTAGGTATTGATCATTTTTATTCATAGATTTTGCTATTTTTAATTTGGTAAGCGCATCTTGACGTTCGCCTTGGAGGATATGGCATTCTGCTAATGTAAAATAGGCATAACTTTTGTTTTTGTTAGCGGCTTGTGCTCTAGCTAGTTTATTACATAAAGGTATATCGTTTTTAAATTGTCTTCGTCCCTTTAATAAGACGCTGGTTGCTTTCGGTGCATTTTTTACGCTCATGAGAGCATCACCATATTCTACTAAAATAGCGTAGTTGTCTGGGAAGTTTCTATGAAGTTCGCCAAGTCTATTAACAGCGTCGCTGGTTTTTTTACTGCACATTTCTGTTCTAGCCATGGCTATTTCATAAAATAAATTATTGGGATCTTCGTTTAATAGCGTCTCAAGTGCTTGAGATGCGTCATTGCATTTCCCCATTTCAATTTTGGTTAAGACATAACCGTATTGACAGGCATTGTTGGGGGTGGATTTTTTACATTGTTGTTTATAGTATTCTAGAAGTTTTTTATAATCACTTGAAACCTCTAGGCGCACCAATTCTTTGAACAAACGATAGTTCATATTATCAGGGTAACTTTTCTTGGCTAAATGTAGGCTGCGATTCTCAGCCTCGGCTATTCGGTCTTCGTCTAATGGATGGGTTCTTAGTATGGCAGGAATGTTATCGGTATAATAATAACGAGTAGCCTCTTGCATCTTTCTAAAAAAACCAGCCATTCCGCGTGGATCGAGACCTGATTTGATTAACATATCAATGCCGATACTGTCAGCTTCTTTCTCATTTGATCGAACAAAGTTGATATTGTCTTGAGCGAATCCGCTTAAGGTTCCCATTAAGGCTCCACTAGCCAGTGTTGGGTTAATAGCCCCTAATGCGATAGATGCAAGCATTGATGCGAGCATAGGTACTCGCATTTGTTTTTGATGCTCGAGCATTCGATAAAGATGATGTTGACGAACGTGAGACATCTCATGCGCCATTACCGCCGCGAGTTCACTTTCATTATCTGAGGAAAGAATTAGCTGGGTATTTACTCCAATATGTCCACCTGGTCCGGCAAAAGCGTTAATTTCTCTAGATTTAACTATAAAAAAATCTGGTGCGGTTAATTCGCCATGCAGAGCTAAGCGTTTTGCTAAATGGTTTATGTATTCTACGGCCATTGGGTTTCTAAGGACTGATTCAGATTGATTAATTTGCTGAACAAACTCTTTTTCTAATTGATCAAGTTCATCATTTGAATATGCGGAGAAAGAACATGCAAACATAGAGTGCATTAATAGCAATATAAATGCGCACATATGCCAAAATCTAAGCCGTTGCAACAAAATGATATCTCCCCACTACTCAAAATCTTAATAATTTGCTATACTTCTTGGCTATAAAATGTGTGGTTGTTCTATGCATAAACAATTTTTACTTAAAGCTCTAGAACTAGCTGAATTAGGAAGAGGTATTTGCTCCCCTAATCCAAGCGTTGGCGCTATTGCTGTACAAAACAATATTATTATAGCACAAGCTTGGCATCATGGTGCAGGAACGCTGCACGCCGAGCAACTATTATTGGCTGAAATCCCTAAAAATGCTGAAGGGGTAACGTTATATGTAACCCTTGAGCCATGTAATCATTGGGGAAGAACGCCACCATGTGTCGATGCTATTATAAATCATGGTGTTGAGAGGGTTGTGTTTGCTTTTGCTGATCCTAATCCTATTGTGTCGTCTAATAAAACCCCAAATTTGTTAAGTGAACAGGGTATAGATGTGCTACACTATCCGGTTGATGAAATAGATGAATTTTATAATAGCTATAAATATTGGTTTGCTACAAAAAAACCATGGGTTAGTGCTAAAATAGCTCAAACCTTAGATGGGAAAATTGCTGGAAGTGGTGGTGGAAGAGTAAATATATCAAACTCTGCTTGTTCTAAGTTCACTCATCAGCAGCGACTACGTACGGATGTTATTTTAACCACTGCAAAAACGGTTAATCAAGATAACCCACTATTAAATGCGCGAGTTGATGGTGTTGAGTATGCTAAGCATGTAGCGATAATTGATTCTAGGCTTGAGTTAAATAAAGATGCTCAGATTTTTAAGGTAGCTAAATGCTGTCATATATATTTTGATGAATCTTTATCACCACCGCAAAATAGCGAAAATTGCTTTTTTCATGGTGTTTCGGCAGAAAAAGGTCAACTTGATTTAAAAAAAATTATTTGTCATTTAGGTGGCATAGGTTATCATGATGCCTGGGTTGAAGCCGGTGGCGGGTTATTTAATACACTACATCAAGAAAGGCTAGTTAATAAAACCTATATATACATTGCTCCAAAGGTGTTAGGTGAGGATTCGATAACTTCTTATAGGAATGTAGATGTACTTAATTCTTTTGCCGCAGTTAGCTGGCAAATTATGGATGATAATATAGTTGCTACGATAGATTGGTAGTTTTTTTAAAAATTTTTGGGTTTAAATTAAGGTTTAGTTATGACAACTCCTTTTAGCTCTATTGAAGATGCAATTGCCGCGATTAAATCCGGTAAAATGGTAGTCTTAATTGATAATGAAGGGCGAGAAAATGAAGGTGACTTAGTTATTGCCGCAGAGCATGTAACAGCTGATAGTATCAACTTTATGTCTAAATTTGGTCGGGGAATAATTTGTCTGCCGATGGCTGAGACTTTAATTGATAAATTATCCTTGCCAATGATGACTTCCAGTAATGGTTCGCCATATGGCACGGCTTTTACTGTTTCAATTGAGGCTGCAAACGGTGTGTCTACTGGTATTTCAGCAGAAGATCGAGCCAAAACAATTAAAGTGGCAATTGATCCAAAAAGTGGTCCTAAGGATATAATCTCACCTGGACATATGTTCCCACTTAAAACTCGTAAACTGGGTGTTTTAGAAAGAACTGGTCACACTGAAGGTAGTGTTGATCTCGCATCTCTTGCCGGATTGATTCCTGCAGCTGTTATTTGTGAAATTATGAATGATGACGGCACAATGAGTCGTCGTGACCAACTAATTGCTTTTACTAAAGAGCATGATTTGCCCCTCGTATCTATTAGCGATTTAATTGACTATCGTATTCAACAAGAGCAATTAGTGAATGTGGTCGCAACAACTCGTCTACCTATTGAAAAACACGGCGATTTTACAATGATGCTGTTTTCTAATGACTTAGATGATTTTGAGCATTTTGCTTTAATTAAAAACCCACCAACCCCAAATAAGGTTCCATTAGTTCGCATTCACTCCGAATGCATTACTGGTGATGTTTTTGGTTCAACTAAGTGTGATTGCGGCATGCAACTAGATCAGTCTTTAGCGCATATTGCTAGAGAAGGTGGAGTGATAATCTACTTGCGTCAAGAAGGACGCGGGGTTGGTTTAACCAACAAACTTAAAGCTTATTCTCTTCAAGAGCAAGGCTATGACACAGTTGAGGCTAATGTTCATCTTGGATTACCAGTTGATAGCCGTAATTACGCCATTGCTTACCAAATTCTAAAATTCTTGGGTATTGATTCACTACGACTCTTAACTAATAATCCTCATAAAATATCGGCAATACAACAATATGGTATAAATGTCGTTGAGAGAGTTCCAGTTATAGTTCCATCTACCAAAGAAAATAAAAACTATTTAAAGACCAAACAAGAAAAACTTGGTCATATGTTATCGATAGGAGATGCAAAGTGAAGCATATTAAATCTTGCTCAGAGTTAAAAGATGGCTCTTTTGCAGTTGCTATTATTGTAAGTTTATTTAATCAAGAAGTAACGTCTGAGTTATTAAAAGGTGCTGTGAGTCGCTTAATAGAGCTAGGTGTTTCTGAAGATGATATAACAATTGTTGAAGTTCCTGGTGCAGCCGAGATTCCTTTTGTTGCAGCAAGACTTATGGATACAGACAAATATGAAGTGGTTATTGCACTTGGGGCGGTAATTAGAGGTGAAACAACTCATTATGATTATGTTTGTCAGCAAGTTAGTGATGGCTGTCAAAATGTATCGTTAACGTTTGATATTCCAATTATTTTTGGGATATTAACAACTGAAAATGAAGCTCAAGCCTGGGATAGGCTTGGCGGTAAGCATGGGCATAAAGGAAAAGATTGTGCTGATTCAGCTATTGCCATGTTAAACGTATTGAAATTATTATAGGCAAGTTTATGACAAAGTATATTTTCATAACCGGTGGTGTTGTTTCTTCCTTAGGGAAGGGTATCGCCGCAGCATCTCTAGCCGCTATTCTTGAGGCCAGAGGTTTAAGCGTAACTCTAATTAAGTTAGATCCATATATTAACGTTGATCCGGGTACCATGAGTCCTTTTCAACATGGTGAGGTGTTTGTCACTAAAGATGGAGCTGAAACTGATTTAGATTTGGGGCATTACGAGCGCTTTATTCGTTCGACCATGACCAAGCTAAATAACTTTACCTCCGGAAAAATTTATGAAAATGTTATAAAAAAAGAGCGTCGTGGCGACTATCTTGGTGGTACAGTGCAAGTTATTCCACATATAACTAATGAAATTAAGCGATGTATTAAACTTGGAGCCGAAGGTTCTGATATCGCGATGGTTGAAATTGGTGGAACGGTTGGTGATATTGAGTCGTTGCCATTTTTAGAAGCCATTAGGCAGATGAGAATGGAAATGGGCATGGAACAAACAATGTTTGTTCACTTAACACTTGTACCATATATTGCAACCTCTGGAGAAACAAAAACCAAACCGACTCAGCATTCAGTTAAAGAGTTGCGCTCAATAGGTATTCAGCCAGACATTTTAGTTTGCCGCTCAGAGGAGCCACTATCAAGTACAGATAGATCTAAGATAGCTCTCTTTACTAACGTAGCCAAAGAAGGGGTTATTTCATTACAAGATGCTAAAAGCATTTATCAAATCCCAATGATTTTACACGGTCAAAAGCTTGATGAGTTAATAGTTAAGAAGTTTGGATTAACTCCACCAGCGGCTGACTTGAGCGAATGGCAACAAGTATTAGACGCTGATGCAATTAAAACTAAGACTGTTAAAATTGCTTTGGTTGGTAAATATGTTGAATTAACAGATGCTTATAAATCAATTAATGAGGCATTAATACATGCCGGTATTCATACTCAAACCAAAGTCGAAATTGTTTATATTGACGCTGATTTAATTGAAAAGCATGGAAGTAGTTTGCTTGAATGTGTTGATGCAGTGCTTGTTCCAGGAGGATTTGGTGAGCGCGGTGTTGAAGGAATGATTAAGGCCATTCAATATGCAAGAGAAAATAAAGTTCCATACCTAGGTATTTGTCTTGGATTACAAACTGCAGTCATTGAGTTTGCACGTAATGTTGCAGGCTTAAAAGGTGCAACGTCTACTGAGTTTGATAAAACAACAGTTTATCCGGTAGTTGCTTTGATGAGTGAATGGTTGTCAGAAGATGGGCAGGTTAATGTTCGTGATGAGGATACTGATTTAGGTGGCAGTATGCGTCTTGGCGCGCAAATGTGTAATATCGAATCAGATTCATTGGCAATGAAAGTTTATGGTCAACCACAAATTGTTGAGCGACATCGTCATCGATATGAAGTTAACAACACTTTTGTTGAGTCTTTGGTAGACTCAGGGTTGCATATCTGTGGACATTCAGCAGATAACTCGTTAGTAGAAATGATAGAACTACCAGATCATCCTTGGTTTTTGGCATCTCAATTTCATCCTGAGTTTGGTTCAACTCCAAGAGATAGCCATCCACTGTTTATATCATTTGTGTTAGCTGCTCGTGATTTTAATGATAATAAAAAGGATAACTAATGAAGTTATGTGGTTTTGATGTAGGGATTAACGCACCATTGTTTTTAATTGCTGGACCTTGTGTAATTGAAAGTGAAGAACTTGCAATTGAAACAGCAGGTTATTTAAAAGAAATGTGTGAACGACTATCAATACCTTTTATTTATAAATCATCCTTTGATAAGGCCAATCGATCATCACTAACAAGTTTTCGAGGTCTTGGTGTTGAGACTGGCTTGAAAATTTTAGAAAAAGTTAAATCACAAGTTTTAGTGCCGGTATTAACAGATGTTCATGAAGATACACCATTATCAGAAGTAGCAAGTGTAGTTGACGTTCTTCAAACTCCAGCTTTTTTATGTCGGCAAACAAATTTCATTCAGAAAGTTGTATCTCTTAATAAGCCTGTGAATATTAAAAAAGGTCAGTTTTTGGCGCCATGGGATATGCAAAATGTTGTAGATAAAGCAAAATCAACAGGTAATCAAGAGGTTATGGTTTGTGAGAGAGGCGTGAGCTTTGGTTACAATAATCTTGTCTCTGATATGCGATCGTTAAAAATAATGCGTAAAACAGGTTGTCCAGTAGTATATGATGCAACGCATTCAGTACAACTACCAGGAGGTGGTGGAAGTGTTTCTGGAGGTCAGCGTGACTTAATTCCTGTTATGGCAAGAGCGGCCGTTGCAGCAGGTATATCAGGCCTATTTATGGAAACCCATCCAAATCCAGATAAAGCACTAAGTGACGGCCCTAATAGCTGGCCATTAGCTAAAATGGAGTTATTGTTAGAGCAACTAATGGAGTTGGACGCGGTATTTAAAAAATTTGGTGAAATAGATCTCGATTAACACACGGTTGCCGCAGTATAAATTGAGCAAACGACCGTAGGTTGGGGCTTAGGGTAATGGCGCTGCCTTAAGCGGAGTCATTAGGTCAGGGGCTATCCTCTAACAAGAATTTTAGTGAATTGTTACCACTAACTGAAAACACTATACCCCCCTACCATCTAGGGAAAATTTTAAAATAAATATGTCTGATATCCTGCATAAAGCTGGGTAAGTAGGAGTAGGGGCTAATGACGATGCTTAATCCAGCGCCATTGGGCCTTGGCCCTTGGCCCAAAATGGTGGTTATAGAATATTTAGAATCATTTATAACGCCACAACAGTGATTATCAATACAATTTGCATTGTATTTTTCTCTTTTAGCTTATATATTATACTTTAGTCTAAAAAAACCATTGTTATTCATATTGAAGTAAAATATGATGATTGATTGAGCATCATATTATGAATTAGCAATGGGGTAAATAGATGCAGACATTAGAAGAATTGGCAAATATTGAAATTGCCGAATTAAAAAGCTATTACTCGAAATTATCCTCCATTAAAAAGAAACTTCTTTTTCCTGATGAGTTAGGTGATGAGATAGAAAACTATAATGGTCTTGGTAATTTATTTTCCTTAATATCCAAGCTTCTAAAGTATAAAAATGCTTGGTTTTTAGATTTAAAAAAATTTTCTGAGTCTCAGGTGGTGTTGTTATATGAGAATTATCAAGATTTTTTAGAGGCTAATATCCTTGAGTATGAAAGAGACGCTCTATTTTCTAGGATAGTCAGAGATCCAAACCCAAATTCTGTTTGTAAGTGTATTACTGAGTATTGTATAAGACACAATTATTTATACCATCTAAAACCTCCTAGAGATATTTATTTGGATTATTGTGAGCAGTTTTTATCTAGAGAGACTTTGGTAGATGAAGATATCAGTCGCAATGTTGATTATTTAAAAAAGCACCGCGAGTTATCTCTAGCAAATCTTTTCTTGCTAAAAGAGCGGGTGACAGATGCGGTGGTTAAATATCTTGCTGAGAGAAGTTTTGATCCATTACTTGTTGAGGCCATAATCCTACTATCTGCGGAGCTTTGCTTGGATGGTTTTTATGTGAATATAGTCGTGACCCATGTTAAGCCTTCTGCTGCAGCTATAGCACTTAATTTTATTCATGAGAAATTTAGTCTTTTAGAGAGTTTAGATACAAAAAAAACTTGTGTGGATTTCATTCAAAACATTGAAGAAGATGGTTGCATAAGAGGTTATGATGTTATATCAGCCGTCAAATTAAGATATAGCCAGGTATCTCTCAAGCCTGGTGTTGATGAGATCTTTCAACAAAAATTCATTAAGCATGCTCACGTAATATTTACAGAAAGAACAGATATAATTTGGCGCTCTGTTCCTAATTGGGCTTTAATTCAAATATATCAATATCTTTTTGAAGCTTGTGAGCTTGAAGATTCTCCAGAAGATAAAGAGCCTATGATAATTGATGTAATGCTTGAGCTTGAAGAAATTCTCTTAAGTCGCGAAATATTGCTTTCTGGAGAGTATGATGAGTATATGGAGATCCATTTACGGGTAGCATTATTGGCTATGGGAGTTGATCTTGATAGTTATAGATGTGCTAAGAATATAACTGATATGGAAATTAACGCTGCTGATGAAGAGTCATATTTTAAATTAATCTTGGTTATGATGAGGAAAAACATCCCTAGTATCAACAATATAATTATCTCTTTTTGCAGTCGAGAAAATATAAAAGCTAAGTTTAATTGTTCAAATACTAATGGGCAAGGTGACTTAACTGGAGCGGATATATTAAAGTATGCTAAAGATAATAATTATGAGTTATATGCTCCTCTTAAAAAGCTTACTTTTGCAAAGCCGGCGGTTGTATCTATTGCTACTGTTTCTTGTTTGAATGTAGGTGGTGAGTTGGATATGAAGCAAAGTGAAGAATTACAAAAATCATCATTAAGTGAGCATGTGTGAGAAATTAATAATAATTGGGTAGTTTGTTGAGTAGGAATATTTTTTGACTATCTACGTTTTGGCGGAGAGACAGGGATTCGAACCCTGGGAAGGTTTCCCTTCAACGGTTTTCAAGACCGCCGCATTCGACCACTCTGCCACCTCTCCGTCACGAATTTTATAACAGACAGTTGTTGGATGCAACTGTTTTTTTAAAATTGGTTTGACAATTTAATCTGAAACTTATAATTCATTATAATTAGGCTATAATAAAAGTATATTTATTAAGATAGTTGGACTGTAATGAATGAAGAAACTGAAGAAGAGAGGAATGTAAGAATTGCTCGAGAAGAACGCGAGGCCAGATATCAACGATTCCAACTATCTAATATTCCAAATGCTGAGAATAAAGATAAGCCTACTAGTGATAATTGTGTTGAAATCTTGTCTGATAGTAAGAAAAAATTAAAAGACCTCTATATGGAAAAATATAGTAAAGAACCTTGGTGTAGAGAACCTGAAAGCTCTAAAGATAGTGAAATAAAACTTTCTTTTCCGGACGAGAAAACTGCAGATGAATTTTTAGATGAAGCAGCTGAAAAAAATATAAAATTTATACGCTGCGATCCAAAAACAGGAAAAGTAAATGGTTACTCAGATGGTAGTGGATCTTTTATAAGAGTAGATTCCGAAAAAACTTCTGATGAAATCTTGAGTATAAGAGACGCGAGCGGGAAATTTGATTTTGATCAAGCTATAGCCGATATTAAATCTGAAGCTGGTAATTCTATGAGCCTGTAATCTCTTAACTGGGCTAAAACCCGTGATTGTTTTAAGGTGGGCGAATACGATAGCGGTGCACGTACGGTTCTAAGATTGTAGAAAACATTTAATTATCAGCGGTTAATTAAGCCTTTATTTACAAAGTTAATTAACCGCCATTTCTTTTAAAACTTTATCTTAAGTTATTTTCACGTTTTTAGGAGTTGTATGGTATGTTGCTTGATATACCTTTAGGTTATCCGCTGCCGTTTTATGTAATCCTAGGTTCAGATTAGCATGATAAACAAGACCCAATGCACTTTCAGCGCTAGGAGCTTGCGGATAGGTTTTGATTAGGTAATTGGCTCTTTCAATTGCAGCAACATACATTTTTCTATCATAGTAGTATAAAGCGGTATTTAGTTCCCTTTGAGCGAACATATTTCTTAAATAGATCATATGTTGAAGAGAACTAGGTTTATAGGTACTGTTTGGAAATTTTTGTACCAATGTTGCAAAATCAGAATATGCCTGTGATTGTGTGCCAGGATCCCTCCAAGAAAGATCCATTGGTAGAACTGTAGCCAGCGCTCCACGTACTTGATTGAAGTTTGCCATGCCTTTCATGTAATGCGCATAGTCAACTCTTTTAGCACGAGGATATAGGTGAATAAACCTTTCTGCTGTTGCTGCGGTAGATGGATAGTCTTCCTTTTCAAAATATGCATAGATTAAGTTGATTTGAGCTTGTTCAGCATAGTCGTTGAATGGATACATTGTATCTAATGCTTCGAACTTTTTTATCGACTCGGTATATTGTTTTTTTGAAAGTGCGCTAACGCCTTCAGTATATATTTCTTTAGCAGACATACCTGCATATGGATTCTCATCATCAACTCCACCCCACCAGTGTTTGCATGCGGTTAAAGAGAGTGATAATACCAAAATTAATAATATACTAGCTTTTTTCATAATCATATCTACCAGTTAAACCTCACATAAAGTCTCGGTTGGCTTAGTATTTTCTGTGGCTGTACTTGTTAATATTGGAAATAAATCATCAAATAAGCTACGTAATTCTAAAGATAAAAGGGTAATAGCAGCATCTTGTTGCGAGGCTTCATCTTCTAAGTCTTTAGTTTCTTGAAATTCATCAACTAAATAATCTAAGCATTTTAATTTTTTAAAAGTTAAATCTTGAGTGAGTGTGAATTGAACTCTTTCATTCCATATCAATGAAATTTCAGCAGCAACCAAACCTTGTGTTAACAATGAATCAACTTCTTCTGCAGGAAGTTCGTATCCTTTACAATTAAACTGTTTCTTCTCGTCATCTTGAGAGAAAAGCAAACAGTTTGACGCTAGTTCTAGATTAGCAGGCAATGAACTTGGATCTTTTATCCAGCTAGCAAAAAGACTAGCTAAATTGGTTTCCGTGTTTAAAGGGGTTAATTTAATTCCTGGAACCGATTTTCTAAGAAGAGCCGTTAATTGAGCGGCTTGAGTGTTACTACTTGTGTTAATAATTAGCCTTTTACTTGATTGATCTAGAAGTGCATTTAATTTTTTTTGTAGGCAAAAAGACTTGGGTAATAATTCAAACTCAATGTCTTCAGCCATTTGGCCCTTTTCAGATCTTTTAACAGGGAATCCACGTTGTTGTTCAATTTCAGAAATTTTTTCTGATAAATGTCTTTGAACTACGCTTCTTGGTAGAATGCGCTCTTCTTTGCCAAGGCAAATAACAGAGCTTCCAGAAACTTCATAAACTAGTTCATCAGCTACAGCTGGTAACCACCCATAAATAAAACGTGCATGAGGAGGGCATGGTTTAAGTCTTTCTTCAGCCAACAGTTCCGTTAAATTTTCATCTTGTTCTAGTTCGTATTGATATATTAGAGCATTATTAAACCACATATTTGGTAACCACCATATTTTTATAAGATAAGAGAATTGAGTATATCTTTTCGTTATACTTGAGCAATTTTGTGAATATCAAACATAACGCTAAAGGATTTGTATTGTATTATGAAAATTGCAATTTAGATAGACCTTAATTATGATGTTTTTAGCAATGAATATCTTGGGAGACAAATATGTTATTACAAAAAGACAAATCCTGCTTATTATTAATTGATGTTCAGGAAAAATTGACTCCCCTAGTTATGAATCCTGATAAGTTAATTTCTAGTTGTCAGTGGTTAATGCGTGCGGCGAGCGAACTTGATGTCCCTCTTTTGGTAAGCGAGCAATACAGCAAGGGTTTAGGTCATACAGTTGAAGATCTACGAAAAATCATGCCAGGTAAAACAGATATAGATAAAGTACATTTCTCTTGTTATCGTGATCCTGTTTTTGCAAAGCACTGGCAAAATATTAATAAAAAACAAGCTGTTATCGCCGGAATAGAAACACATGTTTGTGTTTTACAAACAGCACTAGATTTAATCGAGGATGGTGCAGAAGTTTATGTGGTCATTGATGCTGTTAGCAGCAGGTCTAGTTTAGATCATAACGCAGCCCTTGATCGTATGCGCGCCGAAGGAGTTCGTTTGGTAACTCGGGAAATGGTATTTTTTGAATGGATGGAGCAAGCAGGTACTTCAGTATTTAAGGCTTTGAGCAAAGCTTTTATATAGTATATATATTATAGGAGATATGAATGGAATTAAATAAGCAAGTCGCCGTAATTACCGGTGGCGCATCAGGAATGGGGAATGCTTGTGCCGAAGAGTTAAGTGAGCATGGGGTGGAAGTTGTTGTTTGGGATAAGCAAATTGAAAACTCTAAGTTTGAATCTTTTTTATGTGATGTTCGTTCGGAAGAATCTATCAAAGAAGCCCTTCAATATACAATTGAAAAAGTTGGCGTTCCTAGAATCTGTATAAATTGTGCCGGGGTTGCTCCTGCCAAAAGAATGGTTGGAAGAAACGGCGCTATGCCTCTTGATGATTTTAAAACTGTAATTGATATTAATCTAATTGGTACTTTTAACGTGATGCGCCTTGTAACTGAAGCAATGCTGACATTGCCTGCGCTTAATGATGAAAATGAGCGCGGAGTTATTTTAAATACGGCATCTATTGCTGCTTATGAAGGACAAATTGGTCAATTGGCATATAGTGCGTCTAAAGGAGGAGTTGTGGCAATGACATTGCCAGCGGCTAGAGAATTAGCGCAACATGGTATTCGGGTAAATACGATTGCCCCAGGCTTAATTGCAACACCTATGTTACTGAATATGCCACAAGAAGTTCAGGATGCTTTGACTGAGTCAGCTATTTATCCAAAAAGATTAGGTTTGCCAAATGAGTTTGCATCTTTAGCTAAGCATCTTATTGAAAATAAATTTATTAATGGTGAAGTTATTCGTTTTGACGGGGCTGTTCGACTTGAGCCTAAGTAGAAATTCTAACCCCACTTTTTAGAGAAACCTATTGTAGGAGAATAAAATGCTGGGGTGTTTTTTCCACCAATACTTAACCACACACCACCAATAAATCCAAAGTTTGCTGATATATTATACTCAATGGCTGGCAGAATAGTGAACATAAATACACTGCCACTTCCTATAAAGGATCCATTACCAATGTTATGGTTTGTCGGCATATACTCATTGCGAATAATAGAAGTTCTATTACCAATTCGTCGTCTTAATCCATTTAGTCTTTGGATAAACCTTTCAACATCAGGGGTAATTCTACCTTTAAATGCTGATGGTTGTTGAGCATAAACAAAAGTCTCAAAAGCTAGAGCCCAGTTCTGTGTAAGGTTATATTCTGCTGCCAAATCAAGGTCCATTGAATTTCCAGGTCGCATTTTTCCTTGAGTATGAATTGTTCCTCCATATGCACTTAATCCCTCAATTGTTACATCTGATGCATATCTTATATTTGTTTCAGCAAAAGCTTTTAAATAATGGCCATTTTTTAATGCAAATAGATGCTGAAAAAGTAGGCCAATACTAGGTTGATAACTACCCGCACCGGTTGCATCGGCTGTGTGAGTCCCTGGTAATAGTTTATCGAAGCGCCCTGTTGGAAAAATTGTTGAAAACAGGATTCTTATGTCTGATTTGTTTTTATTGTTTTTTTGTGTTGAGAGTTGATAACCAAGCATTATAACTGTGTCACCAATACCCGTAGAGGACTTACCATCATTTTCATTTCGAACAAAATCCAGATCAACCTCACAATCAATATTTTTTGTGAGTCCAAATATATATTGAGGTTGGAGATCTCGGCTATAGTAGTTGGGAGTTGGAGTGAAAGAGTGATGTTCGTCATATATACCGTAATTAGTCGTATCACTTAAGTATAGATCTAGTTGTTCGTGGCCTAACGGGACAATATCAGCATGATCGGCAATAATTGGATCAGTAAACCAAGGTTCAAGAGCGTAGACAGAATTAAATGCTAGAGTAAATAACAGGGTCAAAACGCTAAAGATATATTTCATTACATTGTAAATCCTAGTTATTTTACGATTAAACGATAGGTTCTTCTATTTTTACAGTAGCAAACTCAAGCATTTTACTGGCTATATTTTTGTGATTAATTTTGTATTCATTATTTTTTATTTCTTCTTTGATAATTTGCGTTTTTACGGTATCAATTTTATCTGTATTTAATAACTCAGTTATTAATGGCCGAACCAGATCGTTTAAGCTTGAATTTTGTTTGCTCATAGAAAATCCTAAGTGTTATAATTCCAATTCTTATCGGCAGTAATAAAAAAAACTTTAGGAATTTTATGACAAATAGTGAAAAATTATTTATACGCTCTCAGATGGTTATTCCAGGCGGGGTAAATTCTCCTGTTCGAGCCTTTAAAGGTGTCGGTGGAACTCCTGTGTTTTTTAAAAAAGGTGAAGGCGCGTATATGATAGACGCTGATGATAATCGTTATATTGATTATGTTGGCTCTTGGGGTCCATTAATTCTTGGGCACTGTCATCCAAAAGTTATTCAAGCAGTTGAACGTGCACTTCAAAATGGTATGAGCTTTGGTGCGCCAACCGAGCTTGAAATTGAACTAGCTGAAAAAGTTGTTAATTTAGTTCCATCAATCGAAATGGTTCGTATGGTAAATTCTGGTACCGAAGCAACTATGACGGCAATTCGCTTAGCCAGAGGTTATACTAACAAATCTAAAATCATAAAATTCAATGGTTGCTATCATGGCCATAGTGATGGTTTATTAGTTAAAGCAGGTTCTGGGTTATTAACTTTAGGAATTCCTTCATCTCCTGGTGTCGTTTCTGGAGCGACCGAACATACTTTAACCGTGAACTTTAACGATTTAGATGCGGTTAGAGAATTATTTTCGCAACATAGCGATGATATTGCTGCCATAATTGTTGAACCTATTGCTGGTAATATGGGGTTAGTGAAACCGAACCCTGATTTTCTGCAGGGGTTAAGAGAGCTTTGTGATGAGTATCAAACTATATTAATTTTTGATGAAGTCATGACTGGATTTAGGGTTGCATTAGGTGGTGCACAGGAAGTTTATGGTATTCGACCTGATTTAACTACTCTTGGTAAAGTAATTGGTGGTGGAATGCCAGTTGGTGCTTTGGGTGGTAGGGCTGATATTATGTCTAATCTTGCTCCTGTTGGACAAGTATATCAAGCAGGAACGTTATCTGGTAACCCATTGGCAATGGCCGCCGGACTTGCAACTTTGGCTGAACTTGAAAAACCAGACTTTTACCCTCAATTAGAACAAAAATCGGCATCGTTAATTAAGTCTTTGGCAGAAGTATTTGCCGCACATGATGAGCCTTTTTGTGGAACAAATATTGGTGGGATGTTTGGTTTTTGCTTTTCTGAAAAAGAGAAGGTTTCAAGTCTTGCTGATGTTGCTTCATCTGATGAAGAAAAATTTAAAAAATTCTATCATGCTATGTTGGATTTAGGTATATATTTTGCGCCATCACTGTATGAAGCTGGATTTATCTCAAGTGCTCATGGGGATGATGAAATTCGTGTGACTCAAGAAGCAGCAGATAAAGTATTGCGAGGATTAAAAAAATCGTCTTGATATGGGATTTTTAAAATATTTTAAATTACTTGTAACTATCCGTCTTCTTGACTAAAAGGATAACTTTCCTGATAGTTGAGATGGCGGGCTTATCTGTTATTTTTTTTATCATAATGATTGTGTCTTTTGAATGTTCCCATATCATTAAAGCGTATACCATTTTGATACATAACCGCATGGCTTGCTTTATGTGTCATGTGACGTAAATAAAAGGGTTGTGCCACCCAAATATGATGAATAGCGTGAGTTTCTCCAAAAGAGCAGCATAGCCATTGCATTGGTTTTAAATACCATTTAGTTATAACCTGCGTTTGTTTTGTTATTTGGTCGACCCCACCATAATAATGAATGCTAGATGAAATAAATTGTAAACAAAATACCCTTAGAATTGCTGGTGAAATATAGATAACCATCAAGAAGTTGAGAAGGTCAATATGTTTATTCACAATAGAGAGCGTTTGCCAGTCAAGATTAAAAAGGTGATTAGCCACTATAACAAAATAGAAAGAAATCCATGCTAGTAAAATGCTAGCAAACAAGATACACATGGGGAAAAGTGCACTTATCAGTAAATATGGTTGAAAGGTTTTAGAATCTTTTTGCAAATGTTTAAATTGTAATAGGGCAAAAAACGGGTCGAGCATGATAAAAAATCTTTTTGCAGTATAAGGTAAGCCATTACCTATTAAACGCTCCTCTTGATCGTCTGGTGTTCCAGAGCTTTTATGATGATGTAAATGAATTTTTCTTCGTACCCAAGGGTTGATTGTATTTGGTTTAAATAACCATAGAAAGGCTAAAAAAATGTTACGAATGACGGGTTGTTTTTTGAAGTATAACAAGTGGAATGTATCGTGCTCTAGCTCGTGAATAAATGAACATAAAAAGGCATTTATAATGATGCATAGCCAAGCAGGGATGTAGCCGTAGAAATATAAAGAACTCGAGCAGACAAAACCAATAGCGGAGCTGAGCGCAATTAGAACAGCAATGGTTGATTGATATTTTAGCCAAGGGTGATTCTTTCTCATAATCTTGTCAATTTTAGTTAGCTCCTGTCGAATTTTATCAATTTTTATCTGCTTCTTTTGGCCACTATCATTCATTGTTATTTCCTGTGGTATCACAACCTTTTTGGCTTTGAATTAATCATAGTGGTAGTTATTGTGTTAGTCAATTATAAGTTGGAAGGAAATTATGGTGTGTCGATCATAATGGCATATTTTAAAATATAAAGATGTCAGTTTAAAAGGGCTTGAAAAGTGACTAGTATATTAGTCGGGAGATATTAGCTTGGCTGAAAAATGGGGGAGTTATGATTAGTTTATTAAGAATCAAAACCTAAGTTTTGATTCTTAATAATGTATTTATTCTTCAGAAGCACTCATGCCGACTGCATGATATCCTGCGTCAACGTGTACTACCTCACCAGTAATTCCTGATGCTAGATCTGAACATAAAAATGCAGCGGTATTACCTACTTCTTCAGCAGTTATTTTGCGTTTAAGAGGAGTAACTTCAGCATAAGCATTTTGTAGTTTACGGAAATCTTTGATTCCAGATGCGGCAAGAGTTCTAATTGGACCGGCTGAAATTGCATTAACTCGAATTCCTCGAGAACCCATACTAGATGCTAAGTAGCGAACAGATGCTTCAAGACTTGCTTTTGCTATTCCCATAACGTTGTAGTTTGGTATGGCTTTTTCAGCGCCATAATAGCTCAATGTTAAAACTGATCCGTTAGTATCAAGCATCATTGGTAATGCTGCTTTGGATATAGCAACTAAGCTATAAGCACTAATATCATGAGCTATTTGGAATCCTTCACGTGTTGCATTGTCAATGTAGTCACCAGATATTTGATCTGCTGGCGCAAATGCTAATGAGTGGACTATATTGTCAACGTGATCCCAGTGTTGTTTTAGGCTAGAAAAAACATTATCAATTTCTTCATCACTGGAAACGTCACAAGGAAACACTAAGTCTGAACCAAACTCAGCAGCCATTGCGGCTATTCTGTCTTTTAGTTTTTCATTTTGATAGGTGAATGCAAGTTCCGCACCTTGTTCATGAAATGCTTTTGCTATTCCGTAAGCAATGGAACGATTGCTAATTAAGCCAAAAATTAATGCTTTTTTGCCACTTAGAAAACCCATAATGTACTCCTATATTTCATTAACTATCATAATAGTTCGCGCATTTTTGCTTTGATCATATCAATAGCAATGCGATTTTCACCACCCCGTGGAACGATGATATCCGCATAACGACTCGAAGGCTCAATAAACTGCAGATACATTGGTCTGACTGTAGTTTCATATTGATGAAGAACTGATTCAAATGATCTATGACGCTCAACTACATCGCGCATCAGACGTCGGCTAAGGCAAACATCAAGTGGCGCAGACATAAAAATTCTACTATCCATTAATTCTCGGAGTTTTTTCTCGCTAAATAATAATATTCCTTCAAGAACAATAATCTTATGTTTGCCAATAGATCGTGTTTCTTTTAAGCGAATGTGCTGGGAATGAGAATAGATAGGTATTTCAATTGATAAGCCTTGTTGTAATTGTTTTAAATGCTTACAAAGAAGATCATGATCAAAAGAGTCGGGATGATCGTAGTTGATTTTTTCTCGTTCTTCATATGACAAGTGAGAGCTGTCTTTGTAATAAGCATCCTCAGAAATTACGACTACTTGATCTGAACCTAGTTCGTTAACAATAGTATTTGCTAGTAAACTTTTACCTGATGCAGAAGGCCCGGCGATTCCAATGATAATGATTGATTTTGTCATGTGAAGTTTAAATGAGAATTTTGTGCAAATAATAATGGTTTTTAAATGTTATTACAAGATATTTCATCAATATTCTTGCCTGTTGGTTAAAGGTAAGGCAACATCCAGGGCGTATAGTTATAGTTCAATGTTTTTATTAGCTTTTAATAGGACATAAACAGCCCCGTTACCGCCATCTTTTGGTTTAGCGCTATGAAACAATAATACGTGTGGAAGTTGTGGAAGCCATTGGTTGACAAGGTTTTTTAAAATAGGGGCTTCACCGCGGATACCGCCTTTGCCATGAATTACTAACACTATTCGTCTTCCTAATGAATATTGTTTTTCGATAAAGTCTACGAGAATATCTGAAGCATCATCAGGATTTAATCCATGTAGGTCAATTTTGGCTTCATATCTAGATTTGGCATTTTTTATTTCAGTTAAACGTTTTTTGGAAATACTATCTCGAGAATAGGAAATAATACAGTTAGGTTGAACCTCTTTATGGTAATAGCTGGATAGATGATGTCGAGGGCTTTTTTTTATAGGGGGGTAATAGACTTTTTTTTGGACTACTGGTTGTATAGGGGATTTTTTAGTAATAGCTTTCGGTTGTTTTTTTAATGGCGTTACATCGCGCATCATTTCTCGAAAAAGGTTCTTTTCATCTTCAGAAACATCTGTTTTTTTTGGCATAATCGTGCTATATAAATTATCAAATTGTAGCTCAGTGCAGTATAGCATATAATACCCTATTATTTATTCTATTGGAGCTCGTGTGTCTGTTTATTTTGAAGATTGTAAAAAGTTTAAGACAATAATTGATTTTTTGCGTTTTGGTTTATCTAAAGCGAATCAGAATGATCTGTATTTTGGACATGGAACTGATAACGCTTGGGATGATATCTGGATGTTAGTTCTTGGTAGCCTCTCTCTACCAATGGACGTTGACCCTATGTTATTAGAGGCTAAGTTATCTGACTCTGAGAAAATGCTTCTTATTGAGCGTTTTGAGCAACGCATTGAAAAACGTGTGCCGGTCCCTTATTTAACAAATGAGGCATATTTTTGTGATCTATCATTTTACGTTGATGAGCGAGTGTTAATTCCAAGATCTCCACTAGCTGAAATGATAAAGCAGCACTTTTCACCTTGGATTGAGTATGACGAGGTGGATCGGATACTCGATCTTTGTACCGGTAGTGCTTGTATTGCTATTGCAAGTTGTGAGTATTTTCCAAAAGCGATAGTTGATGCGGTTGATATTTCTAAAGATGCTCTTGAGGTTGCTAAGATAAATAAAGAGGGGCATGGTTTAGATGAAACCTTGAATTTAATAGAGTCAGATTGTTTTGCAAGCGTACCTATTGCACAGTATGATATTATTGTTAGTAATCCTCCATATGTTGGGGAAGAAGAGATGCAAACTCTTCCAGAGGAATATTTGCATGAACCAGCTTTAGCATTAGAGACAAATAACAACGGCTTGGCTATTGTTGATAATATTTTAAAAAATGCAGGCAAATATTTATCTGAAAATGGTATTTTAGTTGTTGAGGTTGGTAATAGTGAGGATGCTCTTGTTAACGCCTACCCAAATGTGCCATTTACCTGGATTGATTTTGAATATGGTGGTCAGGGAGTCTTTGTTTTAACTGCCGAACAAGTAAGGAACTTATGAGCGGTAATACATTTGGTAGTATGTTTAAAGTTACAAGTTTTGGTGAGAGCCATGGCCCAGCTATTGGTTGTGTGGTTGATGGTTGCCCACCTAAACTTGCTCTTGATGAAGCGCTTATTCAACCTTTTTTAGCTAGGCGTCGACCAGGACAATCTAAATACACAACTCAGCGATTAGAGGCTGATAAAGTTAGAATTTTGTCAGGTGTATTTGATGGTTTAACAACCGGTGCGCCAATATCTTTGCTTATAGAAAATACAGGCCAGCGTAGTAGTGAGTATGAGGCTAATAAAGATTTATTTAGGCCAGGTCATGCTGATTATACTTATCATCATAAATATGGACATCGAGATTATCGTGGAGGAGGTCGTGCCTCTGCACGAGAAACAGCCACAAGAGTTGCAGCTGGGGCAATTGCTCAATTATATTTAAAAGAAGTATGTAATCTTGAAATATTAGGTTTTCTAAAGCAAATGGGTGAAATTGTAGTTGATTTTGAAGATGAAAATGAAATTAATAATAATCCTTTTTTCTGTCCCAATAAAAATCAAGTGGCTGAATTGGCCCAGAGTATCGATGATATTCGGAGACGTGGTGATTCGATGGGAGCTAAAATTGGTGTTATAGCGCGTGGTGTTCCTGTTGGTCTTGGTGATCCGGTCTTTGATAAATTAGATGCGAGCTTAGCTTTTGCTATGATGTCTATTAATGCTGTGAAAGGTGTTGAGATTGGGGCTGGGTTTGCATCCGTTACCCAGCTTGGCAGTCAGCATCGCGATGAGATAACGTCGAATGGTTTTTTGAGCAATAATTCTGGTGGAGTTTTAGGTGGAATTTCTACTGGTCAAAATCTTGATGTAAGTTTGGCTCTCAAACCAACCTCAAGTATTGTGACTCCTTGTAAAACAATAAATACTAGTGGAGAAGATGCTATAATATCTACAAAAGGTCGTCACGATCCTTGTGTTGGGATTCGCGCCGTGCCAATTGCTGAGGCAATGATGGCATTGGTATTAATGGATCATTTTTTGAGAAATAGAGCGCAAATTGCTCTCTAGAAATATGAAGGTAAATAATGAAAAAGTTAAATGTAGCTATTGTTGGAGCAACTGGGGCTGTTGGTGAGGCAGTATTAGAAGTGTTGACTGAGCGAGAATTTCCAATTGCTAATTTATTTCCTCTCGCTAGTGCAAACTCAGCTGGTAAGATGGTTAAGTTTTCAGGTCAGGAGTTTGAAGTTCAAGATTTAGAAAAATTTTCCTTTATAGATGTGGATATTGCAATATTTTCAGCTGGTGGTTCTGTTTCTAAAGATTATGCTCCTATAGCGGCGGCTGAAGGATGCATTGTAATAGATAACACTTCTACTTTTCGTTATGATGATGATATTCCATTAGTAATTCCTGAGGTTAATCCAGAGAGGATTGCTGATTTCACAGTCCGCAATATCATTGCCAACCCAAACTGCTCTACAATTCAAATGCTGGTTGCTTTAAAACCACTTCATGATGTAGCCAAAATTACGAGAATAAATGTTGCGACATACCAAGCTGTTTCAGGTTCTGGAAAAAAAGCTGTCACGGAGTTAATAACGCAAGTTGGAGAGTTACTAAATGGTCGTCCGGCTAAATCGTCAGTATATCCGCAACAAATAGCCTTTAACGCATTACCTCATATTGATGATTTTCAGGAAAATGGCTACACCAAAGAAGAGATGAAAATGGTTTGGGAAACTCAAAAAATACTTGGTGACAATAATATTTTGGTTAATCCAACCGCTGTTAGAGTTCCTGTATTCTACGGTCATTCTGAGGCTATTCATGTCGAGTTTCAAGAACCTCTAGATGCTGATAAAGCCCGTAAAATATTAAAAAAAGCGCCAGGGGTTAAAGTTATAGATAATGCATCGAAAGAAAAGTATCCGACAGTTATTAAAGATGCAACTGGTAGTGATAGTGTCTACGTTGGTCGGATTAGACAAGATATCTCACATCCTTGTGGTTTGGATATGTGGGTTGTTGCGGATAATATTCGCAAGGGCGCGGCGACTAATGCAGTTCAAATTGCTGAAATATTACTTAGTGATTATTTGTAATGCAGAGTGTATAATATAGGTATGAGAAAAAAAACAGTAGCTAAAAGAGACAGGTTAGGTCAAATTGCATGGGTTCTCCCGAATCCAGTGTGGAAGAGTCTTATCTTGGGTTCAATGCCTTTTGTTGAAACTTATCGAGTATGTAATACCAGTAAGTTTCCAGTAACCATCTCAATGATAGAGTTGGTGCAAGGTGATGATAGCCGCTTAAATATTGTTGGTGGTACTTGCTGTGTTGGTAAGGTTCTTGCCCCTCAAGAGTCATGTAGTATTGAGATTGAAGCTAATCCTCGAGCGATTGGTACCATTAAACAAGTTTTGTCTGTTAGCCACTCGGGTGTAGGATCGCCGCTTTGGATTGATATAGTCTTTGCTGTTATTCGTAAAGAAGCGCCTAGAAGATCTGACTCATACCTTGTTGAAGATACTGAAAATATGGAGCGTCAAAGAAGGATTAGTGAGCAAGAAGGGCACCGGAAAATTGCTAGAGTGAATGCTCGAGAACATCCAGATGCAGAGAATACTGCGGCAATGAGCGCTGAGGCTGGCAATGAGATGCAAAATAATATTTTGCAAAACCCATGGCTTGATAGTCAGCGATTTGATGGGGTTGATCCTAATTTAAATCCAGAACCCCCTCTAAATAGCGAAGCTCGGCGTGAGTTTGATAATGAAAGGCGTGAGCAAGAGATGGAGAAGCAATTACGTTTGGGTAATATGCCACGAGTTTCCCCAGCTCCAAAACCTCAGGGATTTTAAAATACTATGACTATTGCGAACGATATTATCAGTTGTCGAGTGCCAGACTTTGATTTTTATCTCCGTGAAGGCGAATCTTTGGATGATATCGATGAGTATGGATTTACCCCGCTTATTGAATCAGCTATTACCAGACAGCCTAATATTGCTAAATTATTAATAGACAGAAAAGTTGATATTAATAAGCCGGATGTAACGGGTAGAACTGCTTTGCACTGGGCGGTTGATAACGCTGATTTAGAGTTAATTAGGTTGTTACTTGCAAATGGGGCAGATGCAAACGCTTATACAAGAGCTGGATTATCCGTTTTAGTATATCCAATTCTACGCTCGCAAAATGAGATTAAACATTTATTATATCAATTTAACGCTAAATTGGACTTTGCCCTAGATTTTATTTATACCAAACTATTAGGTCACCGTTTTGAATTAAAAGGTGATGTTGATATTATTAATGCTGAAGGTGAATTTATAGAGTTAGATTATGAGGGTTTTATATTAGAATTCACAGTGGCGGTTATTAAAGACTCTCTTAGGCGTTTTACTAGTAGCTATTCTACCAGGCATTTTCGTAGTCAATTTAACTACATACATACGATTATGGATGCATTTAATGTTGCTGATGAATTATTACAGATGCAGCATCATCCAAATCTTAGTTCTCAAGATATTGCTAAGTTAAAAAATTTAATCGAATCTCCCATGATGATTTTGCCAGCGGCAAGCCGTGGGCATGCTTTATGTTTTGTTAAGTATAATGAGTGGTGGGCAAAAATTGATCGAGGCGAAAATAGTTTGCATGAGGGCAGTATTAATATTTATCGTATTACGAAATCTAAAGCCTTTTCGTTAAACTTTATTCGAGACTTTTTATATCGTAAGCAACCCAGGGAATATTTTCATAAGGCTATTAACCAAGAGCTAGGTCTAGAACCAGTATTACATATTCCTATGAGCTCGCAAATAGTAGGAAATTGTTCTTGGGCTAATGTTCAGGCATCGGTTGCGGTTGGTTATGCATTGCAACAAATAACTGATGTTAATTCCTTTTCATATGCAGAATCATTACAAATTTATGATAATTGGATGGAATGGGATAAAGACAGAGCTCTAGATGAATGTATTCAGCGTTTTTATACTGCTGATGCATCGAGAAAAGCTAGCATTGCCTCGATGTTAGGGGCGGTATTATTTCAAGTTTGTGATGAGAGAAATAGCTTACATATTGCTAGAGCCGAGAGAATTTTAACTATCCTAACTTTGCCAGAATGTTATTATATTTTACAAACATACTTAGATACGTATTGTATTCAGCGCTTGACTAGAAAAGGTAATAATTTACTAAAACTTTTGGATGATTGCGGTATAAACCCTAATATAGGGGTTAACCCTATAGCAACCGGGCTAGATGATAAGAGATCTTGATGGGTTCCAATCTTTAAATCTAGACCACCCGGACAAGCCGTGTGGGGTAGGGTTGGCGTAGTATAAATTTCAGCGCATGTAAACCAAGAATTTATATCCTACTCGTACCTATTGGTCTATATGAAGTTTAAATTTGTACCCAACGCACACCTTTGCTAAATGAAGAAGTTTAAACTCATACCCAATGCACATCTTTGCTACACTGGTACGTTTGACCTAAAACCTAACGCATACTTACGCCACATGGTAGGTTTGAAATTTTATACTACGTCACCCCTATGTCACGCTGCGCCACACGGAGGCTCACTACGCCAACTACGTCACTCCTGCGTCACCCTTAAGCCACACTGCGTCACCCTTAAGCCACACTGCGTCACCCTTAAGCCACACTGCGTCACCCTTAAGCCACACTGCGTTACCCTTAAGCCACACTGCATCAGCCCTAAGCTACACTGCATCAGCCCTAAGCTACACTGCATCAGCCCTAAGCTACACTGCGACAGCCCTAAGCTACACTGCGACAGCCTTAAGCCACACTGCGTCACCCTTAAGCCACACTGCATCATCCTTAAGCCACACTGCATCAGCCTTAAGCTACACTGCATCAGCCTTAAGCTACACTGCGTCAGCCTTAAGCTACACTGCGTCAGCCCTAAGCTACACTGCGACACCCCTAAGCTACACTGCGTCAGCCCTAAGCTACACTGCGACACCCCTAAGCTACACTGCTACAGCCTTAAGCTACACGGCGACAGCCTTAAGCTACACGGCGACAGCCCTAAGCTACCTGCGTCAGCCCTAAGCTACACTGCGACAGCCCTAAGCTACACTGCGTCACCCTTAAGCCACACTGCGTCACCCTTAAGCCACACTGCGTCACCCTTAAGCCACACTGCGTCATCCTTAAGCCACACTGCGTCACCCTTAAGCCACACTGCATCAGCCTTAAGCCACACTGCATCAGCCTTAAGCTACACTGCATCAGCCTTAAGCTACACTGCGTCAGCCCTAAGCTACACTGCGACACCCCTAAGCTACACTGCGTCAGCCCTAAGCTACACTGCGACAGCCCTAAGCCACACTGCGACATCCCTTAAGCCACACTGCGACATCCCTAAGCCACACTGCGACATCTCCACGCCACCCCTACGCCACACGGCTTGTCCGGGTGGTCTAGTGCAAGGTGGGACATGTGTCATAGGTGTAAGTTAAAACTACGTTACATGGTCATATTGATTACGCAGAGTAGCAAGGCTAATTAGATAACGATTAAAGTCCTAGCCTTGCTACTCAGATTCTTCTGTAGTAACAGTGCTTAATACCAGTTATAGAGCTCTCTTTCTTCTCGCTCTGGATATCCTGTTTCATACTCCGACACTCGGGTTGCAACAACGACTGGATCATCTCTGCGATGCCTAGTTTGGGTCGCACATGGCATAAAAAATATAGGTGTTATAATCAGAGCAACTAAGCCTAATACTAAAAATGATTCAGCAACTAATGGCATTGTAATCGCGGCCAAACATGCGATAATTGCGCAGACAACCAGAAAGTCAAGCACGCCAAACAGTATCGGTATCGGGTAGATAGGTCTATGAACGTGTCTAGGGCGCACCGTTCCTTGAAAAATACTGGTAGCAGTTACAGATCTGCGATGCCCCACATGGATATCTGGAGCTTGCTGTCTAAAAACAGGCACACTTTGTTGACCTACAATAACAACAGACGGTATAGAATAGTCTCCATTAGAATGACCATGCTGCCTCCTATTACCACTTCTTTCATGTGTATGATAATGACTCATAGTAAATCCTATTTTATGTAAGTTATTGTTGACTCATGTACCGAATAGCTTGGGTTAAAGCTTCATCAGAACAGTTTTTGTTTTCAACATTTGCTTCATTGCATAGGCCACCGTGGTGCATTAATCCTTTGCCTGTTTTTACCTTATATAGAAGGTAGTCGATGGGTGCTTTGTATCTGGTTGGGTTCGCTTTTACTTCTTCTTTAGCTAGTTTAAATCTAGTTTTCCATGCAGCTTTATCAAAGGCTGCTGGCGCATTGATTGCTTTGGCAAGTTCTGGAGAGTGACAGTTCCTACAAGACATCTTATAAGTACTTTCACCTGTAGGTGAGGCATTTGTTACAAAGGCAAGTAGACATAATATGCAAGAAATAACTTTTTTCATATATTCTCCTCTACCGTCATCTTTGAATGTAGTGTACTTCTCCTAAATTCCACACTTAACGCTATTCAGTAGGATAATTACTTTGTTTGAGATGACGGTTAAAACAAAGTAATTATCTTTCTGTTACTGCAATATTACTCCAACTTTAAGATATAAGCTTATCTTTTAAGTTAAGATTTATCTTTTCTTTGTTGCTAATTTTTCTTTAATTCTAGCCGCACGTCCAGAAAGGTTACGTAGGTAGTATAGTTTAGCTCGACGCACATCGCCACGACGCTTTACAGTAATGCTATCGACAACAGGGCTGTATGTTTGAAAAACACGCTCAACACCAACGTTGTGAGAGATTTTTCTAACTGTAAATGCTGAATTTAAACCGCGATTTTTCTTTGCGATAACAACACCTTCAAATGCCTGAAGACGCTCACGTGTACCTTCTTTTACTTTAACTTGTACTAAAACTGTATCACCAGGATTAAATTCTGGGATTTCCTTGCCTTGCATTTGCTCTGCATTTAGTTGTTCAATAATATTGCTCATCATTTACTCCTAGCTAGTTTTCGCCTTTAAAATTCAAAGGCTGGTGTTTTGTTCATCTTTAAATTCAATAAGTAATTTACTATCTTCGTCACTTAAATCAAACTTGGCTAATAAGTCAGGTCTTTTCAACCAGGTTATTCCAAGGGACTGCTTTCTACGCCACCGCTCAATATCTCGATGGTTACCACTTAATAGTACTTCCGGGACAGCTTTATTATCTACCTTTGCTGGCCTAGTATAGTGCGGGTAGTCAAGTAACCCATCCATAAATGAGTCGTTGACGGATGAAGCCGGATGACCAAGGCTACCTGGCAACAATCTGGCTATTGCGTCTATAAATACCATAGAAGCAATTTCTCCCCCACTTAAAACAAAGTCTCCTAAAGACCATTCTTCATCGATATCATGGTCAATAATTCTTTCATCTATACCTTCATATCTACCTGATAAAAAAAGTAAAGATTGTTCATTTTGAGCCACATGGTTAAGGTCTTTTTGATGAATCTTTCTTCCTTGTGGGCTTAAGTAAATAGTCTTACAGGTATCCGGCATTTGTGATTTAGCATGTAATATCGCTTGATGTAGAGGTTCATACATCATAACCATGCCTGGGCCACCACCATACGGCTTATCATCGATTTGCCGATAGGTTTTTTCAGACCAATCACGTGGATTCCAATAATCTATTTTTACTAATTCTTGTTCTATTGCTCTACCAGTAACCCCATAGTTTAAACTGGAAAAAATTTCTGGCAATAGAGTTATTACCCCTAAGTGTAACAATCTTAAATATCCTCATCCCATTTTACTGTTATGAGATTGTTTTCACTATCTATGCTAACTATATACTCGTCACGTAGATACGGAATTAACACTCTTTTTTCGCCAGAAACCACTAAAACGTCATTCGAGCCTGTCGCCATTAGTTCTTCTACATGACCTAATTTCAAGCCTTTATCATCAACAACTTCCATGCCAACTAAGTCATGCCAGTAGTATTCATCTGCTGGTAACTTTGGCAACTGACTGCTATGAATTAGAATTTCAACGTTAGTTAAAGCGGCTACTTGTTCGCGCTCAGTGTAACCATCAACTTTAACCAAGGTGAATTTATTATTCTTATCAGTTTCTAGAAGTTTAATTGGTAGAATGTTGTCATCAATTTTTGCGTACCAAGGGGAATAACTTACAATGTTTTCTTTGGGTTCAGTATATGAAACAACCCTAATAAAACCATTTAACCCTTGGACGCGGCCAAATTTGCCAACAATAATCCACTCAACGTTACTAGCCACTAGCTACTTCAGCTTTTTTACTATGTTCTTTAGCGATAGAAGCTACACGATCAGATAATTGAGCCCCCAGGCCTTGCCAGTGAGTTAGCTTTTCTGTTTCAAGGTGAATGCGCACCTCATTGCCGCGAGCAACTGGGTTGTAGTAACCAATGCTTTCGATGTAATTACTGTCACGACGTCTGCGACTATCAGTTACAACAATGTGGTAAAAAGGACGCTTTTTTGCGCCAGAACGAGATAAACGAATAACGACCATTATTTCCTCTATATTTAGTTATCTAAAAATGCCGTACATTCTACGAAAATTACGCAGTAAAGACAAGCTTAAGTGCATTTTTATTAAAAAAAGATTATTAGAGCCTTTGTGCAACCTGATTTTATGGCTGCCCAAAATTTCTATTTGTCTTTTAATATATCTTGCATATTTGGCATTCCACCCATACCAGGCATGCCATTCATGCCTCGCATCATTTGTTTCATACCCCCTGGTTTTGCCATTTTCTGCATCATTTTTTGCATTTGTGTAAATTGCTTTAAAAGTTTATTTACATCTTGAATTTGTGTTCCTGACCCTGATGCAATTCTTCTCTTTCTCGATCCAATGATAATCTTTGGAACTCTTCGTTCTTTTTTTGTCATTGAATTAATGATTGAGATGGTTTTTAAGATGGATTTATCATTCGGAGCATTTGGCATGTTAGTTGGCATTTTGTTCAAACCAGGAAGCTTTGAAATCATTCCTGAAATTCCACCCATATTGTTCATTTGTAGTAGTTGTTGTCGAAAATCCTCCAGGTCAAAGTTATTGCCTTTTTTGATTTTCTTTGCAAGCTTGTCGCTGGTTTTTTTATCAGTTTTTCTTTCTACTTCTTCAATTAACGATAAAATATCGCCCATACCCAAAATGCGTGATGCAACTCGCTCAGGATGGAAGGGCTCAAATGAGTCCAGTTTCTCACCAAAACTCATAAACTTGATTGGCTGCCCAGTAATATGTCTAACCGATAACGCCGCTCCACCACGCGCATCACCGTCAGTTTTGGTTAATATTGTACCGGTAATAGGTAGTGCATCATTGAATGCTTTAGCTGTATTAGCAGCATCTTGCCCCGTCATACTATCAACGACAAAGAGTGTCTCGATTGGTTTTGCGACACTATGAATGCCTTTGATTTCCGTCATCATTTCATCATCGATATGAAGTCGTCCGGCGGTATCAATTAGGAGAATATCGATAAAGTTCTTTTTAGCACTTTCTAAGGCTTTTTTAACTATTTTAACGGGCTTTTCGCTTTTCTCACTACTAAAAAAATCAACATCAAGAGACTCAGCAAGACGCTTTAATTGTTCGATAGCTGCTGGCCGGTAGACATCGACACTTACAACCATAACTTTCTTTTTTTCGTTTTCTTTTATGTATCTTGCGAGTTTTGCAGTATTTGTGGTTTTACCAGACCCTTGCAGTCCAACCATGAGAAATACTGCCGGAGGCTGAGTATTTAAGTTGATGTTTGCTCGGTCACTGCCCATTAGAGCAACCAACTCATCATTAACTATTTTAACTAATGCTTGGTCTGGTTTTAGACTTGTAGTTATTGATTGGCCGAGAGCTTTTTCTTTAATTTGTTCAATGAAGTATTTAACGACGGGCAATGCCACATCGGCTTCAAGTAAAGATAGACGCACTTCTCTTAAGGCATCTTGAATATTTTCTTCGGTTAGTCGTCCTTGCCCTTTGATATTTTTAAATGCAAGTGCTAGTCTGTCGGTTAAATTTTCAAACACAATACTCCCCCTCTGAACAATCGTTTAAAGGGATTATATCACAATCTTATAGTACTTAGCTAAAACTTGATTTTATCAATACCTTGGTTTCTAATTTAGTCATTTCGTATTGTTTTTTAGAATAAAAATATTATGAGCTACATTTCTAATACTTATGGGTATATACTTTAAAAAAATAATATAACTAAATTGAGGTACCTGAATGGGGCAGCAGCAACAGCAGCAGTCTGGTGGTGATAATTCACTAGCGCCAGTTTGGATTATGGTGCTGGTGTTATTTAGCGGATATTTCTTATGGCGAGCAGGTCATACCCAAATTGTTGCGGTTATTTTTTATTTTAATGTACTGCAGGCCTCGTTGATTCAAGTCTTTATTCAAGATGATAATCTTGATTCATTCGTTTATTTAATGCAAACCCTGGATCCGAGCACAGTCGATTTTCATCAATTACTAGCTTTCACGGAATACATAGGTAGTTATGTTCGTTACCCTGTTGCAGTAATTCTTCTTATACTTTGTGTCTTTCTGTATAGATCTGATTTAACAGTTAAATATAAAAAAACGCATAGTATGGCAAGTTTACGTAAGCAAGAGCAAAAAAATTGGCCGGCAATTGCGCCTGTTGTACCTGAAGATTTGGTTAGTGTCGACATCAGTACTGGCCCATGGGCTATGGCTTTGACGCCAATGGAGTTTGCTTATAAATATGATTTATTAAAGAAAAATGATTTATTGCTTGATAATTCTACTCCCGGTTTAGAAATGACTGCGGGACTTCGTCGCGGAGATGCCAAGAGAATTTTTACGTTGCAACTTGGCCCATCTTGGTCTGGATTTCAAAATGCACCCTTTCATGTTCAGGCAATTGCTGCTGTTTTAATGGCAAGAATAAATAGAGACAAAGCAGCAGCAAATGATATATTATTTTCTTTAGATAAGAGCTTTACATCAGGCAAGTTAAAGGCAGACATTGTCCCAGAAGTATTAAAAAAATATGAGCAAACAGAGCTTGTACAAGATATAGTAGTAAAGCATGCATATCTACTAACAGTTCTGGCATCACTTCTTCAAGGGGCTAGAAGCGATGGAGTTGTACCAAGTGCGGAGTTTTTATGGTTGAAAGTTACCGATAGAAGGTTATGGTATATGTTGAATTCCATAGGCAGACAAACGCCGTTTGCAGAAGTAGGAGGGCCATTTGCTCATTGGCGAGCGGAGCAATCAATGGGGCGTAGTTGTCGAGCACCTATGATTGATGAGGCAATTAAAGCACTTGAAGTTGCCGTAAAAGAAGTGAAACTAACCCCTAAAGAGTTGGCGAGGCTATCACCATGATGCGAGGTATTGATTCACGCAATGAAATAGATCCAACGCGCTTATTAAGAGATACGCGTTCAATTGGTCAGAGAATAGCCGATTTTTTTGGGCAACCACAAAATGTTATTGTTATCTTTGTAGCTATGTCTCTTGGTATCTTTTATCTACCAGAAGCTTCAACTGTTGGGTTGATTATTGGTTTAGCTATATTTTGGTATACCTATACTCGTAAACATTATTTACCATTTCGATTACCGCAAGTTGCTAATGCACTAGATTTTAATGATTTGAAGCCTGGAATCAAAAAGCCATATATGTCGAGAGGGATAACTTATTTTGGCAATGAGAGGAAATCCAGTCGTGAGTTGTGGTTCGCAAATGAAGACATGAGAACCCATGCTCTTATATTTGGTTCGACTGGTAGTGGTAAAACTGAAGCTCTAGTTTCGATTGCCTACAATGCTTTAGTGCAAGGCAGTGGTTTTATTTATGTAGATGGTAAAGGGGATAATTCTTTATACGCAAAAGTTTTTTCTATGGTACGCAGTATGGGCCGTGAAGATGATTTGTTGTTGATTAACTTTATGACGGGTGCCAGGGATATTGTTGGACCCCAAGAAAAAAGACTCTCCAATACGCTAAATCCATTTTGTCAGGGTTCATCTAGTATGCTTACCCAGTTGGTTGTTAGTCTTATGGGTGATTCATCTGCAGGTGGTGATGGTGATATGTGGAAAGGGCGTGCAATTGCGTTTGTTGAAGCATTAATGCGACTTTTGGTTTATATGCGAGATGATGGCTCAATTTTGCTAGATGCTAACTCTATTCGAAACTATTTTGATTTGGCTCGCCTTGAGTCAATTGTTATTGATAAAGTATTTCCAAGAGATGAGCAAGAGGCTGTGAATATCGATCAAGTTCCAAAGCTTGTTACCGATCCACTTCGTAATTACCTAAATACTTTGCCTGGTTACAATAAAGATAAGAAAGGTAAGCAGGTATCTCAGGTGTTAGAACAACATGGTTTTATTACCATGCAGCTCGTTCGAAGCTTTTCATCTCTTGCCGATACTTATGGACATATTATTAGAACCAATCTAGCTGAGGTTGATTTTAAAGATGTTGTTTTAAATAGACGAATATTAGTAGTGCTACTTCCTGCTCTTGAAAAATCTCCGGACGAGCTGTCGAACTTGGGCAAGATTATTGTGTCTTCCTTAAAGGCGATGATGGCGGCTGGGTTGGGTGAGGAAGTTGAGGGTGATTATCGTGATGTAATCGAACGCAAACCAACTAGTGCCCCAACACCATATTTATGTATTCTTGATGAGTACGGTTATTATGCTGTAAAAGGCTTTGCGGTAGTGCCAGCTCAAGCACGTTCACTTGGTTTCTCAACAATCTTTGCAGGACAAGATTTACCAGCATTCCAAAAAGCATCAAAAGAAGAGGCCGCATCCATAGGTGCGAATACTAATATTAAAATTTGTATGAAACTAGAGGATCCAACCGATACTTGGGATTTTTTCACTAAAACAGCTGGTGAAGCATATGTTACCAAAGTAGACTCTTTTCAAACGAAAGAAAATAGTATGGCTAACAGTTATATGGATACCAAAAGTTCATCTTTTGAAAAAAGGGCTAGGGTTGATTTGCTTGATTTGAAAGACCAAACTGAAGGTGAGGCGCATATTTTCTTCCGCTCTCAAATTGTTCGAGCAAAGATGTTTTATGCGGCCCCTAAACCAGTTAAGAGATTAAAAGTAAACCAGTTCTTAAAGGTTGAACCACCACCAGATGAATACTTGGAGAAATTGCAAAATCAACTAATAGGATTTCAAAAAGTCTTGGCTAGTGATGACTTCTCTATAGATCTCGATGTAGAAAATGAAACAATATCTATTGTCAGCAAAGCAATACAAGACTCTACTATCGAAGACTCAATTGAGAGAAGTGTTTCTGTTTTATTATCTTTTCATAATTATAACGAGCCTGAGGCTGTTGAGGAGTTAGTCGAAGAAGAAGTACTTGGTATGATAACTATTTTCACAAAACTACAACAACCTGAAGGAGCAATACCTATTCTCGCAAAAAATCTAGAAAGTTTCTCTGAGCCATTATTGCCAATTAATGAAACTAGAAACAGTCTAATCTCAATTGAACGCTTAACTGGAGAGAAAGCAAGTCTAGCTGGTGGAATATCAAATGAAATTATTAAAGATTTTCAGTTGGCGACTAGTTACCCTCCAGAAGAAAGGGACAAAGTTGATGCACCTCAGTTAACAGAACTTGTGCACTTACTATGTGAAAAAATTAAGCGAGAACGCAGTCGAGCGAAGGAATAAAAAAAAATTACTTGTATCCTTTACCTCAGTATGTTTTGATTTAACAACTAGGTTTAGTTAATATCTCAAAATGGGGCTTAAAGTTGAGAGCTACTCTTTTAATAACAACAATAATGATGCTTTTGGGCTGTAGTAATTCATTTAATCCTCCAGTTCTGGAGGGTATAAAGCTTCCTACTAAGGTTAATGGCTCATCGGATCCATCAATTGTTAAGCTCGAGGATAAACTATCTAAAAAGGGCGTGAAAATTATCAATATAGGTCAACGGTATTTGATTAGCGTTCCTTCAATGTTGGTGTTTGCAAGTGACTCCCCTAAAATAAACTGGCCATCATATGATCTTCTAAATGATCTTGCTGCATATTTACGTAAGTTCAGAAAAACAACAGTTCATGTGAATACCTATAGCAACTGTTACCTTAGTGAAAGAAGAACATATGCACTTACTCTTGCAAGATCTCGAGCTGTTGCTAATTATTTATGGTCACAGAATATAGAGTCACAAATAGTCTTTACACAAGGGATGGGAAATGATAAACCTATAGTTGCTTATGCTAAATGTAATGATTCATCACCAAACTCTAGAATAGAAATAGTTTTTACTAGAGTAATAGTATGACCAAAGTAGTTTGGAGAAATATAAAGGCTTCCAAGCGATTTAACGTAAGATTATATCGTAATATTGGAACGATGCTATTTATATCAGTAGTATTGAATGTATGTTTAGGAATGGCAATATATAAGTTGTATTTCAATCAGCCCGAGTCGACATACTATGCAACTTATGGTGAAATACCGCCTATACTGCTAAAAGATTTGGATAGCCCTAATTATAGCTCAACACCGTTGTTGTCACAGGGCCCCAAAAAAGACGATGATACACGAGAAATACCGCGATGAGAGGGTAATATGGCAGAAGATGCACTAAAAAGTGTTGCAATGAGAAATAGCTTTTACCGAGATGGACAAAGAAAACTTATGTTTGTTCTATTGGTATCTATTCTCGCCAACTTCATTTTAAGCGCCATGATAGCCTATATTATAACTCATCCGCCTACACCAAAGTATTTTGCAACAAGTATCAATGGTAGGATCACCCCATTAACGGCTTTAAATATGCCTAACCAGGCCGACTCAGCAATTTTACAATGGTCAAATCAGGCCGCTATTGCTACTTTCTCATATAATTTTGTTAATTATCGTTCTGAGTTGGTTGCAGCATCAGGTTTCTTTACTGCTGAAGGCTGGGATCAATTCATTAATGCGTTGGGTAGTTCAAATAACCTTGATGCCGTAAAATCTAAAAAACTTGTAGTGTCTGCGGTAGCAACGAGTGCCCCAGTGATATTGCAAAAAGGTGTATTAAATGGACGATACTCATGGCGCATACAAATGCCAATGCTCGTTACCTATCAAAGTGCTAGTGAATTTTCTCAACAAAACTTGAACGTTACAATGTTGGTAACTAGGGTTGATACATTAAACTCTCCAAGAGGAATAGGAATTGCTCAATTTATCTCGGCACCTGCAGGCTCTGGAGCTACTCAATGAAGAAGATTTTCAAGAAGAATAGATATATATCATTGATAATGGTAGTTGTATCCTTTATCGCTTTTCAAGCTAACGTGACTTTAGCGAGTGATAAAGATAGTGCTAAGCAAGCTCTTGAGCAATTAAAGCTTTTGCAAAGTAAAATTTCTTCTGAAAAAGAGTCAAGAAAAGGTGGTGCTGATAAAGATTTATCCAAACAAAAAAGTAATAGTGTAAAGCCTTCCTCACAAGCTAATAGAGCTGCAGAATCTGCTCTTCAAAGAAGAAAACGAACGGCTTCAATTCCATCTAGAAATGCAAACAAAAACATGGCTGCAGCTAATATAATTGATCAAGAAAAAGAAGAAGAAATTATTGACGAATTAGCATTTAAGGATGTAGAAAAACAACTGTTTCCTCTAGATGCAGAAAAAATTGTTAAGTTAAGAGAATTATATAATAAAACTGAGCTTGCGAGAACTCAGTCGCCTCTGGCACCACCAAAACCAACAGCGACGTCTCAATTTGTTAATCTATCTCCAGGATCTACTCCGCCAGTAATTAGATTATCGCAAGGCTTTGTATCGTCATTGGTCTTTCTAGATTCGACAGGAGCCCCGTGGCCAATTACAGCTTACGACTTAGGTGATCCGACGGCATTTAATATCCAATGGGATAAAGTAAGTAACACCTTAATGATACAGTCTAGTAAACTTTATACTTACGGTAATCTAGCCGTCCGACTTCAGGGTCTGACAACTCCGGTAATGTTAACATTAATTCCTGGGCAAAAAGCTGTTGATTATCGTGTTGACCTGCGAGTGCAAGGTTATGGGCCAAATGCTAGTAATATGCCGATGGAAGAAGGTCTTCCACCATCAGCTAGTGATGTTTTGCTTCACGTATTAGATGGTGTTCCACCACAAGGAAGCACAAGGTTAATTGTTAGTGGTGGTGATGCAAGAGCTTGGCTCTTGCATGGAAAAATGTTTGTTAGAACTAATTTAACTATATTATCCCCTGGCTGGATGGGGAGTATGACTAGCGCGGATGGGATGCATGCGTACGAAATGCAAAAATCACCGGTCTTACTAGTTTCCTGGCATGGTAAAGTTATGCAACTTAAGGTGGAAGGGTTATAACAACATGGATAGTAAAAAACAAAATATAAAAGCGTTGTTTTCCAATACAAGGACACGAATTATTATCGTGTTTACACTTGTTTTGGTTCTTATTACTATTACCATCGGCTTTTTGAAATTTAATAAATCATTTGGTCTAACAGGTAGTACTGATGTAAGTAGGGCACCAGCGGCAATTGATTCTATACCTGGCGCCCTAAATCAGACAGAACAATACGCATCATTGCAACATCAGCAAAATGTTGAACAAGCAGAAGTAGCACAAACGAAGGGTAAGAGTTCTATTCCAACTATTATTCGGACCCAGGCGTTTGGAGATGGTGTGGATTCAATTGGTGCAAGTGGTGGCCAGGGTAGTGTTGGCTTTTCTACTTTAGCTAGAGATAATGCTTCTGGTCCTCAGTCTACATTATGGTTTCAGAATGTAAAAGACAACAATTGTAGCAAAGATAGTGTTGATAAAGCTGTACAAGAAAATAATGCCTCTGTAACCGATTTGAAAGCCGCTTGTTCTTGCGCACAACTAAAAACAGCGGGCTTTGATCTACCTGAATTAAAATCTATCTGTAGTTGTAAAGAGTTGCGTAAATCTGGATATAGTGCTCAAGAATTTAAACAATCTGGATATACAGCTGCAGCACTACAAAAATGTGGTTTTACAGCTTGCGAGGAAAGAGCCGCAGGATTTAGCGCTCAGGAAATGAAAGATGCAGGTTACTCAGATGGCGAGTTAAAAGGGGCTGGTTTTTCTGAGGGAGACATTGCTCGAGCGGGTGGTATTCCAGATGGTGTTAGTTTAGCTGATATTAAAAAAGCGGGTTGTAGCGTTGAAGGATTAAGAAAATTACGAGCAGCTGGTGTTAGTGCTGCTGCTATTCGTCGAATAAATGGTTGTAGTGCGGCACAAATGAAGGCGGCTGGATTTAGCGCCAAAGATTTAAAAGACGCTGGCTTTTCTGCAGCCGAGCTTAAAGCAGCAGGATTTTCCCCGGAAGAACTAAGAGATGCCGGCTTTAGTGCACGTGACTTGCTAAATGCAGGGTTTACCCCAGCAGAGCTAGCAGCAGCTGGTTATACTCAAGATGAAATTAAACAGGCTGAGTCTCAATTACCACCAGGTATAACTGAGGACGATATTAAAAAAGCAGGTTGTAGTGTTGAAGCTATAAAACGTGAGCGCGCTGCAGGTGTTAGTGCCGCGATGATTAGGAAAATTTCTCATTGTAGCGCAAAACAACTATTAGCTGGTGGTTTTACCAAAGATGACTTGGCAAGAGCAGGATTTACCCCAGATGAAATCAATGCTGCAATAAATGATGTCTCTGATGATGAGCTAGCTGCGGCAGGATGTGATCCTGATAAGTTAAAGGCTTTGGTTGCTAGAGGTGTGACGGCTAAACAGATTAGGGAAAAAAATGGTTGTGGATTAGATACATTAAAACAGCTAGGCTTTAGCCCAGACGATTTACTAGACGCAGGATTTACACCTGAAGAATTAAGACAAGCTGGTATTTCAACCGATGGTATTAATGATGAAATAAAAAAAGCAGGTTGCGATCCTGAGAGGCTAAGAGCTCTTCGGGAGAAGGGAGTTTCTGCAAAACGAATTCATGATCTAAATGGTTGTAGTGCTGAGCAGCTAAAAGCGGCTGGATTTAGCGCAAAAGATTTAGCCGCAGCTGGATTTACCCCAGCTCAATTATTGAAAGCTGGTTTTTCTCCAGATGACTTAAAAAAAGCAGGTTATGCCTTAACTCCAGCTGGTGCAATTGATGGTGTTGGCAAGGGAGATTGTAGTGTTGAATCACTTAAGGCTGCAAGAGCGTTAGGTGTTTCAGCTAAAACTCTAAAAGAGACTCGCGGGTGTAGTGCGGCGCAAATGAAAGCTGCAGGTTATACTGCTGCTGAGCTAAAAGACGCAGGCTATACTGCCGCCGAACTCAAGGACGCAGGATTTAGTGCTGCTGAGTTAAAAGCTGCAGGATTTAGTGCCAAGGATTTACGAGCTGCAGGATTTAGTGCTGATGATTTAAAAGCTGCAGGATTTAGTGCCAAAGATCTTAAGGATGCCGGTTTTAGCGCGGCAGAGCTTAAGGCAGCAGGATTTAGTGCTGCTGAATTAAAAGCAGCAGGATTTAGTGCTAAAGATCTTAAAGATGCGGGGTTTAGTGCGGCAGAATTACTGAAAGCAGGATTTTCACCTAAAGATCTGAAAGATGCAGGATTTAGTGCGACCCAGTTAAAAAATGCTGGGCTCACGACCGATCAACTAGAAGAAGCTGGAATAGCGAAAAAAGACTCTGCACTGGCAGGATTAGACAAAATTGATCCGCTAGCTGGTTCTAAGACCCCAGGCTCTTCAATTCCATCTTTCGGCAATAAGAATAAAAAACAAGCTGCAGCAGCCAACCAATCTAAAAATCTAGAAAATATAATGGAAAAGCAGCGTATTTTACAAATGGATCAGAAATACAAGCAGAAGTTACAAAAAAGAATGTCTACTATGCTTGCAGCAGCAAATCAAATTCTCCAACCATGGAAGGCTGTTGCTCCGCAACAATATCAAGCTGGAAATAATAAAGAAGAAAGTGATGATGATGACAAAAATTCCAGGTTGACTTTCTCACATATGGGGCCTAGGAAAAGATCCTTCACTCATGGAGAAAAAGATGGAGAAGGAGATGATGCTAATGTTCCTATGGTTAAGATGGGGGAAATATTGTTTGCTGTCATCGATACTTCTGTGAACTCTGATGAGCCAGGTCCAATCCTTGCGACAATTGTAACGGGGACATTTAGAGGTGGTAAATTAATAGGATCTTTTAATCTACCAAGTAATGCGGATAAGTTAGTTATTTCATTTAATTCACTATCTATGCCAGGTTCAAAAACTTTATCAATCAACGCATTTGCAATAGACCCTAATACAGCGAGAACTGCGCTATCAAGCGAGACAGATCATCATTACTTAGAAAGATATGGCTCTTTGTTTGCATCTACATTTCTTGAAGGTTTTGGTAATGCATTTCAGTCGGCTGATACAACAATTCAAGTGGGTGGAACTGGTGGTGTAACTAATACTACTGTTCAAAATGGTATAGGACGTTCTGCGCTTGAGAATGCGGTGATTGGTTTAGCGACCGTTGGTAAATCTTGGGGGCAAGTTGCTAAAAAGAATATGTCTAGGCCGACTACAGTGCAAGTATTTTCCGGAACTGCGGTTGGTGTATTGTTTACGCAGGATCTAATGGTAACATAAGAGAGTATTGTATGAGCGATGATAATAAAGAACAATATACTGATGAAGAATACCATTTTGCTATTGAGCCAGAAGGTTCTGAGTCTGCAGAACAGATTTCACATGAAGAGTCACCTGGCTCTGAATCATCAGGCAAATCAAGTTTTAATAAAGAGTCTATAGCTAAATTTTTTGAGGAAAATCGCCCTGCGCGGAATGCTTTGGTTGCGGTTGGGGTTCTTATAGTTTTAGTTGTAATGTATCAGTTTACCATGAGCCTTATGAACAAAAACAAAGCTTCTTCCGCAAGAAAAAGCATGAATACTACTCAGCAAACAAAGACTCAACCAACAAAAGTTGTCTCTGCTAGCTTCGTTGAGCAAACACCAACTGAGTCAACCCAGACAATGCAAGATAAGCAGATAAGTAAAAAGTTGGCGGTAATGGAGCAAAATCAAAGTAGTATGAAGTCACAGTTTATGGCGATGAATTCACAAACAGCAGGTTTAAACTCAAATCTAAATATCTTATTAGAAAAAATGAGTGTTTTAAGTCAGCAGGTTTCTGAACTATCATCCACAGTAGAAGAACAATCACGAATGATTGTAACCTTAAAACAGCGTGTTCATACTAAGCGTAAAATGGAAAGACCACCTGTTCAATCTAAGCCGAAATATCATTTAAAATATAATGTCCAAGCAGTAATTCCTGGACGGGCCTGGCTAATTGGCTCAAATGGTTCTACTCTTACTGTTAGAAAAGGTACAATGATACCTGGGTATGGTATGGTGAAAATAATAGATACAATGCAAGGTAGGGTGTTGACTAGCTCAGGACAAATCATTAAATTTGGTCAAGAGGATAGTTAAGCATCGATAAGGGAGGCATATGGCTGATTCTTGGTATTCCGGAGATGTAGATTTACTTACGAATCTTGCTAACTCGTTGGTGCAAGTAGAGTATTTGGTAACGGGTGCTGCTTATTTAATGGGAATAGGTTTTGCTATAAAGGCTTTTTTTACCTTAAAAACTCATGGTGAGCAGCGCAGCAGTTTATCTGGTACAGGTAACATGAAAGAGGCAGTGATGTATGTCTTGGTCGCGTCTATGTTGCTATATCTACCATCTGGTTTTGAAGCTCTGATGAATACAACTTTTGGTTATTCTTCAGTTCTTGCATATAGCCAAAGTCCTTATTTAACTGGTATATTAGGATCAGATAGCGCGGTTGGCAATTCTCTAGCATTAATAGTCCAGGTTATTGGATTGTTTGCTTTTATTAAGGGTTGGATTATGATTGCAAGAGGTGCTTCACAAGGAGGGCAAACGCAGGGCCAAACAGGGAAGGGTTTAATGCACGTGTTTGGTGGTATCTTAGCGATGAACGTGGTAGGTACTATTGAGGTCATTGCTAATACGTTGTATGGAGCTTAAGTTGGTTGTTAAGAAGTGGGTATTTGGGATCTTTTAAAAATAACATGAGGAGATAATGTGAAAACACTAAAGATGATTAAAGGCCAATCTTGGTTAAAGTTTTTAACTATGATGGGTATTGTATTTTTTACGGGATACTCTTTTGCTGGAGGAGAGACGATAGGAACTATGGCGTCTAGTGTTACTAGTACATTTGATAGTGTTGGTAAAATGATTACCGCATCTTCGTATGTTGCTGGACTAGCTTTCGCAATCAGTTCTATTTTGAAATTTAAGCAGCATAAAGATAATCCTCAACAAACACCAATCGGTCAACCAATTGGTTTAATCTTTATAGCTATAGCTCTTTTATTCCTTCCTTCTATATTAGGATCTGCAGGTAATACTCTATTTTCTAAGGGTGCTGAGACTGCTGGACCTGAAGGTACTGAAATTACTGGCAGCTAATCGCTATGCAAGATAACAACCCAAAGGCACCTGAAATAAAGTTAATGGCAACACCAGGTGCCTGGAGGTTGTATTCAGCTAGAAAATCTGATGCAAATTTTAAATCTTTTGAAGTAAAAGTTTTTGAAAGAGATAACTACACATGCCAGTTTTGCGGATTTCAGGCAAAATTGTATCAAGATGTTGTTAATCTCGATGGTAATTATAATAATAATAAACTTAGCAATCTTGTAACTGCTTGTTGCTTTTGCTCACAATGTTTTTTTATTGAATCTGTTGGTGTTGGTGGCTATGGTGGTGGTACATTAATCTATCTGCCAGAATTAACTCAACCTGAACTTAATAGCCTGTGCCACGTTTTATTTTGTGCTATAACGAATGATACTGGTTATAAATCAAGTGCTCAAACTATATATCTAGGATTTAAAGTTCGTTCTCAACAAGTTGAGGACAAATTTGGTGAAGGAACAAGTGACCCAGCTATTTTGGGACATTTGCTGATAGACTCCGACTCTATCGATGAAGATAAATTATCAAAAGTTTTTAGCGGTCTGCGCTTGTTACCCTCCAGGGCTAAATTTCGTAAGCAAATTGAAGGTTGGGCGGCTAACGCTATAGAAGAAATTTCTGCAAAATAATGGGGAAGTAGATGGCAACCTTTTCTGAGTCTTTTTTTGAAGGTATAGATACCTTTTTTGCGTGGTTGAGTACATCTCTAAAGCAAACAACTGAGTCATATTGTGAACTAGAGACGGCTGATAGCCCTACGGTCTTAGTAAACCATGATGGGTCTCTTTTGTCTGTTATTCGAATAGATGGGGTCACCTCTCTTGTTGGTACGGAAGAGTTTGAACAATTAGTAGAAGGATTAAATCGAGCCTTTCAAGGAGCAATGGGACGCGCAGGTCATGCTCTTCAAGTGTATTTTAGTCATGATAAGCAAAACATCAAAAAAGTTATTTCAGATATTTACGCACCAGCTCAAGCAACGGCAAAGCGCTTAGATATAGATTTAGGCGATCTTTTTCAAGAAAGAACTAACTATTTAGGGCGATACTGCTCTGAGGAAAGACTATATTTTGTCTTGATAACTCGTCCATTTAACTTACCTGCAGATCAGTTGAAAGTAGCTCACAAGCGAAAAGCCAAAGCAATTAAAGATGACAAAATACCACCCTTTAAAAATTCTCAAGCCATATATGCGGCAATGCCCGAATTACGAGATACTCATAGTGCTTATGTGCGTTCTGTTCTTAATGATATTGAAACGCTAAATATTTTTGCTGAACAACTAAACGTTCACGATGCGGTTCATGCCATTCGAATGACGGCGGATCCTGAATATACAGCTGATGATTGGCGAGCGTCGCTACCTGGCGATCCAATCTCTGTTCGAGAAGTTAATGACTTTGATGGTGACCCATCTGATTTGTTGTGGCCATCTTTAGCAAAACAAGTAATTCCTAGAGATGCAGAGACCATAGACAGAAGAACTATATTGGTTGGTAATAAAATATATACATCAACCTACATTGATTTATTTCCAAAAGACACAAAGCCTTTCACGCAGTTATTTACACGTATTTTGCCAACCCATATTCCTTGGAGAATCTCATATTTTGTTGAGAGTGAGGCACTAAATACCGTTAGGCTAAAAGGTTTTCTAGCTTCGGTACTAAGTTTTTCCTCTCCCCAAAATAGATTAATTAGTGATGCGGTTAACTTATTGAAGTTTGTCAGCTTAAACACCGATGAAGCAGTCGTTCGCTTACGTGTTATTGCTACAACTTGGGCTCCTGAAGGAGAGTTATCTTTGTTAAGGCGCCGTGGCTCTGAGCTTGTGAAAGCTGTTCAAGGTTGGGGAAGCACTGATGTCTCAGAAGTCTGTGGTGACCCATTTGCAGGCTTTGCTGCTGGAATGTTAGCAACTACAACTAATAGTCCAGCAGTACCTACAGTTGCACCATTATCAAAAGTAGTCACGATGCTGCCTATTACTCGCCCAGCATCCCCTTGGAAGGTTGGCGCATTAATGTTTAGATCCCCAGATGGGAAGCTTTGGCCATTTCAACCTGGTTCATCTCAGCAAACAACTTGGATTGACTTAGTTTATGCCCGCCCAGGGTCTGGTAAGTCAGTATTATCAAGTGCTCAAAACCTGGCTCTTTGTTTGTCTGCAGGTTTAACCAGGCTGCCAAGGATTGCAATTATTGATATTGGTCCATCAAGTAGTGGTTTGATATCTCTTTTAAAAGAAGCTCTACCAACTGAAGATAGGCATTTAGTTGCGTACTATCGCTTGAGAATGACCCCTGATTACTCCATAAACCCTTTTGACACCCAACTTGGATGTCGTGCGCCAACAGCAAATGAGAGGTCATTTTTAGTTAACTTTTTAACTTTGTTAACAACTCCTCTTGGTTCTCCTAAACCATATGATGGTATGCCAGATTTAGTTGGTATGGTAGTTGATGAGCTTTATAAAAGCGTTTCTGATGAAGGTAAGCCCGTACCATATACAACTGGTGTAGAAGAATTTTTAGATAGTATTTTAGAAGAAATAGGTTTCGTACGAGATTCAAAAAGCACGTGGTGGGAGGTTACCGATTCGTTGTATTCGGCAGGTTTTGTTCATGAAGCTATGCTTGCACAAAGATATGCAATGCCATTGCTCGCCGATGCGGCCTCGATTTGTCGAACTCCATCTATTGAAGACTTATATGAAAAAGTAACGGCTCCAACAGGTGAGTCGCTGATTAACTCTTTTTCAAGAATGATTTCGGGAGCTGTGCGTGAGTATCCTATTTTATCTAGGGTAACGGCTTTTGATATTGGTGATGCGAGAGTTGTGTCATTAGATTTAGATGAAGTTGCTAAAAGTGGTGGTGATGCTGCAGATAGGCAAACATCGGTTATGTATATGTTGGCAAGATATATTTTGGCCAGACATTATTATTTAACCGAAGAAAGCATGAATAATGTACCAGAGCAATATCGTCCTTATCATAAGAAGCGTGTTATAGAAATTCGTGAAGATCCAAAACGAATTATTTACGATGAGTTCCATCGCACAGCTAAATCTGCAGCTGTTCGTGAGCAAGTTATTGTTGATATGCGCGAAGGTAGAAAGTGGAACGTGCAAATATCTCTGCTTTCACAGTCGATTGAAGATTTTGACTCGGTCATGGTTGATTTTGCAACATCTATATACATAATGGATGCAGGACCTGCGCAGACTATTGAAAAAACATGTAAGATATTTGGCCTGTCGGAAACTGCAAAAACAGCACTTCGAACCAGAGTACATGGCCCAAGACATGGTGGTGCAACTTTTCTAGCTCAGTTTGCAACGAAGAGCGGAATAAACATACAGTTATTAACCTTAACCCTAGGTCCTATTGAATTATGGGCGTTTAGTACTACAGCTGAAGATGCATCGGTTAGAAACCAATTATATCGACAGATTGGCCCAACAGAGACTAGAAGGTTCTTAGCTAATCTATACCCAAACGGTACTGTGACCAAAGAAATTTCTGAAAGATTAAATGCCATGAAAGAGGAAGGGGTGTTTATTGAAGAAGAAGCAACGCTTGGTGTTATAGATGAGCTAGTTAATGATATTCTACAGACCTACTCGGTTGATCCTAATGCTAAAAGCTTATTGTTAAATAAAAATATGATTTGAGAGATTATAACGTGATCTCTCCTCCCACCTTACCATCAAGCTCATAAACAACACAGTTTTTGCAAAAAAAAGATGCAATTGTTGTTGGACTTTGATATAATTAGCTGACTGAAAATTGAACGCATTCTTTTGGTGAGGGTTTTAATGAACATAAATTACTCAGGTTCAGGTTTTGATCTTAATAATGAAGAAAAACTAAATGAGCTGCTTCAAAAGTTACGAAACAACCACTCATTGGGGCATGTGACATTAGTTTGTACTGAATATACAGATGAAAATCTTAGAAATTTTTATGAAATCATTAGTAGATTAACCCCTCCTCTACCTTGCAAATTGAAACTTGTAACAAAAGTAAATAGTCAACTTACTCCATTATTCGAATATGATCGTATCCAGTTTAGTTCGCAAATGGCGCGCCAGATTAAATCACTTAAAAGTGCTAGGACATCTGGAGCGGCTAAAGAAGTCATAATTAGTCCAGCCAAAATTGATATGGTACATGGTAATACAGATATTACTGTTCCTCAGCAGTGCCAAAAAGTTTTACCTATTTCTACTAAAAAAACAAAAGTTCTAACAATTGATGATACTACAATTGTAGCATCTAGCTCATCTGTAACTAAAATAACAGAAAGTAACTTTATGCCAATTACTAGAGAAAATATTGGTGAAAAGTTAAGGGCAGCTTGTTCTCTTATACTAGAAGGAGCAGTGAGCCCTGAGCAAATATGGGATAATCTTGTTGGCGCCAACACTAATAAGGTTAATGATAAAAGCAAAGTAATTACAGCCATCGATCTTAGTGTAATGGAAATACTGCTTCGTATTCGTAATTATAAGCAATTATCTTTTGGTTTAGTAAAAGATAATCTTCCGGTTATATTGGATGAAAACGGCAACATTAAACAAAGAATAGGATATTTCTATATTCCTAGTTCTCAACAGTACGTTTTACAGTTGGTAGACAACCCAGCAGAAGAAGATATCAACAAGTATACTCTAGCCCTAGATAAACCAATATTTGAGACTTCATTACAGAGTTATGAAAATAAGTGGCCAGATGATCCGGTTGTTAGTGTAAAAATAAAGTCAATCATAGGTATTGAAAATAATAAAGATATCCTCGCTTTAGCTAGGGATTTTGATAAGATCATTGAGCGTTGTCAAGATAATAGGCAGTTGTTTCAATATATTAAATCAGAACTTAATATCTTTAAGGGAAGGCTAGGAGCGAGTCTTGATCGCAATGTATTAATTGGTTTGTTAAATGTTACTGCATCAGCTGATTATGAAGGTCTTGCTATATTACTCAAGCAAATAAATAGCATGGACTTAAGCTTGCTTGAGTTCTTTTTAAAATCACCAAATAATTACTTACAGTTTGCAACTCAAGAAGGAATAGATAAATTATCTATTCTTGCCAAATTTACTGGACCAGAAAAAATTTGGTGGAAGAACTTAGTAAAAATGCATCAAAAATCTGGAGCAGACGTAGATTTTAATGAGTTATTTGGTGCTTTTGAATCTTTTAAAACAGAGATTACGGCTCTAGAAAAAGGTAATGGCCTACCGCAAACATTTCCATTTGATATAGAAAAACCTATAAATATGCAGGTGGCTCTTGAATGCGTAAGACAAATAATTGCAGGTGGTCCTCGTAAATTACAACTAGATAATCTAGATGGATTAGATATTAGTCCGATGGGTGCCTACTTTGCGAGCAAATACGAACATTTTCAGTTTATATCTAGTCTTCATCGCTTAAGCCCTGAGTTTGCAGTTATTCAGAGGAGAGAGGATGGGTCTGAAAAGCTATCTTATTCAATGAGTGATGATAAGTTATTTTCTGATGTAATGCAGATGGACGGCCTATATAAATTTCCTAATGCAGATTTTGATTATGATGCGATTAAAAGTTTTTATTATCGTAGGGTTACAGATTTAAGCAAAGGATATACTAATGATTTTAAATTTAGTAATTATACAAAAATTTCTGATGTAGTTGACTCACTAAGTTTAAATCTTTATAAACAAGAGAGAAAAATAGGGTTTTATGTAACAGATGATCCTAATTTTAAATTACCAAAAGGTAGAATAAGTGGCTATATATGCGTTCTAAATCCATCAACTAAGCAACCGGTTTCTTTAAAGCTACTGATGCCTCCTATTGGTGATGTTAAAGAATTAAATGATAAGATTCCAAGTGTTTTAAACGCTTTATTTCCAAGGGGAAATTATACAACAATAGCAGAACTTGATGACTCGCAGCTTTCTTCTGTTTTTGGATATTCTGAGTTTGATATAAGCCGAGACTACTATACAGAACTAGACATTCAATCAAAGTCTTCTTTATTATATATATCCGCTATGGCTTGTTCTGGTCGACGAGCATCAATGCAAACTAAGCAACCATTTGCAGAATTGTCTGTATTTTTGGAATCAGTTAGAGATTTTGCAAGTAGGTCGGAGACCACAGTACCTGATATTATAGAAGCTATTCATATGGCTAATTTAAATGCAGATACGTGTCCAACACTCACTGAGATAGCAAGCCTGTTAAATTTAACTGTTAATCCAGATAATGGTACTGGGGTTGAAATAATCAATCAATTATTTGGGATAATAGAGGGTTATGGGGACACGGCGCATGATATCTTTGATAATTATAAGCAATTACTAACTAAGACAAAGAGCGTCTCTTCACAAGTTTCAGATACCCACTCTGAAGAAAAAAGTGATGATTCATCGCTTGAATATCATTTGGCACGTGAGCAGAATGTTCTTGAAGAAAATTCTGTAAGTAGTGGTTCTGAAAGTGATAACTCAGTAGCTGCAGAGATAAAAATTCCAGTAATTGATTTTCTGGATTCTATAAATAAGCTGGCGTCAGTTCATAATCAGATATTGAATGATAGACATTTTGATGAAGAATCTCAAAAATTAATAGGGAAAGTATTATCATTGGTTGTTGATACAGAAGGGGATTATGCGGAAAATGTTCAGAGACTCGTCTCTAATTTAAAAGGACTTTCGGCAGAAATATATAAACCAATATTAGAAAAATTGTGTGATATCAATGTCTCAGCCTCAGATGGATTTTTGACATTTGCAATATTAGAAAATGTATTAGTCTCTAATATAGATAAATCGGTAAAAATGTCTTTTGAAGAGGTTATTTATACTGAACTTTTGGAAAGACTTGATCCAGAAAGAAAATATACAGACACTAAAAAAGAAAATTTGAGAGAAGAAGTTGTTAAAGTTCTTGTACTGCTTCCTTTTGAGACAATTTTACAAAATCCTGAGTGTTCACTACAAAAATTTTTCGATGCTTTCAAAAAATCTAAGACAGTTAGCAAAGAGATTGCGGATAATATTTCTTCGATTTTTAAATTAGTTACGACTACACACACATCCAATATAGCTGCACAGCTAAAAGAGGAATCGGCAGATTCAAAATCAATAAGATTTGGTAGAAGTCTTACAAAATCAGATGAGTTAGATTTAGTTGGCGCATTTGGAGTTTTTGTCGATGAATTTACACTAAAAGTTTTTTGTGATACGGATCCTAATAATAAAAGTAGTTATTTTGGAGGTTATCGTAATAGACTAGTATCTAGTCTAGGTGGTTCTGATTCGGCCAAACTTACTATATCTAAACTTGATGAAACAGTTGATATACTTAGGTTGTTGTGTGATGAGCTTAAGAAAGATTCTCCTGATGAGGATTTTTTGTTAGGTTGCCTAGATAAACCAAATGATATTCTTAACTCCTTACGTGAACAGCTGAGTACTAGTACTACTATTGCAGGTAGTATTATTATACGAGCGGTTCAAGTGTTTGTATTGGGATTGTGTAGTGCTGGTATAATTCAAGGACATCTGAAGGATTCACTAAATAAATATTTTTCCATATTTTGTTTATCTGTTTTTATGGGACATACGTTAAACGAGAGTTTTTCCAAAAAAATTCAAGATACTGTTACATCGATTGAATCTAAAGATGAAGATTTTAAAAAATATTTAAATAACTATATGCAGCAAACTAGTGGTGCAATCGGATTTGGGTTTTTAAAAACGAATGAGAATCCTTTAAAAACACCATTTAATAAGATAAGCGAACAAGTAAAATCTGCAGATGCAATTATTTCGTATAATGGGAAGTTGTTTTATGTTAGCCAACAAAGTAAAACTTGTGAAGAATTGTTGCCTAACAGTGATCTTGATACAGAAGTTCATGAATATATTCGTTCAGAATGTAATGATACTTATAAGCCCGTCGGAAGAGATGGTTGTTGCTTAATTAAACTCTCACATTCCAAAATTGAAGGTAAGCCTACATCTGATAAATTATATGATGCGGTAAGAACATCATCAATAAAACAAGACGCGGTAATATTATTTAAGCATGACTTGTATTATTTTGATCATCTATCTAAGACAGTAAGCAAGATTAGTAATCTTGCTGATGATTATGATAACCTCAAAAATATTATTAGATCAGATGACGTTCGGCAAGCATCAGAAGATGAGTGTCAGTTAATTACCAACGTTACAGGTAGAAAAATTCACCGTGATTTAAAGAAACTACATTCTATTGGAATTCATCCATCAATATTGTTAGGTGATTATTTAAAAGAGTATGGAGCAAGACTCCAAAATCTAACTAGATTTGCTAAAGAACTAAATACCTTTAAATGTGAAGATCAGCGTGAGTATGATAATTGTTTTAGTATTTTAATAAAATTATCTAAAAAGATTAACTTCGCTCAATTATCTAGACTAACAAGTACTCTACTACAAACTTTTCGAGATAGAGATGTTAATGATGAGCGTAATTTATCATTTAAAAAGGCTTTGGTGTATATAAATCGTCAACTAGGTAGTGAGGATGAGCCGCCTGTAGCGGCTTCCCGTTTTAATAATGTAATAGCCTCAATTGATCTTTTATATTCACGCAAAATCCATTTATCTCCTGAGAGCCTGGATTTGTTTTTTGAGATGTCAGTGGAAAACAATTTAAAGCAAGATGCACGATTTCCTCTAGATGCGCTAATGGCAGTAGAAGATAGTTGTAAAAGTGGCGATAAGCAATTTATTGATAATTTTGTAAGAATAATTACTTTAACCAATCAAGAAAAGATAAGTGGGCGTGCTGATTTAAGTGCAGAATTTATTAACAAAACCACAGGTTTATTAGAGAAATTTTCTGAAAATAATGTCGGCAGTCTTCTTACGCCATTATTAAAGTCATTGCCTGACTTTGAAAGTGTTGCTAGATATATTGAAATTGCAGAAATGTTAGAAGGATATAGTCCTGAAATTATTACTCAATGGTCAAAAATATTTGCAGCATTATCTGGGGATAGAAGGAAAAAAGATTTAAGTCTTGATGATATAAAAAAAATTATGGCTGGTTTGGAAAAGCATGCAGACTATCTTGCCGATATTGTTGATGTTTTGTTTGAAAGCCCACCATACCCAGATGTAGATATCTTTATTTTAGAACTACAAGAAGATGCTGATAGTTTAAAGGCTTATCGAGCTGAATTTGATCTACATCCTTATGGAGAAAAAAACAAGCAGAAAATGGCTCCTAATTTTGCAACAGATAAGGTTGCTCGTGTTGTTGGTGGGATTAAAAATCTGATTAACGGTCAGTATTTAACCTATCAAGAGCAAGAGAAATTAGTTCAGGATTTTGCTTATGTAAATAAGATTGGTAAGGGGGAGGTTTCTCTTCAACCAAAAGATGACAAGCAACAACCTATATTGATAGGTGGTCAGGATAAAATAAATCTTCGAAAAGCAACCAGAAAACAATTAAATGAACTTTCTGTAAGGATAAAACAAGGCTTTCTTGCTCTAGAAAAAATACGTGGATCAGAGCAATATTTATCACATCCAGATAATCGTTATCTTGCTTTGCAGTTAATTGCGGTTATGCGTGAGCAATATTATAGAAGCACAGGTATTTTGCCAAATTCAACGCAAATGTTAACAATTATTAATGCGCTAGATAATCCTAGTAGTCAGTTAATAGAAATTAATACAAGTGAAGGTAAAAGTGTAACTACGGCTTTATATTCTGCGTTAATGTGTGCAAAAGGATGTACTGTTTTCGTACCAACTTCCAGTGAAAACTTGGTGTATCAAGATTATCATAAAAAACATAATGCCCGTTTTTTCAAGACGCTAGGTTTTGAATCGGCAATGTTAGATACTGCAAATCCTAATTCCAAACATGTTGTTGGTGGTATTACTTATGGAACAACTAGCACTATTGATAATTATTGTTCGGAACATTTGTTACAAGGAATAACGCTAAATACAGATATTGATGGCAAGGTTTATCCTCTTTGTGCAGTCACAGATGAGCACGATAGTAAGCTAGATGATTTAGTGCAAAGAACACTAGTTATTCCAGATGAGAGTGAAGAGATGACCTTAGAACTATCACCAGTTTGGATGATAGAGCAAATAAATAGATTTGTAGAAAGCGATCAATATACTCAAATTGAAAAAAAGGATGGTCAGGAAGCACCTGATGTTGAAGCGGACGCGCGTAATCTAGAGCGCTATCTTTATGAGCAAGCAAATATCCAAAAAAATGTACTAGATGCTAGGCGACAAGTTCGCGCCTGGTCTTCAAGACTTAAGGGTTATTTGAATAGTGCTGCGATTGCTCATACTGTAATAGAAACTCAGGACTTTAGGGTTATAGATAAAGATCCAAAAACAGGTGAGTACTTAGATAAAGCGGTGGCTGTGCCATTAGCTAAAGTAGATGGGTCTCCAGTTTGGGGTAATTTAACTCCTGATGGTATTCAGCAGTTTTTACATGAAAAGCTAAATCACAATGGAGACGGAACCGTATCATTTCCTGTGGAAATTGAGCCTATTTGTCTTGCAAGTATTTCTAGTAAAGGTCTGACAAATATATTTAAATATAGGATTGGTTTATCAGCAACTTTAGGTAATCATAGTGAATTAATTGAGCAGCGTTTGCCAGCAACGCAGATGCCACCGCATAACCCTGTAAATAGAAAGGTTTTGCCACCGCAACTGACAACTTCAAGTAAGATGCATGACGAAGCGATTATTAATGCAATTAGATTTAATGGTTATGAAGACACATATATTCCATCATTTGTTTTAAAGCTGATTATAAACATAGTTGATGCTTTTAAATATTTATTAAGTATTGTGGGTGGGCATAAAGAACATAGAGTGGAAACCCAGGAAAATCAGCCTGTTTTAGTTATGGTCGATGCGGATAGAGTATCAGACATATATAAAAAATTAGTTAAACAGTTTGGTCGAGATAGAGTTCAAGAAATAAATGGTACAGAGCCTGAATCAGAACGTGATGATAAAATATCTAGGGCAGATAGTCCAAATATGATAACAGTTGGGCCAACTTTTCTTGGTCGAGGCGTTGATTATTCTCCAACACACCCAGAGGGCTTGTATGTCATAGATGCTTGTCCTGGAAATGAGAGAATGGCTGGTCAAAAGAAAGGAAGAAGCGCTCGAAAAGGTAAAAAAGGAAAGTATTTGTCTATTACACCAAGTGATAGCTGCTACAGTTATGATCTTTTTAGCCGAATTTTTGGTTTAAGTTTTGATAATAAAGAGAAGCAAGTTACAAAAAGACAAGAGTTATTTAATTTGGGGATAAGTAGAGAGCGTTACTATGAGCAAGAACTGGATGATGTAAACCAGGTTATTTTTAATCAGTTCAATGCTTGGCGTAGTGTTTTATTAATGAACATGCCGCTTGATAGTGATCTTGAAAAGGACCTATGGTTATTAAGAGCCGAGCTAATTAAAGAGATGCGTGATGTTAGGCGTGAGATAGAAGAAAAATCAAAGGGTGAAACAAGTAAAGATATAAAGTCGTATGAGAACACAATAGTTAAGTCTTGGAATAGAGTTTTTATAGTTAAGATGAAGGGCTTAATTGGGGAGAGTATTAATTCTGAAGAACAGGGCGTGCATCTTAAATATTTGCAAAAGGATGATATTGGATTAGAACTTAATTCTCGTAGACTAAAGATTCAATATGATCGGAAAAATCCAACTAGAACCCGCAGAATTAGCCAAGATAGGACAGACAGAATTGTTGCAGAGAATATTGATGGTAATTTGGCTGTAGCAAAAAAGGATTATAGTGACGAATCTTTGGATGATGGTAAAAAAGAGTTACTATATGAATATGCCGAGAAACGTTTAAAATCTATATTTTTAGAATATCCGGAGCTTGGAGAATTTGATAGTAAACTAGATATTCCATCTAACTTACATAGATTATTTGCAAAATTAAATGATCAAAATATTTACAATGAGTATAGGGATGTCGTTCGTATATATCCTGCGGCCAAGGAGTGTATAAAACTATATAATAATATTAAAGATTTTATTCCAGCTTGGTTTAAGGGTGAGGGTTTTGAAAAGTTTTTAGAAGATAGTGATGATTCAACTGTAGATGAATCTGATGATAATTCTGAAGATATTATGGAGCAAAGAAGTATAGTTCGCAGACAAAAAGTATCTGGGATTGCTCGGGAAGTTCGAGATATAGCTAGTAAGGTTAATAATAAATACATGTGCTCTATGCTGATGAATGTATCTAAGAGTTTAATTATTAACTTGGCTGTGGTGAATAAAACTTGGTATTTCTTTGGTATAAAACCATTGATAGTATCTGATGCTTATAAGGTTTTAATTAAATTGGCTGGAAATGTTGTGAAGGCCGATGATGAGGAAGATAGAGTCACTCAGAGCTTACAGCTATATAAAGAGCTAAATAAGTATAAATTGATCTTAGATCAACAGCACTCTTACTTTCCTTTTTTAAGTTATTTCTTTGGAACAAAAGATTTGAAACTGTATATTGATGAGAGCTTAGCCTCATTTGAATATTTAACTGATAATAATGATGACTATGCTCGACTTTTAAATAAAAAACTTGAAGAAGGCACTTGCGAGGGTTATTTTCAGACCTACTTGCCTGATAGTCAATTTGATGAAACTTGCGAAAAGGTACTTGCAAATTTAAAAGAACATGCACCAAACAAGAAAATTACAGTTGGAGCGTTAGATAGGTTTGGCCAGTATATAGCAGAAAACCCTGCGGTAACAAATAGGCAAGAAAAAGATGTAGAAGCACATAATAGAACTATTTCCGACTGGAACAATTTTGTAGAAAAATTTAAAAGTATTAAATCTGGAAACAATAGCTTGGCTGTGTTTGATGAGCTTTTATGCCACTTGCATCGTGCTAGAGTTGATTATGGTAATAAGTTTCTATCTCAAACGTTAACAGGTGCTTTGGTTAGTAAGTTATACAATGTAGAGCCTATTGGTCTATTAATTCAAAAAGTAACGCAAATAAGAGATAAGATAAAAGCAGATAACCCAGGAATAAGTTTGCCTTGTTTAAAAATGTTTTTAGATAATAAAGAAGCTAGTTTCCAACGATTATTAGGTGTGGGCAAACTTGAGATTCTGGTTGGTAGCTCTTGTGGAAATTATTATTATGATGTTGTAATTAAAGCTAGCGCTATAAAAGATAAAGAAATTCTTGAAGGTTTTATTGTTGATGAACAAGCTAACAGTTATCGTGAAGATTTATTTAGTATTAAAGATAGGATAGAGGAAGCTCGAAATAAAATTGCAGGCTTAGAAGAATTGCAACGAACTTCTGCTGCTAATGATTCTGTTATTGAAGAGAAGAAAGATGATGCTCCAAAGAAAAAATCTAGAGATCGTAGAGGTAGCTTTATGGGGGGGGTATTTTCATTTATGCACATGGGAAACACTCCTGAAAGTAGTGTTTCTTCAGATAGCGATAGGCTTGGTAACGAGTTTATAGATTATTCTTATGATATAGAATTGGAAAGAAAGAATCTGAAACTATTCGAGCTAGAAGAGAGTATAGTTAAAAGACGAATTCCACAAGAAGATATTGTATCGAGAAGATTTGACACTTTGGATGATTTACTGGAATTTGAAAATATCCTCAAGAATAATCATGAAGTTGACGATCTTGATAATTCTTTCCATAATCGTGCAGATGATATCGTAGTTGCCACGATTTAATATTATGGTTTAATCTACATGCCTAATCATGTTTTTTAGACCACCCGGACAAGCCCTGAGGGATCCTCACAAAAATCAATCATATTTGTTGGTTTCTTTTTGGGCTTGAATGGTGCATTGATAAAGCATAATTAATAATATTTCAAACTGTTTAACTGTTATAAAAATTTGTTTTTCCAAAGCTCTTCTACCCA
>JARGPO010000077.1 GCA_029213075.1 Legionellaceae bacterium | reverse complement strand
TGGGTAGAAGAGCTTTGGAAAAACAAATTTTTATAACAGTTAAACAGTTTGAAATATTATTAATTATGCTTTATCAATGCACCATTCAAGCCCAAAAAGAAACCAACAAATATGATTGATTTTTGTGAGGATCCCTCAGGGTCAAGTCCCGTAGTTGCTGTAAATTTTAATTCTCCAGCTAATAAAACCTTTGAACAATGGGGTAATATATTTACTGACAATATCATGGCTCAAGCAATCTTAGATATAATCGTGCATCACGCAACTATATTTAAAATTAATGGACCTAGTTATAGGGATAAAAATATACAGGAGGAAACCCTAGATTAGTAAAAAATTTTTCCCGTAACTATGAGATTTTCTTTGACTTTGACACTCAATGGCAGATTACAGACTGACAGAGATCTAAGAGCTGTATCCGATTTAAACTCTTTCTGCAGAAAAAGTTGTTGCGCCAATCCCTTGGTCCTCAGATTATATTATCCGTCGGCTATAATCTCTTCTTGTACTTCTAGGATTCGGCGAGTAGCAACAAATTGATTAGGAAACTTACTAATTCCTTTTTCTCGCATCGTTTCGGCATATTTTTCAAAATAATTGTCCAAACTTTTTGGAGAATTTAGAAAATACTGAATTGTGATATTTTTAGTAATATTATTATCTTCATCAAAATTTCTTAAGTGTAATGCCTTAACAAAACCAGGAAACCTTAAAACTTCTTCAACATGCAGAGAAAGCCACTGCATAAATTGTGTGAAAACTTCGTTGTTTATTTTTAAATTAACTTCGTAAATAACCATAATATTAGCACCGATAACCAGATTAATCTAAAGTAGCACATTTTTGGTGGTGAGTTGACAAATTGGAATAAAACCACAAAAACATTAACTAAAATACAATTATAACCTCTTTTAACTTATATTTCGCACCATTGATTGATATTTTTATACTTTAAATGGTTAATTTCGACATTGGTGCGTAACATGAGTGACAGATAGAAAAAAAATTGCGGATTATTCTATTAGAATGTAATCATCAGAACATATTAAGCTGTAAAGAGGAAATAACAAAAGAGTTTTTTCGTCTGTTAAATTGAATATTAAAAAAGCATTCCTGGGCCTTTTGTGCTAAAAAAATCCCCAATACTGGATGTAGTTTAAAATTAGTACTATTATTATAATGTTACGGAATAATAAATTAAAAAGGAGAAAGATATGACTCGCGAACAGATGATTGCTTTGGTAGGAGAACCATATCATTTAAAAACGGATATACACTCCGATAAGCTTACTAGGGACGCTTATTGTAAATAAGTGAAATTATATACTACCTCACGAATGATTAATGAAAAATTATACCGCAGAAGTGAGGTAGTAACAAAATCCTGATACTTCAAATTTCAAACAACCCTACCAAAAGATAGCAGATGGCATTTCTTGTGGTTGATGTGCGCGTAACTGACAATATAAATAACTTGGGATACCTCGAAATAAAGAAATAAAATTTGGTTCAAATTGGCGAGCATCTAGCTTTGCAGTTAATCGCTGTATTATGTCTTGAGTTGGATTCAATGCCACTTTTGGGAGTCTGCGACTCAGTTCATGCAAGAAATCTAAATCACCATAGAACCCACAACATAGGTTAGGTAGCATGCTCTTTTTATTCGCTATACTCATCGAGATATCAATGCAATTATTCAGTCGTTCAAAAGCTCTCTCTTTAAGCTCTGGCCATTGCTCGTAACATTCAAGGTAAAATAAACCAATCCCAATATGACCACCGCACCAAGCTGGTGGTTGTGCGCGAAGTTCAGATAACGAATCCACATTGTGAGCCATACGCATGTCAGGCCAGAACCCTTGCGACTTATCAAAATAATAATCAAGTAAATCTGCCGTTTGCAATACCCATTGCTTAGAGAAATCATCATTGAAAAACTTAGCATAACGTGAAAACGCAATAGCAGCACCGGCAATACCGTGCGCGTAGCTGAGAATAGGTGGATGAGGTTCGCCGCTTGGGAAATGACTGTCTTCATCATGCCCAAAGGTGGCGGGGTTAGGACACTTGTCCTTTAAATAGTCCATTTTGTCATGAATTATGCACTCATCAATATCATAGTCTTTTGAAAAGTGTAGTAATGTGGTTATTTCATGCGAAATACCACCCAGAACATCATAAATTTCATCATGATGACTAGGAATTATTGCGCTGTTTTTAATAAGTAATTTGGTAATGTCTCCAGCAAGTGGATAACCACATTGGTTAATATGATGCGCTGCATACAGTAAACCAGCATTGCCATTAAGTCCCAGCCCAATGGATGGATGATTAAGTAAAATTTTATAACATGACTCAAGAATTTTCTCTGTCATATTTTTGCATTTATTACAACTATAAAATCTATCCCAATAAGAGAGCATAAATGCAATTCCCATAGTCCCGTTGTAAAAACTAAGACCTAATAAATCACCCACCCACGACTGGTGCTCATCAAACGACAATTGTGACCAACTTATAAAGTCTTCTGAAACTGTCGCTCTATCAAACAAACATTTAAGTATGTCTTGATTATTTGCCGGCTGGTCCGCATTGGGGAGTGATTTATTTTGTATCCTATTTATATTTTTTTTATTCCACTTGTAAGCTGTGAAACTAAATTCAATAAGTTGGCATTGCGTTTTTAAATCATTTTCAGATAAGGCCTTAAGCATCCGCATACATTGCTCTTCACCACTTAAGACAATGTCGACTGGAACAAGATTACGTTTACTATCATAAACAGATTTTTCATTGGAGCGTGCCTCAAAATAAGGAATATCACCGTTTAAAACATCTGAAATCTCGGCTTTGATAATGTTTTTATAGTACGGGCGGTAAACTAGAATATCATTTAGTTCATTTATATGTTTTGCATACTCAGTTGCATCACTAAGAAGTAGTGGATGATAACTTTCATTCAATACCATTGCATATTCACTAGTACTTCTAAATAAAGACCTTGTAATAATCGGCTCTTCTTGAAACAGTGGAGACTGCATAGAAAGTAAATAATCACGATTTGCCAACAAAATCTCATAGGCTTCTTTAAACCCTAAGGTAAATTCATTTTGGTAAGAATAAATTGGCTTGGCCCTTTTATTCTTAATACGAGGAGTATTACCTTGAGTTTTAAACTCTTTCTCTTCTTTAACCAAATACATTTCATCGGTGCCAGGTTTATGCCAGCAAGGTATTTTACGAAAGAACTTTTGGTTATTATTATCACTGAGAGCTGAGATATCAATACCTTTGCTTTTTTTAGTGATATTGGTTTTTTTAGGCAAAATAAAGCTTTGCCCTACATTAGGATAGTTGTGTTCATTAGCTACAAGAACCGGAGTCATGATGCATTCCATATCAATCAGTACAGGGTTCTTGCCATTAGCAATGATGTTTTCTTGATGAATATCTATACCATTAATCAGCAGTAATAATGCCGTTATCTCACCTAGAGAACGATAGAAGTCATTAATATCACTCTCTTTTTGGCATGTGTCATAGTTTATAAACTCACAGTAGCCATAAGTTTTATGGATAATAAGTCTTGGATTTTTAATTGGGCGAGATGATTGAATTTGATTATACCATTTGCAGAGTTCACCGAAATACTTCTCATTAGATAGACTACGAGGTTTGTATACAAAATTAAAAGGTGTCCCATCTGTAGATTGTACGCTCACTATAAGAACTCGACGAGATTTACGATGAGTATCACCGGAAGCTTTGATTTTTGTTATTCTAGTAATAGGATGTTGCAATAGCAGAGCTTCAATGGCTGGCAGATCTTCATTTAGACGCGTAAAAAACTCAAGCATGGCCAACTCATAATGAGAAGCCTTGGTTGCAACGCACTTTTCCAGAACTGGATAAGTAGACCATAGTTGCTGGTACATAGATTCTAGCAAACACTTTTTAATAAAATCATCAAAACGTTCTTTTGATGTTTCCCCTGATAACGCACCAGTGATTCTTTGCTTGTGCATTTCAATTACGCAGCACTTGGTTATCATAGGTAAAAAAATCTGAATGGCGTCAGAACGTAGGTGACTTGCTAATTGAGCATCAGAAAACTTAGTTGAGAGATTAGGCATGTTATGTATAGAGTGACGCAACTTCTCAAAAATATGCTCTAAGATTGGCAACAAGATAGAAAGAAATCGAACGTCCGCCTTTTTATGATGAACCAAAGGTTGCCAGCGCTTTAACTGAGATGACTCTGAATTATACAGAGAACCAATTTCCATGCTTCAGATCCTTGAATATCATAGAATTATTTAAACCTAATACAGTTTAACTGAAAATACAATATCTTAATCACAAAATCACGGTTTTTGAATTTAATGAAGAGGCGCCACAACAATTACAATGTGTTGACATGAGATTCTTGAAGTGTATAATTTAGGCAAAATATCCTTATAGGAATTAATATGATTACCCAAACAGAATTTCTTGATGCAACAAAATCTTTTAATAAACTATTAACAAGAGCGCAAACAAGCAATATAAGTGATAAAAAAGATCTGGAAAATATATATATAGTTAACAAAAAGGTTGCAGATGCTGTGCTAGAATATATATCAAGTCAAGCAAAAGGTAATACTGAAATTAAAAAACGCTCTAAGAATCTAGTTAGTTTATTCTGGTCTTTTAAAACAGCAGCATCAAAAGATAGTTTGCACAAGGACATTATCATTACTAAGATTTTTATTGAAATGAATAAAAGTAATAAAGATTTAACTACAAGTACTATACGTCCGGAAATATTTTTAAATAACTTTTTTGAACATATTAACAACAACAAATTTCTTTCTGATTTAGAACAAGATCATAGTCAGAGAAGATTAAATCTACTCCCAATGTACTTTCTAATAGGTCTTTTTTTGGCTACTAGCGTGTCATGTATAATTCCTGGATTTATTTATGGACAAATACTACCTCTAATTATTGGGTTTTCAAATTTATATTTTACTTTATCAATCACAAGTGTTACAGCTTTTGTACTTTATCCTACTCCATGGCAGCATCTTAATGCATGTTGCAAGGATATGAACTGTCAAATAATAAATGATAATGGGAAATGGAAAATTGAAGGGTTAACTAAGCTAGAGTCAAGAGATGATGCAACTCTTGAAACTGGACAAGTGGTGGCACTATAAATAGAGTTTTTTAATACCTTTCACGGATTCTTAGATTGTTCAGATTGACCCGTTGGGGCTTAGCTTGTTGATGTTTTCAATGGAATTTTCACTTAAGATTCTTTTAGAATTTTATGTAAATAATCGCCAAAAGGGGTATTTCGATATTGATCGGTTTGGGATTCTAGCTGATTACTTGTAATCCATCCTGAGCGGTATGCAACTTCTTCAAGACATGCGACTTTGAGCCCTTGTCTTTTTTCTAAAGTATGCATAAATTGGCTTGCTTCTAACAGAGTCTCATGAGTCCCTGTATCAAGCCAGGTATTATCCCTACCAAGTAACTCAATCTCAAGAAAATTTTCGTTCAGATATATTTTATTAACATCGGTTATTTCTAGTTCACCACGAGCAGATGGTTTTAGATTTTTTGCTATATCAATAACATGATTGTCGTAGAAATAAAGACCTGTTATTACATAATTTGATTTTGGTTTGGCAGGCTTTTCTTCAATGGATATTACTTTGCCTTGAGAATTAAGCTCTACAACGCCAAATCTATAAGGATCTGCAACATGATAACCAAAAATAGTCGCGCCATCTGTTTTAGCAGAGGCTCTTTTTAATATATCACTAAAATTTGGGCCGTAAAAAACGTTATCACCAAGAATAAGGCAACAATTATCTTGATTAATAAAACTTTCACCAAGTATAAATGCTTGTGCTAAACCATCTGGTGATGGTTGCTCAATGTAACTAAATTCCACCCCATATTTGCTACCGTCACCAAGCAGATTCTGGTAAATAGGAAGATCCCTGGGGGTTGATATAATCAGTATTTCTCTAATGCCTGCTAGCATTAAGACAGAAATAGGATAAAACACCATTGGTTTGTCATAAATAGGTAGCATCTGTTTAGAGATATTTAAGGTAATTGGATATAACCGAGTACCTAACCCACCGGCTAAAACTATACCTTTTCTTTGTTTTATCATATTTACCTTATTACAACCTCCGGTTAACTCATTCTTTTTAGCCAGAGGTTTGTCTGTATTTTTTTGCAAATGATATGAGCACTATGAATATAAAACATAGATTATGAAAAGCCTTAAAAACTTTAATCTACTTTTTAAGGTTAGCACAAAGAACTAAAACCACCATATTTAAAGTTTGTACTTATCTTTATCAAAAATATCTCAAAGATAACTGCTATATACTGAATAATATTAGATGAAGATTGAGTTTTATTAGGTATATAGCTATTGTTAAATATATGTCTTTCTTATATCTGGAGAAGAATATTAAAACGACTATTTTTACTAAGGAATATGGAAAGAATAATTATGGTGGTGCAGGAACACATGTTACTGCTCTAGCAGATAGTCTTAAAAACCACATTTCAGTAGATGTTAAATACTTTGATGGCGCACTTTCATTACAGGACTCTTTTCGTCATTGGCCGCAAAATCTGTCATCAGTAAGTGATATGCTAATAGAAAATATAAATTTACTTTCTGGTTTTGACTTAAGTACAGATATAGTTCACTGTCATACTTGGTATAGTTTTCTATCAGGAATTCTTGCAAAGAAAATCTTGGGAAAAAAATGTGTCGCAACTTTTCATTCTGTTGAAAAGTGTCGTCAATGGAAAAAAGAACAGTTAGGCTCGGCATATGAATATAGTTGCTGGATTGAGCAAACAATGTGTGATCATGCGGATAAGATTATCGCTGTTTCAAATGCCTGTAAGAAAGATATTATCGAAGCTTATAATATTTCTGATAACAAAGTAGAGGTTATTCCAAATGGTGTAGATAGGTCTTGCTTTAATTCAAATGTTCCTTATGAAAAAATTTGTTTAAATTTTGGAATAGATCTACATAAGCCTACCATTTTAACCGCAAGTCGTATAACTAAACAAAAAGGAATAGATTATCTGCTTGATGTACTGAAATATTTAGATGAAGATTGGCAGGTTGTTCTTGTCCTTAACTCAGCTGATACTAAATCCTTGGAAAATGAAATTAAAAGATCTCTAAATAGTTTAAGTAAGACAAAAAATATAATTTGGATTAGTGATAAAATACCAATAAATGTTTTGGCTGGGCTCTATAATAAAGCAGATTTGTTCATATCAACAGCGCAATATGAGCCTTTTGGCCTAACAGTTGCTGAAAGTATTTGTTGTGGGACGCCCGTTATTGCTAGAGCTACAGGGGGAATTTGTGAGGTTCTAGCTAATAACTCTGCTGGACAATTATGCCCAATAAATATGCCTCCTCAAGATTTTTCTAATCTTATTAATTTATTTTTACTGGACTCAAATAAAACAACACAAAAAGTTATTAAACAAGAAATCGACTCGCAAATATTGAATTGGGAAGAAGTCGCAAAACTAACTTACCAATGTTACAAGGGTATACTCGAGTGATTAGATTTTCAGGGTTGTTAATTGACTTAGATGGCACCATCTTGGAAGACTCAGAAACAATTATTAAAAGTATTAATGCTACTCAATCTATATCGTTAAGAGAGCAGATTTGTAAGCAAGATATAGTTATGAGATGTGGTCAAGGCGGTAGAAATATCTTAAATCATTTATGCGATAAAGCTAGCATATCATTTAGAGAATCGTGGCTCAAAGATTTTGAGCAGCATTATTTCGAGAAAATGTTTAGCAATGCACGCATTTATCCTGGCTCTAAAGAGTTAATTGAAAATTTATATCGCAATAAAACACCTTTTGGGATAGTAACTAACCGTGTACAAGTTAATAGACATTATTTGCCAAGTTGGATAAAAAAAACAGATCCTTTTGTTACGGTTGATAATATTCATACTCCTAAGCCAGATCCTGAAATGCTTTTATATGCAGCTAAAAAATTAAATATTTCTCATGAAAGTATGGCGTATGTTGGTGATAGCTTAAATGACATAAAAGCAGCTAAGGCTGCCAATATGACAGCTATTTGGTTGAAGAATGATTCTTTTTTAATTAATTTATCTTCTCAATCTGATTTAACTGTTACAAATTTATTAGAGTTGTTAACAATATGAAGACTAATACCACTAAAATATCTTTAATGTTTGTCTTATTAAGCGTAGTTTTTATAGCAGAAGCCGCACAAGTTATTATTCTACCTGTACTTCCTTCAATTTCACATGAACTGTTTTTACATCCAGATAAATCACAATATTTATTAGTTGTTTTTTTTGTGGGATCAATTATAGGTACACTCATACTTGGAAATCTCGCCAATCTACTCGGTGTTCATAAAGTATTGTGTTTGTCTTTATTAACGTTACTTATAGGAAATATAATATTTTGTATTGGTTTTAAAGCGCTACATTTATTGGTTGCTAGGTTTCTAGTTGGTATTGGTTGTGGCGGCGCTCTTTCATTAATTGGCGCAGTTGTTATTTCTACATTTAACAACAATACTCATATGCGTATATTTGGATTGTTATCATCCATTATTAATACGGAACGTTTTTTTGCAATTTGCTATATTATTATGATTATATCAAGCGTAACGTCACCAATTTTCTCAAGCCATATTTTGGAATTATTTGGATGGAGGGCAAGCCTTTGGGTATTAACTGTAATTAATACTATAATGTTAGCTTATCTCTTACTTGGTGATGCTAAAAAACAAATAAAAAAACCTGAGTCTTTAGGAGCGATTATAGTTTTAAAAAAACTAAAAGCATTGTTAGCTATGCCTTATTTTTGGTTATTAACTATTTCTCGTTCATTATTAATTGTTGCACAAATTCTTTATGTGGCAATGTCTCCAGTTCTATTTATACAAATATTTGGTTTATCTCCACAAAAATTCGCATATTTTTTATTAGTCCCTTCAATTAGCGCTTTGCTTGGTTCTTTGGTGGTTGCTAAAACAAAATCAAACAAACAAAACAAACTGTGTAAATTTTTTGCGTTACTTGCTCTTTTTGCATCAGTAATAAATATTTTAATTGCTATAACTTGGGAGGACTCATATGTGGCGACACTGTGCATGATAGTAGTACCGTTTTTTTGTTGTGGTGCTATAACTCCTATGTTGAAGTCAATAGCTCTAAATCAAGTTAAACAGCATTCCAATGCGGCCAGTTCAATTGTTCAATTATGTGAAACTATTGCTGGTGTTTTAGCTACTTTTATTGCAGTTTTAATACCAGAACATAACAATATACCTGTTTCTATTGGTTTTGGAGGAGGTATCATTATTAGTATTATTATCTGGTGGCTTGTTACAAATAAACATAAAGGAAGTTGGTTAATTAATAGGTAGTATTTTTAGTTTTGTCGAAAAATTTTGATGAAAGTAGAAAGCCTTATTTAGGTCATACTTAGGGTATGTTGACAATTGGCCGTGGCACTAATTGTCAACCAATGGCATTCGGTTAAGCATTAGCAGTAGAACCTCCATTCCCATTTCTCCACTTACTAATTGGTTTTAGTGATTTCCTTGGAACATGTCTTCCTGGCCTTATTTTTTGTCGTAACTTAGAAATGCTAA
>JARGPO010000063.1 GCA_029213075.1 Legionellaceae bacterium | reverse complement strand
TCGGTTTTGAACGCGATGACTCATTTAATGGCCGCTCTAGCTGCTTACACTATTGAACCATTAAATCTATCTGTTTTTAAATTACTTGAAAAGAAACAGACTGTGATTACCTAGCAAAATTTAAACTCCGAACTAAGGTTACTATAATTACATCTTTTTTGGGTCAAGGCGCAACTATTGAAGATTATCATAAAAATAAGTTTCATCCTCTACCAGATAAAATTGATAATATTATAAAAAAACATCTGCCAGTTGCCTTAATAATGGGGAAATTTTATCCTGCTATACAAAAAGACAAATCAACGCGTTATCCATATCAAGAGATTGAAAAATTAATATAAAAAAGAGGTTGTGTGCTAGATTTTGAAGAAAATATCAACAATATATACGGAGAACTTGGTTGCAAATGGCTAGCAAATTTGCCTGGTATTGTTAAACAATTAGCAAGTAAGTACAGTCTTACAGATCTTCATCCTGTTGATAATATGAGTTTTAATTATATAGCTAAAGGCTATCAAAATTCTAAACCAATTATTTTAAAATTGAGTTTAGATAATAAAGGATTATCTAAGGAAGCAGATTGTCTTAAAGCTTTTTCTAATCATGGTGTTGTTGAGATTATTGCAAGAGAAGATGGATGTTTGATAATAGAACAAGCGCAGCCAGGTACAACTTTAAAAGAATATTTTCCTAGTAATGATAATGATTCTTTGGAAATTATATGTAAAATAATAAAAAAACTTCATACATCTACAATTTTAGAAAATAATAATTTTCAGTATATAGAAAAATTATTAAAAGTTTTGGATAATGATTTAGATATACCAAAAGATGTTTTATTAAATGCGCGTAGGATTCGAGATAATTTACTTTCATCTACACAAAATAAGGTATTACTGCATGGTGATTTACATCATGATAATATATTAAAAAATGGTAATAGGTGGTTGGTTATTGATCCAAAAGGATTTATTGGCGATCCTGTATTTGATGTTTGTGCTTTTATTAGTAATCCTATCCCTGAGTTATTAGAGCAAGATAATCCAGGGGAAATTATCAATCAAAGGATAGGCGGATTAGCAAAATGGTTAGGTTATCCAGAGCAAAGAATCAGGGATTGGCATTACGTAAAAATAGTTTTATGTTGGGCCTGGTGTTTGGAAGATAATCTTGACGTAGAATATTGGAAACATTTAATCTATCTGAATTCTATCTGATTTACATGTAAAATTAATATAAAGTATTCAAATTTTTTGGATTATTATGGTAAAATATATACTTTAACGAAATCGATTGTAATTATGTCTAATGCTATTAGATTTACCACTGAAGATGAGTACTGTGCAGAGCGAGCTAATATAGATTTTTGGTGGCCTTATATTGTTGAATTGCTACAACGACATAATCTTGCTGGTGCTGATAAGCGTGAAATGACTGAATGTGGTTTTAATCCAACATATCCGGTTTTTTTAATTGACGATATCGTTATAAAATTTTTTGGACATCGTTCGCATTGGCGAAATGCTTATACAACTGAGTGTGCTGCACACGAATACTTAAGTAAAGAAGATACAATATTAGCTTCACGCATACTGGCTACAGGAGAGTTGTTTCCAGCAGTTGAAGCATCCTGGCCTTACATTCTGTCTTCTAAAATTTCTGGTCAATCTTGGCTAAATACAACATTAACGTTTGAAGAAAAAAATAATATTGCTGCAGAGATAGGGATTCAGTTACATAAAATTCATTCATTGCCACTTGATGAACGGCTTTTGCATGATCATGCATGGTCTAAATTAGATTTTAGGGGCGCTGCTGACAAAAGCATATTACCGAAACATTTAGTTGCAGAAGTGGCGGATTTCATTGCAAAACTTGATGATTTTGATCGATGTTTTGTAAACGGCGATATTGTTCCTACACATATTTTCATTGAAAATAACCACTTAACTGGGATTATTGATTGGGGTGATGCGACTGTAACAGATCGCCATTATGAGCTTGGTAAATTAATGGATACGTTTGACTGGGATAAGAGATTGCTTAAAACAGTTCTGCAAGCATCAAAATGGCCAATTAAAACAAATTTTTCAAAACAAGCGCTTGGCCTTTCTTTATATAGGCAGGCAGTAGGACTGACTCAGCATAGTACATTTGATGTGTTTTATAAACTACCCCATTTGATACCGCTAGAAAATATATCTACTTTGGATGATCTTGCTGATACTTTATTTGGTGTATAGGTTGATTTACATGTAAAACTAATTGTCAATAAACCACAATTTCCTTTGAGCCTGTTGATAGAGATTGTATATTCAGAGCATTGGACTTTAATGCATATCAAATCGTTATATATACGTTAATAAATTTTTTTAATGAATCACTGATTCTCCCATGTTGAAACCCCATAAGTTTTTCTTTATCGCAAGCGTTAATCAGCCGATATCTACTTAATGCATCGTAAATTAACCATAGTATACTGGCACTTTCAAATGCTTCTAATAAATTCTCTTTAGACTCAACATTTAAGCGGTTTTTAAGGCAAGCATCCATAATGCTTGTATATGCATCATCCTTAACTGTAATCCCATGGTGCTTTTGTATTTGTTGCAAACAGTTTATCAATGAAAAAAATGGATGTGAAATTACTATTTCACCTAAATCAATGGTTGTTATTTTTTGCGATAGACTATTTACTAGCGTGTTATTATCATTAAAATCTGGTTGGACAATAGTTTGTTTGATAGGGTAGATGGATAATTTATCGCACAACCTGACAACCATTGGAAGCAGTGTTTCTAATTTATTAATTTCTATTTCTGATAAGCCATCTTCTATTAATAGATCTTTTTGTGAAACCAACTCTTTATATAAATCCGGCAATTTATCTAATCTCCAATTGGGAACCCCAATATTAAGAAAAATATCAAGATTATCGGAGGTGGCTAACTGAAGGGATGTAAACTGATTAATAACTTTGCAAAATAGTTCTACGTCAAATTTATTTTTTAGAATTTCTCTTAAGGTTTGACCGGCATCTTTCATTAAAAAGCAATTTAATTGTGAATTGTGTACAATAACATCTGGCACGGATGCATGAAATTTATCATGTAAAATTTGGATGATTGTTGCCTCTAATGCAAGGTGTTTTGGGGTGTGTTTCAAATAAATGTAACCATCAGATGTATCAAATCTTGCCACATAAGACCAAGGTGTATTTTGGATGCTTATAGGTCTGGTTGATTTTAATTTATATCCAATAGATAAAAGGTATTGGCTACTCCATTGGATAATTTTTTTATTTAGATCATCAGATTCATTTTTTAATATTTCTTTCATGTTTATTCCAAATATAACTTCATGCCTATGTGACTCGCTTGAAATCCTAATTTTTCATAAAATCTTAGTGCATCAGATCTTTGTTTATTTGTGCTGAGTTGAATTATTTTAACACCTTTGGATTTAGCATATTCAAGTGATTGTGTAATCATCCATTCACCAATTTTTTTGGAACGTGCATCTTGATGTATTCGTACAGCTTCGATTTGCATTCTGGTTGAACCTTTAAAAGTAAGTGATGGCATAATAGTAAGGTGGCAAGTTCCAATTATTTTTTTATCTAGCTCAACAACCATTAAATATTGATTTGGATCATCATTAATTTTTTTAAATGCATCAAGATAGCGTTTATCTAAATTATCCGATATTGTCTCTCTTGCTTTACCTAAGTCATCTTGTAACAGCAGTGAAACTATTGCTTGGACATCATTAATGTTCGCAGAGCGATGGCTTAGATGCATATAATTTTCCTTGTGAATTATTATATTATTGTGCCTTGATGAAAAACTATTTGCCAAGTATTGTTAATATTTTTCCAAATAGAAGAACGTAGGGCACTATTTGACTGTTCTGTTGTTTTGTAATTTATAAGAACAACATCTGGTGATAATTCTATGGTTTCAAAATTTGTTGCTATAAATTTCTGAGACAATCCAGATGGTAGTGTACCTAGGATATCTTGTTTTGTATAAATTTTTCCAGACTTGGAGAATTCTTTGAAATCATCTGCTAAAAGTAAGTTAAGTTTCTTTTTGGATTTTCTTGTCGATGTTTGTAACAGTTCTTGTTCAAGACCTTCAAGTAAGTTAATTATTTGATTAGATTTTAGCATGCATCTCATTGATTTTACTTTCATCTCATTGATTTTTTTAAATCCCACGTTTTGAAAACAGCGAATAGCAGCTTTATTTTTATCATTTGG
>JARGPO010000009.1 GCA_029213075.1 Legionellaceae bacterium | reverse complement strand
CGGAGGTAGGGGAATATTGTGTTTTCAGCTGGTGGTAACAATTCACTAAAATTCTTGTTAGAGGATACCCCTACTATCCAATCCACTTTATTTAATATTGATCAAATGGACATGAATTTAGACTTTGATGCTCTTGCCCTGTGTGTTTGCCCTGATCTGATGTATATTTCATGAAAATATAAAATCTGTTATAGTACTGTCTTTAATTCTATTAAATAGCTAAGCTTTCTATTTGTTTAAATTATGAATTATAACAAAGCTGCTTATTCATATGAATATTTTCTATACCCCCAAAATCCTAGCATGTTTTTGATAGGTTTTTGACATATCACTATAGGTTGAAAATGACGGATTTTTATCAAGACTTCACTAAAAGGCGCACTTTTGCGATTATATCGCATCCGGATGCTGGTAAAACAACTGTAACTGAAAAATTACTCTTGTTTGGTGGTGCAATCCAAATGGCCGGGAGTGTCAAAGGGCGAAAGTCTAATCGCTATGCAAAATCTGATTGGATGGAAATGGAAAAGGAGCGTGGTATTTCTGTAACAACGTCTGTTATGCAATTTGTTCATAATGATCATGTTATGAATTTACTTGATACGCCAGGTCATGAAGATTTTTCCGAAGATACATACCGAACTTTAACAGCCGTTGATTCAGCATTAATGGTAATTGACGTTGCTAAAGGTGTTGAGGAACGAACTGTTAAATTGATGGATGTTTGTCGTTTGCGAGATACGCCAATAATGACATTTATTAATAAGCTTGATAGAGAAGGGCGCTCACCTATTGATTTGTTAGACGAAGTTGAAAGTGTCTTAAATATTCAATGCGCACCAATTACTTGGCCAGTTGGGATGGGAAAACGTTTTCGCGGTATTTATCATCTATATGAAGATAAAGTCTATCTATACCAAACTGGTAAGAACTCATCTATTCAAGATGCGCGAGTTATCAATGGGTTGAACAGCGCTGAGTTAACAGAAGAGCTTGGTGATATGGCACTAGAGCTTAGAGATGAAATAGAGTTAGTTAAAGGTGCATCTCATGAATTTAATGCTGATGAATATTTAGCGGCAAAATTAACACCAGTCTATTTTGGTTCGGCCATTAATAATTTTGGTATAAAAGAACTTTTAGATGATTTTGCAAAATATGCCCCTGGCCCAATTTCAAGGGATGCATCACCAAGGGTAGTCTCTCCAAATGAGGCTCCATTTTCTGGCTTTGTATTCAAGATACAAGCGAACATGGATCCTAAGCACCGAGATAGAATTGCCTTTTTAAGGATATGCTCTGGTAAATATACTAAAGGTATGAAGTTAGCTCATCTGCGATTAAATAAAGATGTACAGATTTCCAATGCTCTAACATTTATGGCAGGTGATCGCAGTCAGGCAGATACAGCGTTACCTGGAGATATCATCGGATTACATAATCATGGAACAATCCGGATTGGCGATACATTTACCGAAGGTGAGAAATTACAATTTAGGGGAATTCCAAATTTTGCTCCAGAGTTATATAGACTAGTACGCTTGAAAGATCCATTGAAAAACAAAGCCTTGATTAAAGGGTTAATTGAACTTTCAGAAGAAGGTGCAACCCAAGTCTTTAGACCTCTTAATAGCAATGAGTTAATATTAGGAGCAGTAGGTATTTTACAGTTTGATGTTGTGGCTCAGAGACTTAAAAATGAGTACAAGGTTGATTGCGGTTTTGAGTCGGTAAGTATTGCCTGCGCTCGTTGGGTATATGCTGATTGCCCTAAAGTAATGGCTGAATTTAAAGCCAAAGCTTTTGATAATCTAGCTTTAGATGGCGGGGATGCTTTAATTTATTTGGCTCCTACAAGAGTTAATTTATCAATTACTCAAGAGCGACATCCTAAAATTAAATTTTTAGCAACCAGAGAGTTGTTTGGAGAGTAGTTTCCATATCCATCTCAGGACGACTAGCACTCAGGTATATTAACACTTGTGGCTAGTCCACCTAGAGATGTCTCTTTATATATAGACATCATGTCTTTACCTGTCTGGTTCATGGTTTTGATGACCGCATCTAAAGATACTTTATGTTCGCCATCTTCCATTAAAGATAGTCTTGATGCGTTTACAGCTTTAACAGCCCCCATGGCGTTTCTTTCAATACAAGGTATTTGCACAAGTCCCAAGACAGGATCGCAAGTCATTCCTAAATGATGTTCCATAGCAATTTCTGCTGCATTTTCAATTTGTAAGACTGTACCACCTAATACTGCAGTTAATGCTCCAGCAGCCATTGATGAAGCAACGCCAATTTCCCCTTGGCATCCAACTTCAGCTGCAGATATTGACGCACCTTTTTTATAGAGAATGCCAATAGCAGCCGCGGTTAAAAAGAAAGTGTATACATCTTGCTCTTTATTATTAGGGTAGGCTTCTAAATAATATTTGAAAACGGCTGGTATCACACCTGCAGCTCCATTGGTAGGAGATGTGACTATTCTGCCGCCCGCGGCGTTTTCTTCATTAACAGCAATTGCGTAGACGCTTAACCGGCTCATTACATCTGATGACTCATAAATAGTCTTAAGACCATCATTTTTGGATAATTTATTATATAGATCAGGTGCTCGCCGTTTTACTTTTAATCCTCCTGGTAGTATTCCAGGTTTATGACAACCATTATCTATGCAATCTAGCATTATTTTGGCTATATGTTTTATGCCAGCATGAACGTCTTTTGTAGTTCGCCAAGAATTTTCATTAGCTAGCATTAAATCAGCTATTGTGAATGAGTTATCCTTGCAAAGGTCGAGTATATCTTGAGCAGTTTCAAATGGATATTTTACTTTAATATCCTCTTCGGTAGGGTGGTCATATTCTTCATCCGTTAGAATAAACCCACCGCCTATTGAGTAGTATATTTGACTAATTAATATGTTTTGGTTTTCATCAAAGGCAATTAATTTCATACCATTAGCATGTTTTGGTAGTTGTTGTTTTTGGTAGAAAATAAGGTCGTTACTCATAGTAAACTTTATAGGTCTTTTGCCATCAAGATTTATCTGATCATTTTCTATAATTTTTATAACATTGGGGATTATGTTGCTAGGTACGACAGTCTCAGGGGAAAATCCTTCAAGACCGTTTAATATTGCTTTATCAGTTGCATGACCAACGCCTGTAAGTGCAAGTGACCCATACAATTCTATTTGTATTGCTGAAACGTTATCAAATATTTCATTACTATGAAGTATCCCAATAAACTCATTGGCTGCAATCATTGGTCCAACTGTATGAGAGCTAGAAGGGCCAATCCCAACTGAAAACAAGTCAAATGTGCTTATGCTCATGATATATAGTTGCTCCTATAGTAAAAAGTGGTTGATAGTATTTTAACGCTTCTTCATAATCAAGCTTTATTTTATACTACCCATCCATTTGTTTTACGAATATTACAAATGTATATATCTAAATATAGTCATAAATCAGGTTATTTCTATATTTCTTTTTGCCATAAATTTTTTCAAGGCGATAGCAATGCACACCATGACTACTCCCGCAGTGCAAGTTATTAGTCCCATCGATTCATAATAAGATCTGTAAATTGACAAGCTGTCTATTTTAGATGTTATATATTCTGGGATCGCAACATAACTCGCTACTCGACCAGAAATTGTGTTTGAAAGTGAGCTGCCAAGCAACCAAACCCCCATGGCAAAAGCAAGGTTTCTTTGGTCGCAGTACATACCTATCATACTGAGTCCTATTGCGCTTACCCATAGTTCTCCGATAGTAATTAAGATATATGTGATGGCAATATTATTACCATCGACAATGCCATTTATAGCTTGTGAGCATGCATGACTCATATAAAGTAGTGCAAAACCAGAAATTAAAGTTCCACAGGCGAACTGATAAGGTACGGTGAACTTTGGCAGCGCTCGATATAATCTTGGTAGCTGCAAACCTATTGATATAATCAAAATAGGATTTAACATTTGGTACTGAGCTGGAGAAATTGTTAATCCAAATAAATTATAGTTGGAGTTGTTTTTTGCAAATAAGATTAGTGTAGTATTCATTTGATTGTATATTATAAAAAATACAATTGACTCTATAATTAAGATGAATGCGATTAATTGTTTAAGCCTTGGCTTGGTGTTTAATTTCAGAGTCCTAATTAAAAACCAAATAATACCGACAACACAACCAATACTGATTAAACTTGTTGCAACTCTTATATGAGAATAGGCAAATAGCGTGAAAAAATATACGCCAGCCAAGTATCCTATAAGTTGATATTTGGCTTTGCTAGATAGTTTTTCAGTGTCTTTCCCCCATGTAACATTGTCATATATTTTATATTGATATGAAAAATTAAGGGCGGCAATTGCCTTGCCAACAAAGGTTAAAGTAAGAACAGATAATGGACCATATTTACTTTCAAATAGTTGTGGAGCAATTATCGTTGCGAGCAATGCCCCAATATTTATTGACATGTAATAATATGTCATTGCTGACTTAGCCTTTATCGCGCTGTCTGAGTGAATGTGATTAACCATGGTTGATGCTGTGCCAGCAAGTAAGGAGTTTGATGCTGGAATTAAGGCGTACGCTGCTATAAACAAGGTATTTCCATATGATGAGACTGTATAACCACTTAACATTACTAGAAGGTAGCCAATAGCTAGAAAAACACTGCCAAGCAAGATGCTTCTTCTAATTCCAAGTATATGATCCGCCATGTATCCACCAAGAATAGGCATCATATAGCCAGTTGCTTGGCTAATACCAATAAATGCGTAGGCTGTTGCTTGTTTGTATCCTAAACCATTTGTAATAAGTGGCTTGGTTAGAAATAGAACTAGAATTGTATTTAAAGAGTAAGATGAAAACTGACTCCAGAAAGTAATCATTATGATATTGGTTGTTTGTTTTAACCTGCGAGTATCATTTTCTTGCTTTGTCATTAATATTTTATCCTTTTATCATGATTAAGCAAATTGACAGTTTGTAATCATAATCTAAAATAACAAGTATAAGATGCTTTGACAATCTATTTAAAACTAAATTAGTTTATATGAATTTAATTATACCGAGGTAATTAATTATGAGACTGTTAGTTATTATTGCCGGATTACTGATTATGGAGACCGCCATGGCTTATATGCCTGAGTTTGATAAAGTAGAAAGAATAAAAAATCTATCGCCTATGCAGTATCAAGTTACGCAAAAATCAAGTACGGAGAAGCCTTTTGATAATCTTTATTGGGATAATAAAGGTGAGGGAATATATGTGGATGTTGTTTCAGGTGAGCCTTTGTTTAGTTCTAGAGATAAATTTGAGTCAGGTACCGGTTGGCCAAGCTTTAGTAAGGCAATTGATGAAGATTTTATGATTTTGAAAAAAGATAGGCATTTGTTGTTTCTCGTTCGTACTGAGGTTCGATCTAAATATGGCGACTCTCATTTAGGCCATGTTTTTAATGACGGTCCTAAACCAACAGGGCTGCGCTATTGTATTAACTCAGCGGCACTTAAATTTATTCCAAAGGATAAATTGGAGCAAAATGGATATGGTGAGTATTTATATTTATTTAAATAATTTGAAGCGAATTCAACAGCGGCAACTCTTGCTTAAAGAGGGCCGCTATTTTTCCTAGTATTTAAATTCTTAATCTTTGTTACTAATATTGGTATTGAGCACCAGCCAATAATTCCTTCTATAATAAGAACAATGCCAGCAATAATATAAAATTCGTAACGCATCCCAAACATCGCAGCCAGACATAATATAACTCCGAATACAATGCGGTTAATTCTATCAGTTTTATCGATATTGCATTTTTTTACAAACATACCCATTAGATCCTTGTTGGTTTTGTATTAAACGAAAAATAGCTCTTAATTATTAGGCTATATTCGCATAGTGAGTATGGGATAGATAGTTTTTATCCGGATAATATGCAAATACAACCGATCCACCTTTCAATAAATTAATAATAGGTTTAGCTATTGATTGTCCAATTGAAGGGCATCCCCAGCTTCTGCCAGCTCTTCCAGATTGCTTAATAAAGCTAGGTTCAACATACCAGGCACCATGTATAACAACCCTTCTACTGTAGGCATTATCATTAAATCCTTTTTCTAAACCTTGTAAATTCAAGGAAATTCCTTTTGAGCCGATATATGTATCACGAGTGACATATGTTCCTAGACTGCTTTCTTTGCTAGAGTCGCGATTAGAGAAGTGGTTTGGGGTTGTTGGTCCAGAGTTCTTTCCATGGGCAACATATGTGTTATAAAGTAATGTGTGGTTTTTCAAATCGAATATCCACATCCTTTGTTTAGATGAGGGTAGGGAATAGTCGATAATAGTTAAGATTTGCTTATGAACTGCGCTGTTTTTAGATGCTTTTGTATAGGCGGCCAATGCTAGTTTTAATACATTAGGATTTAGTTGTGGTGCTGATTGGCTTAGACTTTTTGTTTCAGATTGAATGTCTTGTGTAGATTGGGCAAAACCGTTTCCACCGGTTGTAAGATTAAAGGATATGAATGTGATTATAAGAAATGTAAGTATAGAATTCATAGTTATCCATGTGGTGAAAACGATCCATTGTATCAAAAAGTACGCACGATGTAAAATTTGTCTCGAATTGGGAGGTTTTAAATACGTATGAATATATATTCATCTTTGAGAGATTATATTTTAGATAATTTTCGTATATACTTCGTTCATTAACAATCTAAATAGGAAACGCTATGTTTAATAAAAGCTCTTTACACTTACCAGATGGGGTTCGATCTGAGATAAACAATGCTTATCGCGCACCTGAAATTGATGTTATTTCAGCTTTAATTGAAAAAGCGGAGCTAAATGACAAGCAAACTAAAGAAACGTCAGTCTTAGCGACTAACTTGGTTAAGAGTGTTCGTGAAAATAGGAAAAAAGGTGTAGGAGTCGATACTTTTCTAATTGAATACCCATTATCTAGCGAAGAGGGAATTGCTCTTATGTGTTTGGCTGAAGCCTTACTACGTGTTCCTGACAATACAACTATAGATGATTTAATTAAAGATAAAATTGCCAATGCTAATTGGAAGTCACATAAGGGTCAAAGTAATTCATTTTTTATAAATGCGGCAACTTGGGCTTTGGCATTAACAGGTAAAGTTCTATCGTCGGATAAAATTGAATCCAAGCTTCAAAAAGCTTTAATGACAATGGTTAGTCGAAGTGGTGAAGGTGTTGTACGAGTTGCAGCTAATAAAGCTATGCGTGTTATGAGCAAACAATTTGTGATGGGAAGGACAATTACTGAAGCAATTAAAAGAGCAAAAGAACATGAGCAAAATGGTTATAGGTACTCATATGATATGCTAGGAGAGGCAGCATTGACGCAAGCCGATGCAGATAGGTATATGCTTTCTTATACAGACGCAATAAATTCAATTGGGAAGAGCTCTGATAAAAATGCAAATTTATATGATAAAGCCGGGATCTCAATTAAGTTATCAGCTCTTCACTGTCGATATGAAGAGGGCCAGCACGAACGGGTAATTGCAGAGCTAACACCTAAATTATTAGAGTTGGCGCAGCTTGCTAAAAAATATGATATTGGTTTAACTGTTGATGCTGAAGAATCAGAGCGCTTGGACATTTCTCTAGATGTTATGGAGAAAGTTTTTTGTGATGATAGTTTAGATGGATGGCATGGATTTGGTTTAGCAATACAATCTTATCAAAAGAGAGCATTTCATGTCCTAGATTGGGTCGCAGATTTATCTCGTAAGAAAAATAGACGAATAATTGTGAGGTTGATTAAGGGCGCCTATTGGGATAGTGAAATTAAAAAATCTCAAATGGAAGGATTTAAGGACTATCCCGTTTTCACTAGAAAACCTTTTACAGATGTGTCTTTTCAAGCATGTGCTAGAAAAATAATGACAATGACAGATGCTATATATCCGCAATTTGCAACTCATAATGCATATTCTGTTGCTATGATTCTAAGTATTGTAGGTGATTATCGAGACTTTGAATTTCAATGTTTACATGGAATGGGAAGTGATCTTTATGAGCAAATAATTCCAAAAGATAAGTATGGTATTCCATGCCGTGTCTATGCTCCTGTTGGTAGTCATGAAGATTTGCTACCTTATTTAGTTAGAAGGTTGCTTGAAAACGGGGCAAACTCTTCATTTGTAAATAGAATTACAGATAATGACGTTCCAATTAGTAGTTTAGTAGAAAATCCAGTAGTAAAATCTAAGGCGTTGCTTGCTAAAATGAATAGTAATATACCATTGCCCTTAGATATTTTTATGCCAGAGCGTAAAAATGCAATTGGAATTGATTTAACTGATAGAGCTGTGATTGCTAAGTTACAAAATTACTATCATGAAAAAGAACCATATCTTTGGGAGGCAGAACCAATCATTAGTGGCGTTAAAATAAATGACAAGCCTTCTAAATTTGTAGTTTCTCCTCAAGATGGCAAACAGTCCGTTGGTCATCTTATACGTGCAACTGAAGAAAATATGGAACAAGCCCTTGTTTCAGGACAAAAAGCATTTGCAAGTTGGAGTGTAACACCAGTTGAAAAAAGAGCAGTTTGCCTTGAGAAACTTGCTGATTTATATGAAAAGAACATGAATACACTCTTGGCGATATTATGCTTGGAAGCAGGTAAAACATGGAATGATGGTATTGCTGAGGTTCGTGAAGCGGTTGATTTTTGTAGGTATTACGCAGTTTGCGCTAGAAAAATGATGTCTGAACCACAAATTTTGAGAGGGTATACGGGTGAAATAAATGAACTTAGTCTGCATCCTCGTGGTTTGATACTCTGCATTAGCCCATGGAACTTTCCATTGGCAATTTTCACCGGCCAAATTGTAGCGGCGTTAGTAACAGGTAATTGTGTAATTGCAAAACCTGCAGATCAAACATCTCTAGTTGGCCACTATGCCGTGCAACTAATGCTAGAAGCTGGAATTCCAGATGGGGTAATGCAGTTTGTACCAGGAAAAGGGTCTTTGGTTGGGACAAAGTTGGTAGGTGATAAAAGAATTAAAGGTGTGATTTTCACAGGTTCAACAGCAACAGCAAAAACTATAAATAATACCCTTGTATCTCGAGGAGATGAAATAATACCATTAATTGCTGAAACTGGTGGTCAAAATGCTATGATAGTTGACTCATCAGCACTTCTGGAGCAAGTTATTTTGGACGTTATAAACTCGGCTTTTGGCAGTGCTGGACAGCGCTGTTCTGCCTTACGGGTTTTATATGTTCAAGATGAAGTATACCCTAGGATGATGGAGTTATTAAAAGGTGCAATGTCAGAGCTCTCAATAGGAGACCCACGCTTACTTGCAACTGATGTAGGGCCAGTTATTGATTCTGCGTCCTTGAGTGTCTTACAAAAGCATGTAGAGAAAATGAAGAAAACACATGAAATAATTTATCAATGTAAGTTAGGAAAAGATTGTAGCAAAGGATTTTTTATGGCTCCAACAGCTATAGAAATAGATAGCATTAACTCATTAGAAACAGAAATATTTGGCCCGGTATTACATGTTGTAAAATACAAACGAAGCAATTTGGATAAGGTTATTACTGAGATAAATAACACAGGGTATGGCCTAACACTAGGTATTCATAGTAGAGTTAATAGCACAGTACAATATATCAGAGAGCGTATTCGGGTTGGAAACTGTTATGTTAATAGAAATATGACTGGGGCTATAGTTGGTTTACAACCATTTGGCGGTGAAGGATTATCTGGAACAGGACCAAAAGCTGGTGGACCTGGTTATTTACATCGATTATGTGTTGAAAGAACTTATACGGAAGATACAACCGCTGCGGGTGGTAATGCAAGCTTGATGTCATTGGTAGACGACCATTCTGATGAAGAGTAGTTAAGTTTAAAACTATCTCAGGAGCGGCTTTGTTCGAACTCCTGAGATAGTTTTAATATAAGCTTTTCAGTTTCCTGCCAATCAATACAAGGATCTGTTAGTGATAGACCGTTTAAATTTGTAGCAGATGGGTTAGATAGGTCTATATCTTGTCTCCCATCCTCTATAAAGCTTTCTATCATAAATCCTTTAACTAAGCTCTTTAATTGATTATCCTTGGATATGTTATTTAAAATACTCATTAGTATTTGCGGTTGTTCGCGGTAATTTTTTTTATTCTTAATAATAGAATTATCATGGCTTACGTCTATTAGCACAGTAGGATTTAAGATCTCATTTTTCTTCATTAGTTTGTTAACTAACTGTAAATTTGTGTTTGAATAGTTTGACTTATTATTCCCACCTCGTAATACTAAATGTGCAAATTTATTACCATGAGTTCTGCTTTCAAAGTTTTCAAATATAGCTGGGTGTGAATTTTGCGCTGCAATGACGCTGTTTATAGCTATATTTAAAGAGCCATGTGTTGGATTTTTTAATCCGGTTGGTATATCTAGTCCTGAGGCAAAGGCTCTATGCTCTTGATTTTCACTGCTGCGAGCGCCAATGGCAACCCATGATAATAAGTCTAGGTAGTATGCGTGAAAGTTTGTATATAATATTTCCGCTGCAATAGGTAGACCTAAATCCACAACTTTTAGCATCATTTCTCGTATATACTTTAATCCTTCATTCGTATCCTGTTTAGAAAATGGATCTGATTGAAAAATAGCTCCAGACCAACCAATAGTTGATCTTGGTTTTTGTGGATACACACGCATTATAATCTTTAAACTATGCTTTACTTTATTGTTTAGGATTGCAAGACGAGACGCATATTCTAGGACTGCTGTTTTAGGCCAAGCGGAACAAGGCCCAACAATTAGAATTAATCGTTTATCTTTGCCTTGTAATATTTCTTTGATTTCTTGACGATGACGTAAAATATCTTTAGAATTTTCATCTGAAAGAGGGAGAATATTTACAAGATCTTTGAACGTTATCAGTTCTTTAATTTTCACATAATTCATTATTAACACTAGGTCTTTTAACCAAGAGCTTAAGCCTAATTTCTAGGATTATATCGTGGCGATAATTTGCGAAGATTATAGTGTTCAATTCATGTAATTTCAACGTTAACTTTCTTAAGAAAAACTATGAAAACTCTTATTATTGACAATTACGACTCATTTACTAATAACTTGTATCAAATTGTGGCAAAGATTAACAATCAAATGCCAATTGTTATCAAAAATGATGAAATTGATTTTAAAGATCTATCTGACCTTGAGTTTGATAATATTATTATTTCTCCAGGACCAGGTCATCCTGAGATCATTTCTGATTTTGGAATATGCTCTAGAGTTATTTTAGAAAGCACAGTCCCTGTATTAGGAGTATGTTTAGGCCATCAAGGATTAGCTTGCGTGTATGGTGGTGTTGTTAAACATGCATCTCAGCCTATGCATGGTAGGATCTCAGAGGTGGTGCACAATAATAATTCTATATTCGCAAATATCCCTAATAAATTTAATGGAGTAAGGTATCATTCCTTGGTTATTGAGGAGCAGACGCTACCGGACTGTCTTGAGGTAATTGCTCGATCTAGTGATGGAACTATCATGGGAGTTGCACATAGCGATAGGCCTGTATGGGGGTTACAGTATCACCCTGAATCTATAAAAACAGAGTATGGGCAACAAATACTGCAGAACTTTATGGATCTTACAAAAGTAGGTTGTGGAGTTAAATATCAAGATCAGCAGGAAGATTTGATAAACATTAAAAGTAACTCTTCAACCAGTAAGTTTAAGTTACTCGTAAAAAAGCTTGTGAACTTTTATGAGCCGCAGCGTTTTTTTAAGAGCTTTCAAGAAATAAATGATGATGTTGTTTGGCTTGATAGTAGTCTTATTACACCAGGGTTCTCTAGATTTTCATTTATGGGGTGTTTGGATGGACCGCATTCTTATAAGCTTGAATACAACGTTAATACCAAAATAGTAAAACAAGTTAAAAATGGGGTAACATCATTTTTTAACACTAGTATTTTTAATTATTTGGAGTCTGCTCTAAATAACATTACTCTTGAGGCAGAAGATTTACCCTTTAATTTTAAATGCGGTTTTGTTGGTTATTTTGGGTATGAACTTTATCAGGATACTCTATCACAAGTTTGCAGTCATAACTCAGAGCACCCGGACTCACAACTTTTATTTCTTGATAGGGTAGTTGTTTTTGATAATCAGGAAAAAGAGTGTTATTTGTTATCCCTTAGAGATGATGCTTTAAATCAGAATTGTGAACTATGGTTTGATGAAATAGAACAACATTTAATTTGTTCACAAAAGAATAGTTCAAGTGCCCTATCTAGTATAAATGAATGCATGAAACAAGAAAAATCAAGTTATAGTCGTTGCAAAGATGACTATATTGATGATATTAAAAAATCCCTACAATATATTACTGATGGTGAGAGTTACGAAATATGTCTTACTAATCGCTTTTATTATGCTGATAAAGTGGATCCATATAAATATTACCTATCATTACGACAAATTAATCCAGCCCCATACTCCGCATTTTTAAGATTTGCTGATATGGCTATTTGCTCTTCATCTGTCGAGAGGTTTTTATCAATAGACAAAAATGGCAATGTTGAAACTCGACCAATAAAAGGTACTTTGCAACGTGGTAGTACAGAATATGAAGATATTTGTTTAATAAATCAATTAAGAGAAGATGAAAAGTTTCAATCTGAAAATTTAATGATTGTTGATTTATTAAGACATGATTTAGGAGGGGTTTGTGAGGTTGGAAGTGTTTATGTAGATAAACTTATGGATGTTGAAACCTATAGTTTTCTTCACCAGTTAGTGAGTACTATCAGAGGAAAGTTGAGTAAAGATAAAACTTCTATAGATTGTATAAAAGCTACGTTTCCAGGAGGTTCAATGACTGGAGCACCAAAAATAAGGACTGTTGGAATCATTAATGAGCTAGAAAAAACAGCAAGAGGGGTTTATTCTGGAGCAATTGGATATATCTCACTAGATGGTGCGCTAGATTTAAATATAGTGATTAGAACGGCAGTTATTACTCCTTCGAAGCTATCAGTTGGTATTGGTGGGGCAATTATTGCGTTATCTGATCCGAGCGATGAATATGCCGAAACTATATTGAAGCTGCAATCACATATAAAATCTTTAAACATGATATGTGACGCCTAGGGTCTGTTGACAATTGGGTGCGCGAGTCAAAAATTAGCATGGTTTTTGGCCGTGGCACCAATTGTCAACAGACCCTAGTATATAAAGAAGAATTTGTGTTGATTTACTAGACTAACATTGCTAAAGTTTCATCCAAATTTACTTGGATAGAATATTATGTTGGTTTTTGGAAAAATTGATAAAGAAGATTTCTTAAATAATTACTGGCAAAAAAAACCACTAGTTATACGCCAAGCACTGCCTGACTTTGCAGCAGACTTTAATAAAGATGATTTAGCAGGATTAGCTATGGAGGAAGAGGTCGAAAGTCGCCTAGTGTTTTCAACTCCAAATAAACCACCATTTTGGCATTTACAAAATGGCCCTTTTGAAGAAAAAGACTACGAGGATTTACCTCCAAAAGATTGGACCCTACTTGTTCAGGGGGTGGATAAGTTTATTCCTGAGCTAGGATTGTTATTTGATAATTTCAATTTTATCCCACAATGGCGAGTTGATGATTTAATGATCAGCTATGCTGTAGCGGGAGGGAGTGTTGGTCCTCATTATGATAATTATGATGTGTTCTTATATCAAGCAACTGGAAGTCGTAAATGGTTATTGACCTCAAAAGAATGTAATACAGATAACTTTATTCCAGATGTCCCTTTGAGAATAATGGATAATTTTGTAGTTGAGGATGAGTTTATTCTTAATGAGGGGGATATGTTATATCTTCCTCCTAAGGTTGGCCATCATGGTATTTCAGAAGACGATGACTGTATGACTTATTCCTTTGGATATAGAAGTTATGTAAATCAAGAACTTTGGGATGATTTTGGTGATTATAACTCAGAGCATGGCGTAAAAGATTATTATCAAGATCCAATTTGGAACGTTTCATTACAAACATCTTCTATACCTAGAGACGCATGGCAAAACGCTAAGAATATTATGCAATCTTTACTAGATGATGATGAAAAATTAAAATCTTGGTTTGGATGCTTTGCTACAAACCTAGATCAAAGTGCGGCAGTCTTGATACCGGAACAAAGAACTAATAAAGAAGATTTTTTTATAAAAAAACTAAAGAAAGGTAATGGGTTAATAAGAAATACCTGTTGTCGTATTGCGTATATAGAAAATGATGGTTCAAGTGATTTTCAATTATTTATAAATGGTAGTGAGTTTTGTATTAGAGAGGTATCAGAGGAACTTATTAAATTAATCGCAGATAATCGATTAATTATGGCTAATGAGTTAAATCGATGGTTGATAAAAGAAGCGGATGTGAAGTTTTTATTTGATTTATGGAGTATGAATTTTTTGGATATTTTTGATAAATGAACATATTAGTTAATAAAGTTATTTCTATTGAAGATATAAACGAATGCTTGCAACTTAGAAAAGAGATTTTCATTACAGGGCAGAATGTACCAATTTCTGAAGAAATTGATGGTAAGGATGATGATAGTCTACATTATTTATTGCTTGTTGATGATAAACCATCCGGAGTTGCTAGAGTTCGTATAATCAATAACTATGCAAAAATAGAGCGTGTTGGTATTTTGGATAAAATGCAGGGACTTGGGCTTGGAAAAATGATTATGCAAAAAATCCTATCTGATTTGAGAGTTACCCCAGATATCAAATTAGTGAAACTTAGCTCACAAACTCAAGCCATTACTTTTTATGAGAAACTAGGTTTTACAATTTGTAGCTCGGAATATATAGATGCAGGAATACTGCATAGAGATATGCAGATAAATATTGAATAAAAAGATGTTTTTGAATTAAAAAGACACCAAATGCACTTTTTATGATATAATCTAGAATTTTAACCAATGTTAGTGTGAATTATGCATAATGATATTGAAAGTCCTCCTAAAGATCGAATGATAGAAATGTATGACGATTCTGGTATGAAAATACTCATCCCAAAATCTGAATACAAAAACAACGTTTTACCAAATAACCTAAAGATTCATTGGGATAATCCTGATGACCTTGCCTCTACTATTATTAATGCCTTTAATGATGGTTTTTATATTGAAGTGGAAGAGGCTGCTATTCGATTAGTTGAAATAGATCCAGTCTCTGAACGCTCAATATGCTTATACGCTAATATATTATTAAACTCGAAAAGATATGTTGAGGCAGAAGAGGTGCTTGAGGATTATTTGCAAAGTCATGCTCGTCATCCATCGGTTTTAAGCAATCTCGCTAGCGCAAAAGATTATTTAGATAACAAAGCTGATGCATTAAAATTACTAGAAGAGTCATTAAAAGCCAATCCCAATGAAGCAAGCTCCTTATATTGGTGGCAAGATATAAAAATAAAAAAATTTGAGTCTGAAGGAATACCGTTAGAACAAGCAAGTATTAGCGCGCTTGAGATGGCTGGGTTTAAGTTTGGTGGTTGGTTAGTAAAGTTATTGATCGGGACTCATTACGCTAATATAAAAGACGAGGATTTGGCTAGAAATTATTTTTCCGAGGCCCTACAGGGCGATTGGGACCCAAGCGCTTTAACGACCGTATCATTTGAACTTGGTAAGAATGGATTTCAATCTGATGCAATTAAATTAGTATCACCCCTTTATGATGTTTATAAGCATGAAATTAGAACAGGGTTAAATCTTCTCCAGGCTTATCTTGAATTAAAACAAGTGGTCGATGGTAAGGAATTACTAAATAAAATAAAAGAAATACATAGACCTGATTTGCGAGAAGAATTTGCACGTTATGAATTAGAATTTTCTAAGTTGGAAAACCCAATAAAAAAAGAGCAAGCTCCAGTTATAGAATCACCAGTTGTAGAATCACCAGTTGTAGAATCACCAGTTATAGAATCACCAGTTATAGAATCACCAGTTATAGAAATTGATTATGAGTATATAGACTATCCTTTATGGTGCTATGGGTGGAATATAAAGCATGGTTTTGATTCATCACAAACTGGTAAGAAGATTGCATTATATCAATTTTCTTGTGATGAGAAGAATCAAAAATCAACGATATCCTTAAACACTGTGAATACAAAAGAGAGTTTATCTGTTGCTATCCCGCTATATTTGTTAGAAGAGATATATTACGGGACTAATGCTTCATCTACAGTAATGCTACCTTTTGTAAATAGTCATGGTTCTTATATTATTGATAATAGTCCTCCATCTACTAAGCATATTATGGGATTATCTGACCTTGGATATGATGCCGCTATTACGGGTGAGATATCTTCTAATGAGTTGAAGATCTCATACTGGGATTTATTGTCAAAAACACCGACTAACATGACTTTCTTATTTAGTTTAGAGAAGCCTAGTGGTGCTTTATCAAAAATTAAAAGTTTTCTTTTTAAGAAAGCAGGGATATTATTTGACCCTGATTTTAAAAAAGACAAAAGAGGTTTTTCCTCATTAGATACTAAGCATAAAAATGATTATCTGTTATGCATCTCTCAGCATGCAGCATTTTATAATGCGATAAAAGTCAAAAAACCTATAGATGAAAATATATTAATTAGAGGGTTGTTAAATATTACAAAGAGCAACAATGACATTCGTTCTCAGTTACAAACAATTGCAGTAGTTCATCTTTGTATTAGTTCTAAATCAATGCTTGTTAATAATTTCAAGACCGAACTTTTGAGATGGCTAGAATCAGTTCCTGAATGTTCAAAATCATTAACTCATATTGCTTCTAAAACAGCGATAGCTTTAACTAAATACTGTGATAGTTTACCTATTGCTTAATAAGTTGTTATTATATTTATATCTTAGCTAATAATAAGACTAATATGAAAGCAGGCTCTAAGAGCTCAGAAGGTACTCAAGGAATTTTTTTAGTTGTTGGTTTAATTTTTATTTTGGGAGTAATTAAGCTATCTGCTAATTTGTTAGTTCCATTTTTGTTGGCGTTATCACTTTCAATAATATTAGAGCCAATTATAAAATTTGTTACAAAGTTTGGTATTCCCTCCTGGATTGCAGTTTTTGGTTTATTTATCATCGCGGCTTTGCCTATGATAGCGATTGCTAGTTACTTAGCTGCAGAAATTAATTCTTTTATAGCAAACTTTGGTACTTTAAAAAACCAATTTTATAGTTGGTTGAATAATACATCAGAGTGGTTGAATTCTTTTGGGGTAGCATATTCTAATCAAACTTTAGAAAAGTTCATACATAGTAGTAAGGTGCCGTCAATTTTGCAGTCTATTGTAGTTGAGACAGGCAATCAACTTTCAAATATTTTGATGATTTTTATACTACTTATTTATATGCTTTTAGAGTCAAATTCTATGGCATTTAAACTAACGTCTGTAGCAAAGTTTAATCCTGCTTTGGTAGAAACTATAAGTCACTTATTCAAACGGATTAAAGTATATTTTGTTATTAAAGTGCAAACAAGCATTCTATCATCTATTTGTATTTTTATAGCTCTTTTAGTTCTTGGAATTAAATATGCAGCCTTATGGGCTGTTTTGGCATTTTTCTTAAATTTCATTCCGATAATTGGTTCTATTATTGCTGCAATTCCACCCATAGTTTTAGCTTTAATTGAGGGTTCACTTGCTGGTGTAGCATGGGTAACTGGTTTTTACTTGGTTTTAGAGATGATTTTTGGCAATGTGATTGAACCAAGAATGATGAGTAGGGGGCTTGGTTTATCAGCATTAGTAATATTATTATCAATGACGTTTTGGGGGTGGTTGCTTGGCCCAACGGGTATGATCTTATCTGTTCCTTTGACTATGTGCTTGCAAGCTTTTTTTAGCAACTATGAGCAGACTAAATGGGTTTCTTTAATGTTGAGCGATTAAGTTTTTCGAAACCTCGTCACTAAGGTTATCAACTACTGAAACCACTCCGGTTTTTTGTCTTCCTGATGCTATAAGACTTGAGCCAAATATTCCTAGTCCGATCAGAGAACTTAAGGTACCAGCAGCCAACAGTGTGCCGCTAGCCAATCCTATAATGGCAACTATTGCTGCTATTGCAATAATTGTTCCACCTATTGCTTGCATTTCAATATTTGGGTGCCCAGTGTATTTTACAGATATTTTCTTGTATTCTTGGGGGGTGATTTCATTTTCAAGTAAACGTTCAGTTTCATTTAGTATTATAACCTTTTCACAATATGTTATATGTTTAAATTTAGTTCCATCTATACAGCAAATTAAATCTTCAAATTTTTTTGTAATTTCAGGAATATTTTTTAGAGTTAGTTTAGTACGGATGTTTGCAAGTTGAGAGTTATATACGTTTTTTTTATGTACTTCTTCTTTTATATTCATATCATCGAAGCTTGTGTTTGTATAGCTAACGGCAAGAATCTCTGTAACTTTGTCTTTTCTTATTTCAACAACAGGCATTTCATCTACGCGGTCAAAAGCAAATGAAATGGGTGTTTTTTTATCAATTTTAACTTTAAATATAGGCTGCCTAGTAGTAACTGCTAATGGAAATCCTGGTTTGGATTTAGAGTGGATATGGGTATATTCTATAGCATTTTCTCTGGTATTGAATACTTTTATGGTTTGGGGATCGCTTTTAAAGTATTGAAGGAAATCTTCAACCTTAAATGAGTTGAATCTTCTAAAGTTTAATCCGGTGACAGGGTTGTTACCAATGGCGAAATGATCAACTTCAAAGTCATGTCCATCAGTTATAACATAGAACGTCATATAAGCCTCAGAATCAATAAAAAAGTAGTAAAAACATGAACTTTACTTTTATTTTAGTTTTAAGTCAAAAACAAATCACAGATAATCTATATAATGTAAATAATCGGCTATTTATATAATTTATTAAAATAAAATTGATATTTATATTGTCAAAGGCACAGATAAACATTATATTTGCAACTTCGGGGCGTAGCGCAGCCTGGTAGCGCACTAGCATGGGGTGCTAGGGGTCGAAAGTTCAAATCTTTCCGTCCCGACCAGTGTTTACAAGGTTTTTAAATATTATATTTCGTAAATAAAATTTCTTGGCTACACTTCTGGCTACACTTTTATATTTTTACGCCCCATGCAATTTAATGGGATCTATGATTAACAATAACATGGGTCATATGAGTTCTATAATTTGAAATAGTTTTTGTTTTCACCAAAAACCAGGTACGGTTCCTTTCGGTGAAGGTTTTAATAAATCAAGACAATCAAGTTGCACACAGTCGTTCTTTCCGGCGTTTAATGAATATATCCATGTATATTCATCATTTAATGTTTTATCTAAGTCAGGACTTACGAAAAACTCATAACAACAGATGGATTTTTTAACTCATTAACCAAGTAATTTTTGAGTAAATTTTTCTTGATTTGATAAACTGTCTGAGCAGTTTTATATGCCAATTTTTTCAAATTCACCCAGACATGTATTGCACAAGCAATGTGATTTCGTTGTATTCTTTGTTTCCTACATTGGCATTTATCGATACCAGTGAGTTGCTTTACTTCCCTATGAAATTGCTCCACATACCATCGGATGGCACAAATTTGCTTCGTATCATCTGAACAGTGCTGGGAAGTATCATTAGTAACGACACAATCTGTTCTATTTGGAGAAACAGCAACAGAAAACATTTTCATCTTTAGATGCTCTGGCATACCTTTTAATCTAATATATTTGCCTTGACTTAATTCACTATCACTCCACTCAAAGTCTCGAATTGGCTTATATTTATCATCGGTTATTGGTGACTTAGCTAACCGATTTTTTCTCATTGGGCAATAAAAAATTTTACTATGATCATTTATGAACAACATCAAAGTGCTAGTTGCATACCAAGTGTCCATTAAAACTGTTTTAAAAGGAATTTTTTTGTGGAAAATAATATTATTGAGCATATCTTTAACATGGTCTGCTTTGCCTTTTCCATCTTTTTCAGGATCAAAAATGCGAAAATCAATCACCCAGAATTGTTGTGTTTCTGGATTAACATAAATGCAATTTACAAGGCCAATACCTCGAATAACTGCATGTGCATTACCACTATACTGCCAACGTACTGATTCAATGTGTCGAGAATGGCTTTTATCAAGAACAGTATCGTCAAACACAACATAACCATTATCGCTAAACACAATGTCTGACTTTACTTCTAACCACACATCACTAGCCGTCAGACGCTCTCTTTTTAAATATAGATTAACCAAATCATGGCTTATATCTGAAACATGATCTGCATAATTTGTTAGCGTATAATTTATCTGACTACTTAATAAATATTGGCAATAATCTAATCTTGTAAATGGCTTTCTTGGACGGCCCATAGCACTTTAACTTAAAATTTAAGTGCCACAAATATAATGCATTTGCCGATAAATTGATTTGATCTAATCGACATAAGATGTGTAAGAAATGTCTTATTTTTGTTTGATCTTTTAGCTATGGATCGGAGTCTTTCGTAAGTCCTGATAGAGCTAAAAATATACAGGAGGATATTATGGATTAGTCAAAAAAATTTTCCCGTAACTATGGAATTTTCTTTGACTTTGACAAAAGTAATAAATATCAATCATGTAGATAAAATTAAGCGCGTAAAGTTTATTTGATTTGCATAAATTCTTGAGGTATGATATAATGGCGTCTCAGTTCACATGGGAGTTAAAATTATGTTTTCAGAATTAACAAATAGCGAAATCATTTCACAAACAAAAACCGCACAAAATTTTGCAGATAATATGACTAAATTAGAGCCTTGCAGACAAGAAAGCATTTTAAATGAGTTTCCAAGCTCTAAGCTTGTTGAGCTTATGCGACAAGAAGATGGTATAAACATTATATTATCTTCCATGCAAAACTCTGATAATCAAACTAACGATCTAAAGGGTTTCATTATTGATAAGCTTTCTGCAAAAGAATGGAGTATGATCATTCAAAACACCAGTCATCTTAGTTTGATTCTTAAGTTTTACAATAAATTACAATCAGAACGAATATTAGAAAAAATTGATTTTCAATCAACATCTACAAGAATGAGACTTTTCACATCCGGGATAGAATTAGAGAATTTTCTAAAAGAACAAGACGTAAAAGCGGAAAATAAAACTTTAGTACTAGAAGAATTGGGTTGGTATTTCTTAGGCCACACTTTAATGACACACTCACCATTAATCGATGCCATAAGACCTTATGATAATCCAGAAAAATATGTTGATATTAATGAGGCCAGACGTTTCCAAGAAAAAAAATCGCAAGACCAAAACCCTTCGCTTGCAAACATATGCATATCTACTGGTGATGCAACTACGAGTGTGTTGAATTATCATAAAAAAGCAGCGCCAATTTTACCTAATGACGTAGACTTTTTTACTGGTAGAGTCCATAAAGTTTCCTTTTTTAAGCAAGAAGGCAACAACACACAAAGCACTCCTACATCATTAAACGATGATCCTTGCCTAATTATGTAAGTTATTTAATCAGATGAGTAGATCCGCTAGATGAGCAGGCGAATCTACTCACAATAAGACAAAGGTAATTTAAAAACTCCTAAATTCCCAAAAAATTAGGGATCAGGATTTTTTTTGCTCAAAAATCAACCTTTGTTTTTTTGTTTGTTCGGCAGGGACAATTTTATTTTCAAAGACCTTACATTTTAATTTTCGTGTATAGGAAAAACAAACGCCCTATTTCTCGAATTTCCGAAGTATTGATTCCCAAGCATCACTAAAAACACGGGCACAAAACAAGGAAATAGTGTGTCATTCATCACCACCTAATCTGTTGCCATGAAATATCGTCATATTTCACGGCTGATATCACATTTTATTGCCCAACTAATATCCACAGGACTTACGATAAACTGGAGGTCAAGGCGAATTTAATTTTTAATGAAGGAGTTTAGATATACTAAATGACTGAATTAAAAATTAAATTCAACGCTGAGATCGAGTTTATCGTAAGTCCTGTAAGTAAGATAGTCTTATTGAGTCAGGAAATGATTCCTCCACTGTTTGCATGCAATAGCACCAATTGGTTGCTGCGGAGGCTAAGGATTGGCTGCCAAAAAGTTGTTTTTTGCCAATACTTACTAAATAACGATCAATCGTTAATGCGACCATAGGCCGTTGTGTATCATCGCCTAAATCAACGGCTATATTTGCCCATATAAATGCTTGATAATAATGATCTGGTACTTCACCGTGTTGAAAAATTAATGCGGCTCTAGAGTAGTCATCGGATGATTTAAAACATCCTTCTGCAAATATTGCTCCTACTCTAATACGTCTTTTATTATCATGAACTCTTATTTCTTCTAATTGTGTAATGGACAATGTTTCCCAATTTTCTCGATCCTTAACATCAGCATCAAATAGTTTTTTTAACTCTTTTGATCTAGCCTCCTGTAATTTTGGATCAGTCAAACAAGTAGGCTCTCGATAAGTTGATGAAATCTGCTGTGCAAATGCTGATATGGCCACGCTACTAAGTACTAATGTAGTTAGTTTTAGATATATTTTCATGTTTTTGAACTCACTTAATTAATATTAATATTTTGATTAATCCACTCATTGATAGTCTTAGTATGCCACGCTAAAGTAGTGCCGTTTAGTTTTATTGGGATTGGGAATTTGCCACTCATCCACCAACGCCGAAGTGTTAATCGGTTGCGGCCGATAATCTTTTCCAGATCTGTGATAAATAATATTTGTTGCTGGATTATATTTGTATTTTGCATAATTGAATTTCCTTTTCGCTGTTTTATTTTTTATTTAGATATCTGTTTTTAGAGAGGTTTCTTTAAGTTCAATAATTATTGAATCTAGCCTCAGCAATTGACGCTGAGTGTCGTTTGCTTTGGGCATAATATTGTCGTAACAAATTGATTGAATATATTTTGCTCATGTAAATTTACTCCTGTAAATCAAGTCCGGTTGGCTGCTCATTTGAGCTCATTGAATATCAAAAGGCGAAAGTAATGTTAATACGATATTAATAATAATTTCAATAGGTCATTTAAAGTTATTTTAATTAATATACGATATGATGTTGAATGATATCGATTTATATGTTAAATTTTTTAAAAATTAATTCTAAAGGATGGATTTATGGCGACAGGACCTTACCAATCATTTGCGAATCGTTTGATTAACACTTTAAAAACGAAAGGTTATATTGCTTCCCGCTCACCTAATGGTATATGTATTCGAACACTTGCTGAATTTACCGGTGCATCAGAGCAAATCTGCCGACGTTATATTCGAGGTGATGCTCTTCCAGATTATGACAAAGTAAAAAAAGTTGCTGGGCATCTGCAAGTGAATCCAGGTTGGTTGCTATTTGGTGATGAAGGTCATCCAGCACCATCTAAGTATCAAATAGATGAAGCATTACTGCATTATATTTTAAGAGAAAGCCATCATTTGTATAGAAATGACTACGGTAATAATGACGATTATGCCGACTTTGTGTTAGGATTGATCAAAGAGGTGCGATCTATTGATACTTCGAAGGATAATTTGTTGAAAATCGTTGACTTGGCTATAGGCTCTATTTCTTCTTATGAGGAAACACGTAATAAGCAAAATCATGTAATTTAAAAAGTTGATTTTATATGGATGTTTCAGCTGTAACAATAACGCTTCACCCTTTAGCAAAAGATGCTCTGTTTAAGGATTATCAGACATTACGCTATATTTTTTCGAATGTTTTAGGACAGGTAGAAACGGATTACTTATCAATAGCATTGATTGATAAAGGTGGTCGGCTATTTTTTTTATCTTCCAATCCTTCAATCGAACAAAATTTGATAGAGAAAGAGCTCTGGCAATTTGATGGGTGTTTTCAGCCTGAGTTTATTTATAAAGATGAAATGAGTAGTTGGTTTGATTTGTATCATTCAGATTATGCCAAAATTTTATATCGTTACAAGCAGGCTAATCAAGGTTTTGAAAAAGGCATATCTATACCATCAGACTTTGAAGAATATAGAGTAGTCTTTTCATTTGGGTTTAAATCCGATAATCCATTTTTTCAACAGCAAATAAAAAACCAACAAAGAAAGTTAGTAGCCATGGGTAAATATTGCTTAAGAGAAATAATGCAGTCTATAGAGCTACCTAATAGACATCAAAAACCCAATTTAGAATTAATCATTAACAATCAGGTGAATTATGAGAACCATATTACAGAAAGATGATCCAATATTAAGACAAAACGCAGAGCCTGTTGCTCAATCTGAGTTTGGTAGCAGCTGGTTAAAAGAGTTGGTGCAGGACATGATTGCTATTATGGCTGATAAGGGAGCAGTCGGCGTAGCAGCTCCACAAATAGGTATCAGTAAACAAGTTATTGTTTTTGGAACTGATTATACCAAGCGAAGAAAGCCAGAAATCAGAATCCCTGATATCGCTTTGATTAATCCATCGTTAAAAATACTGTCTAATGAAGTTCAAACAGATTATGAAGGTTGCTTAAACTGCGGTGAGATGATGGGACAAGTGCCAAGAGCTATGGAAATTGAATATTCAGGCTTTGATATTGATGGCAATCAAATTATAAAAAAGGCTTCAGGACTAGAAGCAAGGATCTTGCAACATGAAATAGACCATTTAAAAGGACATTTATTTTTTGATCATGTGTTAGATAAAGAAACTTTAACTACCATGTCAGAATTACAAAATAAGGCATAGTTATGATTAAACATCGAACCAGAATCCTTCTAGCTGGAACATTAGGTAATTTTATAGAAAGTTTTGATATGGCTATCTGTGGATTATTATCTGTATATCTAGCCAAATACCTAATTGGTGACGCATCAAAAGGTTTATTGCTTGTGTTTCTAACCTTCTTTACTGGTTATTTAGCAAGACCAATTGGAGCTATGGTTATGGGTTTGATGTCGGATATTTATGGTAGAAAAATCATCCTCGCCGCATCCATTTTATCAATGGGTATATCAACCACGCTTATTGGATTTGTGCCGGCAAACAGTTCAATTGGTATTGCATCTTTATTTATATTATTAATCCTAAGAATTGTTCAAAGCTTCTCATGCGGTGCAGAATATCTTAATTCATCAGCCTATCTAGTTGAAAATGCAGAAGACTCAAGTAAAGGTTACTCTGGCAGTTGGGCATCTTTCGGAGCTATGTCAGGTTTAATGATTGCATCATTTGTCGCTTTGGTAGTGACTTATTTTAATCAGCAATATCCAGAATTTGAATGGGCAATCTGGCGTATACCATTTGTATTTGCCTTATTAGGCTCATCGATTGGGCTATACATTCGGTTATTTATTCCTGAAAGTATGGAATACATTATGTACTACTCTGACAGGCCGAAACCTAAATTTGGAAACTTGTTTACTGAGTCATTTCGGTATATCAAAGCGAATAAATTGCAAGCCGTATATGTTTTTATATTGAGTTGTCTTGGTGTTACTACCACTTTTCAGATTTACATTTATGGTCCTATACAAGCTGGATTGTATGGTAGTTTTACCAGTCATGAAATCATATGGTCGAATATTATTTCACTGGCTGTTCTTTTATGTGTATTCCCAATAGTTGGTAGACTATCTGATAAAATTAATCGGGAAAAAATTGTCATTGCAGCCAGCCTTGGATTCTTGATTTTATCGCAGCCATTTTTTTATCTTCTTTCTTATGGAAATTTCCATCAGTTGGTGATTGCGCAAGCATTAATAGCTATACCTGCTGGGGCTTATTATGCCACTGTGCCAGTAATGTTGGCTGAGATGTTTCCAATTAAGTTACGGTGTACGGTTTTGTCTGTTTTGTATTCGACAGCCGCTAGTTTATCAGCTGGATTGGCTCCACTTTTATCTTTGATACTAGTTAAAAATACAGGTGTAGCCTCTTCACCATCATGGATCGTTTTGGGGTTAGCAATTACCACCATTAGCTGTATAAAAATTATTTCAAGTAGAAATTCGAAGTTAAACTTAGTAATGCAAAAATGATTTTTTTATTTTGAACACATATGATACTCAAATAATTTTCTATGCAATTCTTATTGGATTGCACTCTTATCTAGCTAATATTTGATTCTAGATTATTTTTAAATTCATTTAAGTTCATTTAATAACACCGCCACAAACTCTATTGACACTATTTATCATTACACTAATATAGGTTATGCAAAGACCACATTGATTAATTATTTGATATCAATTGTGATTGAATGTAATTAGTTATAAGTGTTTGAACTAGATAAATACGGTGGAAAATGAGTTTTTTATTTATAAATACGCAGGAATTAACCGCGCTACAAGATTTGCCTTTAATTCAAAGAGTTGCATACCTCATGGGTATTCGTCCTTACATGGATAAAGAAACTTGTATTGTGGGCATCAAGCGCAGAATAAGCTATCAATCACTGCGTGAAGTTTTGTATGTTGCACCAATTGCTGGGGTAAAAACTGAATATCCTAGCCAACAGCAAGTAAGACGTGTTATCAAATCACTAGAGCGCGCTGGGATTATAGAACTTCAATCTACAGATAAGCATTTAATTTTAAAATGCAAATTAGCTGCAATGGATAGATCCGTCCAAAACAAGGCCGACATGAGGCCGACACCCCAGGCCGACATAAGGCCGACAGATTATAACCCAGTAAAATCAAGGGATCCTGAAGTTATCCACACAGAAGCCGACATGGCCAAAACCCCTCAGGCCGACACACCTCATAGTAATAAATATATTTATGTTTTTTTATATAAAAACTTTGAAAAGTTTTGGGATATTTACCCAAACCCTAAAAACAAAAATTCTGCCTTGAATGAGTTTATAAAAATAAATCCAGATGAAACTTTATTTCCCAAAATACTCTCAGCACTTACAGAGCAAATCAATCATTATCAACAGCAAAAACTAGCAGGTGTATGGATGCCAAACTGGAAGCATCCAGCAAATTGGCTAGCAAAACGCTGTTGGGAAGATGAGATTTATACGCAAATACCACAGGAGACACTTAATGCAACATATAAAAAGCCTAATGCCAAACAACCCACAGACTTTTTCTGGGAAAGCTGTAAAGGAGGCATCGACTACATCCCAGAATGCGAAACCAATAACAACACCGAACCAGCAACCAATGTCATCAACTTCTGCGAATTTAACAAGAAATCAAAAGCGTATTGATAGATTATTTCTTCGCTTTTCAGCTATGTATGGTCATGTTTGGAGAAGTATTTATAAAACAGATGACTTTTTAAAGTACAGCAAAGAAGCTTGGCTTAAAGGATTAAGTGGTTTTGAAGATAAAAACTTTGAACATGCATTACGAGTATGTCTTAAAACATATCCTCTTCCACCAACACTACCGCAATTTATCGAATGCTGTAAGTCATACCACGCTGCAAGTGATTTTGTTCAAGCCTCCAGATTTGAGCAGAAAAGAGATTTAAACGTAGCTTATGCCCATCTTCAGCAAATAAAAACGATGTTAAATATACAACCATGATAAGGAGAAAAATTGTGAACATTAGTAAAAAATTAGTGAATAAAATAAAGCAAGCTGGAGTTTGTGCATCAGCTTTTTTATTGGCGACTGAAGTACATGCAACAGATAGGCTCGCAGGCGCTATGCAAGGAGATATCCAAGACATGCTCGGTGGTTCCGGTACTTTTTGGAAAATCTTTATTTTAGTCGACATCATTTTATCAGCTGCGATGGCGGTTAAAACAAAAAATCCAATGGTATTTGTAGGGGTCTTTGTAATTGCACTATTACCAGCATTTTTAATTAATACATTTGTATTTTAAAGGGCAGCATATGGATAACGGTGCATTATATCGAGTGATAAGTAGTCTTGATGAACCAAAGCGTTATATGAGTTTAACGATAGATGAGCTTTTAATAGCCGCACTAGGTTTGATGTTATTAGTAACATCAAACCATAAGCTTTTAGTTGGAGCTTTAGGCTTTGGTTTGTACACTTTCTTAAAGCATTTAAAACAAGGTCATGGGCCAAGGTTTCTACTTATACAACTCTATTGGCATATGCCAGATCCCATATCAAAGATTGCAGTTTCAAATCTTCCACCATCATATTACCGCGTATGGAGAGGGTGAAATTTCATGAACTTTAATATTCAAAAACATAAATTAGCTAAATTAGTAGAGCGTTTCAACTTAATGGTAGCGCTAGTTTTTAGCTTGTTAATTACCAATATTTTAATGGCTGGACTCGCTTTTTATATGGGTATGCATAAGCAAATAGAAATAACGCCATTTTTTACTAATTTAAGTTATAGCAAAAGCGATATAGCAGTTGATAACAAATATTTAACTATGATGAGTGAGAATTTTCTTTATCTACGTCTAAATATTAGCCCAGAAACCGTTTCATCTCATCATAAGCGATTATTGGATTTTGTAGGCAATGCTCAGTTTGCGGACTTTTCACGCCAACTGGAGGGTGAGGCAAAATTAATTAAAACGGGGCAAATATCTAGTAATTTTGAGATCTCAGAGATTCACCCAGATAGTAACTCCTTAACTTGCTTAATTAGAGGCGTATTAAAACGATCTGTTGGTTTTAGAGAGCTTAAAGCTGAGCACATAACCTATAAATTGCAATATAAATATCGCTTTGGAAGGCTCGCAATTAAAAAGTTTATGTCTATAAAGGAAAATGAAAATGCCTAAATTAATTTATGTTTTTTGTTTAATGCTAGTAGCAGCGGCCTCTCAAGCACTGACTATTCAACCGTTTCATGATAATACCGATATGGCAATTACTTTGAGCAAGAGTAATTATAATCGCCTAGTTGTAAGAGGAGATAAGATTACCCAAGCCCATTTCCCAGAAAATTATATGGCAATTAAAAATGAAGAGGATGGAAGCTTATATGTAACCTTGAATAACCAAAAACCATTTACTTTGTTTCTAACAACAAAAGCAGGACATCATTTTTCAACCACCATCGATGTAGAAGATTCTTTAGGTAAAACCATTGAATTTGTGCCAATCGTGCCGAGTATTAAAAAACCTAAAACTATTAAGCCGCAATCAAATATCAATATAGCTTGGCTTATGCAAAATATGCTTAATTCTAGTAAATCAGCAGAATTTCATGAAAAGCATCATTATGGGCGAGTAATCCGCCTGCAAAAAGGATTAATGTTAACTCCCAAAACCACATATTCAGGACTTGGATTAACTGGTGAGGTTTTAGAAATATATAACGCCAGTAAAGCACCAATAACCATTGATGATAATTGGTTTAAAGCAGTTGATGTGAAAAAGGTTTTTATAACCAAGCAAAATCTTGCGCCTAAACAAACAACTAAAATATACCGCATTTCGGAGCATTCCCATGGCTAATTTCGCTATTAATAAATTAATGCTTCACAAGCAACGCAAATATTTTTTAGCGGTAATTGTTGGATTGCTCTTAGTATTAAGTATATCAATCCTACTTATCTCTAAAGATAAGCCACATCTTAAAAGCAAAGTAGCTGATAAAGAAACTTTAACAGGTGTAGTTGATGCAAGCTTTAGTGCGGCAAATACCGAAAGTGCTTTATCTATGCAACAATCAGAACTAGAGAGTTTAAAAAACGAGATGTTGCAATTACAAAAAACAATGCTTGAAAAAGACAAGAAAGATAAAAAAAGAAGGGCCAATCACAAAATCGTCGTTAGCAGCTTACCACAAGCCCCAATAATTAAAGACATACCTTCTTGGAAGGAAGCCAACATTAATAATGATATAAACACACATCCGATAAGTATCAATTCAATCTCATTTCGATATAAAGAGCCAAGACTTACAAATGACAATCACTTAAATCCAGAACATTACGTGCCAAGTGGTACTTTTGTAAGAGCTGTGGTTTTAGGAGGGGCGGATGCTGATGCATCGGTTAATGGGCAGAGTAAAAATAATGGCGTGATGTTATTTAAACTCATGCAAAAAGGCACTCTACCAAATGGTGAGTACTCACATCTTCAAGGTTGTTTTGTAACCGCAAGCTCATATGGAGATATTTCTAGTGAGCGCGCCTATGTTGTATTAGATAAACTATCGTGCGCACAAAAAGGCAAGCCTATTATTGATAAGGCAGTCACCGGTTGGGCATTTTTTGGTGGCAAGGTTGGCATTAAAGGTAGACCTTTAATGCGCGATAACAAAATTATGCAATGGGCTGGTATTAGTGGTGCATTATCTGGTATTGCATCGGCTGCGCAATATTCACAATCAATTCAAAATGTGAGCACGCTTGGTCAATCAAGCTTAGTGCCATCAAGCAATATCGCACCATATGCCGCTTATGGAGGCGCGTCAAAGGCATCTGAAGTTCTATCTAATTACTATGTAAAACGCGCTGAGCAATATCATCCGGTAATTCAAGTTGGCTCTGGAAGTCTCGTCACAATTGTATTTAAGGATGGATTTTATTTAGAGCCAGAAGAAGATACAAAACATAAAAATCTAAATTTAGAAAACACTGATGAAAATTCTGATTTCACAGTACCTACAGCTGTTTTAAATCGTATTGATAAATCCAATCTGGCCGATGGAGTTGAACCATGAAACACCTTTTTAATATTTTACTTATCACTATTTTTTGCAGTGCTTGTGCACCAATTAACACCGAATTTAGTTGTAATAAAACTGCGACCGACACTTGCTTAAGCATAGAAGAAGTTAATGCTATGACTGAGATTAAAGGAGACGCTAATGCTTGATGACATTATAGATTTAAGCAAAGGATTACTACATAAGTTTGCAAGCAGACTTGGAGAGGGCAACCATATGCCGCCTGACTCAGAGAGAAAATCAGAGCTTGTAAAATCATCATTAAATTTAGATATGCCTTCGATTAAAAGCATACTTCCCTATGAATCAGTGGATGATGATTTATTTTTTATAAATAAAAACTCAGTTGGATTTGGGTTGCACCTAATGCCTGCAGCAGGAGCTGATGAGGTGTTAGTTAAATCAATGGCTGAGCTTCTTAAAAATAAATTACCCGTAGGTGTTGATTGCACAGTGATGCTTTATCGACATCACTATCTCAGTGAGACGCTTAAAAATGGCTTTGAACCGATGATAAATGAAGGCGGAATTTATGAGAGGCTTGCTTTAATTAATGAAAAATATCATTTAAAAGCAGCACAAGATAGATATGTAAATGGACGTAATATTGCAGCTCAACTTTCAGATTACCGAGTATATTTATTTTTTTCCGCACGCACATTTGAAAGGCTAACTAATCTTCGAGAAAACATTGAATCAGAGTTAAGTGTTGCAGGACTTCATCATACGCGCATTGAACAACAAGATTTTCTAGGTTTAATGCGAGCGTTACTCGCACCAGAGTTAAATAACATGCAGTGGCCAGATGTGGCTATAGATGAGAATTTACCATTAAGTCATATAATTCCAGCGGGCAATAGCTTATTTTCAATCAAAGATTTAAATATTGATTATGAAGGTAGTGATAAAGAAGGCAATCCTTATCAAACCCGCATTATAAACTGTCATATTGAAAAGTGGCCAAAAGAATTAGCCCTTTGGCAAACGCCTGATTTATTCGCAAACCTCCTACACCCAGAGCACGGCATTCCATGTTCATTTTTAATAAGCCTAACCATTCGTGGAGTTAATCAAGATAAAATGCTAGCTCGGGCTAAAAATCGCGCCAAATCTCTAAACGCTAATGCCAATCAAATCCAACACTTTTTAAATCCAGGCGCTAAAGATGAAATTGATTCCTGGAATTTTATTCATGAAGAAGGTAGTCGCGATAATTTAAGCCTACTACCGATGTTTTATAACGTTGTGCTATTTACAAAACCAGAACAAGAACGAGAGGTGGTAGCTAAAACCATCAGTAGTTATCGCCAATTAGGTTTTGAGCTACAACAATCTCGTGCAACCGGCTGGGTTCGCTATCTTGCAAGCCTACCATTTTTTATGACCGAGGGATTTTTTAAAGACTTTGAAGCATTGGGTCTAATTAAAACTATGACTCATTATAATATTGCCAACTTAATGCCAATAGTCGCTGATTTTAAAGGCTCTCTCTCGGGGCTTCTAATACCAACGCATCGCAATCAAATATTTTATCTAAATACCTTTGATAATAAAAACCTACCAATTACCAACTTTAACTTTTTAACCGTCGGCTCATCCGGAGCTGGTAAATCCATGTTTCAACAAGCACAAATTCTAAGTGGCATAGCGCTTGGAGAAATTACTTATGTAATTGATTTAGGACATTCTTATAAACACCTTTGTGAGCTAGTCGGCGGCACATATATTGATGTTTCCAATATTACCTTAAACCCATTTACCTTATTTGATTTTGAAGGAAAGACAGAAGTACAAACACGTGATGGTAAGTTAGATGAGGTTACAGATAGTATTCAAATCAGAGATTTATTAGCAATTATGGCAAGTCCACATGTACCAGTTTGCGATGTACAAAAATCATATTTATTAGATGCAGCAACCTCATGTTGGCAACACAAAGGTAGAGATGCCTGTATAGATGATGTGCTTGATGCGTTGCGTCAAAGAGCAGCTGAGTCAGATGAGGACTCAAGGCTTAGTGATTTAGTAATATTACTTAAAAAATATGGACGAGATGGAATTTATGGTCATCTATTTAATGGCGATACTCCTTTTGTAAATAAATCAAAACTTGTGGTCTTTGAGATGGGAGGCTTTCAACATGACCCTGATTTATTAACGATTGTTATGTTTGTAATGATTATCATTATCCAAGGGCAATTCTACCAATCAGATAGAAGGATTAAAAAACGTTGCATAATAGATGAGGCGTGGCGATTTTTAACATCAGGCAGCAATCCAATTGCGGCACAATTCATTGAGCAAGGTTTTAGAACTGCGCGTAAGCATAATGGCGGCTTTGGGGTAATTACTCAATATTTGTTAGATACCGAAAAAACCATTCAAGGCCAGGCAATTGCAGCTTCAAGTGATATTAAAATCATTATGCGCCAAGGTAATTTTAAAGAATACGTACGGGATTACCCCAATCGTTTTAATCCATTTCAACAAAAAATGATTGAATCTTTTGGTGATGTAGTAGGTAGTGGTTTTTCTAATCTTATGATTGAAGCTGGCAATACTTATAGCTTTCATCGTTATTTTGCCGACCCTTATACTAAATTATTATTTTCATCTAGTGGTGATGAGTTCGGCGAGATAGAGGCCAAAATGGCGCAAGGATTCTCTATTGATGATGCGATTTATCAAGTCCTAGGGTCGTCGCAATCATGAAAGGAATGATGCTTATCATCTTTATGGTTTGCCAAGCCGCGAATGCTGCCAACTTAGGAGTAGTAGGTTCAACATTTCCAGTTGCGGAGTTAAGTTTAATGAAGTTTATCGAGTCAAAATTAAGTCTTACAGATACAAAATCAATGGAAGAAAAATGGGTTTCACAAGTTGTGAATCACGCAAATAGCCCAACACCAGTTGGCCTTAGGCGAGCTTTTAAAAACAACACTTATTATTACACGCCAACTATTGTGTTAGCTCAAGATTTAGTCGATGCAGATAATAATGTTTTATGGCCAAAAGGCACCAAAGTAAATGCCTTGGAAAATATTCCGTATTACAAGCCCAATTGGTTGTTATTTAACGCAGATGATGCGGCTCAGGTACTTTGGGTTAAACAAAAATTAGAGGTTGATAAGAACGCTAAAATAATTCTAACAGGTGGTGAAGTAGGGCAAATGGAGCAAGAGTTAAAAAGGCCTATTTATTTTGACCAAGCAGGACGTATTACTCAGCAATTAGGCATTAGAAGAGTGCCGGTGCATGTATCTAGAAAAGGAGCCTCTTTGAAAATATGTGAAGTTGCAATCAAGGAGGATGGGCATGAGTTATAGGTGTAAACTCATTTTCTGCATTCTTTTTATATATTTAAATAACGCGGTTGCCGCGCCTTGTGTTGGGCATTTTGTTAATCCCATAACTGATGTATGTTGGCGCTGCTTATTTCCATTATCAATAGGCAGAGCCGGTGTTGTGGGCGGTAGTCTTCCTGATACCGAAAATGCTAATAGCCCAATAGGTGCGTGCGATTCAAGAATAGGCTTAAATATTGGCTATTGGGAGCCAATGGCTCTGGTTGATATAACAGATACCCCGTATTGTTTGGTAAACCTTGGTGGGCATCGTATCCCGCTTGGCAGTCAAAGCCGCCGAGGTGGCAGACAGGTTGTTGGCGCAAGTAGCGCATTTTTTCATGTGCATTGGTATAAATATCCACTAATTGCTTGGCTTAACTTAATAACTAGTAGTGGTTGTCGGCAGGGTGGTGATTTTGATATTGCTTATTTATCTGAATTAGACCCAACTTGGAATGATTCAGAAATGAGTTTTGTATTAAATCCAGAAGCAGCTTTATTTGGTAATGAGATTGCAAGCAGTAGTTGTGCTGCAGATAGTATTTCATCTTCATTACAGAATAAACCACTAGATAGTCTATTTTGGTGCGCAGGTTCTCAAGGTAGCCATTATCCACTAACAGGACACATTAATGCACCACTATCGCCGGTGCAATCAACACTTTTACTTGCAGAGCGGATGAATTATAAATTGCATCGCAATCCTCCATTAATTACAGACTCAAATCCCAGCTCACCATGTCATGAGCATCGAGTGCCAATCCTACCTAAATCCCGTTATCGCTATGAAATGGTAAATCAAGTAGCAGATGGCAAACACTGCTACCCATCAGGGCATACAACCTTGGATTTAGAATTTAATAAAATAAAACCGCACACCCCAGACCAATATGGATTTTTAGTATGGAGGAAAAGAAACTGTGTATTTTTATAAGAAGAGCTTAATAAATATAAGTTTGTTATTGATATCGAGTATTAGCTTTGGGGCAAGCCAGGTCTTTATAAGCTTCTCTATGCCAGAAAAATTATTGATTGAGACCTTAACAGAATGCGAGCGCTTAAATATTCCAGCCACCCTAAATGGTTTATATAAAAATTCCATGCAAGATACCACCCAAAAAATAATGGGGTTATCTAAGCAAATTCCAAACTTATCCCTGCAAATTGACCCATTTGCATTTGAGAGGTATGCAATCTCGCAAGTGCCAGCTTTAGTTGTTGCAAAGGATAATTGTTTTGATTTGCTTTATGGAAATCTTTCATTAAGTGAAGGATTAAAAATAATTAAGCAAAAAGGTGCATGTAAGGACGACGCATCATGAGATTACTTTTATTATTTTTATTTTTTATAAATGGTTTGTCATATGCCTCTCCTGTGGAATACAGAGATAACGCAATGAGATCGATACAAGCATTCAACCCACAAAAATTTATACCTAAATACACGGAAAGTCCAAAAGAGATCAATATAAAGCAAGAGTCAATCGCTCAGGAAGCAAATAATCGTATATCTAGAGATGATACTGTAAAGCTAATAATAGCTGAAGAAAAGCGTCGCACTAAATCTATCCCAAATTCACAGTCATCAGAAATAACTAACTCTGATGCAATAATTGAAAATACAAAGTCTTGCCCAGATGAAGACATAAGTGCAAGTGAGGCAAGTGATGATATTAATGAAGGAATAAGCAGGCTCGGCACAATTAGTGAAACAGCCGAGGAAGTAGCAAAATATCAAGTTAACTCACAGCAGCCTTTAATATTTAAAGGATATTATCAAGAGTGCAAAAAATATATGCTAGGCCTTCGAGACTGCTGTACTAATGAAGGATTTTTTAGCGGAATTATTAATTGTCCAATTGAGCTTCAAAACTTACAACGTGCAAAAGAAGAGCGTCGAGCTGTTTATATTGGGCATTATAAACCAAGACGCATTAGTACTACTCGTTATGGTTATTGTGTTTTCCCAACTAAGCTTGCAGGCATTGTCCAAACTCAAGGGCGAGAGGCTCAATTACGAGTTGGTTTTGGTAGTGCAAAGCGTCCTGATTGTCGTGGTTTAACTCCTGAAGAAATTGAGCGGATAAATTTTGCGGCTTTAGATATTAATGGGTTAGTTCAAGGTTTGACATCTAAAAAGAATGTACCTGATAGCTCGTTAATTGACGCAGTGAATTATGCACATGTTAATTCTATGCATAACAAAGGACGTGCATATGATTAGAGGGTTATTTTTACTAATGATAATTATAAAGCCCGCCTTTGCTGAAAATCCCGTTGGTTTTCTTTGGTATAATTTACCAAAAATAGAAAAGAAACAGCCTCAAACTGGTGTCCCATTTAATAATTTAAGTTATACAGATAAAGACGCAGTGTTAAAATACTACACAATAGAAGCACTTCATAAGGTGCGTTTTACGCATAGCATTGAAGATGAGCGAGTATTTTTAGCATTACAAGATTTTTGGTTGAAAGAGGCTTCAATTCATGGAAAAGTTAATCAAAAGGCTTTATTAAAATATCCAGAATATGATTTTTCAGTTAATCACCCAACATCTAATCTTGGCACGAAATTACATGACTCCATAGATAAGATTACAAAGAGAAAAGTGATTAAAGAGTTAGCTAAAAATACAGGGCTACTTTTTTTCTACCGAGCAAATAACCTAATTGACCAGAAGCAAATCCCAATTTTAAAAGATTTTTGTAAGTCATATAATTTTTCATTAATCCCAGTCAGTGTCGATGGCGCAAAATCGCCGCAATTACCAGATACTCGTATTGATAAAGGTCAGGCGGCAAGCCTTGGTGTTCGCTATTTCCCAGCAATTTTATTGGTAAATCCAAATAATAATAAAACAATTCCGGTTGCTTTTGGATTAACTACTCAAGATGTATTAGTTGATCATTTAAATCAAGCTGCACAAGATTTTGGAATAAAGATAAGTGAGTCTATAACTGATGATGCATTTTTCAAAGAGCATGAGTTTGTATTTTTCTTCTCAAGCAATTGCCCACACTGTAAAACTGCAGCTCCTATTTTAAAGAACTTTGCAGTCTCACATGGAATAAATGTTAATGCATATACGATAGATAATAAAACTCTGCCTGATTTTATAGATGCTAATCCTCCAACCACTGAGCTAATTAACGAAGCTTTTAAAGATAACAACATTCAATATCCAGCGCTTTTTATAATTAATAAATCAACATCAGCACTTTATCCAGTTGCAATTGGCGCACTCTCATCCAATGAATTAAATACAAGAATGCAGAGCATAGTTAGCAAAATCAAAGATTATGAGCAAGGAGAAAGTCCGTGAAAAAGCTTATCTTTATAACAATTATTATCAGTTTCTCAATTAGAGCTATAGCTGATATCAATACTGATTTAGATAATTTTTTTAATGGTGTTGGTTTTAGTTCTAATACAACTAAACCTCAATCTTATGAGTCTCAAGCATCAGGCCTTTATGGTGGTGGTTCACTGTATTTAAGAGCACCTGTACGTCGTTATGAGCTTATCACGCTAGATATGCCAGATTATCGCGCAGGATGCGCTGGCATAGATTTATTTACCGGAAGTTTAAGTTATATAAGTGGTGAGAAGCTTACCAATTTGGGCAAGCAAATTATGACTAATGGCGGTGCCTACGCCGTTGATGTAATGCTTGCGACAACTGTGCCAGAACTAAAACAAGTACGAGATTTTCTACAAACAACAGTCCAAAAAGTTAATCAATCAAGTATTAACTCGTGTGAAATGGCTCAAAATCTAGTTGGCGGTATTTGGCCAAAAACTATTGCAAGCCAGCAAAAAATTTGTAATGACCAAAGGCGTATGGGGCAAGAAGGCTGGTCGCATGATTATGTTGATGCACGCATGGCATGCGCAAATAATGATTTTCAAGAAACTATGGAGTATGCAGCAAAAAATCCTGAGCGTGCAAAACAAGTTGTAATGAATAAAAATCTTGTGTGGGAGATTTTGCAATCCTCTTCATTTACCAAAGATAATCAAGAGTTATCAGAGTTAATGCTGAGCCTAACCGGGACAATTATAATTGATAAAAATGGCAAGGTTCGAGATGTGCCGCCACTTATTGATAATAGTGAATTAATTAATACTCTACTCGGCACATCAGCTCAAAAAAGTGCCGAGATTTGGCGTTGCGATGAGGGAGTTAAATGCTTAAACCCACATCTCACCTATATCACAATTGCAGAGTCACGCTCTTTAAGCGGTCGAATTAAAAACATCATTCATGCTATCGATGAAAAACTAAAAAGTGACACTAGATTATCATCTACTGAAACAAACTTTTTAGAGATGACCTCAATTCCTGTTTTAAAATTTCTATTAGTTCTAAATAGCGCCCAATACGGTAATGCAGCAGTTGAGATAAATGGTTATTCAACTTTAATTGCAAGTGATTTATTGCAACAATATTTAAGTGGTCTTCTTAAAGAGATATCAATTGCAACGACCGCAAGCCCTTTAGGTGATGACTTATTAAAAGCTCTTAGAGGTCGCATCGAACTTGCAAGCACCAAGGTTCTCTCAATTGAGCCACAAGTTAGTCGCAAATTAACTGAAAAGCTCGCTTTGATTCAAAATGTTATGCAAGTTGAAAAGCAATTATCAGCAAATTTTAATATTTAAATAAGGGTAGAAATGATAACGATTCACGTACTAGGATTTGGAGAGCTATATCAGCACCTCTTAAATGCACTAGCCGCTATGATGGGCCAATCATTTTTTGAAAGTTTTTTAAGATTAACTGCTCTTATTGGAATAATAATGGCGTCCATTGGGTATATTAAGCAACGCGACCCAATGGTATATGTTAAATGGATTTTAATGTATGTTTTAGTGCTGCAATTAGTAATTACCCCTAAAACTACAGTTGAGATTTATGATATTTCAGCGCAAAGGTCAATTCCAGTTAGCAATGTTCCTGTGATGTTTGCGCTGACGGCAAGCTTAATTACTAATGTTGGAGTTGGGCTTGCTGAGAGTTATGACGCTCTTTTATCTATGCCAGATGATTTAACCTATACCAAAACAGGCAGTCTTTTTGGCTCTAAAATAATTCAAGCATCACGAGATTTTAGAATTATTAATCCAGAACTTAAAGCAGAGATGAGTGGCTATTTACGCAACTGTGTTGTTGGTGACATTCGCCTAAATCATAAATATAGCGTTAGTGATTTAAGTGAAAGCGGACATATTTGGGATTTAATAAGTAAAAATGCATCTCCTCTTAGAATGACAGAGGTAAATGGTGAAAATGTTACATGTAAGGTTGCTTCAAACCCAAGTGGTGAATATAGTTTGCGTGTAAAATTAAATGCGGAGCTTAAAAAAGCTTATTCTTTTTTTGGTATTAACTTATTTGGACACACCAAAAGTAGTTACTCAAGGCTTTTTGATACCCATTTAACCTCAAGCTTTGCATATTATCAAAAGATGACGGATACCTCAGCTGATATTTTTATGCAATCAATGATGATTAATGCAATTGGTGATGGCATTAAAGATTATCAAGCATTTTCAGACAGCACGGCAGGTGTTATTAATAATCAAGTAACTAAATCAGAAGTCCAACATCGCTGGTCTTGGGCAATTGCCGGACAAAAGGCCGCTTGGTTTCTACCTATATTGCATACACTTTTAACCGTATTATTATTTGGGATATTCCCAGTCATAATAGCGATGACGACTCTACCATTTGGTCTTGCAATTTTTAGAGGTTATCTGCAGTTTTTTATATCTCTACAATTTTGGCCAGTATTATTTGCAATATTAAATGCGGCGATGACGATGTATGGGGCATCCCAGTCAAGTAAATATGGAGGATTAACTCTAGTTAATATCGATAAAATAAATGAACTTCATGCTGATTTATCAGGAGTTGCAGGTTATTTAATGTTAATGATTCCTTTTTTAGCCAAGGGACTTATTTCTAATTTAAGTGATGCTTTTAATCAACTAGCAACGAGCATGACAGCGCATCTTCAAGGCTCTGCGATGAGCACGGCAAGTGACGCTGCAAGTGCAAGTTTTAATCTTGGTCAAACAAGCTTTTATAACACGAATGCCAATTCATTTTCAGCCAATAAGCATGATAATAATTGGACACACATGCACGGTATGCATAGTGAGCAGCTTAAAACTGGCGTTATTAAAACTAAAACTCCAAGTGGTGATAGTGTGTTTGATGTATCACCTGGTATGACAAGGGGCGCCGTTTCAATTAATGCTGCGAGCTCTTTAAGTAATTCACTCAACCAAGCACTTGAAGAATCAAAACAAGTAACAAGCAATGAAAGTCAAAGTCTACAAACTTCACTTTCTAATTTCTCTCATCACGCAGTGCAGTTATCAAAACTACAAGGCCATGATATGCGCCTAGGAAGTGGGGTGTCTGAGAGTGATTCTAGTCAATATAGTGAAGCAGTATCTAGAATGACTAATATTGCAAGTGATGTAGCAATGCGCCTTGGTGTTAGTCAAGAAGACGCATTTGCACGTCTTACAAATGCAGGTTCTAGTTGGCAGGCAGGTCTTGCAACTAATAATAGTATATTAGGTGGCATTGCCAAACTAGCTATAGGGGCAAAGGCGTCAACTGATATGCATGGAAGATTTGATAGCACTTCAACTAATCAAGACCGTTATCATGAGTCAACTGATAATGGAATATCTTCAAGAGAAGCACAAGATTTTAATAACGCTTTAAATCATGTTGAGAACTTTACTAAAACCCATCACTTTGATGAAAGTAAGTCTGAAGGTGCGCAATTATCCAAACAAATTGGTGCGGACTTACGAGACGCTCAAACCTTGTCTCATAATATAGAAGTGTCTAAAGCTCAAAGCTCAAGGATAAGTGCCGCAGAACAATATGTTAAATCTCATTCAGCACAAATAACAACAGATATGAATCAAGCCTTCCCAAGATATGTTGAAGATACGGTTGGAGAAGTAACACGTGATAAATTATTTGCAAGCCCTGGCGATATTGGCTCACTCAAAACCCTTGAAATATTAGGAGATGATTTTATCTCAAAAAAACGTGACGCCTTAATAAATGAGTTTAATGTTAAAGAGCATAGTAGACAATTAGATAGTTCATATAATGAAGGTTCAAGCAATGTAACAAAAAATAAAGATTTAACCAATGATTATGAAAGCTCAGCAAACGCTATTCATTTAAAAACAGATGTAAAATCCATGAGCAATAATATCAGGCAAAATGTTAATGATAAAATCACAGGTGCACACTTTGGATTAACCAAAGAAAAACTCAGCATAACCAAAGAGATTGAGACTCTTAATCAAAAATCTAGACATCAATCGTTTAATGTAAAAGAAAAAGCCAAAGAAAATGTTGCATCTAAGCATGCGTTAGATGAAATAACAGAATTTTTACATATTACAAACAAGGATAAACATGATTAATGCAAAAGAAAAAACATTAATATTTGCAGATTTTTCGCAAGCACATGTGGTAGCCGCTAAGGCTACCAGTGAATCAATTATTTGGCAAGATTATTTTATTAATCAGAGTAGCTAAGATATGGCAAATAACGCGCAGCACAAACATTTCACCCGTGGTGGTCAGATTGCTTTTCACAATCTGCGTATGTTCTTTCAGATAAACAAGGCTCTATTTAATGTGCATTGTATTATTTGGGTATTAATTTATATTGCTTTGATTTCTTATTTAATTCCAAAAGATATTTTACTTAAAGCTATTTCTTATGAAATGGCAACCATTTATAAATCTGTAGGCAAAGAGCATATTTTTATAATAGGAGGCTCTTTAAAACAAACAGTACATGATTTAATTACCAACCCATATTATGCACAAATATCAGCACTTTGTTTTAAAGAGCTAATTCGTTGTGCATGGCTATCATTGGGCGCATCGTTATTCTTGGCAGTTTTAATTTCTTGGTATTTTATTAAAAAAGGGAAATTTCAAGTAAAAAATAAATTTATTAGAGGCAGTAGTTTTGCAATTGGTAAGATTATAAAAAAACAAATAATTAAAAGTAAAAATAACTCTGATATAACAATAGATGGCTTTCCTTTAATTAAAGATAGTGAAGTACAGCACTTATTAGTACATGGAACAGTTGGCACTGGTAAAAGCCAATTGATCATGAAAATCCTAGACTCTATTCGAAAACGCGGCGATATTGCGATTATCTATGATAAAGGCTGCGCTTTTATACCTCATTATTATAATTCCAAAGATATTATTTTAAATCCATTTGATACGCGTTGTGCTGCTTGGGATTTATGGAGTGAGGCACCTCAAAATTCTGATTTAGAAAATATGGCTGAAAGCTTAATTCCAAATACTGGAAATTCAGATCCTTTTTGGGTGAATGCGGCGCGAGTAGTATTTATAGCTGCAGCCTCAAAAATGCGTGAGGATAAAGGACGTTCTTTAGAAAAACTATTGGAAATTTTATTAACAAGTCCATTTGAGACCTTAGAAAATTATCTGCAAGGCACAGAGGCCGCAACTTTAGTAAGTTCTAAAATTGAAAAAACCGCTATTTCAATTCGCTCGGTAATTACAACGTATATTAAATCACTACAACCGTTGATTGGATTAGTTGGCGATGAATTTTCTATTAGAAATTATCTTCTAGATGATAAAAAACAAGGTTGGCTATTTATCTCATCAAATGGTGAGCAACATAAATCATTAAAACCATTAATGTCTATGTGGCTCGCTATGGCCTCAATGACCATGTTAAGTCTACCGCCTAATTCAAAGCGTAGAGTTTGGTTTATCTGCGATGAATTACCAAGTCTACATAAGTTGCCATTATTAGGTGAAACAATTGCCGAAGTACGTAAATTTGGTGGGTGCTTTTTGTTAGGCATGCAAAGCTTTTCACAACTTGAAAAAGTCTATAGTAGAAGTGGCGCAAATGAAATTTTCGATTTATTAAACACGAGATTTTTCTTTAGAAGCCCAAGTAGTGATATGGCGCGCATTGTATCTCGCGAGTTAGGTGAAGAAGATATCGATGAGTCACGTGAGCAATATTCTTATGGAGCAAGCAGTGTGCGCGATGGTATTTCATTAGGTAATCAACGAGTCAGTCGACCGATTATCTCCTATCCTGAAATTCTAGAGCTAGCCAATCTTGCTTGTTATGTCCGCCTACCAGGTGAATATCCTGTTACTAAATTATCTCTTAAATATGAAAATCGCAAGATTATTGCAAACTCATTAAATACGCGAGAAATACGAGTTAAACAACCTGTAGTTATGGAATCATTAAAAAACAATCTAGAGAAAACACCCGAAGATTGGGTGAGTCTTTATATGGACTA
>JARGPO010000024.1 GCA_029213075.1 Legionellaceae bacterium | reverse complement strand
TGCAAAAGGTATTGCATCAAATCTGTGATCGGATAGGTCGGCTATTAGAAAAGCGAGGCTTACTATGCCGTGATGCAGAACAAAGCTATTTAACTTTTGACTATGATAATGAAGACGTCATTAATGATTTAATGGGCAGCTCAATTACTTATCGTGTTGCTGTTGGCAAAAATAAAGGAAAGAAAGTCTATACGCTTCAGACGATACCAGCGCAATTTGACGATATTGCAGAAAATAAGGCATTGGCTAAAGAAAATGGCTTCTCTCTTCATGCTGGTGTGAGTGCAAAATCGTACCAGCAAGAGAAGATAGAGCGATTATGTCGCTACATCACAAGACCAGCTGTTTCATTAAAGCGGTTGCGTTTATCTGAAACAGGCAAAGTCATATATGAGTTAAAAAACCCTTATAAGAATGGTACGACTCATGTGGTGTTTGAACCCTTAGATTTCATAGCGAGGCTTGCTGCATTAGTTCCCAGGCCAAGGATGAATCTGACCAGGTTTCATGGTGTGTTTGCTCCCAATAGCAAATATCGCAAAGCCGTAACAGGTTATGATAAATCAAGTGCTGATGAATCATCAGCTATAACCACAAATCCAAATCACCGCTATAGTATGTCATGGGCCATTAGGTTAAAGCGGGTATTCAATATTGATATTGCAACCTGTCAGCACTGTCAGGGTAATGTACGAATTATTGCTTGTATCAAAGATAAAAGTGTTATCGATAAAATTTTATTTCATTTAAGTAAAAAGCATGGGGCTCAACCAGCACACTCAAAACCATTTTCCATCCGGGGCCCACCGGAACTTGTTTCACTGATAACATCGAATAGAACAGGCTAATTATTTTAATGTTGTCTTACTACAGCAGGAATACGCTCATCTTGAAAATCAAAATAGATTAAAAAAATGACAGCAAAATACTGCCAAATGCCTTTTCAAGTCCAGTTACATGATAATCAACGTTAATTTCAACAAATAGCCACAATAATTGCCATACAGATCTAGAGTTGTAATTTAATCCTGCGTTAAATGATCTGCTTTATTCTTCTTATACTCCTTTGGGTAAGAAAAATTGGCTTTTCATGGGTAATGAAGAGTGCGGGAAAATTCACGCCATGTGGTATACGTTGATTATTAGCGCAATTATTAATGAAATAAACCCTCGCGTATATATTCACTATTTATTAACAAAAGTTCATGATTTAAGACAAAAAACAGTAGATCCTATTACCTTATTACCAGATCGTATCGATATTCAAGAACTAGAGCGCTTTGCTGAAGCTCAAATAGAATTTGGAAGAAAAATTCTAAATAACCTTAATTCTTCTTAATGATAGGTGGTATTATTGGGGGGATACTCTTGAATAATGATAATATCCTTTTCACGGAAAGAATATCATCACTAATTAAATTAATTACAACGGCATTATCAAATGAGGCAAGCATTTGATCGTCAATTTTGGTCTTCAATGTTAAGTACCAACGAGTAAATGCCTCTTGATTTTTATCTTTCAGTGTCGCAATCAAGTCAAAAGCAGAGACTGTTCCATCCCAATTTCGATCGTGGTAAAGATCATATATTTGAGCATTGGACAATACTTCTTCAACAGAAATCAGTCCTAAATTTATAAGTATCATGATTGAAGCATGAGATAGTTGCTGAATCATTTCGCTGGAAATGTTTCCTATGTCCTTCATCAAATTATAATTTGTTTGTAGATCATGAATAATTAGCAGAGCGTTGTTTTGTGACAAAAATGAATTTAAGTCACGTGCATTTTGGAATAATGGATCTGTTATATGCTGTATCAAGCCAGCATCTGCCATTTTTTTTAATTTTTTTTTGGCTGCACTGGGATAAAATGTTAACACTTTGCTTATTAATGAGTTATTAGTGAAAGGCTGTCCAGGCTCTAGCAATAGATGTTTAAATTTTTCATATATTTTATTTAAAGTCGGTAGATTTACTGAGTCCAATGCCTGATCAAGAACGCTGACTGCAACATAACCATTCATGGGTACATAATTTAACTCATTAATTAAAAACCAAAATGTATCTAATCTTGTCTCTTCGTCTTCAGCCATTAGCAGACAGTAGGATAAAGAATATGCAATTGAGGACGCGTGAAATCCTTCTATGCCATATGTGTCAAATAATATTTGTAAACAATCCTTTCGATTAGCATCTAATGCTGAGGAAAAAACGTCGTTGGTAAATGCAGAGGAGGAAGCATCTTGATTCGCTTTGGATTTTGATAGAGCTTCTTCGGCATATTTTTGATTAATGAGCCATTGGAAAAAAATGCCTGAGCCCTCTTTATCCAACACAAAATGAAACAAATTAAGCTCATTAATTACCAGCGGTAAATATTCAGGATGTGCAGCTAGTGCGTCTCGAAAAAATTGCTCATCCTCCGGCATCATTTTGACTGATTGCATAAGCCCTCTCAATTTTGCCAAATATGCTTGCTTTTCAACTGAAACAGCTGGAGGTGCTGAGCGTGTTTTCGCCGGTTTTAATTCGGTCGGTTCTTTATTGTCAAAGGGGTTATTACTAAGATCGATACTACGATCCAGTTGATGAGCCAAAAAATCTACTGCATCACTCAATATCTGAAATGCTTAAGTTGAATATGAGCTATTGTTATTTTTATCTGGATGAAAATGAAGAAACATCTTCATTTTGGCTTGTTTCAGTTCTTTTTTGGTAAAATCTGCAGATAAACCAATCAAATCAAGCGGTTTTAGATTAAACGATCGCCAATTCTTAATGATCTCACATTGTTTTTGAAAACCCGCTTCTTTTTTATCCAGGGCAACATATAAACAATTTGTTTTAGAGACATTAATGTGGGCATAATTCACGCAGATAAAAATTGTAGTGGGTAAATTATAGCCTATTTTTAACTGATTGTAAATTAAAAGTCACTTGTGACCAATCCACCTGAGGATGTTCTTTAAAGCAATTGTTGATCGCCACAATCTCCCAATGAAAAGCTGGATTAACTTTGCTTGCATTGAGTCCTTTTCACAAGATTTTACCTGTTTTATTGTCAACGATGAGGTCAGCAAAATGAGCCTTTGGATTGCTTTTTGCCAGATCAATGGCTATTTGCATATAATATTCATCAGAATTTTTAGCCTGGATTTGATTGGTGTCGGCTGCGAAGCACTGCAGGTCATTGATAGTAAAAAAACAATCATTGAAATAATATATTTGTTCACTTGTAATCCTCTATTTAACTTTTAACAAGCTGCAATACCTTATTAACGAAGTCTAATCTTTCATCAGTATATTTTTCACGGTCATATAAGTTTTCTTGAGCTAATTTAATTTTTAGCCGCTCATATTCTTTGGCCAAATCAGTATGTGATCGCAGATAATCTCTAAAAAGCAGTTTATTACACCAATGGTCTGAGTTTTTCTCAAATATATGAACATGATGCGTGCGTTTTTCTCCATAAGGAGGCATTTTTTTAACAAAAAACATTCTTTTAGGATCTGGATTAGCGGCCCAATATTCATAGCCGAGTTTTTGCAAAAGGTATAGTGCCACCAATTGTCCAGACAGTTAATTTAGCATTATCTTTCTAACCCAATTAACCTTTTATGATGCAAGTTTAGTTAATTCATCCTTCTTATACTGATGCATCTCCATATCAACCAAATTGCCAACATATTCAAAAGGCACAGAATAATAATTGTAATTTATATAAACATGACAGTTTTTATAAACTTTTCTTTGCCCAACACCAATTTATCTAAATGGTCTTTCAGGAAACTTCTTTAAACAAATCAGTTCTTTTTTTGATAATTTATGATCAATATTCTCTCGTTAATGAAGACTTATACGTTTCTTTAATCAAAGAAATAAATACGAACATGATTATGCCTGCAAAAATCAGGTAAAAACTTGGTGCCATTGTATTTTTTAGTTTTGAAATCAGATACACCGAAATTAAAGGAGCTGAACCACCAAAAACAGAACTGGCAACATTATATGACAGTGATACTCCAGTATAACGTATTTTTGTGCTAAATAATTCTACTAAGGTTGTTGGAATAGCCGCATACGCAAAACTTATTAATATCGCAAAACAAAACTGTGCAAGCATGACTGATAGCATAGTTGCTTGCTGTAATAATAGAAAAAGGGGGTAGGAAAACAAAATAAATCCGATCGCTCCTAAATATAACACAGGCTTTCTACCAATCTGATCAGACAACCAACCAACACAGGGAATAAGAACAATAATGCCTAACATATTCAAAGTGTTAGTTATTAGTGATAAATGTAAAGATATATGCAAAAAAGTTGTCATATAAGAGGATAAATATAAAAATATTAAATAGAAAGACATGGTCGGTAAAAAAGTAATCCCTAAACTAATTAGCATAGGTAACCAAGCCATGGTGACGGCCTCACGAATAGGATTCTCTAATACCGTATTCAATGCTTTCATTTTTAAAAAAATCGGGGTTTCAGGCATTTTTGAGCGCAAATAATAACCAAAAAATCCTAACAATAATCCCATCATAAAAGGTATACGCCAGCCCCAATGGTCCATGTCTTCGATAGACAGTAGTCCAGTGATGAGCGCCCCCATACCAGAACCCAACAAAATTCCAAAAAAAGCACTAAACATAACCAAACTACCATACATTCCGCGACGATTATCTGGTGCATGTTCTGTAATATACACAGCGGAACCAGCAAATTCTCCGCCCACAGCAAGTCCTTGTAGTAACCTGAAAATGGTCAACAAAATAGGAGAAAGGATACCTATTTGCTCATAGGTCGGGAGACACCCTATCAAGGTAGTAGGGATGGCCATGAGAATCACAGCAACAGATAGTGTTATTTTCCTACCAAATCGATCCCCATAATAACCAAATATAAGGGCACCCAATGGTCGCATTAAAAAACCAACAGCAAAAATACCGAACGTGGCCAACAATGCATGGTACTGATTGGATGAAGGAAAAAATAATCTGGCAATGATTGGCGCAAAATAACCATAAAGAGAAAAATCAAACCACTCTAGCACGTTGCCAATAATACTAGGAAGAATTAATCTATAAAAAGACATTTTTTCTGGCCTCCTGGCTGGCTCATGATTTCAATGGCTCGAGCTGAGTCAATCACGTCACCATATTTAGCATTCATCTCAAACAGTGATTGTTTATGAGATTCTTCCCAACGATCTGCAACCGCATCTTGAACAATCATCATTCTAAAACCTTTTTGTACACCATCT
>JARGPO010000035.1 GCA_029213075.1 Legionellaceae bacterium | reverse complement strand
GCCATCCAGTAGTTTAAACATCAATTTGACTGGATGCCCTGAACAAGTCAGGGCAAGTAGGCGGGGTTAGGATAAGCCTTTTTGAAGACAGGGATGCGATGCTGGATCAAGCTATAGGAAATATCTTGAAAAATATGTCTGCATGCTAATGGGTGGCACTATATTGAAAATCCAAAGAGCCTGTAAATATTTACAGGCTCACTTTTTTCTTTTTCATGAAGCATAGATAAAACTCCGCAACTTGACGTAACAGTATTCATAAAATGACCTTATCTTGCGTATTTCACTTTACAGTGCACATGGTTATGGTTAAATAATAGTTTGATTCAGTAACCACAACGAATGACCATTTTACTGCTCATCTCAGCGATTGCTACTGTGGATTTGGTTGCAGAAGAACTTTCTTCCTACCTGTTTTTTTACTCGCAAAATGATTCGAGAACAAGGTAAGTTATGAAGTGGCATCCTCGGTTACTTCTAAGTTTGAAATAACTTTTTTTATTCCTTGTAGTCTATTCACTCTTTTTAAAATTGCAGCTATAGATTTAGTTGAGCTAACAGATCCTGTGACAGTTGCAACACCATTTTCAGTGCTGGCATTGATACCAACAAGAGGAATAGACTCATCGTCAATAACTTTGGCTTCAAGAACAGCAGCTTCGATTTTAGCGGTAATATATGCATCAGTGAATGCTGAGTTTACTTTCTTAATTTCAAGATCACTTGCATCAATCGATTTAACACCTTTAGTGGAGGTAGCCGTTCTTAAGGTTTTTACAAAAGATTGCTTGTTTTTAACATAGCCGCTAAGTATAACCTCACTATTTAGAGTTGATACAGATATATTCAAAGGATTTAGATCTTTATCCTTGGTTATCTTTCCTTTAATAACAGTTGTTATAAGAGTGTCTGTAATTTTTTGTTTAATTTGCTTGAACCCTGCAGAGGCAGTTGTTGTAATTGCTATAGCCATAAAAGTTATGATTGAATATTTATATATTATTTTCATTAGAAATTTCCGATCAAAAAAATTGTAAATATTGTATCATGTATCACATTATAAATCAGATATTGAATAAGGGCTGTTATAACAATGTATTCCTTCTTACGCCAAATTTTATTTTCACTACAACCTGAACTGGCTCATAATATTAGTTTAAAATTGCTTAGATATATCCCGAAAAATTTTTTTCATCAACCTAAAATACAGCCTATTCATTGTATGGGCATCGATTTTCCTCATCGGCTTGGGCTTGCGGCTGGTTTTGATGTTAGTGGAGAACATCTGGACCATTTAGCTAAAATTGGCTTTGCTTTTATAGAATTAGGAACCGTCACTCCCAAGCCACAAGTAGGCAACCCCAAACCTAGAATTTTTCGATTATCTAGCGAAAAAGCGTTAATTAATCGTATGGGATTTAATAATCCAGGTGTCGATGTGTTAGTAGGAAATATTATAAAATCTGATTATCAAGGAGTTATTGGTATTAATATTGGCAAAAACAAAGATACATCGCTAAATAATGCAATTGAAGATTACCTTTATTGCTTAAGCAGGGCCTATAAACATGCTTCATATATAACTATAAACATATCCTCACCGAATACACCAGAGTTAAGGCAATTACAGCAAGTTGACTATTTTGCAAGTCTTGTGCGATCACTTCGTGAGGAACAATTAAGATTAGCTGATACATATAAGCGCTATGTTCCTCTAGCTATTAAAATTTCTCCTGATGAAACGGATGATGTTCTACAAAATATGGCTCAGGTTATTTTATCAAATAAAATAGATGCAATAATTGCAACAAATACAACTTGTAAAAGAGAAGCCATACACTTACATGAGCATGCAAAGCAAGCTGGCGGTTTGAGTGGGAAACCTCTCTTTAAATCATCCACTCATTGTCTTAAGACCCTACATGAAATAGTTGGAGATGATGTTGTACTAGTTGGGGTGGGTGGTATAGATGGCCCTGATACTGCAGGTGAAAAAATTTCGTCTGGAGCGTCTTTATTACAGGTGTATACTGGCATGATCTATGAAGGTCCTAGAATTATTGATATTACTCAAAATATTTAAATAGGATCAAAGTACATAGAATATGACGCTTTATATTCAGGAGTTTGTTTATATTCTGATATAGCATCGTTGATAACGGTCACTAAATTTGGTCTATGGATGCTAACCGGTATTCCAATACCCTTACCTAAATGTAATGGTTGACCTAAAGTATGTATTCTACCGGCAGAGTTGTTTTTCCAATATACTGCAGTTTCATTTCTAACTAGGGCTAAATCTATCGAGCCGTCTATTAGAGCTGAAATCAATGAATCATTATCTAAATACTCTACTAGCTTACTATGTTTTTGCTTTGCATATTTACTAAAAGATTTTTTTGCAAGACCATTGTTATTTATTCCAATCTTCTTATTTTTTAGAACTGAATCAGTTAGTGATGCTTGATTAGAATCTTTTGTAGATAAAAATCTGTACTCGCTGTTCATATATGGTATTGAAAGAGATGCATATCTATAGCTATTTAGAGATATATCAATTCCACCAATACCAAGATCGACACTCTTGCTAGCTATTGCTTCTAGAATATGTTTTGACTGCATTGGTACAAATACACAGTTGAGTTTCTTACTTTTGCATATATGCATCATTAAGTCTATATCGAATCCTGATAACTCATTACTAGCAGTTTGATAAACAAATGGAGGAGAAAAATGAGAGACAGCTATTCTTATAGGAGTTTCCTCATCGGCAAATGAGCAATTGCACGCTATGAGCATCAGACAAATAATTGTAATAAAAATACGCATAATCCACTCATATAATCACAAGAACTAATATAAACGTTATTATAATTCTTAAGACCATACAAGGTTTTTAGACTTATTAATTTAAACTTAAACTAATTGTGTTTCTTTAAATATCAGATTAACTTGATGGGGATATAGTGGCTCAATAACCGGCAATGTTTGTTTTAATAACAGGTAGCCCCGAGACTAGTGTTATTACACTTTAAACTAGATACTGAATATAAATCATTTTAAACAAGAGTTACATGTGCCTTTTAACTCTATCGCATCATGATTTAATTGGAATTTTTTATCTATGGCGATGCTATTTAGAAATTTATGAAAGTCAGTGTTGTAGGTTTCTATAACATCATGGCATGTATTACAGACCATTAGTATTTCTGTAGATAAGTTCTTAACAGGCTCACAGCATAAAGTATAAGATTGAATAGATTCAATTTTATGGAGAATATTACTAGCTACAAAAAAATCCAGACTACGATATACAGTTGGAGGAGTTGCATTAGGCTTTGTTTTAATTAAAGAACTTAAAATATCATAGGCTTTAATTGGTTTCTCTGTGCTCCATAAAATATAGAGGATTTCTTTACGTAGAGACGTTAGCTTAAGAGGTAGATTACTGCAATATGATACAAATGTTGTTGGGTAATTCATCTACAAAAATGAAACCCCATGTTTAAGAGGGGCAATACCCAGATAACTCGCAATAGTTTGACCTATATCTGCAAAGGTATCTCTTCGTCCAATAAATTGGCTAGGTATATTCTTTCCATATACTAAAACAGGAACATGTTCTCTTGTATGATCAGTTCCTGGAAATGTTGGGTCACAGCCATGATCGGCCGTCATTACTACTATGTCACCCTCTTGTAATACAGAGTCTAGTTCTGGAAGACGAGCATCAAATTCTTCTAGTGCATTTGCGTAGCCAATTGTGTCGCGCCGGTGCCCATAAGATGAGTCAAAATCTACAAAATTAGTGAATACCAGGCTGCCAGATTTAGCAACTTGCATTTCCTTTAGAGTGGCATCAAATAACGCCATGTTGCCATTAGCTTTGACGCTTTTACTAATACCTTGGTTGGCATAAATATCAGCTATTTTACCTATTCCTATCACATCATTACCCAAATCTTTAAGTATGTTTAGTAATGTTGGCTCTGGAGGAGGAGTCGCATAGTCTTTTCTATTGCCAGTTCTAAAATAATTACCGGACTCGCCATCAAAAGGCCTGGCTATAGCACGTCCTATTTGATATGGATCAATGAGTTTACGAGCAATTTCACAGATTTCATATAACTTATTTAATCCAAAGTGTTTTTCATGAGCGGCAATTTGAAAGACACTGTCAGCAGAAGTGTAGACTATAGGTTTACCTGTTTGTATGTGCTCATCACCAAGCTCTTTGATGATATCTGTTCCAGAAGCATGCTTTTCACCTAAAACACCAGGTATGTTTGCTAATTTAATAAAATCATCGATTAGCTCTTTTGGAAAACAATTCTCCTGCAAAGGAAAATACCCCCACGGAGACATCACTGGAACACCGGCTAACTCCCAGTGGCCACTAGGTGTGTCTTTGCCAAGGCTTTGCTCAACAGCATAACCATAATAACCAATTGGATCATCAAGAGTGGCCAGATCATAAGTTTTAACCCCAGAACTCGCAACTGATGAATGATATAAACCTTTTTTGGCTAAGTTAGGTATTTTAAGAGGTCCCATACGCAGACCATTTTTATCAGCATTACCATTTTTGCATTCCTGAACAATATGCCCAAATGTGTCAGCTCCTAGATCATTGTAAAGGTTGGCATCAAGACTGGCACCAACACCTAGAGAATCTAACAATAAAATACAAACACGACGGTCTTGCATATAATTATCCTTGCGTTCTATGACAATATGTCTCTTTTAAGCCAAAAAGCGATATAGCAGCTAAAACCAAGCCTACAGGTAATATTTTTGCGGCATACTGGTAATCGGCTAGGGAGTAAGTAGGAATATTATTAATAAGCTTCATTCCACCATGACCTATTAATAACATACTAAATAAGTTTTGATAAATTATATAACCGCTTTGAGTTAAAATAGAAACAATACTTACCGCACTAGCAGTAATCGCAGAAGAGCTACTTTCCGCGACTAGCGCGTAGCTAATCACCTGGCTAGATGTAAAAAATCCGAGTATAAAGAATAGAAATGCCATTGTATGATACGATACATCTCCATATAAAATACAGACTATAGTCAGAAGGGATGCGATCGCACCAAATTTCATTGGTGCTATTCTAAGACCAAGTCTATCTGATACCCACCCCATAAAAGGACCACCAAGTATCGTTCCTAAAAACAACATAGTATTAACAATTGAGGCGTCTTCTTTGCTAATATTTAGTCGTTGCATTAAATAAAGACATCCCATAACCGCGCCAAAAACAGCTATTGCCATATTCATTAAGCTACCATAAAGGGCGGCTCGAATTGTTTGTAGGTTTAAATATACGGTCTTCATTATTAATAATATATTTATTTTAGGAGGATTTTTGGGTTTAGAAGTGTTTGGTGTGTCTTTTAAAATCCAAAGCATAACAACAAGAATCATTACACCTAACCAAGCAATTGCAGTTAATGAGTTTCTCCAACCAATGTGAAGAACTAATTTTGTAAGTGGATACTGGGCAAGCATACCGCCAGTCATTGCTATTGTTACAATAATACCTGTTACCATAGCCATTTTTTTGGGAGGAAACCAGCGAGATGTAATGCGAATTGGTCCTAAAAAGCAAAAAGCACTACCGATTCCGGTTACAAATCTACAGCCAAGAGCAAGTGAAAAAGAATGTGAGTTAGCTAGAATAAAAGTGCTTATCACACACATTACCATAGCGATTATAATTGTATTTTTAGCAGAAAACCTATCTAGTGTGATACCGGCAACAAATAAAAACACAACATTTGATAAGTAGTATATACTGGATAAATAAGTCATTTTATCCGCTTTAATATCAAAGTCTTGCATAATATTGTCGGCTATTGACGCAAACATATTACCTTGAATAAACTCGTAGAAGAAGAACAAAGATGACACGAAGCATATTAACCAAGGAAACCAAGAACTATATTTAGTATCACTTTTGTATTGATAACTTTCCACGATATCCACCAAGTATATCCTATTTTAAAAGGCTAAAAGGCCATCATTATTTAACTGAACAACGTATCAATTTAAATCTGACACAGGGTTATTTAAAGGTTTATTATTTACTTTGTGTGGTGCACAATAAGTTTCACGCATAAGCATAAGGGCAATAATTGAAATAAATGCTGCCACAGGGAATATTAGCATTGCGTGTTGAAAATTGATTACGGGGTAATGTATGGTTGCCCCACCCATTTTCTCTTGCATTATGATACCAAATAACACCTGGGCAATACCACCACCGCTCATAATAATTACGGATGCAATTCCTGTTGCTATGCCGGTGCTATGCACACAATTACTTTCAGCTATCAATGGATAACTTATAATCTGTGTGCTTGTTACAAATCCTAGAGTAAGAAATAATAAGCTTAAGGAGAGTTGTGATAGGTGCGTTCCTGATATAAGGGGTAATGTTAATAATAAAAAGGCAATAGCTCCAAATAACATTAGTGGTTTACGCTTACCTAGCCGATCGGATAGCCAACCAACAAAAGGGCAGCCTAGGATGCTGCCGATGAAGATTAAACTTATAATATTGCTAGCTGATATGGTGCTTAGTTGATGAACCTCTGTTAAGTAACTACCGCCCCACAATGCACATAGAACCATTACAGGTAAATTTAGGCAGGCGGTGTATATACCACCAAGCCAAGTTTGTTTATTTCGAAGGGCAAGGTTACACCTTGATGACCATGATTGTTGTTTTTGCGGAGTTGATGATTCGATTTTCTTATCTTGGACGAAATAATATATCCAAAATAAAATTCCCATACCTAATGCGGCATCAGCAATAACAGCTTTTCTCCAGCCAAAATGATTGTTTAGATAAGCAAAAGGAGTATGTGCAGCCATACCTCCAAGAAAGGCCATTGTTACGATACAACCAATGACTAGGGCTTGGCGTCTAGGCGGGAACCATCTTGTTACTAAAACAACACAAGATAGGAAGCAAAATGCATTACCAATTCCTGTTAGGGAATGAAAGAATGCAGCAGCTGCAAATGAATTAGTTAAGCTAAATCCAAGTGTTCCAATCACACAAACTAACATTGCGGCTAAAATAACTTTTCGAGCAGAGAGATGATCTAGTATGACACCGGCCGGAAGTAGAAAAAGAACATTTGCCCAGATAAATGAGCTAGACATCCAGCTAAGTTGAATAGGTCCAATTTGAAAGCTAGAACGAAGGGATTGGTTGATTACGTCAAAGACATTTAGTTGAAAAAATTCATAGAAAAAAAACAATCCGGCTGATAAGCAAATTAGCCATGGTAGATAGCTTTTTTCAATATCATTTTGACGTGATTTATTAGCTCGTGAGTTAGACAAGAATTTTCCTCAATCTTGGTATTTTAAGTTGGATCTTTTAGTTAAAATACAATTTTGCGCATTATAACAAATTATACTAGATATTGGAATTTTTTAATAAAAATATCTGTGCTTAGCGATTTGTAGGGTCGTAGCTGCGAAGATAGTGGGCTTTGATAGAATCTGGCGCCGCTATTAATTGAATTTAGCAAAGCTATAATGCGCTCTACATCCGCTTTTGCTTTATATGAAATTTAGCGGTTTGTTGGCGTATGATTTGATTCTTGAGAAAGAAAATCTACATTCTTTTGTTCATCTTTAACTTTCGGAACATCTGGTTTCTCATTCGTTCCATTTATCTTATTTAAAAAATTATCGGCAGCTTTAAGGCTTTGGTTAACGATGAAAAGGCTTGTTCCAGCAACAGCCCCATCTCTTAGCGCATTTCTACCAACTTGTTTAAAAAAACCGAACATAACATTATATCCAGAGATAGTGTTATCGCGACTTTAGCATGCATGTGCTTTTATTTCAAGCAATAGCATACAAGGCCCATGCCCCAACCTACTTTATTTATTGTTGCCCAAGTTTTAAGATTTTATCTAGTCATGGTATTGATGGCATCATCTAGTGGGTTTTCACCTAGGGAAGCATTCACTGCATTTAATATTGCAAATGCAGTCATACTAATAGCAATACTAGTAGGTAATGGTCCTTTAGTCATGCTATTAGTAGGTAATGCTCCTCTCATGGCAAATGAAAAAAACTCTTTCATATTGTTTTTAAAGGTATCTGGAGTTAGCTGCTTTATTTCTTGTTTAAAAAAACTTAGGCAGCTATCAGTAACAATTCTATTATTATGTTTGTCGTATATGGCCGTGGCCATTACTCTTGAAACTGCATGATTTATAGGAAAGTTTACCATTGCTCCAATACCACCAGATATAGCCCCAGAGACCGTTTCGCCATAAATTTTATGCTCTCGAACTGGTTTTGGTAGAACAGACTTAACAATATCTTGCCCAACAAGCAATGAGCCAAAATTTACAAATCCAGAGATACATTTTAATCCTAAAGCCATAGATGCTACAGATTGTACGCCTTTAAGAGATGATAGAGCAGACTTAAAATTTATTTTAGGTACCGAAATTCTTTTCGATTCTAAGAACCCTTTATTAGAATGATATGAAGATAGAGCTAAATCAACCTGGGACCAGGCTACCGCTTGAGCAGTAGGATTTGCAGCTATACTTTTGCCAACTGTTTGCGCCGTCTCAATCACAGTGGCCATAGAGGATGGAGCTTCACTACCTTCAATTCCATCAATCTCTGAGGATGAAAAATGCTTGCTAGAACCATTCAATCCACCCTTGATTTGGCCTGATTTTATATTTGAACCAAGCGTATTTCCACATTGCTTTGCAAATGATATTTTTATGCTTTCTTTGGCATAAATATTTGTCATTCTTACGAATAAAGGGGTTAGCGCTATTGACATCATAGCGCTAGTAAATACAACTTTCCCCGCAAAATTAGCATACTCGCCAAATGCATATGGCGTAGTTACTCTTTTTTGATTAGAAGTATCTGTGTTCGCAGATATTTCTTGTCTTGATGCCCCTGTATCTTGTTTATCATCCATAATCGACCTCTAGTCACACAAAGTGATGGTATATTGTAATTATAGGGCGTTTGTATTAAGGTTTTATTAGGGGAAGTTGATAATTGTTCTACAGAAATTGCATACCGATTCTACATGGTTTCTCCTAGTGGTTCAGAAAAACATGAGTAGAAAACCAAATCAAAGCACTGGTAATAATGGGTGCAACTTTAATGATTCACATAGTTGGGCGGTTAATTTTTATTGCTTCATTCTCTTTGCTAATATTTTGGTCATCATTGTTAGTATCATTAGGTTTGTTTTTAGCATCTAAATTTACATTTGCTACAAAAGTATAAAGCTCATCTGCTTTCATCAGCCCATTATTTACCACAATAGTTGAAACTACAGCAATAAATGCATCCCGAGTGGCACTCTTTGCTATTGGTAGTGCTGCACTTAAAAATTTCTGCATAAATGTCCCCTTCACTTGATATTCTGTTATTGCTATCATCATTTTATGAAATGTTTAAGAGAAGACAGCGAACTATATTATTAATAAGTATAGTTCATAAACATTAAAACAAAATGAAACAGACTTTATTTTGAGCAAAAAATAACTGTAAAAATTACTTGTATGATAATTATAGAAGTTTAAGCCAAGTCTTGTGTGGTTGGTTGTCCATTGTATAATGTCTAATTTGAAGTTTTATATTTGAAGGGGTGTTTTTTTATGGCTGGACATAGTAAGTGGGCTAATATTAAGTTTCGTAAGGGAGCTCAAGATGCTAAAAGAGGAAAAATGTTTACGAAGTTAATTCGTGAAATATCTGTTTCAGCTCAGATGGGAGGAGCTGATGAGGCGGCTAATCCTAGGCTTAGAGATGCAGTTGTTAAAGCCTTAAAAGGAAATATGAAGCGAGACACCATTGATAATGCTGTAAAAAGAGGCGTTGGCGGCATGGATGGCGCAAATATGACAGAAATGGCATATGAAGGATATGGTCCTGGAGGAGTAGCTATTTTGGTGGATTGTTTATCTGATAATAAGAACCGTACCGTATCAGAAGTTAGACATGCGTTTACAAAGAGTGGTGGAAATCTAGGGACGGATGGCTCTGTTTCGTACTTGTTTAATAAACAAGGAGAAATTCTACTAGTTGACGTTAATGATATTGATAAGGCTATGGATATAGCAATTGATACAGGGGCAAGTGATGTTATACCACTAGATGATGGGCAAGTTGAAGTAATTACTGAGGTGGAAAATTATCATAGTGTATTAAAACAATTACAGGAAAATGATCTTAACGTTGAGCAGTCGCAACTGGTCCGTCGAGCACAGACCTTAGTTCCTCTCGATGAAGATATGGCTGTTCGAGTGGAGAAATTAGTAGACATGCTTGAAGACTTAGATGATGTGCAAGCAGTTTATAGCAACGCACAATATCCAGATTCATTTTTGTTTGATGATACTAATTCGTGAGCTTAATTTTAGGTATAGACCCTGGCTCAAGGGTAACTGGCTATGGGGTTATTAAAGAATCAAATAATAAATTACAATATGTAGATAGTGGTTGTATTCGCACAACTGAGGGTGATTTTAGCGGTAGGTTATTACAAATTTTCAATGGAATTTGTCAGTTGATGGATGAATATGGGCCAACAGAGGTTGCAATAGAAGAAGTATTTATGCATAAAAATGCAAGCTCAGCATTAAAGCTTGGTCATGCACGTGGAGTGGCAATGGTTGCCTGCGCATCACATCGAGTTCAAATTAATGAGTATTCAGCAAGAGAAGTTAAGCAATCCTTAGTTGGTTATGGAGCTGCAGAAAAAGATCAAGTTAAACAAATGGTTATGAATTTGTTAACTTTATCTAAATCTCCGCAGTCTGATGCAGCTGATGCTCTAGGAATTGCCATTTGTCATATTCATAATAGTCGAGGAATAAATTCTTTTAGGAGAAGAAGATGATAGGTTGGTTATGCGGTAAAATTATAGATAAACAACAGCCTGGTAAATTTGTTATTGATGTGAATGGAGTTGGGTATGATGTTGAAACATCTCTGACAACGTTCTTCACACTAGAATCTGAAACTAATAATATTGGCTTGCATATTCACACCATCGTCCGTGAAGATGCATTTTTGCTATATGGTTTTATCGATATAGATGAGCGAGCTTTATTTAGGGCTTTGATAAAAGTAAATGGCATTGGACCAAAGGTTGCTATAGCTATTTTATCTAGTATTCTTCCTTCGGAGTTTATACAGTGTATTCATAGTCAAGACACTGCGTTGCTGACTAAACTACCTGGGATTGGTAAAAAAACAGCAGAGAGATTAGTAGTTGAAATGAAAGATAGTATCAAGAATCTTTCCTACACTCTGCCTAAGGTTGCAGAGGTTGGAATGGTTAATCATGCAGATGAAGCTATTTCTGCATTAGAGGCGCTAGGATTTAAAAGACAAGAAATATCTAAAGTTATTGATAAAATAGCCGATGCCAGTAAGTCTTCAGAACAGCTAATTAGAGAGGCATTAAGAAAATTATCAGTTCACTAAGGTCTGTTGACAATTGGCGCCACGGCCAATTGTCAACAGACCTTAGTCTTTTTTTAATCTTGATTTATCGTAACTTCCAACTTTATCCCGAGGAGAGAAGTGACTAGAGTTTCGAAGGAAACACATAAACTCATCAAAACATCAAATAAAGTTCGGAGTGATTTGTATTATAATTTATGTTTAATATCTTGCTAAAGTCAGATGATCATTCTTCGCTTCGCTCCTCTGGGTGACGTGACTGTTGAGTTGCTAACTGCGGTATTGTTTTATTAAAGAAATACATTCTAGTTTGTGGTATTATTAAAAAGTTTTTATTCGAATGCATAGATACTTAAGTTATATAAAAACACCTTTAATGAATGGAGTTTAGAATGCACACATTTGATAAAATTTTATCTTTTATGTTGAAGCCTTGGGTTATAATAACTTTTTTGTTGCTTATTATTATATCTTTTATGTACATTGACACTCCATTGGCGCTATATGTAAACAGCCTTGATTTAAGAAAAAACACTCCAGTGCTTACCTGGATAACGTTTCTTGGAGCTGCAAGAATTTATTTGATAGCCATTCCTATCCTTGCACTTGTTGCTACCTATATTTTCAATAAAAAAATATTGGGGTTAAAGATTTGGATGTTATGGATCATACAATTATATCCAGCGGTAGTTACTTTTGTGTTAAAGAACTTTATAGGACGAGCTCGCCCATTTGTATATTTTGATGATAAAACCTTCGGATTTTTTGGTTGGACTTCTTATAGTGAATTTCACTCATTTCCGTCTGGGCACACTACTTCAATGACAACATTAATGATGGGGTTTATAATTTTGTTCCCTAAATATCGTGTGTTTGTATCTGTTATGGGTTTCTTAGTTATTCTTAGTAGAGTTTTGTTAACATTTCATTATTTAAGTGATGTTTTGGCAACATTTTATTTAGTTATGCTTGAGTTAGGTTTGTTAATGTATGTTGTAAGGCGTAAATACCCTAAAATATGTGAGTTGGTTGCAAATGAAAAAGTTAATTGATATTCCAGTTGTTGTTGAAAGTGGTGCGAAGTATAAAACTGAGCAAGGATTTTCTGCGATTAAAGATGGCGTTAAGTCAGATTCTCGGGAGAGTAAACCTCTTCCTAAACCAAGTTGGTTGCGAATTAAAAATAATACTACGCCTAAATATCTTGAGGTGAAGCAGGAGGTTCGTGCCCATAAACTTGCCACTGTTTGTGAAGAGGCAAAGTGTCCAAATATAGCAGAGTGTTGGTCACACGGAACGGCTACTATCATGCTGATGGGAGATGTTTGTACTAGAGCTTGTCAATTTTGTGCTGTAGATACGGGTAACCCTAAAGGGTGGCTAGATAAGAATGAGCCCGAAAATACTGCTAAAACAGTCGCCTTGATGAATCTTGATTATATTGTTCTCACATCAGTTAATCGTGATGATCTACCAGATGGTGGGGCTAGACATTATGCTGATGCAGTTCTAGCCATACAAGAACTTTGTCCAAAGACTAAAATTGAAGCCCTAACTCCTGACTTTCAAGGTGTTGAAAAAGATATTGAAGTATTGCTAGATAGTGGCTTAGATGTTTTTGCCCAAAATGTTGAAACAGTTGAGCGTTTGACTCATCCGGTCCGAGATAATAGGGCTGGTTATCGTCAAACATTAAATGTTTTAGCATATGCTAAGCAATATAGAAAAGATGTTCTAACTAAAACAAGTTTAATGCTTGGCTTAGGTGAAACTGATGAAGAGATTATAAAAACCATGCAAGACTTACGTGAGTGTAACGTAGATATTCTGACTTTAGGTCAGTATTTACAACCAACCAAGAATCATCTGCCAGTTGATCGTTATGTTAGTGTTGAAAAATTTGCTCACTTTCGTGAGGTTGGCTTGAAGATGGGTTTTTATGAGGTCGCATCTGGTCCACTTGTTCGTTCTAGCTATCGAGCAGATAGAATATTCAAGAAGGATAATTTAGGCCTTTGATACATAAAAATTAGGCATTAAAAAAACCCTCTTTTGAATGTGGAATGGTTTAGTATACTTATGCTATACTTCAAAACAGCATTTCGTACAAAATAATTGGCTTTTGTAGCGATTATTTATTCTCAAAAATAATAAATAAGGATGAAACTAATAGTGAATCATCAAAGACCAGTTAATATGGATTTGGCAAGTTTAAAATTTCCATCTACGGCTGTGGCATCTATTTTACATCGTCTATCCGGGATTTCGATTTTTTTATTACTGCCATTTATTCTGTATATTTTAAGTTTATCCCTAAACTCAAGAGCATCTTATGAGGACTTGGAAGTATTACTTGCCTCTTATCCTGCAAAATTTGGGCTATGGGTTTTTTCTAGTGCTTTGGCATATCATGTGATTGCTGGAGTTAGGCATATGATTCTTGATATGGGATTTGGTGAGAGCATTGTTTCAGCGAAGCGATCGGCTCTTGCTGTAATTATCATTTCTCTTGTAATAATAATTCTTCTGGGGGTTTGTATATGTTGCCCAATGTAACAAGCTTAACCGGTAATGGTTTAAAAGACTGGTTGATTCAGCGTGTGTCAGCTGTCTATTTATTCGGATACCTATTATTTATCTCAGGTTTTCTATTGCTAAATATGCCTTTAGATTTTTATAAATGGCATGATTTGTTTTATTTAGCATCTATGCAAATAGCTACGATTTTGGCAATGTTTTTCTTAATGTTACATGCCTGGATTGGTCTTTGGACGGTGACAACAGATTATATTAACAAAACCTCAGTACGATTATCAGTGCAGGTACTTATTGCCATATTTCTAGGTAGTCAGTTTCTTTGGGGATTAATGATTATTTGGGGACAATAATAATGGCAATTGCACGAAATAGATTTGACGCAGTAATTATTGGTGCTGGTGGTGCTGGCATGAGAGCAGCCTATCAGCTTGCTAAGTCATCTGATATGAAAATAGCACTTATTTCTAAAGTTTTCCCTACACGTTCCCATACTGTTTCAGCTCAGGGTGGAATAACAGTTTCTCTTGGGAATTCACACGAAGATGATTGGCGCTGGCACATGTATGATACAGTTAAGGGCGCAGATTTTATCGGTGACCAAGACGCTATTGAATACCTTTGTAAAACTGGTCCAGATGCGGTTTATGAGTTAGAGCATATGGGACTACCTTTCTCACGAATGGACAATGGTAAAATATACCAACGTCAATTTGGTGGACAATCTAAAAACTTTGGTGGAGAACAAGCGGCAAGAACTGCGGCCGCAGCTGACCGAACAGGACATGCTCTTCTTCACACCTTGTATCAGCAAAACTTAAAAGTTAACACACAAATTTTTAGTGAATGGTTTGCGCTAGATTTTGTAAAAGATTCACAAGACAATATTGCTGGAGTCACTGCAATGTGTATGGAAACAGGTGAGATTGTATTTTTTCAATCTAGAATCTGTATTCTTGCAACTGGCGGGGCTGGTCGTATATTTCAGTCAACAACTAATGCTCATATTAACACTGGCGATGGTTATGGTATGGCATTGAGAGCTGGTATTCCATTGCAAGACATGGAAATGTGGCAGTTTCATCCAACTGGAATAGCTGGAGCCGGAACTCTCGTCACTGAAGGTAGTCGAGGAGAGGGTGGTTACTTAATTAATAAAGACGGCGAACGATTTATGGAGCGTTATGCTCCTCACGTAAAAGATTTGGCTTCGCGTGACGTTGTTTCTCGAGCAATAGCTTTAGAAATACGCCAGGGTAAAGGTTTTGATTTTAACGGTGTAGATTGTGTGAAGTTAAAACTAGATCATCTCGGCGCCGATTTAATTAACTCTCGTTTGCCAGGAATCAGAGATTTAGCACGGCAATTTGCCGGTGTTGATCCTATTTTAAACGCAATTCCTGTAGTCCCTACCTGTCACTATAGTATGGGTGGCATTCCTACCAATATGCATGGTCAAGTTATTACAACAAGGCATGGTAAGGATGAGGTTGTTCAAGGCTTATATGCTGTTGGTGAGTGTGCTTGTGTATCGGTGCATGGTGCTAATCGTTTAGGTGGAAACTCCTTACTTGATTTGGTGGTATTTGGTAGAGCTGCCGGTATTCATATTGAAAAAATGTGGGAATCAAACGAAGTTCAGGATCTTTCTTCCGTATCAGAAGATGATATTGCTGTTTCTCTAGCTAGATTTGATAGATGGCAAAATTCCAAAGATGGTGAGAGCCCATCGGTAATAAGAGATGAAATGCAAAGAGTAATGCAATCTGATTTTGGAGTTTTTCGTACTGGTGAGATTTTAGAGAAAGGTCTAAAAAGACTAGAGGCTCTTCGAGAAAGATTGGGTAAAGCTAAGTTATTGGATAAAAGTAAAATATTTAATACAGAGTTAGTTACCGCCCTTGAGTTAGATAACTTAATGGCAACAGCCTATGCTACAGCTAAGTCAGCTTTAACCAGAACAGAAAGTCGCGGTGCGCATAGTCGTGAGGATTATCCAAAACGTGATGATTCTAAATGGATTAAGCACACTGTATATTATATGAGTGATGACGCAATAGATTTTCGTCCGGTGAATGTATCACCACATGATGTTGATCCACTTGACCCTATCGAACGTGTTTACTAAGAGGAAATAAGATGACTGATATAAAAAATGTGAGTCTGTCTATTTACCGTTTCAATCCAGAAGTAGACGAAAAGCCTTACATGCAAGATTATTGGATAACGGTAGATGCACAAAGTGATCCAATGGTTTTGACTTTGCTTGAAAGATTAAAAGCAGAGCAAGACGCGACGATTTCTTATCGCCGATCCTGTCGGGAAGGAGTTTGTGGATCTGATGGGATGAATATAAATGGTAATAATGGCTTGGCGTGTATAACCCATTTATCTAAATTAAAATCTAGTCATATCGTGATTAGACCATTACCAGGTTTTCCTGTTGTACGAGATTTAGTAGTTGATATGGATCAATTTTATCACCAATATGAAAAAATAGAGCCATATCTTCAAAATGAAACAGTAGCTCCAGCACGTGAACGTTTGCAATCCCCAGAAGAGAGAAACAAGCTAGATGGATTGTATGAATGTATATTATGTGCCTGTTGTACTAGTTCATGTCCATCTTTTTGGTGGAACTCAGATAAATTTGTCGGCCCGGCTGGGTTACTACAAGCAAGGAGATTTTTAGCTGATAGTCGTGACACAGCCACAGAGCATCGCTTAGATGAATTACAAGACCCGTTTAGCGTTTTTCGTTGTCGTACGATTATGAACTGCGCAAATGTTTGCCCCAAAGGATTGAATCCAACTCAAGCGATTGGAGATATACGCAAACAAATGTTAAGAAAAGAAACTTAAATCCTTTGGAGAAAACAAATGAGCAGCAGTAATCTGCAACATGAATGGGCTAGTGCCTATTTGTCTGGTGGAAATATGGCCTATGTTGATGGCCTATATGAAGACTACTTGGCCGATCCAAATTCTGTTTCAGATGAATGGAGAAAAGCTTTTGATGAGTTGGTAGCTAAAAATGGTCAAGGAGCCGATATATCACATCGTGCTATTCAAGAGCATTTTCTTAACTTAGCCACTAATCTGGATAAACAAGTCGCTTGCGCGGTTGTTAGTGATAAGCAGATGAATGTTACTGATTTGGTAAATTCATATCGAGCACATGGTCATCATGCATCTCATCTAGATCCACTGGATATGGCACAAAAGCTTGATGTTCCAAGTCTTGATTTAGAATATCATCGTTTATTAGAAGAAGACAAATCTCAATTGTTTTCAGCAGATGATACGATTTCAAATTCTCAACTACCTCTATCAGAACTTATTTCCCAATTAAAAGAAACTTATTGTGGCACGATTGGCATGCAGTATATGCATATTTCTCAGACAGAGGAAACCAGGTGGTTACAAGAAAAATTTGAGTCAGCACGTGGTCGAGGTGATTTTTCTGTAGAAGAACGTAAGCGTATTTTAAGTGAGCTAATTGCCGCAGATGGTCTAGAAAGATATCTTGCTACTCGTTATGTTGGGCAAAAAAGATTCTCGTTGGAAGGCGGTGATTCTCTAATTCCTATGATGAACGAAATTATTCGTAATAGTTGTCGCGATGACGTTAAAGAAGTTGTAATAGGAATGGCTCACCGAGGTCGCTTAAACATGTTGATTAATGTTTTAGGTAAGGACCCGGAGATTTTATTCCAGGAGTTTGAAGGTAAAGTAAACCAAGATATTTCAGGTGATGTTAAATATCACCTTGGCTTCTCCTCAGATGTATCAACTGAAAAAGATAAAATATTGCATGTTGTTTTAGCATTTAACCCTTCTCATCTAGAGATTATTGGTCCAGTAGTCGAGGGTTCTGCTAGGTCAAGATTGCATCGTTTAGGTGATCTAGAAAAAATGGATCAGGTTCTGCCTGTTGTGATTCATGGTGATGCCGCTTTCGCTGGTCAAGGTGTCGTAATGGAAACATTCAACTTCTCGCAGTCACCTGGTTATTGTACCGGCGGAACAGTCCATGTTGTAATTAACAATCAAATTGGTTTTACAACAAGTAAACCTGATAATGCTAGATCTACATATTATTGCACTGAAATTGCAAAAATGGTTCAGGCGCCAATTATACATGTGAATGGTGATGATCCTGAGGCCGTAGTTTTTGCAACTCAGATAGCTTTTGAATATAGAATGACCTTCAAGAAAGATGTGGTAATAGACTTAGTCTGTTATCGACGTCATGGACATAATGAAGCAGATGAGCCGGCAATCACACAACCGCTAATGTATAAAAAAATTAAAACAATGCAAGCACTACAAAAAACATATGCGGAAGAATTAATTCAAAAAGGTATTGTTAGCTCTGATGAAGTTGACAAGATGATATCTTCATATCGAGATAAACTTGATAAAGGTGAACAAGTAGTTGCTCTTGTTGATAAAAGTTATAAGAACAAAGTTATCGTTGACTGGCAACCTTATATGTCAGCAAAGTGGACAGACAAAGTTGATACGGCAGTAAGTGAAGAGCTTTTATTGGAACTTTCTAATAAGTTTTTGACTCTTCCAGATGGCTTTAATATCCATCCAGTTGTCAAACGTCTACTAGATGAAAGACGGAAAATGAGTACCGGTGAGGTCATGATGAACTGGGGCTTTGCTGAACACTTAGCTTACGCGAGTCTACTTCATGATGGATTTGAGGTTAGGTTATCTGGTCAAGATTGTGGTAGAGGTACATTTGCTCATAGGCATGCGGTGTTACATGATCAAAAAACTGGGGAATCACATATTCCTTTAGAGAATACAGTAACCGATCCACTCAAAGAGTTTGTTGTAATTGATTCAGTATTATCTGAAGCGGCTGTTTTGGCTTTTGAGTACGGATATGCTTCATGCGATCCGAGCGCATTAGTTCTGTGGGAGGCTCAGTTTGGTGATTTTGCTAATGGAGCTCAAGTAGTTGTTGATCAATTTATTAGTTCTGGTGAGCAAAAGTGGGGTAGGTTATGTGGTTTAGTAATGCTGCTTCCTCATGGTTATGAAGGACAAGGTCCTGAGCATTCATCTGCACGACTCGAGAGATACATGCAATTATGTGCTCAACAAAATATTCAGGTTTGCAATCCAACAACGCCAGCGCAAATATTTCACCTACTTCGCCGACAGATGCTACGGAAATTCCGCAAGCCACTTATTATTATGACTCCTAAAAGCTTATTAAGACATAAGTTGGCTGTATCAAGCTTGAAGGATCTTACAACGGGACATTTTCATAATGTAATTCCAGAAGTTGATGACTTGGATGTCAGTAAAGTAACCAGGGTTGTCTTGTGTTGTGGTAAAGTATACTACGAACTGCTTGAAAAACGTCGTGCTGAAAAGATGGAAAATGTTGCAATTGTGCGTCTTGAGCAACTATATCCATTTCCTCATAAGTCATTGGTTAAAATATTACAGAAGTATGAAAATGCAACTGCGGTAGTTTGGTGTCAAGAAGAGCCTCAAAATCAGGGTGTTTGGTTTTCATCACAGCATCATATTAAAATCTGCCTACAATCTAATCAGACACTGTCATATGCGGGTCGAGGTTTTGCTGCTGCTCCAGCTGGGGGAAGTGCATCATCTCATGTATTACAGCAAGCAGAACTAGTTAATGACGCACTAACTAAATAACAAATAGGGTATTCACATGTTAATTGAAATAAAAGTACCAGCATTACCAGAGTCAGTTGCGGATGCAACAATCGCCGCCTGGCATAAAAAGCCTGGTGATAGCGTAGCGCGAGACGAGAACCTCCTAGATCTAGAAACAGATAAAGTGGTTTTAGAAGTACCATCCACCGATAACGGTGTTCTTAAAGAAGTTTTTTATAAAGAAGGCGATATTGTAACGTCTGGTCAACTATTAGCAAAAATTGCGGTTGGCGAGGCGGCAGCAGAAAGTGCTGCTCCTAGCGAATCACCGTCAACATCAGATACTCAAGAAAAGCAAACAAGTCCTGGAGTTAGAAGGTTGTTAGCTGAGAATGAGTTAAATCCTTCTGATATTACGGGTACGGGTTCAGATGGAAGAATTACCAAAGAAGATGTAGTTAATTATATCGATAAGAACCGTTCTGCAAAGTCTGCACAGCCAGCTCCAACAACCCCTGTGGCTAATAGTCCAGATGTTGCAGCACCTGGTGTCAGAGAAGAGCGCCGCGTTCCAATGTCAAGATTACGAGCGAAAGTTGCTGAAAGATTGCTTGAAGCTCAACATAACGCAGCAATGTTAACTACGTTTAACGAAGTAGATCTGAAAAAAGTTATGGATTTACGAACTAAATACAAAGCAACATTTGAAAAGAAACATGGTGTTAAACTTGGCTTTATGTCATTTTTCACCAAAGCAGTTGTTGAGTCTCTTAAACGCTTCCCAACTGTTAATGCCTCAATTGATGGTAGTGATGTTGTCTATCATGGTTTTTATGATATTGGGATTGCTGTTTCTACTGAGCGTGGCCTGGTTGTTCCAGTTATGCGTGATGCGGATAAATTAAGTCTTGCAGATATAGAAAGTTCAATTGGAGAATATGCTGGAAAAGCTCGTTCTGGAAAATTATCCCTTGAGGAAATGCAAGGAGGAACTTTTACAATAACGAACGGAGGGGTGTTTGGTTCTTTATTATCAATGCCAATTCTCAATCCTCCACAAACAGCTATTCTAGGTATGCACAAAATTGAAGAGCGAGCTGTGGTGGTTAATGGAGAGATTGTTATTCGCCCAATGATGTATCTTGCCTTGTCTTATGATCATCGTCTAGTTGACGGAAAAGACTCTGTGCAATTTTTGGTTAGCGTGAAAGAACTGTTGGAAGATCCTTCTCGTTTATTACTTAATGTTTAATTTAGGATATACAAATGAATTTACATGAATACCAAGCTAAATTATTACTTGCTAGGTACGGACTACCAGTTCCAAATGGTCAAGTTGCTTATAATGTTGATGATTGCTTACATGTTGCAGAACAATTAACTACTAGTCGTTGGGTTGTTAAAGCTCAAGTACATGCTGGTGGCCGAGGAAAAGCTGGTGGTGTTAAGCTTGTTTCAACTAAAAAGGAGCTTGCTGAGTTTGCGCAAACCTTGTTTGGCAGAAATTTGGTTACTTATCAAACAGATGAAAAGGGTCAACCTATAAATGCAGTTCTTGTTGAAGAGGCAAGTGACATCGATCGTGAGTTATATTTAGGTGCTGTTGTTGATAGAGCAACTCGAAGAGTTGTCTTTATGGCGTCAACAGAAGGCGGTGTTGAGATTGAAACTGTTGCAGAAAATACTCCAGAGAAAATTCACACAATTACTGTTGATCCACTAATTGGGGTTATGCCTTTTCAGTGTCGAGATGTTGCTTTTAAGTTAGGTCTAAGAAACAAGCAAGTTACAGCATTTACAAAATTGATGTTAGGTCTAGGACGCATGTTTGTTGAGTGCGATCTAAATCTTTTAGAAATAAATCCTTTGGTGGTGACAAAGTCTGAAGAATTAATTTGCTTGGATGGAAAAATTAGTATTGATGACAATGCTCTTTTCAGACAACCAGATCTAAAAGCAATGCGTGATCCATCTCAAGAAGATGAGCGTGAAAATAGAGCTCATGATTGGGAACTAAACTATATTCCATTAGATGGGCAAATTGGTTGTATGGTTAATGGCGCAGGCCTTGCTATGGCAACGATGGATGTTATCAAGTTATATGGTGGCGATCCTGCTAATTTCTTAGATGTTGGTGGTGGTGCGACAAAAGAAAGAGTAACAGAAGCTTTTAAAATTATTTTATCAGACGATAAAGTCAAAGGTATTTTAGTTAATATTTTCGGTGGAATCGTTCGTTGTGATCTAATTGCCGAAGGAATTTTGGCCGCTGTTAAAGAAGTGGGGTTGAGTTTGCCGGTTGTAGTTAGACTAGAAGGCAATAACGCTAAGCTTGGCGCAGAAGCACTAAACAATAGCGATCTAAACGTCATTGCTGCAGATAGTTTGACTGATGCGGCGCAAAAAATAGTAGCAGCAGTCAAAGAAGCTTAATTGATGAGGTTAAAATGAGTATATTAGTTGATAAAAACACAAAAGTTCTTTGCCAAGGGTTTACTGGCAAGCAAGGAATGTTTCACACAGAACAAGCTATTGAATATGGTACTAATATGGTTGGAGGAGTAACTCCAGGAAAAGGTGGCCAAACTTGCCTTGATTTACCAGTATTTAATACTGTACAAGAAGCAGTTGATCAAACTGGCGCTAATGCTAGTGTGATTTATGTACCAGCGCCATTTTGCAGAGACTCTATTATTGAAGCTGCTGAAGCAGGTATTGAGCTTATTGTCTGTATAACCGAAGGCATTCCAGTTTTGGACATGCTAGAGGTTAAAGTATTTTTAGAGCGCAATCCGCAAATTAGATTAATCGGTCCAAATTGCCCAGGAGTAATAACGCCTGGTGAATGTAAAATAGGTATTATGCCTGGATCAATTCATTTGCCTGGTAAAGTTGGTATTGTTTCAAGATCAGGTACTCTTACTTACGAAGCTGTTTGGCAAACAACAAATATAGGTTTTGGACAAAGTAGTTGTGTTGGTATTGGTGGAGACCCAATTCCAGGTAGTAGTTTTATCGATATTCTTGCACTGTTTGAGAAAGATGATAAAACTGAAGCTATTATTTTAGTTGGTGAAATCGGCGGAAGTGCTGAAGAAGAAGCTGCTGAATTCATCAAATCTAACGTGTCTAAGCCTGTTGTGTCATATATAGCTGGTGTTACGGCTCCTGCAGGCAAAAGAATGGGCCATGCAGGTGCTATTATTGCTGGCGGCAAAGGTACTGCTGCTGACAAATTTAAAGCATTGGAAGCGGCTGGTGTTAAAACAGTTAATTCACCAGCAGATCTTGGTGCGGCTGTTAAAGAAATAACTGGTTGGTGAGGATAATTTCCTATGAGTAGAATCGATGATATACACAGTATTCGTCAAGAGTATGGTGACCTTGATCTTCTCGAGGAAAATATGAGTTCAGATCCAATTCAGCAGTTCGAAACTTGGTTTGCACAACATGTGCAAACCGAGCAAGATACTCCCAACTCGATGGTGTTATCAACAGTAGATGAGCATGGAAGACCTGATTCTAGAGTTATTTTACTAAAAGGCCTGGACAAAGGTTCATTTGTATTCTATACCAATTACTATAGTGCTAAAGGTTCCCAACTTGATTTTAACCCTCACGCTGCACTAAATTTTTTTTGGCCTGAGGCAATGAGACAAGTTAGGATCCGTGGTAAGGTCAGTAGGGTTGATGGTGAAAAGTCGGATGAGTATTTTCACACTAGACCTCTTGCCAGCCAACTTAGCGCGGTAGCTTCTCCTCAAAGCAAAGAAATAAGTAGTAGAAATAAGCTTTATGAGGATTTTAATAAGGTAGTTGAGCAATACTCTGACAAGCAAGTAAACCGCCCAGATAGTTGGGGTGGTTACGAACTTACTCCAAATGAAATTGAATTTTGGCAGGGTAGAGATAATCGACTGCACGATAGGATACAGTATTACTATACTAATGGTACCTGGAGTCTCCGCCGTTTGGCGCCGTAGGTTAAGGAGATCAAAATGAGTGATACAAAAGCACTGCTTCCACATGTAAAGTTGCGTTTTAACATTGAACATCCAACAGTCGAAGAGTCATATCGATTTGGTTATGAGTGTGCACTGGCTGATGTTACTGAAGAAGACAATCCATTCGCACTTGGTTCAAGAGAAGGTGAACATTGGAATGATGGTTGGTGGGCTGGATTTTATGGTGAAGAACCACTATTTACTAAAGAACCAGCAGTTGATGTTAATAGTTCGGCTAATGATCATTTTTACAACGATTCAAAAGAAAACCTATTGAGTAAATTTCTGGAAATTTCAGGGGTTTTAGTTGTCTCAGCAATATTTGGTTATCAGTTGTTTGAAATGGTAGCTTAATATTAGATTTATGTGGTCCTGTCTGTATCTTCTCCCAAATAAAGTACTATATATTATTTGGGAGAATTTTTTAATTACTTCCAAGCACATAGAAAAACCAAGCTTTACTTTTTAAAAAGCTTTAAAACCATACTTCTCATCCTAGCTAACTCAGCCACGTTAAATTCTTTATATAAATCACTGCCAATATTTAAACTAACAATAACGTTATCAGCAATTCCTTTTAGTAGATCAACTCCTGACAATTTAAGTAGGTTGATGTCATCACGTATTTCATGTGCCCACTTGTCAAAATAATCCATACTGGTAAAAACAGGCAAGAAAGTTTGCTTATCTGAACTTAGGAACAAAACCTCAGGTTCCTCAGACTTTGGATTTTTTTCAACGGGGATAATAAAGTTGGCTTTAATAAATTCAAGGTATGCTTTGTTAGCAGCAACATCAGCCCCGCTGGATTTGATTGCGTTGTCAATTGCTTGTTCTAATGAGTTCATAAGTAGTTGCTAAGTTGTAATCAATGTTGATAATAGTATACTATGTCTTTTTTCTTTGTACAGTGTGACTATGAGTATATCTAGTAATCCAATCAACATTCCTAACAAAGCGGTTGGTAATTCATGGCTAATCTGGGGACTAGCGGCTACATTTTTTTTCACAGATTATATGGCAAGAGTTGCTCCAACTGTAATGCATCGGGATTTGCAATTTGATTTTGGTATTAATGAAGTTGGTTTTGCAACGTTAACGGCATTTTTTTATATTCCTTATATTCTTATGCAGATTCCGGTAGGTTTAACCGTTGACCGTTTTAAAATTCGCTATCTTCTAACTTCAATGTCAATTCTAACCGCGGTTGGATGCTGTGTGTTCGGAGCGGCAAGCGGTCTGCCAATGGCATCGTTTGCTAGGATATTAATAGGATTTAGTGCTGCATTTGCATTTACATCAGCCCTTAGATTAGCGGCTTCGTGGTTTCCGGCATCTAAGCTTGGCATGTTAGCAGGTCTAACTCAAGCAATGGGAATGCTTGGGGCATCATCTGGTCAGGCACCATTATCATTTTTAGTTGGAAGTGTTGGTTGGCGTAATAGTATGTATGTTATCGCCGCAATTTTTATTGTCCTTGCATTTTTAATGTATATATATATTCAGGATAGGCCATTTTCAAATAAATCATCTAGCAAAAAAGAGTCGTTGCCTAAATACAATATTTGGCAAAGTTTAAGAGCGGTTTTATCTAGCAAGCAAACATGGATAAACGCTTTATATGCAGGTTTTTTATATGGTCCATCAACCGTTATAGGCGAGAGCATAGGTCCTGCTTATCTTGAATATGGTAGAGGTTTTAGTGCGCACTCTGCTGCATTTGCCGTGGGGTTAATTTTTATAGGCTGGGTTTTTGGTGGTCCGCTAGCAGGTTTTGTTTCAGATAAAATTGGTCTTAGGAAGCCATGTATGATTGCTTCTGCTCTTTGTGGATTTATTCTAACATCTATATTTGTATTCTATCCAAATATGAATATAGGCCTGACATACACTTTGTTATTTGTTTTTGGCTTAACTAATAGTGGAGTTGCAATAAGTTATGCCGTGGCGACCGAATTGCATGATAGAAGAGTAATTGGTACGGCTATTGCTGTAACTAATATGTTGTCGATTATGATAGGAGCACTACTACAGCCATTAGTTGGTTATTTAATTGACTCCGTTGCCAATGGTCGTGGTTATCATGTTGAGTCGTTACTGTTTTCTGACTTTCAACATGGATTACGAATTTTACCCGTTTCATCATTAATAGCTCTTATTTTAGCCTTGATGGTAAAAGAGACTTATTGCAAACCGATTATTAAAGGTAATGGTTAGTGGTTTATTGTTAGAGTTTGTTATATGCTTTATGTCATAGTTGAAAATTAGCAAGATGTTTGCTGTGATTTTATGACAGGGAGATGAGATGAAGAAAGTCGTTGGGTTCGTGGTTGTTTTATTGTTAGCCGCATTACTCATAGGTGGATATTATGAAACTGGTGTCTTAACTGAAAGTAATTTAAAGAAGAACATAGAGGTTCTTAATAAATCTGATGAAGTTAAAGTCTCGGTAGCTAAATATCAACGCGGCTGGTTCAAATCAAATGCTATACTAAATTGGACTATATCAATCCCATCTAAAGTGATAGAGAGAAATGGTAAAAGGATTTTTAAGCCATCACAAGTCTATCATGCCGAGATGCCTCTAGTTATTCAGCATGGTCCAATTATCCTTCAAAACCAACAAGTCAGATTTGGAATTGGTGCCGCTAGTAGTCACTTGGATCTACCTAATGAATATGCCAGAAAATTTGATGAACTATATACAGATACTTCAATTCAGCCGTCGTTAAATTTAGATTTCTTTGTTAGCTATAATAATATAGCTAGTATAAAGTTAGTTGCTCCTAAATTTCATTTGGTTTCAACTAAAGACAATACCGACTTCGAGTGGTTTGGTATGACGACAAATGTTGCTGTTTCCCCTAATTTAAAAGAAATTAAGGGAGAGGTTCTTATTGATGGAGTGAAGTTAGTTCAAGATAAAACCAGTAGTATGTTAAAAAATGTTGAAAGTGAATATGAATTATATAAAAGTGATTCAGGTTTATATCTTGGTGATGCAAGTCTGCATCTTCCCACAGCATTGGTAACTGAGAACGGTAATAAATTAATCGAGATTTCAGAGCTTAATTTTAAATCTAAAAGCTCTATAAACGATAATTTATTTAGTTCTTCTTTTAAGGCAACATTAAATAAGCTTCTATTTAATGATGAGACTTATCGTTCCTGCTCGTTTGATTTAAGCATTCGGAACTTAGATGCTAAAGTTCTAGTAGACATAAATAAGAAAATATCTAAATCTCAAGATAAATCAGATAGTGCTCGCCAGAGAGTATTATTATCTTTATTGCCAGACATTCCAATTTTAGTTAATAAAGGTGCTGAAATTGATCTTTCGAACGTTACTGTAGAAATGACAGATGGAAGAGTGAGTGGAAACGCGATAATAAGAATACCAAAAGAGAATACCCCTAACCCATTTAAATTGGCAAGAAGTTTGACTGGTGATGGCCGAGTTGAGATATCTTCTGGACTGCTACAATCTATGTTAAAGCATATGTATAAGAATAAGTACAATGCTGATAGATTAAAAAATATAGCTAAGCGTGCTAGTGAGCCTCAAGATAAATTCACTGAAACAGACAAAAATAAGGTTGCAGAGCCAACTGTTGTGAGTCATGTAGAAGGTGAGCCGGCAACTTTAACAGAAGCCGAGCTTGAAGCGCAGATTACAGCGCAAGCAGATTCTAAAATATCTCATTTAGTTAAGCTTGGAGTTTTAGCTATGGAAGGGGATAATTACGCCCTAAACATTAAAATTTTACAAGGAAGGTTGCTTATCAATGAGCATCCCTTTAATCCTTCAATGATGCAGTTGTAAATTAAATAAATTGGTTTTCTAGGGCAGTTATAACTTTTATTAGCTGCTCTGAAGAATAAAATAGTTTTTGTTGGTTTTATGCAAAGGTTATCGATTTAAAAATGATGTGGTTGTAAATATTTTGTTGGTGTGTTAATAGCGCGGCAAAATGGTGGTATGTAAGTAAAACTGTAGAATATTCTTTAAGTATAATCCCTTTCTTAGTAGACTTTTGCTGTGTTTTCTGGGATGATCAGGAAGCTTTAAATTATATTTTTTTTCGTTCTATCCCTTGTTAGTAATTGCCCAATTAGATAGAATAGTGTTTTTAAGTTAAGGAGTTTAAATAATGACAATAACGAACAACGAAGCAGAAGAAACTACTGCATCATTGGCCGCAAGCGTAACTCAATCTGTTCAAAAGTATTTCTCAGAATTGAAAGGCACAGATCCTGTAGATTTGTACCAATTTGTACTTGAAGAAGTTGAAACACCTTTATTTAGAGCTGTTATGGAGCATTGTAAGTACAATCAATCTCGCGCAGCAATCATGCTAGGAATCAGCAGAGGAACTCTTCGCACTAAACTACGTCATTACTTCGATGATAAATATGTTGGTACACGCGACTAATTTCTATTTGCAGCGTTATACATATTTAATTTAAACTGTTAAATAAATGGGATCATACCTTTCGTGAAAGAGGGGTGTGGTTCTTGTATAACCTGTGATAGTTATTTCCTTCATAATATCTCAGACGTAACTCTTAATTTTATAAATATACGATTACAAGATCTTTCGTCGCTTCGCTTCGCTCCTCTGGATGACGTTCTGGTTATTTATGGTTGAAGTAACAGTTTCTTGTGGTTAACATGTTTTTTCTTGTCATTTCAGGTTGTTCTTCTGTCGTTTAAGGCTATTGCTCAGTCAATTCAAGTTACTCCCTCGTCATTTATAGTGTAGCGATAAATCTCTTTGTGAGTGATATTATTTTATACTTGATTGACGTTGCTGCAGAAAAGCTGATGATGTGCATTTAACGAAGTCTAAGGACTATAGCGCCACCCATTAGCATACAGACATATTTTTCAAGATATTTCCTATAGCTTGATCCAGCATCGCATCCCTGTCTTCAAAAAAGCTTATCCTAACCCCGCCTACTTGCCCTGACTTGTTCAGGGCATCCAGTCAAATTGATGTTTAAACTACTGGATGGCCCGAATAAATCGGGCCACGTAGACAGGGACATATGTTGGTTACTCTACAAAAAATATGTCCGCTGACTAATGGGTGGTGCTATATAGTGAATCCTTATTGAGAATAATCAGCATAACTTCCTCAAGACATATTGTAAAATACCACCGTTTTTGTAATATTCAAGTTCATTTGCTGTGTCTATTCTACATTTGGCTTCAGTTGTTTCTTGTCTACCATCTTCATATTGAATTGTAATATTTAAAACAGAACCTGGCTTTAAACTCTCATTATTTGGAATGCTAATTAACTCGTTCCCAGTTAAATTTAGAGTTTTCCTAGTGACTCCGTTCATAAATTGTAGAGGAAGCACTCCCATGCCAATTAAATTAGAACGATGAATTCTCTCAAAGCTTTCAGCAATAACAGACTTAACACCCAGTAAATTTGTACCTTTAGCCGCCCAGTCACGAGAAGAACCTGTGCCATACTCACTACCAGCAATAATAACCAAAGGGCAATCTTCTTGTTGATATAGCATCGCTGCATCAAAAATTGGCATTGACTGTTTAGATGGGACATGAACTGTATAACCACCTTCTATATCTGGTGTCATTTCATTACGGATACGGATATTTGCGAAAGTTCCACGCATCATAACTTCATGATTACCGCGTCTTGACCCATAAGAGTTAAAGTCTCTCTCCTTAACTCCTTTTGATTTCAAATATACTCCAGCTGGGGATTCGGCTTTTATCGCACCTGCTGGTGAAATATGATCGGTAGTAATTGAATCACCTAAAAGAGCTAATATATGAGCATTTTTAACAGGCTTTATTTCATCTGGAGTTTCTTTTAGATCTTGAAAAAATGGTGGATATTGAATATAGGTTGAGTCATCACTCCATGAAAAAGTTTTGCTGTCGGTTACATTAATTGCTTGCCACTCAGCGTCGCCATCAAAAACTTCAGCGTATTCTTTTCTAAACATTGTCCCGGAAACTTTGTCGACTTCACTTGCAATTTCCATATTACTTGGCCAAATATCTTTCAAGTATACGTCGTTATTATTTTTATCTCTACCAATTGGATCCTTAGATAAATCTATATTCACTGTTCCAGCAATAGCATATGCAACTACTAATGGTGGAGACGCGAGCCAATTAGCTCGAGTTTGAGGATGCACTCGTCCTTCAAAGTTTCTGTTTCCAGATAAAACCGAATTTACAACTAAATCATTTTCACTTATAGCTTTTGAAATTTGATCTGGTAATGGTCCTGAGTTACCAATACAAGTTGTGCAGCCATATCCAACTAGGTTAAATCCAAGGTCATCCAGATATGTTTGTAATCCAGCTTTATTTAAATAATCAGTTACAACTTTCGACCCAGGTGCAAGTGATGTTTTAACCCACGGCTTACTTTGTAAACCAATCTCCAATGCTTTTTTAGCAACTAAACCTGCTGCCATTAACACGCTAGGATTAGATGTATTTGTGCAGCTTGTAATTGCTGCTATAACAACGTCACCATGAGCCAATACATGATCCTCATCAGAGTTCATAATAGGTGGGCTAGATTCTTTACCTAACTTACCTAAAAATTTATTAAATTCTTGAGGTAGAGTTTGTAGAGTTACTTTATCTTGTGGTCTAGTTGGACCAGATAATGAAGGCTCGATAGATCCTAGATCTAGTTCAACTACAGAGGTATATGTTGGATCAGCGCTATCTTTATCATACCATAACCCTTGTGCCCGGCAGTATTCTTCAACTAAAGCTATTTCATCATCTTCTCTGCCAGTTAGTTTTAAATAGCGTAATGTTTCATTATCTACAGGGAAGAAACCACATGTAGCACCATACTCTGGAGCCATGTTTGAAATAGTAGCTCTATCAGCTAATGGTAGATCTGACAATCCCGGGCCAAAATACTCAACAAATTTACCAACAACACCCTTAGCTCGCAAGATTTGCGTAACAGTCAAAACTAAATCTGTGGCTGTAATACCTTCTTTTAATTTACCTGTGAATTTAAAGCCAATTACTTCAGGAATAAGCATAGATATTGGCTGACCAAGCATAGCAGCCTCAGCCTCAATACCTCCAACGCCCCAACCTAAAATACCTAAAGCATTAATCATAGTTGTATGAGAATCGGTACCCACTAATGTATCTGGATATGCGTACAGCTCACCATTTTGCTCTCTTTGCCAAACAGACTTACCAAGATATTCTAAATTAACTTGATGACAAATTCCCGTACCAGGAGGAACCACTCGGAAATTATCAAAAGCTTTTTGTCCCCAGCGTAAAAATTCATAACGCTCATTATTACGCTTCATTTCAATTTCAGTGTTTATTTTCAAAGCGTCATTGCTTGCGTATTTATCTACCATTATTGAATGATCGATTACTAAATCCACAGGTGATAATGGTGATATTTCATTCGGGTTTTTTCCCATAATCTCCATTGCAGAACGCATAGCTGCCAAATCAACAACCGCAGGCACGCCAGTAAAGTCTTGCATTAGGACTCGAGTAGGTCTATACGCTATTTCATGATTTGACGTTTGGTTTTCTAACCAAGCAGATAAAGCTCCTATATCTTCAGTCGTGACCGTACTACCATCTTCAAATCTCAACAAATTTTCAAGTAATACCTTAAGGGAAAATGGGAGCTTATTAATAGTGTTAAAATGTTTTTTTTCAGCTTCTTTTAAGCTGTAATATTGGTATGTTTTATTTCCTACCTTGAGTTCGGACTTTGTGGAAAGTGTATCTTGTCCTATTTGCATTTTTAGACCCCTTATAATTATTTTTTAAAACAAACTATCTTGACTGTCTGGAACTGATTGCGTGCCAGTATTGGTTACAATCGAACCCTCATCTAATTCTGGAATATTAATATCACGAAAATATTCTGAAATGGCATTGGTTTGTGTTTGCCTAGCCCGTAGACCATTTTTTGGATTAATATCAACCGTTACTATATTACTAGGCCTAGGAACTTCCTTTTCAGACTTGCCTGCTAACGCCACTTTCATAAAATCTATCCAGAGTGGTAATGCTAGACGTGATGCATATTCATGTAATGGATGTGGTGAATCAAACCCTATCCACGTTGTGACTACTAAATCTGGGCTATAGCCTGAGAACCAAGCGTCTATTTGCTGATTAGTTGTACCTGTTTTACCAGCTATATCCGTACGATTAAGTACTTTAGCATAAGATCCTGTACCATGCTGAATCACGTCTTGTAGGACATTATTCATTAAGAATGCAACATCCTCAGGAATTGCTCGCGGTGCTCGAAGATCCATTTTACTCTCATCCTCGCAATCATTACAAACAGAAGATGCTTTTGCTTGTAATAAAATCTTACCACCGCCATCAGTTATATGATCAATTAAATATGGCTCTACTTTGTAGCCACCATTTGCAAATACAGCATATGCAGCAGTCATATCCATAGGGCTAACAGATAAACTTCCAAGAGCTAAAGAAAGAGCATGCGGTAGGCTATCTTTTCTAAAACCAAACCTCGTTGCAAAGTCGATGGCATAGTCAATGCCAATATCTTGTAAGATTCTAATTGAGACTAAATTTACAGAACGAGTTAAGGCTGTTCTTAGTCTCGTTGGTCCACTAAACTTATATTTATCATTATGAGGACGCCAGACTTTATCGATTTGACTTGGATCTTTTATAACAATTGGAGCATCATTCACGAGAGTTGATAAAGTATATCCTTTATTAAGAGCTGCAGCAAAAATAAAAGGCTTAAAACTAGATCCAGGCTGTCTTGTGGATTGAGTTACTCGATTAAATTTACTTCTTTTGAAGTTAAAACCACCAACCAATGCTTCAATAGAACCATTATATGGGCTAATAGCTACTAAGGCAGCTTCTGCTTGTGGGTCTTGTGATAATACCCATCCACCTTTATTAAAACGTACGTAAACTATATCTCCAGGCTTTACAATTTTCTTTGCAGTAGTTGGGCTTTTACCAACCCAGCCTTTTCTAAGTGCAGGCCTTGCCCAGGATAAACCTTGCCAAGGAATAGTAATTAACTTACCCTTAATATTTTGGGCTATAGCTTCTTTCTCTTCAACTGATTTAATAACGACTGGTTCTAAATCTTTAATAGCCCAAAATCGACTCAATGCCTTCTTCCTGGCTTTTTTTGAGTGTAATTTATCAACTGGCATAGTTCCTGCAGGACCACGGTACCCATGCCGATTATCATAAGCCAAAAGATGATCTTCTACTTGCTCATCAGCTGTTTTTTGTAGTTTACTATCGATGGTTGTATATACTTTATAACCATTGGTATAGGCATCAGGGCCAAAATGTTCATACAAAGACTGACGAATCATTTCTGCTACATATGGTGCACTAACCTCAATTTTTGTCCCATGATAAGTTGCTGTTATTGGTGAATTAACTGCTTCATCAAAAGTAGGTTTACTAATGTAATTCTCTTCAAACAACCTTTCTAAAACATGATCTCTGCGCTTTTTAGCCGCTTTTGGATTAACAATTGGATTGTGAGTTGATGGAGCCTGAGGTAGACCTGCAATCATTGCTAACTGAGCGACTGTTAACTCATTAAGAGTTTTACCATAATATATCTTCGCCGCTGCGCCAACTCCATACGCCCTATTGCCTAAATAAATTTGATTTAAATATAATTCAAGAATTTTCTCTTTACTTAACTCGCGATCAATTTTTATAGCGAGCATTATTTCGTTAAATTTTCGTAAAAAAGTTTTTTTGCGGTTAAGAAAAAAGTTGCGAGCAACTTGCATGGTAATTGTGCTACCACCTTGCGACTTGGTACCTGTTTGTACCATTTTAACTGCAGCCCGACCTAGACCAAAAATATCAACTCCAGGGTGCTCAAAGAAGCGTTGATCTTCTGTTGCAAGTAAGGCGTAAACTAATGTTGGTGGAATTTCATTAAAAGATAAGGGGATCCGTCTTTTTTCCCCATATTCCTGTATTAATAAACCATCTTGAGTATAAATACGAAGCGGAACTTGGAATTTAACAGTTTTCAAAGATTCTACATTTGGCAGCTGGCTTTCAGCATAAACATAAAGAACGCTGATAAAAACTATAAACACAAAAAATAAGCTGCATAAAGTCCAGAGGCCTTTTCGCCAAAAATAAGTGATTTTCTTCATAGTTATTTATATGGCCTCTTAAAATGTTTAAGAATTACCTCTTTTAGAAATTTAGTATTAGAAACTTAAAATTTCAGTACTATTATAGCGGGTTATTCAACAAAAGACAGTGCCTATAGGATCTATAAATAAATTTGCCTACAAAGAATAAAGCCAAACTAAAGAACTAAATTTTCATGTTCTTCGTTTTTTAATTGACTTAGCTCGTTCTCCGCCACACTACCGACAACCAGGAAAGAATCCATTGCACTTCTATGCCCCTTAACCCAAAATGGATGATTATTGTCCTGTGCCCTTGTTACTACAGAATAACCAGGGTTTCTAATAGATGCAGCTACACCTCCTGATTTGCTTTGAGCATTTGATGATAAAGAAGAAAAATCAAGCTGTTCAAGATAGATTGTCCCGGCTTGCAATACCATATTCAAAGATATTTCTTTAAGAAGACCATTTTTGTCAGATGGGCTTAACTCTTTATAAAAATCATAAAAAGCTAATATATTATCGGCATCCGCAAGGATTGCATCAGGCTCAACTATGGGGGCATCAACAGAATCATTATCTCCTGAACTTGCCGTAGATAAACAATATTTTCTTTTATAATCCTCGATACCCTTAGCTGCTTTTTTAGCACCTTCATATTGACTTATAGAAAAATCATGCTCATCACGTATCTTTTTAGGATATAAAGAACCGTCATCATCAGGAGCTAACAAAATTTCCTCTATTGCCTGATCAACACTATTAATATCAAATTCTCTATCAAAATAACCAGCAAAATCATTATAATTATGATCACTACCATAATAGGATTGACATTTTCTGATAAAGTCCCCAACAATGCTCGCGCTACCTTCCAATAAATCATTTTTTCTAGCAAACTCTAACCGCATTCCAAGCTTAGGAATTAGCCCCATCAAAAAAGCCTGTTTATCATACTTACTATCAAGACCACTAAAATACTTTCTGAATTTATATTTTGGATTATCAAAAAACTCTTTCATTATCGGACTAGATGGAACTTCTTCAGTATTGGACTTAAGGGAACTGTATCTAAGTAAATGTTGATAAGAGTTTATACGTTCATCATCAGCTTGATGTTGAACTACTGCTCTCACAGCATATGGTACTGTGTCACAAAGATTTACTGAGTCAGATATAGTACGTGTTTTATCACAAAGACGAGTATTGCTAATATCATGAATTGGAATATTATTATCAATAAATACTTTTTCAAAAATGAACCTCAAACTAGTTAAATCATAGGTGGCTTCCTTCCCAAATACCTTGGTTGTGGCTATAGAGATAGTAGACTGTATTTGGTGTATCACTAAATCTAAAACATCAGGAGATAAGTTAGTTAAACAATAAGGTCCTGTTGTTAACCATTTTATAACTAATGCTGCTGAATCTTGCTCAACAGTTGGATATTTTTGAGGAGATCCTTGAATATAATCATGACACTCAATTGCAAACTCATGAATGCTTCGCAGAAAAGTATCGACAATTCCAGTTCCTGAATGAATACCTAAAGAATGTTTGTATATTAATTGAGCTCTCGTAGCCATTTCTACAGCATGCTTTTCCGAGTGGTGAGCTTGATTTTTATCAGATGCTTCGGCTGATATTTCTAATAGATGTACTTCACGAAGCTTAGAAAGATTAGATGATAGATCTTGTGGGTATGTATCAAAATAACTCAATATTATATGTTCTATATTTACTTTTAATTTAATCTGTCGCAAAAAGTTATCAATAACGACATCAAAGTGATGGGCTTGGATATAAAGTTGCGGTCCAAGATTTTCTGGGCTTTGAGATCTATCTGAATCAGAAATTGGTATACAAAGATAGTTTAACTCCCGCAATAACTCAGAATATGCTTTTGGATGCTTACCCTCTAAAAAACGTAAAAAGTCTAGTGACTCAGGAGCTAGGGCATTAGTTAAAACAAATCTATCTATAAAATGAGTTATCACTGCTTCGCTTTCAGTAGCAGTGGAATCTGAAATGTTCTGTGAAGATTGGTTGCAACCCATGAAATGACCTCAATTAACTTAGCTCGACCTTACATGGTATTATATTACACCCCTCGGGTCAAGCATGAGTCAATTTTTAATTATTTTGGGCATGATATTTCTCGATGAATTATTCTTGAAACTCAAATTGAGCAGATGATTAGGATGTGATAAAATCAAAAGAACTGTCCTTTTTAAGGATTTTATATTATCTAGCACCGATCGAGGATCTTGCATGAACGTAGAAGATATTTACCCTAAAGTTACAGAAATTATTGCCGATGTGTTGGTAATTGATGAAAGTGAAATTTCTTTATCTAGCCGCTTAATAACAGATTTAGGAGCAGAGTCAATTGACTTCCTAGATCTAGTATTTCAATTGGAAAAAGAATTTAGCATTAAAATACCTCGTGGCCAATTAGAAAAGAACGCGCGCGGAGAATTATCAGAAAAAGAATTTGAGAAGGATGGGATCATTACCCCTGCTGGTATGCAAGCACTTCAGAAATATTTAAGTGAAGTACCAAGTGAATATTTCACAAAGAACATGAAAATGAGTGAAATTCCATTATTGTTCACGGTCGAGACCTTTTGTAAGCTAATAGTTTCAGCAAGCATTGAGCAAAACGCAAGCGAAGCCGTTACCTAATGAGCTTTTTATTTGTCGATCGAATTCTAGACTTTATCCCTGGCAAATCATGCCGGGGATTAAAACATATAACTCATAACGATACCTATATGTTTCGTAATAAGAATGACAACCTATGTTTCAACCCATCAATGATAGGTGAGACATTAGGTCAGCTAGCCGCATGGAATGCGATGTTTAGTGTCGATTTTCAAAAAAGGCCTGTGGCTGGTGTGGTTGAAAGTGCTCGCCTAAATCGCAATATATTGGTTGGAGAAACTTTAATACTAGAAGCTGTTCTTGACAATATAGATGATACCGCTGTGCAATACCATGCTTTCGCAAAGGTGGGAGATGAAGAAGTATTTAGAATTTCTAGCGCTCTTGGTCCAATGCTACCCATGAATGATTTTATCAATGAGGACTTGGTTCGCAGACAATATAATGAAATTAGTCGGCCGGGAGAATGGCATGATGAGCACTCTGATATTGAGTTAATCCCTGGTGTGACTCAGGCTCCTATTGTACCGTTGAGTTATGATAAAGTTGTTGAATGCGAGCCTCTGGTACGGATAGTCGCTACCATGAAGGTTTCTCGTCAAGCACCTTTTTTTCCAGATCACTTCCCAAATAAGCCGGTGCTGCCAATGACTGCTTTGCTAGAATGCAACATCAATTTAGCACACATATTTATTGCTAAATCTAATTTCAAAAACCAATATCAGTTACAAGAGCTAAGAAAAATTAAAATGAACGACTTCGTACATCCTGGTGATGAAGTCAAAACATCTATAACTATCAAACATCACGATGAAAATGAACTTATACTTCGTTTTCGTAGTGAAGTTTCAGGTCGTAGAGTTTGTGTATTAGAAATAGTCATGACTAACTTGGGGACAATATGACAAGCAAGCGACGAGTTGCAATTACTGGCTTAGGTGCTGTTTCACCGCTAGGTAATAATGTTAAGTCCACATGGGATAACCTTTTAAATGGCATGTCTGGTATAGATTATATAAAACAGTTTGATGCAAGCCACTTCCCAACAAAAATAGCCGCTGAGGTAAAAAACTTCTCTATCGATCCTAGCTTAAAAACCAAGCATAATCGCTTTGCGACAAAGTTTACTGAATTCGCATTAGATGCGGCACTCCAAGCAGTACAAGATTCAAAAATATCAGCGGATGTAAATCCGGATAGATTTGGAATATTAACTGGAAGTGGAATGATGACTGCTGAATTTGAATACTTAAGCAGATTTCAAAAAACTTGTGCTAAAGATGGTGTTGTTGACTGGGATGAACTACAAAACAAATCTCAAGATTTCTATCGCCTAAACGACTTTGGCAGCACAACATCCAACACCGGCCTATCTTTGCTAATCAAACAGTTTGGTATTAAAGGCTATGCAAGCGCTGTACATACAGCTTGTGCTTCTGGAGGACAAGCCCTTGGTCTTGCAATGCGCGCTATTCGACGTGGTGATGCAGATTGCATGCTAACTGGTGGCTTTGATTCTATGATAAACCCTCTTGGACTATCTAGCTTTTGTTTGCTTGGTGCATTATCTACCTATAACGACACACCTCATTCTGCAAGCCGCCCTTTTGATAAAACCAGAAATGGTTTCACTTTAGGAGAAGGAGCTGCATTCTTGATCCTAGAAGAGTGGGAGCATGCTAAAAATCGTGGTGCTCATATCTATGCAGAATTAGCTGGAGAAGGTAATAGCCTAAGCTCATATAGAATTACCGACTCACACCCAAATGGAGATGGTGCTATTCAAGCAATTAATGGTGCACTTAAAGATGCAAATGTTCAATATACCGATGTTGATTATATTAATGCGCATGGTACATCAACAAAAATGAATGACCTAAGTGAAACAAACGCTATAAAAGCAGCATTTCAAAAACGCTCTGAGACAATCCCTGTTAGCTCCACCAAAGGTCAGACTGGTCATTTAATTGCAGCAGCAGGCGCTCTTGAGGCTGTAGTTTCCGTCTTATCTATTAACAACTCAACCATCCCCAAAACGGCTAACTTAACCACTCCAGATCCTGAGTGTAATTTAGATTATGTGGTTGATGGACCAAGAGAGAAATCTCTAGGAATCGTTCTATCTAATTCATTTGGATTTGGCGGCTCAAACAGCTGCCTGTTATTTAAACACCCAGAATTTGGAGGGTAAACTGTGAGTTCTAATCAACGCGTTTTCATCACTGGCATGAGCTCTCTTACGTCTTCCGGATTAAACCTAGAAGATACTTGGGAAGCAATCTTAGCAGGGAAAACCTCTTTAAAAAATATTACTGGCCTAGGAATAGAAAACTGGGAAAACTGCTTAGGTGGACAAATAGAAAACTATAACGAAGCACGCATGCTTCCAGATAAGAAGTTAAAAAAGGTTATTTCAAAGCAGGATAACTTTGGAATCAATGCGGCCATGCAGGCTGTAGAGCATAGTCAATTAATGACTTATAAAAACAAAATTTCTAAAGACAATCCTGAGCTATTAGCCAAGTTTGAAGATGAATGCGGTGTATTTGTAGGTTCACCAGGCAACAAATACCTTCAACAACACGACTTTCTACCACTAATGGCAAAAACAAATAACATGCAGGAGTTTGCCGAGCAACTTTTTAGTGAAGTCCATCCGATGTGGTTGCTTAGAATTCTACCCAATAATGTACTTGCCTACGTAGGCATTACCTATGGTTTTAAAGGTGCTAATCATAATATAACAAACCACGCAGTAAGTGGCATGCAGGCAATTATAGAAGCATATCACGCTATTTTATCAGGACAAATATCTAGAGCATGTGTGGTTGCTTATGATTTAGGAATAGAGCCACAAGCATTATACTATTATGACAAGCTTGGGGTTTTAAGCAAAAACTCTCTAAAACCATTTGATATGCAACATGACGGTACTGTTCTTGCCGAAGGGGCAAGCGCTATCATACTTGAAAACGAGCAAAGCGTTAAAGAAAGAAATGCAAAGTGTTATGCAGAAGTCATTGGTGGAGATTCGAGAACTGAATCCAGTGGCCTATTTTCTATCGAAGAAGAAGGCCAAGAATTAAAAAACCTACTAGCCAACACCTTAAAAAAACATCATATATCTAAAGAGGACATTAATCTTATAGTTGCTCATGGCAACGGTAATCAAAAATCAGATGTTAGTGAGTCAATTGCCATTAATAAAGTATTTGGTGATGTTCCTCTAACCTCATTTAAGTGGTCAATGGGTCATACTCTTTGCGCATCTGGAATTTTAGATACAGTTTTAGCCACAAAGTCCCTAAGAAGCAAATGCATACCAGGAGTTGCAAATTTGACCAAGGTTGCAAAGTCTTGTCAAGGCGTAAACGTTAGCCGTGAAACCAGACCTCTGGAAATCAAAAACCCTCATGCAATGATAATTAATCGAGGTTTTGCCGGAATGAATGCGGCTCTCTTAATTAAAGCTTGTGATTAATATGGAACAACTACCAGTATCCTTAGCCGGCAGATTTGTTCACAAATTTCTGCCATATCGGCGATCAGTTGTAATGGATAATATTAACCAGGTTTTTAAAGATTCTATCACTGACAAACAAAAAACCAGACTTGCCCAGTCGTTCTACTCCCATCTTGCAACCTCGATAAAGGAAATGATACAACTACGTTTTATCAGTGAAAAAAAATTATGTTCACGAGTAGATGTTGTAGGGCATGAATATCTTTTAGATATAGCCAAGCAGAACAAAGGTGTCTTAATTCTTACAGGACATTTTGGTAGCTGGGAATTTGCGCCATTAGGAGGAATGCTTAACTTCAAGCAATATAGCGGCCAATTTCATTTTATCCGTAAAAATTTAGGTAACAAAACAATCGAAAAAATTTTATTCCATCGCTATTTTAAAGCCGGGCTAAGAATCATCCCAAAGCAATATGCAATGCAAAAGGTTAATGATGCTCTAAATGATAATCATGCTGTTGTTTTTGTCCTCGATCAACATGCAACGCTAAAAAACAAAGATGGGGTTGCTGTTGAGTTTTTTGGTAAAAAAGCCGGAACATATCGCAGTCTTGCTAGTATATCTCGTTACACAGGCATTCCTGTTGTACCAGCAGCCGGATACAGACTGCCAAATGGTAGGCATGTTCTAGAGTTTTATGAACCAATAAAGTGGCAAGAACTTGCAACAAGCCAAGAGTCAATCTATCAAAATACTCTCGCCTATAATCAAGCTCTAGAAAAAATCATCCTGAAACATCCTGAACAATGGATGTGGCTTCACAAACGTTGGAAGCTAAAAAGCTAAGTATACTTTACTCCGTCTACTATTTTTTCCAGAACTCTCTAGTAAACAAAATCAAGATTGATAATATTTCGAGCCTTCCTGTTAACATAGTTACAATAAGCAACCACTTGCTTGAAAAATCTAACGTACTAAAGTCAACATGTAGATTACCTATTCCAAAACCTGAGTTAGTTAAGCTTGCCGTTACTGTAGCAAATGATGTTTCTAAATTATGTCCTAGCGACATAAAAATTAACACCAAAAACACGTATAAACCAATGAAGGTTGCAACAAATCCAGAAACTGATTGCAATGTCGACTCAGGCAAACTATGACCATTTAATTTTATGGGCATAACCGCCTGGGGATGCAGTAGACAAAAATACTCTCTTCTACTTTGCTTAAACATTAAAAAGGCTCTTAAAACTTTAATGCCACCACTCGTAGACGCAGCGCACCCCCCTAAAAACATTAACAACATAGCTAGAAATGGAACAACTGATTTCCAAGGAGCTACATTCTCTAAACCAAAACCTGTGGTTGTTGCTAGGGAAATCGTTGTAAAAACACTAGAAACAATTGTATGAAAATTGTAGCCATAATCCGCATGCCTAGCTAAATTGTAAGTAAAGAAAATACTCGCCGCTAAAATAATTCCTAAATAAAATCTAAACTCATCATCCCTTCGGTAACCGTTTAAAGACATCTTCTTAAAAGCAACAAAATGCAAAGCAAAATTTGTGCCGCCTAGCAGCATAAAAAGACTCGCAATCAGTCTAATTATATCATTTTTATAATAGGCAAAACTTGCGTTGTGTACTGAAAAACCTCCAGTAGAAACTGTAGCAAAACTTTCTCCTAAAGCATCAAACCAGCTCATACCAAACGAATAGTAAAACACTGCACATAACAGAGTTAGTAATAAATAGATAGTCCATATAGCCTTTGCTGATTGGGTTATTCGAGGAGTCAACTTCGTATCTTTCATTGGCCCAGGCGTTTCAGCTCTAAATAACTGCATGCCACCTACCCCTAACATAGGTAATATAGCTACAGCTAGAATAACAATTCCAATACCACCAATAAACTGCAGTTGTTGACGATAAAATATTACCGATCTAGGAACTGCTTCTAGGTCATGAATAACGGTTGCGCCCGTTGTTGTTATACCTGATACTGTTTCGAAAATAGCATCGGTCATACTTGTTAAGTCATCAACTGCTAGGATAAAAGGTTGAGATGCAAAAAATATTAAGACAAACCAAAATAACACGACAAGTAGGAATCCATCCCTTATTTTAAGCTCACTCTTACAATTTCTAAAAAACCACCACAAACAACTACCAGTCAACAAAGTAAGTGCATATGATATTAAAAATGGTGCCCATACATGCTCTTTAAAAATAATATTAATAATTATTGGTGTTAGCATGCTTTGACTAAAGATCAGAAGCAAAACTCCAAGCAAGCGTAGTATGGCTTTATATTGCATATGGTTCCATTATTAACTCATAAATGATAATTTAACTTGAAACAACGACTCAACTTGACGAATATAGCGCTTTTTCAACAATAATAAAACAACGTGATCCTCAGCTTGAAGCACAAAATCATTCCTGGCAATTGTAACCTCATCCTGACGAACTACTGCCGTTATCAAGCAGCTTGGAGGCAATTCAATTTCATCTATTCGCCGACCAATTACCTGTGAAGTTTGCTCATCACCAGTAATAACGAGTTCAATAGCTTCAGCCTCATCATGTTGAAGACGATGAACCTTTATCATATTACCACGTCGAAGCTTAGTTAAAATGCTTCCTATGGTGATGAGTTGCGGAGAAATAGCATAATCAATAGAGCTATCATCAATTAAATCAACATAAGCATCTCGATTAACCAAGGCCATTGTATACTTAACACCTAATCTCTTTGCCTGAAGGCAGGCCATAATATTAGCCTCATCATCATTTGTAACTGCGCAAAAAACATCGGCAAACTCAATATTTTCATTCAAAAGTAGGTCTTTGTCAGCTATATCACCATTTAAAATAGTCGACTTATGTAGGTGCTCAGCTAGCTTTGTTGAAGATGTTTTATTATGATCAACAACTTTGACCTGATAGTTTTGTTCAAGAGCTAATGCGAGCCTTCTACCAATATTACCTCCACCAGCAATTATCAGACGCTTATTTGGCTCTTCATAACAACCGAGAATAATTAATACAGACTGAATTGCCTCTGATGAAACTATAAATGAAGCGGAGTCATTGTTAATTAGAATACAATCATCGGTAATAGGAATCGAAGCTTTATTTCGAAATATAGCAATAATATTTACTTCAATATCCTCTAGCAGCCTTTCAACCTGCTTGATATTTTTACCATAAATACCATCTTCCAAACCTATTTTAATCGTCATTAACAGTAACTTACCATTTGAAAATTCTAAAATCTGAGTGGTTCCAGGATAATCGATTAGATTTATGATGTGCTCTGTTACTAGTTTTTCAGGACTAATACAAACATCTATCGGTATAGACTCATTTCCAAATAGTGCGGGGTATTCATAATAATTCTCAGAGCGAATTCTCGCAATTTTACTGGGCGTTTGAAAAAGATTGTATGCTATATAACAACCCATCATATTAACTTCATCACTATTTGTAACAGCAATAAGCATATCCGCTTGCATAATTCCGGCATCAATTAAAATATTTGGGTGAGAAGCACTTCCGAGAACAGTTTGAATATCTAAACGATGCTGTAGTTCTTGAAGCCTACTCTCGTTAATATCGATGAGAGTAATATCATTGTCTTCATTTACAAGATTTCTTGCAAGAGTACCGCCAACTTGGCCAGCGCCTAAAATTATTATGCGCATATGCTCTCCAAGACGCCATCATATACAAATACAGCCGGGCCGTTTAAAAAAATAGAACCATCTACATCAGGCCAAATAACATTTAAATCCCCGCCAGGTAATGTAACAGTAATTTGCTCTTCCATATTATGATAAAGACGACCGGCCGCAGCTGCCGCAACAGCGCCGCTACCACAAGCCATAGTTTCCCCACACCCTCTCTCGAAAACCCGCAAATTTATATGGCTCTGATTTACAATACTCATAAATCCGACATTCACTTGCTCTGGAAATATTTCGTGCTCGCAAATTATTTTCCCAAGTTTACAAACATCAGAATCAGTTGGGTTTTTCATAATTAATATCGCATGTGGATTACCAACATTAATTGCATGCACATCAGCCTTAAAACCACCCGGAATAGGAATGTTATACAATATATTTTGCGACGAGACTGAAATAGGAATATCTGCTGGATGTAATTTTGGCCTGCCCATATCTATAGTGACAGTATCATTCTCAAGAATATTAAGCTGCATCTGAGTAGTATTGGTTACCACACAAATTGATTTTTTATCTGTTATACCCTGCTTTTGTAGGAACCTAGCTAAGCACCGAGCTCCATTACCACACTGACCAACCTCATTGCCATTCGCGTTATAAATTTTATATAAGAAATCAACTCCGGATCTAGTACTTGGCTCAACTATCAAACATTGATCAAAACCAATACCAGTATAACGATTACTTAGAGATGAAATTTGTTGTGGCGTAAGGTCTATTTTTTGACGGACAGCATCGATGACTATAAAATCATTGCCTAAACCATGCATTTTAGTAAATTTAATTTTCATTATTTTTTAATGGGTGGATCGTTTGGTAAATATAGAGGTCCTTGCTGACCACAAGAGCAGATAAGAATTGTAACTATTACTATAGAAATAATTTTTTTCATTTTTATTGAAATATTTCACACAACGGTACACTAAGTATATTCTTTTTTACTGAGAATTGACAATTGGTTTCACAATGCAAAACCAATTGTCAATCAGTTCTATTCAGTGCATTGACCATTCATCACGCAGTTAACTAACTCTTTTGCAAATTTATAGTTATTATTTTCATCATAAGTTACCTCCCACTCAAACACTCCGCCAATATCAGGATATTGTCTTGGTGGGATATATGTGTCACAACTGGTCGCACCAGGAGCGCCTGTTCGCAAACATTGAATTGCTCGTTTAATGGTACTAATTACAGCCGCAGGCGAACCATCACTGACACCTTCCGCATTTGCAGCAGGATATCCCAATACAACTTGAGATGGCTTTAAGTAACTTACGTATGGCTGAAATCCTGTTGCACGACCACCACTTTCTTCTGGCCAGTTTTCAAGTAAGTCAGTCGCAATTGCTACTGATGAGTCTGGGCTTGTAGTAGTGTTTGGATCATAGCAAACCATATCTATCCCAAATACACAGCCACTATTATACAATTTTATACCAACCCAAGTTAGAGATTGATAAGTCTGCATAATTAAAGAAGAGTAGTTACCCCAAGTAGCATCGAACCCTGCTGTTGCTGAAATATTAGCTGTTTGTGGAGCTAGAGTTAAAAGCAAGCTTGGGTAGGTTGAGTGAAGAGTATTAATTATACTTGCAAGTGTTGCAATATCTCCTTCTGGCTGTGCAAATGTTCCGCCACTGTTTAAACCACTTTCTATATCAAAATCAATACCATCAAATCCATATTCAGATATAAGGCTCCCAATAGATGCAACAAAAGTTTGGGTAAATACTTCTGGGCTTGAAACTTCCGCCACTACTTGATGAAAATTAACACTAGTATCTGGGGCACTACTAGACGCACCACCAATTGATAACAAAACCTTAATACCGGCTTCTTGCAAAGACTTAATATAACTAGCTGAAACATTTTCAAAAACAGGTACAACTTCCCCGGGTTTGGCTGTGCTAAATACTCCAAAAGCTATTAAGATGTGAGTATATCCCGCATTTGCCAAAGCACTTGCTTCTGGAGGATTCTTCCAACCGGCTAAAAATCCTATAATCCTCCCCTGGCTTGTATTCGCATCTTGTACCCCATCTTTCTTATTTTCAGTACTTTCAGTCATACCATTTTGAGTGTCAGAGTTTTGTTGGGAGCTTGTACTTGCTCCAGTTTTTTGCGATCCTAAATTTGTATCCGTTGACTGGTCATCGGCATAGGCGCAGTTAGTAAAAATAAAGAATAGTAATGGTATAAGTAGTTTTTTCATTTCAACCTCGGCATTATGTTATAAATGGCTCACATTGATCACCAACTAACAGCTACTCTAAACTTAGAACAAAATTGTATAAAATGCAATATTCTGGTGCATTTAAATGCCATATAGGTGATGATTGTTTCATTAAATAAATCAAACATAAATCTTCTTATTAATTTCATTGTGTATATAGTGGATTTCAATGAGCTAAATCAGGATAATGTCTGACTTAAATTATAACTTACTTGCATACTGGAGAATTTAATTGGCTATCTACTTCAAAAAGCCACAAAATAAAGCTACTGCTTGTGTTATTTGGATGCACGGCTTAGGGGCAGATGCAAAAGATATGATGGGTGTTGCTGATGCCTTTCCAGAAGGAACCACAATCACCCATGTATTCATTGATGCTCCTGTTAGGCCGGTCACTATCAACAACCATATGCCAATGCGTGCCTGGTATAATATACTAGGTATGACGTTAACAGACAGAGAAGATAAAGCCGGGATTCTTGAGTCTGAAATAATTATTAATGAAGTTATTGATAGTCAGATTAAAAATGGCTTTACTGCTCAGCAAATATTTTTAGCAGGGTTTTCTCAAGGCGGTGCTATGGCTCTTTTTGTAGGCCTTAGAAGCTTAAAAAAAATCGGTGGAATCATTAGCTTATCAGCCTACATTCCTCTTCCAAGTGAATGCGAGCCCGCTAAAAACACTGCCATGCCTATGTTTCTAGCCATGGGCCAGCACGACCCCATTGTACTTCCAGATTGGACAAAGAAAAGCTATGATTGGCTGGTTGAACAGTCATACAAAAACATGGAATTAAGAAAATACCCGATTGAACATAGTATTTGTCTAGAAGAAATTAACGACTTGGCAACTTGGTTACAAAAGCAGGTTGCCTTGATAGAATGTAACGGAGAAAATTAGATGACTGTTGTTAAAAAATCACGCGAAGTACCCTTTTCATGTGAGCAGATGTATGAGCTAGTTAATGATATTGATAAATATGAAGACTTCGTCCCTTATTTTACTTCCAGTGAAGTTCATCACCGTGATGAAAATGAAGTGCAAGCAACTTTAAGCATCTCTGCCGCTGGAATTAGTAAATCATTTACCACCCGTAATATATTACAGCCAAATAAAATGATTGAAATGCGGCTTGTCGACGGACCATTTAGTCATCTAGAAGGTTTTTGGCGCTTTGATGAAACAGATAACGGCTGTTTAGTTGTGTTTGATTTAGAGTTTGAATTTGCAGGAAGGATGTTTTCTATGCTTCTAGGCCCGGTGTTTGAGCAAGTAGCAGATAAAATGGTTGACTCCTTCTGTGAAAGAGCTTTATCTGTTTATACCGATGCTAAATAATGACTTATATTGATTTGGTATATTCACCCAGTTCCGATGTGGTCATCCAACAGAAAATTGATTACAGAGATAATCTAACAATTGACGATGCTATGGAAGAATCTGGGCTAGCTGAGCGTTACCCAGAAATAAAGCAACTGCAGGTTGGAGTATTTTCCAATAAAGTTGGTAATGACTATGTATTAAAACCAAAAGATAGAATCGAGATTTACCGCCCTCTGCTTGCCTGCCCCAAAGAAAAGCGGCGCAAGAGGGCTAAAATCAAAAATTAAGATTTAGATTTTTTATCAGAGCTTTGACCAGCAGACTTTCTTGCTGGGTATTGCTCTATAGAAGCCAAGCGCTGGTTAACAAACTTCAAGCTCACAGTTTTTATTTTCTCGAACTTACCTACTCTTTGCCATGTGTATGCGTAATCCCACCGATCTGTATTAAATAATGGGCTAATTAAGCTCGTACCCATTAAAATTGCGACATCTTCTTTGCTCATTCCGATTTGCAATCTATCAATTCTTGACTGAGATAATAAATTTCCTTGTTGAACAGTTGTCCTGGAGTAATCATAAGTTGTGCAGCCTGCCATGGATAATGATATACTAAGAATTATGAGAATGATTCTGATTTGCATTTTCAGCCTAATATCTATAAATTAAATACCGCGAGTATAGCATCCTTAAAAATTCAGTGGAAGGAGCTAGGAAAACGATTTAAGTAAATGATTTTAGGGTCTGTTGGCAATTGGGTGCGCGAATCAAAAATCAGGCTAATTTAGCACCAATTGTCAACAAACCCTAAAGTATGCTTAAAAAATATTTATAATCTTAATAACCAGGATCGATTGTGAAAGAAAATAAACAATTAAAAAATGTTGGCTTGAAAATAACCATGCCAAGATTAAAAATATTACAAATTCTTGAGCAATCTAGCGATCATCATTTAAGTGCTGAAGATGTTTATAAAGCATTATTGGACATGGGTGAGGACGTTGGTTTGGCAACAGTATATCGAGTTCTAACTCAATTTGAGTCCGCAGGTCTAATTAACCGTCATAACTTTTCTGGCGGATATTTTGTGTTTGAATTAAATCAAAATGAACATCACGACCACTTGGTATGTACAAAGTGCGGTAAAATAGAAGAGTTTTTAGATGATACAATTGAAAAAAGACAAAACTTAATTGCAAAAAATGCTGGCTACAAAATCACTGATCATGTTTTGAATATCTATGGCATATGCCCAGACTGTATTAATTTTAAATAAAGAAATCTTAGGGTCTGTAAATAATTTACGCCACGTTTTCACACCCACCATCATGCTTAAAAAAAGCTTAGATTGATTTTTGGTTTATTGAATTGTATAATTCATTGTTTGATATTAAATTATTGTATGCACTTAACCATTGAAGATAGATCTACAGACCAAGAAGAACTACACAAAATTGTGTCCTCCAAAGTTAAAAAACACCAACTTGACTTTACTATTCCAAATATCCCAGCAACCTTACAAGCTAGTATTACTTGGCCGAATGGTAAGGTTGTTCGTACAAAATATATGGTTTCAGGAAATTGTTGTTTTAGTAGTGGATATATTGTTTGTAAAACTATTATTAAGATTAGTGGTGAAATATATGATATGTACAATTCAGAGGCCGTGCTTGGAGCCGGTGGCTTTGGTAAGGTCTTTGTAGCTAAAAATCTACGTACAAATCAATTTTATCCGGTAAAGAGCAGTATAAACGAAGATATTTCTAGAGAGTATTCTGCTCTTTCTGCATTAGGGTTGTCTAAAGGGTGGGCGCAAGTTGCTGATCCTTGTGGTTTGGTCTATACAAAGGAAAAAAGTTTCCCAAGTATACATGGCTACAATCAGAATAGTTTTATTGTTATGCAGTATTTGGGTAGAACTTTACAAGATTATTTTCGTCATAATAAATACCAAAAAGTTGATAGTTTCACAACCGCTATTGAAATGGCTATTTGCGTTACTAAGATGCATCTTATACATGGTATTGCACATTTAGATATTAAGCCTAGTAATATGTTTTATCGGCCAGAGAAACGTAAAGGAGAAAAAATAGAGTTTGGAGACTTTGGAACTGTTGCAAGGGCGAATAAGAAAGTGCACGGTTATCAGGGTACTGAACCATATGTAATTTTTGATAAGCCATATGTAAATACTAAAATTAGTGCTAATGATCGGGATATAGTTGTAATGCTTCGTTGTTTGACAGGGGTTTCAGAAGATAATAGCAGTGAGACTAGCCCTAAGAAGTATGCCCATGGAATTCTTGATTTGAACACATTAGTTGAACGTAGTTTATATGATTTTCTTTTTATAAATCCGAGTGTTTTGAAAGATCCTAGTTATAAACCTCCCAAAGCGTTAACTATAACGGCAAGATTAATAGTGGCCCAATACACAACCTCTGAATATGTACATGATGCAATCAATTCAAGGGATGGCTTGGCTGCACGTATTTTATGTAATTATTATGCTGAAGATTTATCTGAGGATATTTGGCGTGATCAAATAGAATCTTGGACACATAATCCTGAACCAGAGCTCGAAGGTAATTTTTTACTATTAGTTAGATTAAACTTGGATAATAAAGCCTTGTCAGCTATAAATAGTCAAGATTTAATGGATTTGATAACAGATTCTGATGTTCGTTATGAGCACAAGGTGGCTGCAGCGCTATTATTTAAACTTGGTATTTTTAGTTTTGACAATCAACAAAAGTTGAGCGAGTTAGGAAGTGAGGAGCTTAAACTTTTCCTCAAAGCTTATAACATGAAGAAGTGGGATGAGTTTTCTGAAATTCTGCATGGTGATGTAAAAAATATAGATCCAACGAAATTGTCTGGTGGATATTCAACTAGTACGGGCTCTGACTCAGAGCCTTATTTTAATAGTGAAGATTTAAACTTAGAGCAATATGAAAATGAAAACAAAGATTTATTACTGTGGATTAGAGACCGTTTTTTGAAAACTTACGGTACGTATGATGGTGGGATATCTTCTGTAAAAATAGATTTCCACTGGGGGGTTTTGCATAAGACTTTATATATGAATCCAAGTTTTTATAAAGTTATGCAATGGTTAAAGAGCCTTGAGCCGTCCGAATATCTAGATAAATTTATTTTATGTTTGCTTGATCAGCAGACAAATATAAATATTGCCAAAATTATTTTACAATTAAAAGATGATTGTAGCCTTAAGCAACTAAGCGTCTTATTTGATTTTGAGTTAAGAATTTACGATTGGTTGTATCATGAGCAAATTGATTCTGATGCACTTCCGTATAGTAATTTTAAAAATATAATTGTCCATGCGGATTTTCTTAAAGGAATATCTCAGCGGCAGGTTCCAAAAGTAATTGATTACTTTATTTTCGAACAAAATATACCTGCCCATGTGTTTGCAGTCGACGTAAATCTTCTCAATAGAATATTAGTTACCAAACATATATATACAGATGTTTATGAGTGCATGCGAGTAAAACTCTTTGTTGATGCGTGTGCGCAATTTGCTAAAATAACCGAAATTGATAGTAATGTAATTGCTATTTTAGCACGCGATGTTAAGCGTGGTTATTATCAAACCTGTGAATTGATTGCGTCCCAAGAACTAAGTCAAAATCCTTATCAATCAGATCAAGATAATGGTATAAATCCAAATAAACAGAGTATTCATGAGATCCAAAAGGCTGCAAGTATTTCGAAAATATATTATCAACTTTTAGATAAGTTTCCAAATCAGGCTTCATTGTACGAGCAACATGCAAGCTTACGCTTAATTATTTTAAATATTTCGCGTTTTAGGACTAGAAATCAACGATATACTCGATATAGTAAAGAAATCCTTAATATTTTCAAAATATTATTGCAGATATATGAATCCCTGGGAAAATTAGAGTCTGCTACAGATATAAGTAAATTGTGTTCTAAATTGGAAGCTATAGCTAACGATTTTGACGAAAACTTTTCTTGTGATTTAGATGATCTAAATGATTTTATGGAGCTGTTTGCCGCTAGCATAAATGATTATATTTTAGACGCGGCATGTATTCGCAGGTTTAAGGAGTACGATAAACAACATAACTTATCTGGAGGCTTAATTAGCCGTCAACATAATATGCATAACATTTTCTCAACTAATGGAATTTCAGCAGTAGCTAAAAAAATAAGACGCTTAACTAGTGATTTAGATAAAGAGCTTAACAAGATTCCAAAAGTTAGGATTAGAATCAATCCATCTAGCGTAATTCCAGAAGAGCTAAGTAGTTCCTTAGGAGCTTAGCGCGATTGGCTTTAGTCTCATAACATATCTAAATTTAACCTATACTTAAAAATCGCAATAAAGCATGTGATACTAAGTATCTTTTTGAGTGTTAAACTAACTAAAAGATCTATTAACTTAAAAGTTATTGAAATTAATATAAAATAACCTTGCTTTATCAAGACTTGAATAATTGAATTACCGTTATAATTCAAGCTGATTAAACAAGGCACCGTCGGTCGATTTAATTAATTGCAGTGGTCTAAATGGTTTTAAGATAGAGTAAATTTAGAAGAGCTATCTACTTCAGGCAAATCTTCTGTGACGTGTTCGGCAATTAAGTCACGTATACGTTGCTTATTTTCTTCAGGAGTTATTGCAAAACCTGCAACACGGTCCAAAAATTTTAAGTCTTCATCAGGAATATGACACAAACCACTTTCTGTTTCTTGTAAAATATGAGTTTTATTTATTACTTTCAAAAAAGATATTACCGATCTATCCTTATATATATTATCTACAAGTGCATCCAAAAAGACCTCGTTACTTAATGAGGCTAGTGGATATCCTGGTCTTACTCCACGAGTTGGGTTGTAATATATATTCGGAGCTAGAACATAGTGACTTTCTGGAATTGATGATTTTATAGCTTTCTTACCTGCATTCTTAGAAGAGTTAAACCAAAGTTCCATCCAGTTTTTTGGAGCGGTAAAATAATAGGATGAAAATAACATCCCTCGTACCAAAGATGACGTTAACTTTTGTGTTCTCTTAATTCCTAACATAAATAGCCCCAAAACATGATGTTGTTTATTTAGACCCAATTATCTAAAAACTAACACTTTATGTCAAGTATTTATTCAAAAAATAGTTGGTATTAATAAATTATTTTATAAAGAAAAGTTATAAATTAGTGTCATCTTACAATTAATATTCCTTAGACAAGCACTACATTTGAATGTTTTTTTCATCGTTTGGATCATAAGCATGAGTGTCTGCATCATTATGGCATGACATATGTACCATAAGATCTCGATAATTAGTGGAAATTATAAAATTTTGAAACTCATCTAAATCAATATCGGTTGAGTCTGGGTTAGCCTCAATATATGAATCAATGAAAAAAGTACACATTTCCTCTAATGAAGGACAATGATCAAGAGCTAATACTTTGTTCTCTAACTCTCTAAATAAGACATCAGTATGAATCTCTATCCTCTCTTTTAGAGCATATTCTTCCACATGCATTTTAAACTCTTCATGTCTTGAGTGCCTTAAAACATCACTAGGAACAACTTTAGTAAAAGAAATTTTAAATTCATTCCAATCATCTTCAGTTACACCTGGGTGACTACTCATAAAAGAACTTTTCCATATATTATGTAATTCATCCTCAGATGGAGAATGATGTAGAATGCAAATTTTATCTTTAATAAACTTAAAAAATTCTGATTTGTTTAACTTAATTGAATATTTAACTAAACCATCAGATATTCTATTTTCCAAAGACTCATCTAGAATAAATGGAAATATACCTCTCAAATTCGAGGGAGGATTAAATGTGTTAGATTGGTAATGAAAGTAACTATCAATCAAGCTACCTGTCGGAATATTTCGTACAGATGTTATCTCTCTGCGTGTCATATTTAAGTCGGTTTTTCTAGAATTTGGCAGCTTACTTGTTATGCCTGGGCATGCGCTAATTCCCGCCGCTGACATATAACTCTTCGGGCTAACATCTTGTATAACTAGATTTTCCTGTGAACCCTTAACATCAGTGTCTTCAAATCCCAGCTTTTTACCTTCTAATCTCATTTTCCCAGTTGTAGGATCATAAAAATTGGTTGCATACCCTTTAGCATGACAATACTCCTGATACTTCAGATCTTTTTCATCTTTATCCATACCATGTGCTTCAACTCCAAACATTTCCTTAATTTTTGATGATTTGTAATCTTCAAACTGTTCGGTGTCTAAGTTTAGAGATCTCGCACTAGGAGGAAGCATAAGCCTTGTTATTTTATCGACCTGTATAGATTCATTTGCTGGAACCATTTGCCACTTTGTACCATGTTCACCTAAACATATTGTTTCCGTAAACTGTTTATTTACCTCAAAATGTTGATACGACCATGTAGAAGAAACACTAGTTCCAAATAACACCGAGTACTTACCCAAAAAATCATCTTTATCCATTGAGTACCCAACCGAATGAGGCCTAGCATATTTATAAGACAATTTACCATCAGAGCCTATAACTGGAAAACGAATAACATTTGGGGTACGAGCATGATTATAAAAATATGAGTTTTCTGTCGGTACACATATTTTGGAGTGCTTGTTAAAAGAAATCTCTCCACTTTCACTTATACCTGTAACCTCATCTCTAATTAAAGTTACATTCCTAAGACTTGCAACTCTCAATATAACTTGATGTCGCATATACTGTGCTTGTTCTAAGTTTAATCTATCTTCAGGTTGTAACCGAGGCCATTTTTCTAGTAATATATTTTTACACTTATCAGGCATATCTTTGAAGCATTGTCCCCATAATTCATCACCATATAAACCTACCTTCATAGGATCAATCCAGTCATCACCACACACAAATAATACATCCGAATGAGCTGATTGAGGATGAAATTCAAGAGCATCCCACAAACCAAGACCAGCAGCTACCCCTCCTATAACCACCTCATAATCAGGCTTTTTTATGATTTCATGCTTTGGAGTCCAAATCCCACTAGATCCAGATCGCCAATTACATATTTTTCGTTGTGGAACATATCTAGCCCCAAATGGCATAACCAAAGTCTGTTTCGATGCTGATGCAACTTTATTTGCTAACCTAGATGATATTTTTGAGTGCATAACTACCCTCTGAAAATAAAAACCATATAGATTAATATTAGGACAGTAATGTTGTTTTTTCAAACAGCAGGGAAATTGGGTTGTAACACCCAACGTAATATACATCAAATTACAGTGAGTCAACACATCCAAAATTTATTGCATTTTTGGTAATGTTGATTTGTTGAGTAATCAAAGATCTATCTATTTCATAATCATCTAAACATGTTGTATTTAGTTCGCATATAAGTAGAATAAAGCAGATCTTTTAACCCCCGATTAAATTTATAACTCTAAACATCTAGAGCAATTATAATATTTTCATTTATAATCTGGTAACTGAATTGCATTTTTCACTTGAGCTATTTTTTCCATTACTTGAATATTTATTTGTTCCGAGTCCTCAATATTTTTCTCTTCATTAGAGTGATATTTTTTACTTACCCAAACACCAAAAGATTGGTTGGCGTTAACAAATGACGTAAACAAATTTTTATATCTGTCAAATGCTGCTTCATAATCACCATTAGCAGTTTTTAGCTCTCCAGCAAGGATATAAGCTCCGATTAATGCAAGACTGGTCCCTTGACCAGATAAAGGAGAGGCGCAATAGCCTGAATCCCCTAACAAAACAATACGACCTTTAGACCATTTATCCATTTTAACTTGTGTAATAGAGTCAAAATATAAGTCATCAGCCCTATCAAGCAATGTTAAAATTTTCTTGCTCTCCCAACCTGTTTTTTGGTATTGCTCATGTAGAAATTTTTTTTGGACACTTACCTGTTTCATATCATCTAGCTTAGCTTGAGTCCTAATCATAAACCAATATAAAGCCATTTTTGGGTCTTTATCACTAGCAACAGACAATGATTTACCAATAGATTTATATAAAATACCCGAGTGATTTAATTTTAGATAATTCGGTGCACTAAAAACAGCAATGTAGAAACCTAAATCTGGTAATACATACTCGTTGGGATTAAAAACCATTTTCCTTACACTTGAGTGCAATCCATCTGAACCAATAATAAGGTTGTAATTATCACAACTACCATCTGAAAACTCAACTTGAACATGATCTACATGTTGATTCAATGATTTAATAGATATTCCATATTTTATTGGGACACTAGATACAGCACCTATCAGTATATTTGATAGCTCATTCCTATTGATCTCAACATCATCTCCCTCACGAAAGCGGCACTTCTCTCCAAACTCTTCATGAAGAACTGTTCCATCTTTATTAACATATTGGTGGAATTGAATTGTTGTTCTAGATGCGCATATCGATTCGTATAATCCCATCATCTTCACAACATCAACTGCTTTTCCCCTTATATCGATCGCATAGCCACCCTTCCTTCTCTCAGGACTCTTTTCTATAAGAGTCGGTGTAAATCCATATTTCTCGAGCCAATAAGCAATTGCTGGTCCTGCAATACTCGCACCAACGACCAACACTTTCTTTAATTTTTGCAAAGTAAAACCTCCTTATCCATTTAAAGAAAGGATATGCTAATATAACTATCAGATCAAAGAATCAACTTTGATTTTGAGAATTCATTCAAGAAATATTATTTTTAAATACCCTTGTAATATTACAAAGCCATTTATTTTTAAACCACCAAAAAACACTCAAACAACGAATTATCTTGGATTATTCGATATATTGGCCGGCAAAATATTAAACTATCGTAAATATCAATTCCAAGTGATATGATATTTTTATGTTACAAATATTACTTTTAACTCACCTTACGCACCTGCCATTGCAGTCTAATGTAATTTTTGTCTAACTTAGTTGCATTTGCTCTTATGAGGATTGGGCATGCAACTACTTAAAACCTAACAAAGCTGTTTCCATTTCTTGAAGAATTTTTTGTAATTCGGCGATCATTTCTTTGCCTTTAGACATTGATAGATATGATAAATCAAAATCCATTTCTATTAACAGTTCATTTTCTTCTTGATAGCACGCTATTTCTAACAAGCTTCCGACCATTAAAACTTCCTCGTAATTTTCGAAACGTGTTGTTATTTTAAGTTCATCTTCTTCAAGAGTTTTTGGGAAGTTTTGAAACCAAAACTCAATTAAACAATCCTTCTCAAGAGGGTCAAAATTAGCGCAGTCATAATCTTCCAAATACATTGTTTTTTTCTGCAATTTTTTTAAATGCTCACGCAGTGGTAAATCATCCTCCCAATCCAAAACTATGGGAAGTTTATTTATGAAGCAACCAACGCTTTGGTCAATATCAGGAACAGAAATGCCTCTACCAGATGAGATAGTTCCAATAACTGTTTGTTTAGCTTTAGTTATATTATAAAATACTCTATGCCAGGCATATTGTACAATTACTTGCATTGTTAATGTTTCTTGCTTGGAAATTTCATGTAAAGATTGAAATTGTTTATCACATATATTTAAAGTAATTTTTCTAATGTTTTCAGGATTATGTTTTATCACATTATAATACTCTGGAAAATTGAATAATAACTGTAAAAATTCATCTGATTTTACTGATTTAACTTCATTGCACCAATGCTGATCAGATTCTTTTCGATGATGTGCAATATAGTCCTGAGCTCTAAAATAAGATGTATCTACCTCGTATTTTAGTGTTTCATTATTTAAAAGTTTTTGATAAAAACCATTTGCTGTATTAATAATTATATCATTACTCCATCCATCATAGATCGAATGATGTATATTGAGAATAAACATGTATTCTTTCGCATTAAATTTCACTAAATGCAAATTTAATAAAGAAAGTTTATTTAATTCGATTTTATCAATAAGTGAGTTTTTTATTATCTCCAACTCAACTTTATCTTTTTTATTTTTGTTACATGGATCATTCCAGGATATATCTTCTTTAGATAAATCATACTCAGTAAAGTCTAGAACTCCTGCTTCACATACTAATTGTATCGGTACTTCTTCCCAATTAAAACATGTTCTAAGAGCAGGATATTTATTAATAGTGTTCCTCCAAGCTTCTCTAAATAAACGCACATTTAATTCATGTCGATAATAATATACTAATTGTGAAGTAAAATTTCCTATAGTATTATTTTCAGATAGATCATGCCTTACAAAGTATGACTGAAAGTTAGACAAAGGGTAGCAGGCTTGAATATCATACTCTTTATGTAACCTTGATTTTAACGAGTTACTGACTAACCTTTTATTACTTTTTGATTTAATAAGAACCTGATTAACATCAGGTTTTCCCTCAAGATATTTCGCTAGCAACTCAATATTTTGATAACTAAAGATATCATGCACTTTACAATTCAAAGATGCCTTTTTCAAACAATGCGAAACTTGGATTGCCTGAATGGAATTACCACCTAATTGAAAGAAATTTTCCTTAACCCCAATTTTTTTAATTCCTAGAACTTCTTGCCAAATATTACAAATAGTAACTTCAGTTTTTGTACGAGGTTTGATATACATTTTTTCTTTAGCGCTTATTTTAGGAACAGGTAAGCTTTTTATATCTACTTTCCCATTTAAAGTTAATGGAAAATTCGAAACTTTAACATAATAATGAGGCAACATATAATCAGGCAAATAATCTTTAATATATTGTTGTAAATCTACCTCTTTAATATCATTATCACTGACGTAATAAGATACTAAATAAACAACCTTTCCTAATTGAGTCTTATGAAAATATGGAAGGACAATGACTTGTTTTATTTGACTATAAGAAACAATGATACCTTCAATTTCAGAGAGCTCAATCCTATATCCACGAATTTTAACCTGACAATCATTACGCCCAACATATTCAATTTCGCCATTTGGCAACCACCTTACAAGATCGCCTGTTTTATAAAGGCGAGTATAACCATTGAGTTTATC
>JARGPO010000057.1 GCA_029213075.1 Legionellaceae bacterium | reverse complement strand
GAAAATTATCTCATGCAAAGATGATCATGATATTCATAACTTGCTACCATACAATGTCAATCCTGAAATCCTAAAGGTTCAAAGAAGCATACCTGTTTTATCTTATCCTGATAAGTAGGTGGTTGCTTTGGCGCTTACATTCTTAGAGCATGTTAATAACCCTCTCTTTACTGCCTACGTACCGCGGCTTGTCCGCGGTATCCACATGATATAATCCTACAACATAGGATTTATGACCAAATTAAACAAAAATTATCTACGATAGTTATTTCCAGAAAGAGAAATTCAAAAACTATAAACACTGATTTAGCAAGACTTAAGAATTAATGATATTATCAACTTGAGTCCAATACTCTATCAAGGAAAAAAAATGAGATTGTTTTATGTTTATATTATGGCCATTGGCCGTAATGGTACACTATATGTAGGTTTAACATCAGATTTGATTAAACGAGCTTGGGAACATAAAAGCAAGGTAATCCCAGGGTTTACAGCTAGATACAATGCACCTTGGTTTATTATGAGATTCACGATACTTATGTGGAAGCAGCTCGGCGTGAGAAGCGTTTCAAAAACTGGTGTAGGCAATGGAAGATTAACTTAATTGAGGAACTAAATCCAAAGTGGTGTGATCTGTATGAAGATATTTGTTGCTGATTAAGATCGTCTGGATATAATCTTACAACATAGGATTTATGACCAAATTAGACAAAAATTATCTACGATAGTTATTCCCAGAAAGAGAGATTCAAAAACTATAAACACTGTAGATGCTCCTTGGATTCAAACTATTTTGAGTTATATTTTAATTTGTAAATCATAAGAGCACCAAGAACGGCAAAAACAGATATGAATATAAACTGATACTTTAATTGGCTACCAGCATCCACAAAATCAGGTGGTATAAAGCCAGAAACAACACCAGCTAAACAAATGCTGCAAGCCAAACCTGGCAGAAGTACACTAAGAACATTATTTACTCTACTCTGTTTTTCTTGCCGTAATAATTTAAAAGCAGCTACAAAAACTAAAACATAATATAATAATGCAAATTGCGCGGTAATTGCTGACAATAACCAATATGAGCTGTCTATATCTGGGAAAAGTAGAAAAACACTCATCAAAATTGAATATACAATTGATTGTAAGAACAAAACACCGGATGGTGCCCCGTGCTTATTTAGGTTTTGTAAAACAGCAGGAGAATCCATTGCGCACATAGCAACTTGAAAGCCACGAGCTAGCCCTATCATCCATGAGGATGAAATTCCAAGACCACCAATAATTATACAAATACCAATTATAGACGCAACATTATGAATTGAGTATGCAGCAAAAAATATTTGCAAAACATCACTTAGCCCGGTGATTAACGAAAGCTTTTCAACTGGCATTATAACGCACAAAGCGAGCGAGCTACAGACTATAGTTAGTAAGATAGTAATAGCACTAATTGAAACGGCTCTTGGATAAGCCCGACCAGGATTTATAACATTACCAGCATGCATGGCTATAACTTCAAGCCCAAGCAAGCTAAATAAAACATTTGAGAAAAAGCCTATATTTTTAATATCATGCATAGTTGGAACAAGCGCCCCCCAACTCATAGGGGTTACCGATGATTTACCAGAAATTAGCCAATATATTGCAAGACCAATCATTATTATCATAGGCAACAGTGTGCCAACAATTGCACTTACTATACTAATCCAGCTACTAGTTCGAATACCACGACAATGGAGAAGACTAAGCATCCAAAAAAGTCCTACACTTATAGATAAAAGAAACCATTTGTTATTTTGTAAATCAGGAAAAAATAAGGATGCAGCGGTTGCAGTAATAAATGCAAATATTGTTGGATACCAAATAATGTTATAGATCCATTGCAATAATATGGCAACATATCCTGATGAACTTCCAAATGCCTTAGTAACCCAAACATAAGAACCACCGGTATTTGGATATCTTGCTGCCAATTTAGCTGTTACCCACGCCAAAGGAAGGAAAAACATAATTCCCGCAATCAGATAAAAAGTAATAAGAGAAAAACCGTATTGAGCTGATACTGGTATATTTCTTAAGCTATCAACGGAAACAATTGCAATCATAACAAGCGAAAAGAGCCCTATTTTAGCTTTGTTATCTGTTTTTAATCCCATACAAATATAAATCCTATGCAAAAACCTTAGAAAAGGTAACTACTGCCTTAAACTAAAACAGCTTCAGTTGGATCCTCTAACATTTAAGGGTTAATGTCAAATCTATTAAGGGCAACGGCTGTAGTATGAGAAATTAATGATACTAATGTAGGTTGGGCCCCTTGGCCCAACCTACTTATTAGATGGTAATTTAAGCGCTATAAGTATAGCGCTTAAACTTAAAATGAGATACAACCTCACATGAAAGTTATTGGCCTCTAATAGAATTGGGACCCGGTTTGCCTTCATCTATTTCTTCGCTTTTCATGTGGCTTTCATCTTCTTCACCTGATAATTCACTTGCCGGAGTTGTGCAACCAGAAACATGGCCAGACTTAGAATACATTCCTGTACTAGATACTGACGCGGCTGCATATGAATTTGCAGTTGGTTCAACAACAACTGTATTACTTGAAGTTGATTCAGCAACTACTGGAAACCATGGAGAATATTGATCTTTAAACTCTTTTCCTAATACAGTAAATTTCGATGCACGAAGACTATCCATATCAGAAATAAATGTCATCCAGTTTTCTCTATCCCTATTGCCAAGCTTATTAGATAACTCAATCATTTCTTGTTTAAACCCATCAAGAACCCCAAGATCTGGAACATGTCTAACTGAATCAGATAAACCAAATGCGTAACTATCAAGGTTATGATGATCTCCTTTTATTTTTTTCCTCAAATCTTCTGGTAACTTAAGATAAATAGCTTTGTATTCACTTGCAAAATCATTGGCGCTTAACGAGCGATCACGCATCCAATAAGTAGGAACAAAAATCCTATTCTTATCAAGGTCAGCGCTAAACTTTCCACTCTTATCACCTTTTAGTTTATAATTAAACAAAAGAGACCTGTCTCTTTCCAAATTATCGGCGTTATCACATATCAGTCTGGCTATCTTACAGACATTTTCTTGCCATTCTAACTTATGATCAGATAGCACATCAAACTGTTCGGTAGTAATACCTTCAACTTCTTTTAGAAGTTTTGCTAAATCATCCTCACTTGCTGAAATTTCTGTGGTAATAAAATTAATAATATCATCATGCATCTCGCCTTGCTGAATCGATTGAAATTGATCAGCTAACTCTGTAAGAGTCAACCTCATTTTTGCATTTCTTAATTGTAATTTCCGTATCGATTCTTTAACTTCAATAGTTGAACTAATATGTTTTTCAGGTATCTTAGGAGATTTTGGTATAGATCCTAACACTTCCAATGCAGATGGTATAAAAGAATTTCGGTATGCCATTTCAGGAGCTGTCACCAAATTGTGCGAACCAGCATCAGGATCTTTATGCTCCATTTTCTTATGAATTTGATTCAAAAATTTCCAAACACTTGCACAATTTGTTTGATACTGGACATCTGGATTTGTAGCGTTTTTAATCTCACTTTCTATAAAAGACTTTAATTCACCATTTGACTCTGAAACTCTATCTAATATTTGTTCTGACTCTTCTTTGTTTATGATACCTTTACCTAAGTCAGATGCAATTACTGATACAAAAGAGTTATAGTTTTCCTCTACCCTTTTAAGCACGGCAGTCATTGTCTCTACAAAAGTTTCTTGTGGAATATTATGAGAGCTAAACATTTTATCTATCTCTTCATCTTTAGCATCATATCCCAACTCAGGGTCCCGAAGTATATCTTGAAGTTTTTTTGTTTCTGCTGCACTTTTTTCTATTATATCCAAATAATGATCTTTCTCATCTTCAACCATTCGCTTTTCTTCTTGAACTTTTTGAAGTTTTTTGACTGAGACAGATCCAGACTGAATGGGTTTCGCTCTACCGACTTCATTATATCTATCGTTAAAAATCTCACTTACTCGGAGAGAATCAATTACATGCAAAGATCTTTTGATTTTACGCGAGAAAAACCTTGTAAACCCCCAATGGTCTTTCGCACTAATATTCTTTCTTAACTCGTCATAATCAATAACACCATCAATGTATGCCTGAATAGAAAGCATTATCTCTTGTTTTGTTGATAATTTCTTTCCCTCTACTTGACCATGTCTTTTGAAACCTCGCATATCAAATTCAACAGTCGTCCTTATATTAGCAAGAATAGCCGGCACAAGATCTTCCAAAGATTTTCCAGTTTTTAAAGAGATTCGGCTGAGACGATAATTGTATATTCTATTCAAAAGTGCCAAATTTGCATCTCGTTCTTCTGCACTCATATTAGCAAGTATTTTTTCACCCTTGTCCTTCAAATCTTTCCCTGTTGAAAAATCAGCCATAAAATATGTCTTTAAAGTACCATTTAATTGATATCCAACATTAGGTCCTGATTCTTCTAACAGATCTTGTATATCATCTTGCTCTTCATTTAGATCACTTATAAGATTCGCCTCTGCAATATCTTGGCTTAGTTCATATTTATTCCAGAAAATTCTAGCAACGTATCCGAAAAACATTCGATGACCGCGGGTCAAATACCTGTTTTTACCATCCAGATACTTCTTTATATTTTCACTTACATTCACTTTATTAGCCATTTTTATCTCCAGGTTCTCTAATGCTAAGGGTATATGATTAAATTGAATCAAAATAATCTTTATAGATTAAATGTAGAACAAAATAATCGATAAATCAAATTATTGATATATAATAGCGCATGAGGGTTAAGGAAACATTAAGTTGAATATCATCATTAATAGTCTAAAATAAATACATGTAGTTTTGGTGAAGGATCTATAATGTCTACAAACAAAGATGAGTATATCCAGTCTTTTCTAGGAGATATCCAAAGAGTATTTTTTGAATATTGGATAATAAAAAGTGATGGAGATATTCGTAAGAAAATGGCTGAATTAGTAGCTGAAGATGAGGATGATATTTCAGAACAAGCTATTTTAAAACAAGAACTAGAGGACGAAATAACAAAGCAATCAACAGACAAATGGAATAACCAATACGGTCGTGAGTTTGAATCTCAACTAACGTTATTCTACACCCAAATAGAGGAATCTCTTAAAAGAAATCATCCATGGTTAAGCGAAGATCAAGAACTTTGTAATGAACTTATATACCCAATACTAGCCAATGCTTTTACTAGTAAAGATTCAATTGCTGCATATATCGAAACAGATAACATGCAGTTAATAACTGATGCCTTAGTCATAGATCAAGCACAACGAATCCAAGGCTGTCCTTTATCTGATCTATCTTTATATCAAAAGCATCGCTCTCTTTCCAGTGCCATCGATACTCCATATACTAAGTCACCAACACGCTACGATATATATCGTTTATTACTTAACATATATGGTAGTAAAGAATTTAAAACTAAAGTGTTGCGCAATAAAATTGCGTGTACGCAAGTTGCTCCTATGCATCATAGTGAACTTGAAAATTTATCACCTGATGAATGGCGCAATCTTAAAACTATTATCGTGAATATTGGCGAGGAGAGGTCTCCAAAATGGGTTTTGTTAACTCAAGAAGCGGGTAATTGGACATGCTTTGCACCTCAGGAATGGCAAGGTGATATTGCATTTGACCATTTAAACCAGTTAAATAGCATGTCTATAGACACTTTAAATTATATTAATGATTCTGAATATGATGATTCCATCGCTTGGCATGCAGTATTACTATCTAGAATATTACCTTGGTCTTTATTAGCTCAAAATAAACCAATGCTTGAATCTTATCGAGCAGATATTCCTGTCACGGTGCTATTACAAAATTCATTAGAACAAGGGCTATTTGATAAACCTACATCAAGAAAAGATCAAAGCACCTATCGATCGTTTGAGCAAGAAAAATCAAGGTCAAATCAAGCCTTTACCCAAAGAGCACCCTTCTCTCAATATACAGCTGAAGAACTATATGCGGGTAATCATACTGATATTGAATATCTAATGACAAGTGCGCTTTCAGAAACACCTATAACGCAAATATTAGCTGCATTTGATGCAGGTCTTATAACTTATGATAGTGATAGTAAATCCATAACAGTATCAGATAAAAAGCAACTTATAGAATCAATGAAGATTGCATATTATCAAAAAGCAGAAAATCTACTCTTAAGATTTGCTCCAAGCCAACAAGATATAAAAAGTTTAAATGAATGGTTTAGTTATAACCTTGAATTAACAAACATAGATATTTATGGCCCACCAAGTGATAACTACTCCTCTATCTATGCCTTAGCCGCACGCAATCGATTTTTTAAGGAATCTCATCCAAACTACTTAAGTCATGCCCAAAGTGAAATCCAGGCTCGAAGGCAAGCTTGGGACAATACCGGTGGGTTTATATACTCGTTTCTTCAAAATCCAGAAATAGAAATTAGTAGTGATAATTTCTATCTTTTTAAAAACATCGCCGAAATGGGCAATAAGGGGCTTGAACTTTTATTTAAACATATAGAAGAATCAGATCTTGAGCCATTATCTTGCACACTAAGTTTAGATAGTGGAAAAACCATCTCTTCTGCTAGTTATATTAAAAATTTAACAAGATTAATCAATTCAACAAGTAAAAAACCGTTATTTAAAAAATTAGATATCATTTTACCTGATAATTTAGATAAACCAGCAAGAGAAGCATTCATAGAACTAATCTCAGCACTAGATAAACAAAATGATATTAGCGAAATTAATTTACATAACTTAGATGTTGATAATAATGGCCAAGAATTAATTGAAGAACTAAACTCATTTGCTAGAAGAGGCAAAACATTTTTACAAATAAAGAGTTCTGCTTGGGATGAAACGATCCCAAAAGATAGAAATTATCATATTTTAAAATCCTCATACAAAGAACTACAAAATACAATTGAGGACAATATTCGCAAAAGACGAGAGTTAAATCTAGAAAATCAAACCAGAAAAATTAACGAGCCATCACCAGTTTCTCATCCAATTCAAAGAGTTTCTGAAGTTATAGACGACACATCATGGACAAAAGGTGAAAAATATTCTCTCGTCTCCCAATCTCTAGGAGTTCAACAACAAGCACAACAAGAAGTAGCGCAAGAAGTTCAACAAGAAGCAGAGCAACAGCCAGAAGTTAAAATGCCAGCTGCAAAAAGAATTCTAGATTATGGTAAGGATGAGTCAGAACTAATTGGTCGGTACAATCTAGCAGAAAAAGGTATTAGTGAGAAAGATTTCTCAGATTGGGTTGGTAGTAATGTCGATGGTAAATACATTATTCAAAAAATAGATGCTGCCGCACTTGCTAAAATACAAGAATTTTCTGAACTATTTAAATTTGGTATCGACTGGGAAAGAACTCCTGGTTTTAGAGTTTTCTACGCAAAAGATAAATCGTGGATTCTAACCTACAACAAAGACTTAGAACATGATGATTTAGAAGAGTTGCAAAAAGATCCTTTTGCAATGAGACTAAGTAAAGTTAAAACCAAAACTGATTTTTATGGTGATTATCGGCAATTAGAGCCACTTGCAGGTAGCAGTGGTCAAGATAGCGATCTAGCCAATGCTTGGCATTATTTGGCGTCTGAAACTCTACCAAAATCAATTCATGATTGGTTAGAAGCAAAAGGTTTGCAACAAGAAACCTCCGAACCTTTACAATACTTAGATAATCACACTGATAACTCACAACCTTTTCATCTAGATGATTTAAACAAAATGAGAAGCCTTCTCAAAAATTGGTATCAAACTCAACAAGACTCAGGCTTTTCAAGAGAATTTTTTGATGGTTTCACAGAGCATAACATGCAGGCATTTGGTCAACTATTTCGTCATTATGGGATAGTCGGTTGTCAAAAATGGTTTGAACTAGTTCTACAATTGCATGAAACTTTTCCAAGTAACTTTCCTATATTTAAACAGACATTCCTAGATTCAATCGATGACTGGTCAGAATTACTAGAGGAAGATGAAGTCTCAGAACTATCAAATAGCATGCAAAAACTACGCTCTCATCAAGACTATCAAGATGGATTATGGCAACTAATTAGCTTGCATGGTAAAACAGCTCTAAAAAACTCATCAAAAAATCGCGTGCGTTTTGCAGAAATTTGGCAAGCCTATGACATGGTCATTGATTATATCGAGGCTAATGATTTAAATTTTAATAAAAAACAGTTTATAGACGCTCTTAAACAATATCCTGACGGTATAAATGCAACTGAGTTTTTAAGGAGGCTGCGAAGTGTCCTTGAAAATACGGGTAACCGCCAAGATAGTATGCACGTGCAAAATGAGATTTTAAGTAATCTATGCAAAATTGACTGGCGAGAAAACGGTTTTTATTACGCATGCATCCATGAAAATTATCGTTTTTGGGATGAGTCATTACAATTTAGCGCCCTTAATACTTTAAATGGGTATCAAAATGGTTACACATCATCTTGGGATAGTGTTGATTTAAAAACTATTACCGAGCCTTTGAGTTACACACTTCGTTACGCCGCACAACGTCTCAAACTAAATAAAGAAAATTTGAATATATTTAAAGATTTAATAAGTACTCCTGCAATCAAAAATAACATCAAAGAAAATTTTAATATATTTAAAGATTTAATAAGTACTCCTGCAATCAAAAATAACATCCAAGTTCAACGCTTAATTCTCGCATCTCTTGCGTTAGGGGTTGATAATCTAACAACTATACAACAGTGTGACTGGTCTAAATTAGCTGATAAAAAATACTCAACTATTTTAATGGCAATCAACAGCCATCTTCTTTTAGATGAGAAAGATTTATCTAGTCAAAGTTACCATATTAAAATTTCTGATATGCCATTGTTATTAGAGGTGTTACTAGAAGAAAATCGTGATGTACGTAACCTAGACTTAGACGCCCTAAATGCCATCGGTCGTGCTATGCGCTGTTATGAAAGCTCGAGCAATCCTGACAAAAAAAATACGCTTAAAAAACTCGTGCAGCATGGTATGCAAAATGGCTTTAATAAACCGGAAGTTACTGCCTACCCTTGGTTAGTTTCCACCCCCATTACAATAGCTGATAACGAACAACGCCGATTATTCTACAATCAATTAGCTACTATAAATTTTGCAACATCAACTAAGTATCCTAGCAAGTCAGAATTAGAAACATATTTGCAAGGAATGACAACAGAGCAATCTCGACACCAAGCTGTACAAGATTTAATAGAGCAAGGATGCATGATAGCAGATCAAGACGCCTCTTTTCGCCCTCTTAATGAAGAAGAAAAAGGTCAATTTGCTAATGTTTATCTATTAAAAACATTTAAAGATCAAAACCAAAAATTAATAACTAAACTATGTGAACGAATCGCTATTAAGGACGAAGGCAATAGTAAAGACAAAGTACAAAAACTAATTATCTTTTTCTTAGAAATAGATAGAAAAAGCTATTATGATGAATTAGGTTATCTACTTGGTTTACTAGTTGAGAAGTCAGATGATAAATATTATTCCATTGAACAATTAACTCAACTATTACACGCTGTATTTGACCAAAATCAATTTAAAACCAACCCATACCCTGTATCTTTTATAAAAATATTAGTTAATGAGGCGCTTGAAAATACTGACTCTAGTTTGCTCAATGGCAACTTACACAAACTTACAACAACTGAAACCTATCTTGATAGGTTAACAGAAATATTAGATGAAATTAATTTAGCAGAAATACCTCATCAAGCTAAAAAAACCTTAGTATCTATCGCAACAAAATTTAAAGACTCACCTAATCTTGAGGTTGCCTTCGCATCTTATAGCCAAATATTTCATGGATTAAAAACAGCTCCTCGAGTCAGCCAAGCTCTTAATCAACTTATAATAAACCAGTTAGATTATACAGCCGACCACGAATTTATAGAAAGAATTACAAAGCTTGCCATACCTTGTCCATTTGACGAAGAATTCAAAAAGTTATGGGAAAGCGATCAAATCAAACTATTAAGGGCGATTGAAGAAAAAACTATTACAGATGACCAGGTAGATGAATTAATAAATATAGAGGATCCAACTACCCGAATGATAGTTAATGCTGTTTTTAAAGATGCTAAAGATCTACCACATATAAGTGCTGTTAAAAGCAGTCTACAAAGAATGAATCCAGATCAACGTTTGATGCTTGCCAGATATTGCAAAACCATACCAATTCCAACAATGAAGCAAGTATCAGAACTACTAACAAAATACCCTAATGATTCACAAAGAATTATTAATCATTTTGAAGCGAATATGCAAAAGTTCAAGCGTGATTATAATCTGACAAAACAAGATAAACAGGGTCTGATACGAATTCTTTCTAACTTCAAGTTAAAAGCTACTCACAAAGTAATTAGCGCTAGTGCTCAAGTAGAAATGCTGCATTTACTCTACTACATGAATACCTATAGCACAGCTCTTAATCTTCAAGAAAAAAGTAATGAGGATATTCTTAAATATATCCACAAAAACACAGGTAGCAACGATCCAGAATCAAAAGCACGAGTTCTAGCTTGTATGCGTGAAATTTTATATCGAAAAACTGGTAAATGGGCTAATCACACGCAAATGGTAGCCTTATTATATGGCGCTGTTCACAACGATGATAATTTGTTATTTCAAATTAAAACGGGTGAAGGTAAAGGATTATTTTCTGTAATGCGAGTTGCCTACCGCGCTCTAAACGGCCAAGTCGTCGATGTGTTTAGTTCGAAAGAAAGTCTTTCAGCACGAGATCACGAAGAATTTGCCCCAGTTTTAGACGCATTTGAAATTCCAAACAGTCATATTACCGCAAGCTCATCACCTGATACTTATAAACATAAAGTTAATAAAAAAACAGGCGTTGGTGCTGTAAATTATGCAACTCTTGGTGGGTTTAGTTTATTTATATCAGGTTTGCGTTGGGATAATAAAGATCGCTTGGATAAAATTGATCTTTCATCTACAAATAGATTTGCTTTCTTAGATGAGGGTGATCATCTAATGCTTGATGAAGATACCCTCTTTAATTATTCCGACTCAGGAGGAGCCTCCTCCGTATACAATTATGACACCTGGGTATACGAAGTCGCATATGATTTCTATTTAGAAAATGAGCAACGATTCAACTCAGAACAAAGTGTTGATGAATATGATGATCTGAGAGTACTATACAATCGACTACAAGAAACGCAATTAATTAAAGCACCTAAAGAATCCAATTATTTTCAAAAGTTTTTAGCATCTGGCGATACAAAGCTCCGAAATACTACATTATTTAGTTTAATAATGGCTGCTAAAAAAGCTCATTCATTAAAAGATGGTGTAGACTTCTCGGTGATGGAAGAACCTAAAGAGATATTTCATTCTGAAATTGATAGACGATTTGCTAAAGTTAGAATTAAAAACCAAATTTATCATGGCTCGACCTACAGTGAAACTGTCCAACAAATGTTACATGTTCGGTTAAATAAGGATGCTGTGGCAAATGGTATCACACCAAATTTCTTTGTTGAGCCTGAAAGTGAAATAGCGTTATCCCTAAACAGTCGGTATGTGTTGAAAAAATACTACCTAGGTGGGATTGAATCTTGTACTGGTACACCTGGTAATCTAAGTGATTTAGATATTTATAAAAACGAATTTCATTTTGATGATATTCTCAAAGTTCCAACTCACCATGAAAATTCCACTCACTTTTTACAACCAATATATACAAGCGATCTAAATGCACAAGTTACATCCATCCTCGAGTCTATAAACTCAAACCCAAATCAACCAGTATTAATTACTTGTGTGGATGATGAGGAAGTTGAACAACTTGGTAAGTTAATCGCAGAACGGCTACCAGAAGGCAGAAATCTTCTTGTAGATTTAAGTGCTAATGGTGTTGCGGAATCAGAGATTGTAAAAACAGCAGGCCTTATCGGTGCTATTACTATTAGCTCAAGGGTTGGTCGTGGTACTGATATCACTCCTTATGATAAAGAGCAAGGATTAAGATTAATCCGTGCATATGCGGTTCATCCTCGCGACACAAAACAAGAACAAGGCCGACAAGGTCGCTATGATGCCGGTGGGGTTTGTCAAGAAATTATAAACTATGCTGAGATTGAAGAAAAATTTGAAAAATATAAAGAGAATGAAGAATTTAACAAGCTCCTTGCTTTTGAAGTTGAACATTTAAATGTAAAACTTGCTAAACATGAAAGCATGAGTCAAAGCAAAGAAATCTGGGTCAAAATACGAGAAGATGACGCTCTTAAACTACAATATTTACATACACGAACAGTCACAATCTTCGAGCAATATATAAAAGAACAAAGTCGCAAACACATTCACAGAAAAGATGACCTAATTGCCGAAGGATCAGGTCAAGTAATGAATGAAGAGATGACCCTCAAGCTAAAAGAAAGTTGGAAAAAATGCAAGAAGGAGCTTGAAGCAATTTTTCTAGGTGAATTCACTGAAGATAAATTCTCCCAAGCACGCAAGATATTAGATGAATTCTATGAAGATAATCAAATACCACCACCTCGTGAACCACATGGCAAAGAACTAGAGTTAAATGCAGTAGATAATGATGAAAGTATACAAGAGTCTTTAATTTCAGAGCGCATAGACTTCTATCAAACCTGGTTTAATAAAATGAAAGATTATAACCAAGGAGGCTATCATAACGTTGACGATCTAGCTCTGATGTATAAATCTTTTAAATATCTAGAACGTGATAGATTAGAAAAAATCACCGAATTCCTTGATCTATATCCAGAGCAATGCTGCACCATTTCTTACGCCGCTTGGACTGAGGCAGTTACTTATCTAACAGATGAAGAACCAAATACTACTGAATATGAAACTCGCCTAGATGAGTTCTTTAAAAAAACCCCAGCAACTCATGATAATTTCGAAAAACTATTTTTAGCCGCGGTTCGAGGCGCACCTGATGTTGCTTTCCTATTAGAGGAAATAGAGTTCTATGATATAGATTTGAGCCCTGAAATCATTGAAAATCTCCCAAGGAAAATAGTTAACTTATTTAAAAATCAGATGAACGGAGCTGATAGATGTTTTGCTCTGGAAGCATTCGCAAAAGCTCAAAACCCAGCTGATATAATTAATCCACTTATTAATAAATATTCCGAACTAATAAGTAATCCAAGCGTTATCCGGCCTTTAATTGCTTGTCAACTAAGGAAAATGGACGAAAGTCTTTTAGAAAGTATCGATTTACGTAATCCATATATTGCTAAATTACTAGATTTTTTCAGTCAACGGCCTGAAATTAACAAAGCTGACTATGAAAGAATGTTAGCTAAGATAAACGATGTTCCAGCAGATAAAGTAGATGAATTTCTAGATTTAATCATAACCATTCCAGCAAACATTCCAGTTAAAGCTATTCTTAAGCAGTTAAGAGACTTACCTGGTATGCACACAACCACAAACGCTCTTGAGGCTAGGATTGAGATAATACGAGAGGCAGCGCGACCTTTTAATCAATTTTTATCTAGAACTGAAATTATTGGTAGTGATGATTACTTTGCTCTGCCAATAGATCAAGAAAAGTACAAAGAATGGACTGTGTTATTTGGTAAGCTAAACATGAGTCAGGCCAAGGATTTCTTTACCAAGGCAAATACAATTGATGTGAACTCTCAGATTGAGAAGCTTAAAGCTGTTGCTGATAACTTTGTTAAAAATAAAAGTACCATAGGTATGGATAAAGATATGAACTCCACATTTTTCTCATCAACAAAAACAAAAGGTGATAATTCCGGTGATAGCCCACGTTCTGTAGGAATGTTTAGGTAAGGTGGTTTTATACATGGCAAAGATATATTATGCTTAATTTATACCTTGCTGTCGTCTTTGCGAACGCAGTGAAGCAATACAGTTCTATCCTTCGATAAAATTGGTTTCTGGATTCACTGCGAACGAAAAGACAGAATGCTGAGTTTACTTTTTATGATAATCGGTTACCTTGGAGCTTTATAGATGGATTTTCCAACAGAATATTATACTAGTAGTGGAAAAAACGTTGACACGTACTTCGATGATGACTCATCTGGTGGCGAACTAGAACCAGATATGATTTTTGAAGGTACACCTTTTAGGCATCAAAGTATTAGTGATAAAGGAAAACCTAAACAAAAAAATATAATCATCAATGACTGGTCAAAAGATCATCTAAGTAATAGCAAGTTAAAATCTCATGTAGAAAAATTAATAAGAAGTGGATTTAAAGTTTTTCAAGTTGATGGCGATAAACTAAACCCAATTCTAATCCCTAATCAAATAAAAAATAATCCTAAAGTTGTTTTTGATAGAGCGATACTAGCCCAAATATTATCAGCAAATCAGCCAAAAATACCTTATGAAGAAGCCTTTGTTGGCGATTTTTCACACTTTAACTCTATGTTATTAGGTGAAAGTAGTAGCGTTGACTTTAGTCGAGACATCTGTGAGTCAAACCTAAATCCAGAAGAACTTGCGCATGCTCTTAAAAATAAAACCTTAATGCTAAATATAGGCACCGATCTTGATTTGGAAAAATTACGATCAATACTACCTTACGTAGAAGATATTACTATATTTAATTCTGGATGGGATGAAGAGGTTACTTCAAAAAATATTGCATTTATTAAACATAATATACGGCGAGAAATAATAAGAAATATATCTATTAGAGATGAAAATGCTTTTAACTTCATCTATCAATCACTAGAACCAGAAGCTCTGTCAATTAGATTTTTTGATTCTGATAGTTGTTTTCCTGACAAAGCAGACCAAGACTACCAAGAAAAAATTACAAATTTGAGAAATAGATTTACTAAGATTCAATCTTTAGAAGCATTAATGATGAAAGCAAGTACAATCCAAGAAGTATTCGGTGAACAACCAGAAATAAAAACGCTACATTTATCCTTTCCCATCTCTGAAGATGATGAAGATGACAATTTTTGCAACTCCCCTACTTTTATTAATGTGGAGGATCTTAAGCTAAATGGATTTGATAAACTTGTACCTGGATTTCTAAGCCGTGCGCAAAAACTTAAGAAAGTTGAAATAGGAATAACCACAGACCTAAATATTACCGAGACAGTCAACTTTGAAAGACTGGTAGATTTTACTTTTGAAGATAGAAGTCCAGAAAGTACGATCAAAAGCGACACCATTGCGAAACTTATGGCTAACATGCCGCTATTAGAAAGGTTAACTCTAAAAGGTTTAGACTTTGAATTTGAGCCTTATTTCGATATTAGCGACCTACCAAACCTCAGAGTTTTGGAGATAAACGACTCTGGAATAAAATCTGAGCAACAAATTGATCTATTAGCCAAGGCTGTGAACTTAGAAGAATTATACTGTGTGGAATCAGAAATATATGGTGACTTAGAAAACCTGCAACTACCTAACCTAAAGAAACTAGTAATTAGCGGTAGTTACTCTGAAAAATCCATATCAACATTATTATCTAGCACAACAGCCCTAGAACATGTAACTCTCCCAATTGCAATTAATGGTAATGCAGTCAATCTTGATGAATTAAAAAATAGTATTGATAATCTTCAATCTCTTACATTTTTTGCTAATGAACACACAACTAGCAATCAATTACGTGAATTATGCCTTCAAATAGAAAAACTAAACCTACCTAAGAGTATTCAAATTCATTTAGACTTAAACAAACTACCTACCACTAATAACGATGACGATGAAGGTGAAGATGACGTATTATCTGCGGATGTTTTGAGCACATATGAATCAGAAGATGACCCTTTCCCTGCCTTACCTTCAGTAACATCGGTTATATTCCCAAGGGACATAGAGGAGGATACCTACCTAGGATTCTTACAACTCATGCCTAATATCCAAAACTCATCATTTTCTTTGCTCAATACAAAAACAACAGCAACTAATGATACTGCTATTACACAACTAAATTTAACTAAAATATCCGAATTACATTTCAAAAAAAGAACTTCAACACACAGGGTGTATTCATTTTTATCTGGATGTCCAAATGTAGAAACAATAACTATTGATGGTCAAAATATAGAAGCTCTATTACCGGATCTTTCATTAAAAAAACTTCGTAAATTAGTTATAAATGGCGGTAAGATATCCCGTGAAAATTTAGCTAAAATCATGGATGCTGCACCTAATTTAGAAGTTTTTGAATTAAATGATGTAGAAAACATAACTACCGATGATGATCTTAAAAGTTTATTAGGAAAAATTAATTTTATAGTTAGAAGTACAGTTAGTGAGAAAAAAACAATAATTATATCTCCAAATGCTGCAGATTCAATCCAAGCAAACCAAGCGAAGATTGCAGAGCAATTAAGGCATGATGCAAACATCGATACTCTACGTATAAATATCCCGGCTATGCTTCCTAAACTAAGCCCTAAAAGTAATTTTAAAGTAGGAGTACTTTTAGTAGCAAACTTAAGAAAGAGTTTCGAATTAGGAGAATCAAAAAGAATAAAAAAATTTTTAAAAAACAAAAGTAATATTATTGATAACTCTCTGATAAATATATATTTTAATAATATCAACTCAAAAATAGATTCATCTACAATAAACTCATATTTAAGTAGTAAAATAAAGGTTATCGCTTTAATGGACTGTGAAATAACAGGCCATCTAGATACAAGTAAAAAATGTAACCTAGAACTAGTATCTCTATTTAATTCCCGTATTACTCTCGAAAACTTAAAAGCAATCCTTGAAATCAATACTAATAAATATCTAAAAATAGATCTAAACAAATGCACTATAATTAATGAAGACGAACAAGAAACAAGAGATTTTATTACACAACACCTAAGTGAATTCGAATTTAATAACTTGTCTTTTGCCAATAAACATACTGATCACAAAGCACAATTCAGACAAGAAATTTCAGAGTGTTTTGATATAAATGCTGATACAAGTTATAACTTTGAAGAGGAAGAAGAAATAGAAGAATATATAGTTTCTGATACTACAAATGAGAAGCTAGCAGATACAGGTACATCACCTGGTCCAATATTTCAACCATATCAACCGCAACCACCATCACAAACATCAGCCATTGATGATAGCACCTGGTCCCAGGCGTTATTAATAAAACGACTAAGTGCATATTTAAAATTAAAATACCCAGACAATCCTGATATTGATAGGATGACTGTGAAATTGAATCAGGGCATTTGTAATGCCGTTGCTAGATATTATGCAAACACCGTCATGAGTTGTGATACAAGCCAACAAGGTATTGGTTTGTGGAATGAAAAAATGTCGCAACTACAAGATTGGGATGGAAAAACCTTACCAGAAGATGAGTCTTCTACCAACCAGTGTTTAGAAGAGCTTTGGGCATATACCCACAAATATTATATTGCAGAATCACACAGTAAACCTAACATCACAGTAATGTCATCTGTAGAAGAACTTTTAAAAAATCATGAGGAACAAGTACTACATATAGAAAATTCCTGGCATATTACAACATTAATTTTTAAGGATGACACTTGGATATTTTACGATCCAAACTATAAAAAAGGTGTTGGGGTAACATTTTCCAGAGGGCAAGAGGTAAATCTTGCACAAGAAATATATAGAGTATTAGGTCATGGTTTAACTATTGAAAGCGCTTGTCCTCTTGATTGCAAATTTGACTTTATGCAGGCATCTCATAAAGAATTACAAGCATTTTTTAACGACGGTGGATTTGTAAAACTACTATATGCACCTAACCGTGCGGAAGTTTTCCAAAAGTTCAATATCGCGTCTCGTTCTTACAATGAGCTTGAGGGAATTTTTCATGTAAAGACTGATGACAAACCTTTTTGGCAATTAGGTCTTAGTAAATCTAGGCAAGAAACTATTCAATGGCTACAAAGGTGTTACGAACTTAATCCAAGCGAATGCAAAAACCAATTGAAAAAGGGTTTCATAAACCTAACTAATATTGAATGTGCAGCCATAAAAACATATTTAAATATGCAACCACAAACTGAAGTAGCAGCCTGGTTAATTACTCATATCGACACATTAGAATTTTCAAGTGATACACAATCAAAAAAAGAATCCTTTGATGTACCACTTCCAGAGACTACAATAGAACCAACCACACCTAAAAGAGAAAGATCTTCTCAAACTCCAAGTATAGATCTGCAAAGAAGTGGTAACTTATCACCCCCACCAAGTGCACAAGAAAGATTTGTATCAGGCGGCAATGTTGCAATTGCAGACAGTGAAGTAACTCCATTTATTTTAGATAGAAATTTTGATTTATATAAAAACCAATCATCTATTCCTCTGCCTTGCCCTAACAATCAATTTATAGAGAAACAAACTCAAGATAAATCTTCCCCGACTAATTTAGTTGAGTTCGACCACGAACTTCTTAGCTCTGTTGGGGTAAATAAACTTATAAAATTTTCTGATGATGCATCAGTTGAAAACTACCTTCATCACCTGCAAAAATCACCAGTATCTAAATCTAGAGGGTTATTTGTAATCAATTGTATAAATGACTTACGATGTTTAAAAAGTAGTTTATATATAAACCCTGATAATAGTTGTAGCATATTACCACCTCCATCTGGACCACTGTATAATTTTCTAACTATTCATAAAGCGCTTGATCCAATAATTGTTGTCAACTGGTCAAACTTCAGTGCTAAAGAAACAGTTCAAGCAAACACTATTCTAGATGATATCCGCAAAGCTGATGGTGTTGACCTACCTGAACACGCATTAGTCATTGGTCTACAAAATACCAAATCAAAAACAGCATACAAAGGCTCTGATTTTACATCAAGACACCATGAGAAATTAGATTTTCCAACCTCCATACGTATTCCACCAGTTGTTTGGCCAAAAATCTCTCAAGACAAAGAGGTTGTGGATACAATTGTTATTGATTTTTATGATGACCCCAACTGGCAAAGATATTTATATGGTAGTTACACAATGTACGCAAATGCAATGACTTTTGAGCCAAGTCCATTTTTGTTAGCGCTCCAAAAAAATCCAAAATCAATGCGAGTTATTTTCAAAAATGCACCTATGAATGCGAGTGGTCTTCGGCATGCAATTAATAGCTTTTCAGCTGAGAGAAAACTCACCTATCAAGGTAATACGTTCCACCTGCCTGAGAGTCTAGATATTCAAACAACCTCTGGTTATTCATTTGCTCTAGAACCAAAACATCCTAGTTTTTCTAGAGGAGTTGTGAGTAATTATGATGTTGCCTTAAATCCTGAATCACTTTCACAGTTTTTCATGCAATTTGAATACAGCGAAAAAGAATCAGAACAAGATGAGAACAAGTTAAGTACCGTTCCAGGTTTTATAGAAGAGCATAAAGATGGAGAACTAAACATATATTTAACCAGAGATATCACGACTTCCGCTTGGGCAAGACTATTGGACACTGCACAAAAGCAGAACTGTAAATTAAACATAACTCTAGCACCAAAAACAGATTTACCGGTAAAACTAAAAACTCAAGTTACAATTCAAAATAGAGCAACAGCTCCTGCAGAGGTAGAAAACGCTCCAGCTCGACTAATCACAAGCAATGATTTACGAATGAGTGAGAAAGAACTCATATCTGAACACGGAGAGATTAGAATAGTTGATGTATCCGAGCTAAAAAAAAGCGATATCTTTTATCAAATGAGTGCTACCTCAGAAGAAACAAAATTTGTTTTTGAAGAAAAAATTAAAGATATATGGAATGCAGTGCTAAATGGTGAAACTGTCATTTTAAAAGGTAGGTTTTCACCCGAACTAACTGACGCCTTAGCTCCTTTGCTTAAATCTGATGGTGGAGTTTATCATAATGGTCAATTGTTAAAACCAACGGGTAAATTAATACTTTTAACCAAAGAAAATCACCATTTTAATTATCTGCAAAATATTGATAAAAGAAAATATAGTTTTACAGAAAGACTCGAGAGTTTTTCAGAATCATTTAAAGAATATGCGCACCTACATCAATCTATTTTAGAAGATTATACCTATGATAAGCTTTATACATTATCAAGATATAACCCCTACCCCGAAGATCCAGCAAAAATTGGTGAAGGATTAGAACTACTTCCAGCGGATCCAATTGATAATAATTTTGATAATTTAAGTGAAGAAGATGCCGCGTTATTTTCAATTAATAGAACTCAACAACTAGAGATGTCTTTTGAGCGCATGCCAATTACTGTTATATCCGGTAAAACTGGCGTTGGTAAAAGCAGCTTCATGCATCAAATAGATGATGACGAAACCAACAATATTGACGTATTTTTTGGTGATATAATTCGATGGGCTGAAGATAACTCAAATAATCAACATATTTTATTTATAGATGAAGCAAATTTAGAAAATACTGACTGGTCTATGTTTGAGTCCCTGTTTAGCGCCCCCCCAAGTATTACTTATCTTGGTAAAACCTACAACTTAACTGAAAACCACCGGGTCGCTTTTGCTCTTAATCCAGCGAGTTATGGAGGTGTTCGCGGTATACCAGAATTATTTAAAAACCACCCAAATGTTGAAACTTTTGGGCCAATTAGCAATGCCTATTTATTTCATAATGTTCTAAAGCCATTTACGGGTGAAAATGTCGATGCCGGGCAATTGTTTTTAAAAGTTTTTCAAAAAATAAAATCTATAGATGAACAGGCAATTTCTGCTCGTGAACTGCAAATGATGGGATTTTTATATAAAAGTAAGTCTATTCCCGAAGATGAGATGATGCGAGCTAAACATCAATCCTTAGAAATTGGCTTAAATTGTCTAAACCCAAAACATAAAGCTGAATTTAAAAAGTGGTTTGTGAGTCAATTTGGCGAATTAGATCCTGTTCAAAAGCAATACCCTAAAAGACTCAATGACTTTTCACTAACTGCGAGCCACCATAATGTATATGACAAATTAGATGATTTAATATCTGTTCGTGAACTAAAACAACAAGCCACCGATAAACGTATGAAATTTGGTGGAATATCAGGCCTTGTAACTGAAGGCAGTCCTGGTGTAGGTAAAAGCCACTTTATTAAACAATTTTTATTATCCAAGGGATTTAATGAGGCGCATATTGATAAATATACAACAGTAGATTTTAAGATTGAAGATATACCACAAAAAACCAGTAACCACTTCTACTACTTACCTGCGACTATGAATGTTGCTTTAAAAATGAAATATTTAGATAGAGCTTTTCATGAAGGATCGGTGGTTATCTTAGATGAGATTAACACATCTGATACATTAGAAGTATTAGAACGGCAAATAAACGCCTTATTAATGGGTGAAGACTTACAAGGAAGATCAGCAATAAATCCAGGCTTTACCCTTCTTGGAACCCAAAACCCTGTCACAATGGCAGGACGAAAAGAAGCAAGTCTTGCCATACAAAGGAGACTCGCCCAAGTTATTTGCGAGGACTACTCACCTAAAGACATGCGCCAAATTTTAATCGATGTTGGACTTGATGAAGTTACAGCATCTAAACTATTAAATGAGTTTTTAGAAGCGAGAAAAGCAAACCATGATAGTAATCTATCATTTAGACAACTAATTCGCCGTGCCTATAAAATAGTTGAGAATAGTGCCACTCTACCAGATAGATTCATTCAACTACCAAAAGAACAAGTCAATTTAATTCAAATGATGAGTCCTCTTGATGACTCAGATAAATTCTTAATTTCTGAAGTTATTAAAATAGGATTAGACAAACTCACATATTACGATAGTAGTGATAATTTATGTTTTAAATCTATTATTATAAAGCACCTTATGGAATCTCACTCGAAAGAAGCTCTTAGATTGATTATGTATCAAATAATCTCTGATAAAAAAATTGATATTCCTGATGAGTTTGATTTTACAACTGAACAAGGTTATTTGGACTTACAACAAGCTACAGAAGTATATACCGAAGCGTATGATAAATTAAAGAGTATCTACGCAGAAATACAAAATCTAAAAAATGAGATATTAGGGATTAATGAGATAAAAGAAAAGACCAGAATCGATATATATAAACTAGAATTAAACGAATCAGAGTTAAAGACTGAAGTACGTAAGATAGAATCAAATTTTTCAAGTCACCAAGAAAATATTAAGGAAATGGAAAAAACTAAAAACCAAGCAGAAAAATATGCCAAGTCTATATTTGGGCGTATTTATGACTCAATTATAAGTACTTTTGGTGGTGATAATACTTTTGCAAGAGATGCAGAAAAAGCAAGTGAAATATTAAATCATGGTCATAAAATTTATTATAGTTATACTATAGATCTTATAAGACTTAAATCAGAGTTAGATGATATAGGAAATAGCATATCATCACTAAAAGAGTCAGAAAGTATATTAGAAACATCAGATTCCCTAGAAGACAAACTCAGCCAGTTAATATCAAAGAAAGACGATTATCAAGATGATGCCAGCGTTAAATACGCAGTTATGGAGAAGGTATCCCAAAAATTAACACAACATCCTAAAACCAACTCTCAGCCAGATAAAGAACCATCAATTTTTGATGAATCTGTTGGTGATGAGTCGTCGTCTTTAATAAAACCAACAAAATAATCTCAACCAATGGGATAAATACGGCTGCTTGGCTTGGATACTGTTTTGATTGTTAAACCAAGATTTTCTTTTATAGAATTTATAGACGATAAAATATCACTTTGCGGAGAACTCACCTCTCCTGCTCTAAAAAATACACAACAACCATGCTCTGAAAGATTAGAAGATTCAACTTTATCAATACTCTTTGATACTTGTTCACTAGTTACAAGTTTTAAAATTTCATCTAAATATTTGTCTAGATTTGCAGAAAACTGCACCGCATTACGATGAAAATAAATACAGTAGAATTTCTGATGAAGAGCCTCAACACTAGTTCTAAAGCTAACTCTTATCGTATTTGAACTAGGATCTTTATTAAACTCATTTTCGAGATTTTGAAGTGCCTGATTTAGTTTTACGTAACCTTTGAAGAATATTTTTAGATTGGCCTTATCTACAAACTTTTTTGTTTGCAGCATAAGAGAGCGCATATGAATGTCTATAGGGCGCCTATAATCAATTGATAAATCAAAACTAGCACAAAGCAGCCGTAGTTCAATATCATCTGAGCTAATAAATAAATTTTGTGCTGGCCTAAAAATACTAGATAATGCATTTTTAAAGGCATTATTTTTAGAAAGAACTCCAAGGTTTTCGAGCGAACAGAGGTTTAAGCTATCAAGTAAAATTGCCGCCCTTATAAAGGTATCATCTAAGAAATGTTTACGAAGAGCTTGTCTTTTAGAATACTCAGAGTCAAAACACTCGAAGATTAGTAGTGATGAGTTTTTTTGATGAAGTAAATTAATAAGTCTACATTTTGCTTTTTCATTACCAACCGCAAATAAACAAGTATTAGTGTTTTGCGCGGTAGTTAAATAATGAAAAACCTCCTTAGACACTGTATTAAAATCATTTTCATCAGTACAACTTTGACGCAAGGTATGCTTGAGTTTCATTAAAATAGGTATGCGCAGTATATATTTATCCGACGATATGGAATGGTTTTTTCTAATATAATCACAAAGAGCATGAAAGAAGTTTTCATTACAAATCGAGGATACCGGAACACCTGGTCCCTCACGAAGTAGACGTGCAATCACAGGTGCAGTTCTTAATCCTGACGATCTTAATAGAGCTAAGACTATTGGTTCAAATCCAGGGTCAGATACCTTTTCTTTAAACTCAGCTACAAGCATGACATCACGATAGTCTTTGTTAGCCAGAAAAGCGTATAAAATTGCTCCTCGATCGAAAAAAGGTCCTTCGTCACTATATAGTCTTTCAAAGTCTCTAATGCAAGTATACAACCATGATATACTATGTAAGTGTCTTGATATAACGTCCAAGATTACGTTATCAAGTGGAAACCTCCTTAAATCTGTCAGGCAGTCTAATCCTATTGAATCAGTAAGCAAAGAATGTAGCAAACGCGAGTTTAATTGCATATCTGTTGCATATCGCCACGCCTCCCTAGCAACTGGATTAGCAATAACTGCTACTATCTCATCGAGACTATATAGAGGATCATCAAATAATTGTTTGAGGTTTCGCAGGCAACCTAATGGAACTTTCTTAACACCATTGATAAGCATTTCAAAATCGTCAGTATCATCTAAACCCTCCTCTAACAAACCTCTTAAGAAAAGCACATCTTCTGAAATCTGACACCTTAAAATATAAGGAATAAAGTTTGGATAAGATAGAAAAAAATCAAATTGATCTACTAACTCAAAAGTTTCCAGATGTTTTAAGACTGGTAGTATATATTCACTAGTTAATATGAACTCTAAAGAACTCTTGTTTTCATCCAAGCAAGCTCGAATACAAAGCTTAGGTATCTCACTATGTGTTTCTAGTTTAGCTAAATTTTCTTCATTAAAAGACTGACATTTATAGAGCTTAGCAGCTGCCATTTTAATTAATCGGGAACGCTTAGAGTCCAAAACAGTCAACAGGAACTCACATTTGAGAGCCTCTTCAACACAATCATCTAAACCATAAATAACTAGATTTGCCCGAGCTGTGAATTCACTATTAATACCAGTATAATACTCAGACTCTGCATCGCTTACAAAATATGCCCTAGATGGAGAACTAAAAAAAACATCTTTTTGCTGATATTTGGTTATACCATCATGAATTTTACTCTGTTTTTGCGAGCTAGGTATATTTTCGTAATATATCCCAACAATGGTTGCGGCTAGAACATCACAACCACCTATTGTTTTTAACTTACCATAACTCATATTTGGAATTGGTGCTGCAATTACAACAGCTGTCAAAGTTAGCATGTTTTTTGCCGGAAAATAAGTATTTGATTGATCATCCGCATCCCAACTATCTATAAAATCCATATAATCAGAATTATCAACATCACTATTTATTGATAAACTATATTGAGGTAAACGGTATCTAATAGCTGTTTTCATTAACATATCATTAGTTAACATTCCCGTTGTTTGTTTTTGTTCTTTAGAATTCTTAGGTTGATAGCTTGTATTTTTAAGGCTAATTTGCATGGCATATAAATCATAAGTTGAAATTGGGAGCCATTTATTTGTTCTAAGTAGGTATGGATTAGTTCCTCTGTCGCAAGAGACAGAAGATTCAGGGTCTTTTTTTGAAAATCCAAAATCAATTATACGAATATTTTTACCATTCCAAATAATATTATCTGGTTTAAGATCACGATGACCATACCCTAGGCCTTGATCATCTGAATTTTTGTGATAAATATTATGTCCGTTTTGAAGCTGATAAACTCCCCAACAAGCATCGGCCGCTAATTGCCAACGATGTGCATCTGCAACCATCAATTGTTCATTTAAAAATCTTTCACGAAAATCACGTATATTTTCACCAAAATCTGACATAAAGCGATGTGCATCTGAACCTATCAATGGTTTAGTTACTAATTTCTCATAATAACCACGCAAATTTTTACCAAGATATGGCATAAATTGACAAGAATAAAATACATAACCAAGATATTCAGATGAGTTATCTTCCTCTGCGCTTAAATGGTGTGGTACTGCATATTTTGTCCAAGCAATATTCCAGTTATGATCATCAAGCGCTTCTCTTTCCGAATCAACTTCTTTACTAACTATCATTCTGTTTCTAGAAATCAGCGCCCTTTTCATCACACAAAACATTTTGGTCGAAAGACAAAAGGCAACAAAAAGCTCTCCTTGCCCTCCTTTGGCAAAATTATCTCTTATCTCATATAAAGTTCCGCCTGCTTTCAGTATAGGATTTTTAAGAGTAAAAGTGCGCTGAGAGTTTTCGAAGGTAATTTTTGATCCTACCGCAAAATAATAACCATCTCGCAAGACACAAGCTCTTTTAAGCAGAGAAGATCTTTGTTTATCTGTTAGTTCACTCTTAGTAGAAAATTTAGCAAGTTCATTATGTGAATACAAATTACGATCAACAAAATTGGTTTTAGAATGCATGGATTATTTGTGTTTTTTTAAAAAACTTATTGTATGTCAATAGACATTTTTAATCAATATTTAGATCTATCTACCATGCGTAATCAAGATTTATTTTTTAATAAATAAACGGTATAAATTTATACTTAACTTTTTTACAATATCTATCCCAATCAGCACCATATTTATTAGCACACCTATCCATATCTCGTTGATAACGATGTGTAATCATTGCAATAAAGAATATAGGATATAAATATGGCAAAAAAGCTGAAAATCCGCAGCTAAGCCCCCAGGTAATAGCCATTAAAGCATCTGCAGTATAGTGTATTTTTCTAGCATATCGATACCATCCATCAACAAGTAACTTACTTCCTGATGCAGTTTTAATATATTTTGCTCTTTTTAATGTTCCCCATGGCAACTGTGGAAAAGCTTTTCTTTCTTTGTAGGTTCCTCTTTGTTTCATTCGGAAGCGATTTTTCTGACTATTAGCTGTGTCCCATACGTAGTATGCAAACAAAAGTACGGCTAGTAGCACCAGCATATAGCCAAGTGGCATTTGGATATTATTTTTTAAAATATAAAAAGATTGGAAGCAATACACAAATGGCACGCCGACAAAGTTCCAAAAAATCAACATCCAGCCAAATTTTTCATGAAATATATCCCAAGTTGTGGGTATACATTCTTCTCCTTTCATGCAGGCATTTACATATAGTCCATGTGCTATAACCATAAAAATCATTGGATAGGTTATTTGACCAAATTCTTGGTATTGTTTTGCGGCTGCTGAAACTGTTAGAAAGAATAATAATACCCAAGGAATACGTATTTCAGCAAACATTTTAATATCTACTCTTCCTATTCTAGGATTTAAAGATATTCCTGCGAAAAAATCATAAATAACATTGCCTGTTGGCGTATCAGGTTTTTGAAAAAAACGCTTTAAAACAAACAGATAAATTGAAATAGCATCTGCGACAATAACGCCGACAGTCATGATACTACCAAAATTATCTGCAAGAAGACTAATTGGAAATATACCGGTAAAATGCAATATTGCAGTTATAACTAAGGTCGCATACCAGCATGGAATACCATTACAATTATAATTTAACTGGAGATTATCTTGTGATGGAATAGGAAGACCTTTTACTTTTATACCTGGTATAAAATATGCAAGTATAAATTGGAGAGCCACAAAACCAATGAAAAATGTCGCCGCAAAAATAGTTGGTGAAGCTTTACTAAGACAAAAGAGTAAATCAGCAAAGTCTTTTGGGAAAAATAATCCCCCTTGAAAATATGTTAATGATATCCACATGTAATAAATAAGAATATGCGAAAAAATTATTATAATTAACGCACCAATTGGACCACCAAATTCATACGTATTTTTCACACATTTTTTCATATTGCTTCCTTTTCAACTTCGTTGGAAATAACGGCGAAAGGTACGTAATAATTCACACCTACGCACATAAAAAAGGTACCTAATGACTAGCATAAGGTACCTCAGTCTAAATATAGTGTAGACTAAAACTTAACTATAAGGTTTAACTATTACAGTTGTGCCTACATTCATAAAATCTTGGTTTAACCATTTTGCAGCTCCTGGTAATACTCTAATACAACCATGACTTGCGTTGTACCTAGGAACATCATACGCTGCATGAATTGAGTAACCACCGTTAAAATGCATACAATATGGCATTCTTGCTCCGCCATTAGTCTCTATTGGATAAAGGCTCGATGTGCAATCTTCACCTTTTTTAGAATAAACTCGGAAAGTACCAGTTACTGTTCGGCAAGATCTACCGATGTCTGGACAATAATCTGCCCCACCAGATGCACTTCCTGTTTTAACTCTATTACCATTAGCGTCGTATGCAGCCCAAGCTGCTGCTTTAGGATCAAAAATAAATACTTTTCGACCTGTTGCTTCGCGTTTTGATGGAAAAGAGAAGTTTCCTCTAGTATCAGAATTCATCCCTTTTGTGTAATGAACATTACCATTGTCATCTACAATCGGTATGGACCCATTAGAAGCACAGGCCCCTAATAAAACACTACAAAGCACTATTGTTACCTGTTTAGTTATCATAATTAAATCCTCCCTTCCTGATTGTTATCGGGCGGATTGTAAAAAAGATTAGCTTATTCGGTAAAAATAATTCTTGATTTTTAGTTTTTATTGCTTTTAGCCCTAGAACATAGGGCTAAACAAAGGAATATTTATAATTGAAATATAAGGTTATTTGGAATTTTCAGGTAACATAGCTTTAATTGCTTTCATTAATTGCGCGTCACTACACTCAAAGCATCCACCTCTTGCAGGCATTGCATTTATACCACTATCTGTATTCTTTAATAACTCCTCGATGCCTTTCTTTAATCTCTCCTGCCAATCAGAAGAACTACCTATTTTTGGAGCACCAATCTGAATCATCGCATTGTCAGCATGACATACAGCGCAATAATGCTGAACAATTTGCTTGCCTTCATTTTTAGTTCCACCTACAGATTTTAAAAAATCCTGAGGATGATGACTATCACACCAGGCCTTTGCAATAAAAAACAAGCTAAAAATAAAAACCGTTATAATTTTCTTGAATGTATAATTCATGTCTTAAAAAAACCTTGAAATTTATGTAACAACAGATTTTGCAACTAGCATCGCCTCAACCATCAACTGTAACTTAGTGCGTCCTTGATAAGTATTAATATCTAATCTATACATTGCATGGACATGACTTGTTCGATGATTTGGCCAAGAGTCTAAATCTACATTAAACATGATAGCGTCAATGGGTTCACCACCCTCGGCTAATGCTAAAGTTAATTTCAAATGATTTTTCCCAACGATCCTTTGATCTAGTATTTCAAAAACGTTATCAAATTTAGGCTCGGGAAAATACGATCCCCATGGCCCAGCATCTTGAATTAACAACGCTAAATCTATATTTAAATCCTGCTCACCTAATGAACCATCACTAAAAACATCACCGCTACATTGACTTACATCTAAATGCTTTTCAACTTCACTAACAAATGATTTATGGAACTTCTCAAAAGAGCTTATCGGGAGACTAAGACCTGCGGCCATAGCATGACCACCAAATTTACCAATCAAACCAGGATTATCTTTATCTATTGCAGCCAATACATCTCTGATATTCAATCCAGGCACTGAACGAGCAGAACCTTTCAACTCTTTATCATCAACTACTGCAAAAATAATAGTCGGGCGATTATGACGCTCTTTCAATCTTCCAGCTAAAATTCCAATAACACCCTGATGCCAGGCTGGATCAACTAAACAAATCGCAACTGGTAACTGACTATTTGCATCCAACGATACTTTCTTTAATGCAAATTGCGCTTGCTCTTTCATTTCCGTTTCAATCTTACGTCTTTCAATATTAAGAGAGTCTAACTTACTAGCAAGAATTCTTGCCTTAGCTAAATCATCACTTAATAAGCACTCAATACCAAGTGACATATCATCTAAGCGTCCAGCAGCATTCAAACGTGGGCCAATTGCAAATCCAAGATCACTTGCTTGCAAAGTTTTAGCCTCTCGCTTTGCAATTTCTAACAAAGCTAAAATACCCGGTCTGGCTAACCCTCGCCGTACTCGTATTAATCCTTGATTAACTAAAATACGATTATTTTGATCAAGTGCAACAACATCAGCAACCGTACCCAAAGCTACTAAATCTAAAAATTGACTCATATTTGGAATAGGTAGGCCATTTGATTCAAACCAATCACCATTAGCTAGGTGTCTTCTAAGAGCGAGCATTATATAAAAAATCACCCCAACACCTGCAATTGATTTACTAGAAAACTTATCACCCTTTTGATTAGGATTAACAATAGCATGGGCCAAAGGAAGAGTATCGCCAGGCAAATGATGGTCTGTTACCAAAACATCAATATTATATTCGTTGGCTTTGGCAACACCTGCAATAGATGAAATACCATTATCAACTGTAATAATTAAGTCAGGCTGCATGGTTTTAGCAACCTCAACAATATCTGGAGTTAAACCATATCCATATTCAAATCTATTTGGAACCAAATATTCAACATTTAATGCACCAAACACTTTCAGCGCACGAATCGCAAGAGTTACAGATGTTGCGCCATCAGCATCAAAATCACCAATAACTAAGATTTTTTCTTGATTTCGTAATGCTTGCTCTAAACGCAAACATGCTTTGTCTATGTCTGTTAAATCTTTATAAGATAACAACGATTGCAAGCTATTATCCAGTTGACTCGCATCAGTAATATTTCGCAATGCATAAACACGCTGTAATACGGGATTAATATCTGCGATTAACTCTATAGATTCTGGAACTTGTTTTTGGTGAATTTGCATATAATCAACCTATTTGAATAATTGTTTAAACCAATTAGTGGCTTTTATCTTATAGGCAAAGTTATTCCAATACCAATAAGTTGTTTTTTTTGTTAAATCTAGACCCGATTTTATTAAAGAGTCGGCAAAAGAGCAAAGCAAAATGCTCGTCCGTGATAAATTTTTCTGCTCAAAATACAAACTAACATTACTAGATAAAAGATTAGCTATTTCTAACAACTCCTCATCAAAAACTATAATTGGCTTTGTGCTTTTAGCAGACATTTTTCCGCCTCCCCAGACCCAAAGTCCATTAATAGCCAAGTTATTACCTTGGGTTTTATTCAAAGGGTGATTGTTAAAAAACATCTGGCTCTCAGTAATAAATCTCTGCCAAAATAAAGAGTCATCTAAGCTTTCAAGCTCTGGCATTATTGACTGATTTAATAAAGAATAAACAGGCTTAGAGGTGTTTGTAGGATGGTCATTTATTTGAATTAGCCAAGTACAAGCATCATGATAGTGTACTTTAATATCCTCACCATCCACAAATTTCTTAAGCTCAAAAAACCATTCCCTACCCATAGATTCAGTCAAAGAAAAATCGCGACCAGCAGCAACTAGCATCCCATCATTATGAGTTGCTTGCCAATTAATGGGAGATACTACATGCCAATTACCATCTAATGAATGTAGCTTTCGCAATAAATCTGCAACTGGTGGCTGATTAGTTGGATAATCTAAATTTGTTAAAATACTCGATAAAAAATCACTGTTATTTGGGATTGAAATTCCATCTTCAGGAATTTTATCAATGTTTGAATCAACTATTATTTTCATTATGCTACATTAAAATGCTAAAATCTTAGCAGTATAAATTAAGAGCCGATAAAAAACTATGGAAATCACCCTAGATATTGCAGAACCAAACTCGATTAAGTCCTATGATGAAAAAAGTATAACAATAGCCGAGCAAAGCTATCATAATAGTATTATTGTATCTAAGGACACAATTCACGATAAATGGCCCATTCAATCTATTTCTGATATTTCTACAGAAAATATACAACCTCTATTATCAGAAAAACCAGAAATTATAATTATTGGTCACTCAGAACCTAATAAACAAATTCCTGGAAATATCTTAGCTATGCTCTCAAAAGAAAGAATAGGTGTCGAGTGTATGTCGGTTGGAGCCGCATGCCGAACATTTAATTTGCTCCTAGCCGAACATCGAACAGTTATGTTTGGATATATCTTAGGAATAAGATAGACTTGACCACCTATTGCAAAATAATAAGGGATTATAGCATAGATGAAAAGCCGTATTTTTTATTTAATATTGGTTATCTGCCACAGCGAAATCACTTTTGCAGAGTTTAAAGATAAAGGATTTTTAGTATCTGCATACCTTGGTGGAACAACATCTGTTGTTAATTTCAAATCATTACCGATAGTCTCTGAAACCGACTCTTTAAGTAATCCAACCAACCCAAAAGATTTTACGTTTGGATTTGGACTTGGATATCATTTTAAACCCCCTACCCCATTAAAAAGTCTCGTGTATGACATGAGTGTAAATCTAGACGAGTACTATTTTCAAATGAAGCCTAGCGGGACTGTTTATCAATACCAAATGATCGAATACGACAACTTTGCATATAGCACCTCAATAAATAGCCTTAGATTACTTATAAACCATGAGTGGATATTAAATCCTATAGCAACATATTTTTATCCGTTAATAGAAGGTGGGATAGGTTTTGCATACAATACGATGTCATACCGAGATTCACCTCTTATTTCAGGATATACAGAAGGAAGAAACATAACTACCGGCAGTAATTATCAATTTGTATATAGTGGTGGAGCCGGCGTAAAAATAATGATCCCCAAGAAATCCATGGCTTTGTCTATTAGATATTTATACGCATCCCTAGGAAATTCCCAAACATCATCATCTGGCAGCGTGCCACTAACTAGCCCTCTTAAAGCAAAAATAGCTACCAATACCTGGGTGGCAGGACTTAATTATTATTTATAATGGAGTATGAATCATGAGATACTTGTTACTGATAGCTTACTCATTAATGCTATTAAACAATAACAGTTTTGCCAATAGTAAAATAACTAAAGAAAATAAGCTAACCAGAGGAACACCTATATTTAACATAGTTAAAACAACACCTGTCGTACAAAGTATGGTGGCTGGAAGCTCGCAATACCTGCAATACACAATCAATGTTCCTCATCCGCCACCTGCAAACAACCCAATGATAGTAAAATGTGATTTAAATCTAAATGGTTCTCCAGATATTACAGCAAGTAATTTTGTAGCAGAAAATGGTTGTGCAAGCCCAAATGGGGTCGCAATAAGCACCCAAACTGGAGGTAATATTTTAGTAAACGTGCAACTTAGTGTAGCGAACTCGCCATCAACTTCAGGCACAACAGGTACACTTACTTTCTATCAAAAAATAGGTAATAAAAAAGGATATACAGCTCCAACAATAGAATTACCACTTTCCATCCCAAGTAGTAGAGATCGCACTGTTACTTTTATTAACAATTGTAGTCAGCCCGTTTGGTTTGGAGTTAGCTCTAGTTCTTTGCCATCTAAAACAAATGCTAATCATGCCTGTTCAACAGACACGGATTGCAACACTATCTCCGCCTATTCAAAATGTGTAAGTGGTGTCTGTGGTGGTGGCTGGTGTCAAACAGGTAGTGATTGCTTAGTCACCGCAAATCCAAATCCATCCCCTACGGCTAATGATCCACCTGTATGTAATGCGGGTAGTTGTAGTTATTGCAGTAGCGATAGTGACTGTGTTGGCGGAAGTGAAGGAGTGGCATTTTGTAATTCAGCAGGAGCAGCTGCTAATTATCAGTGTTATTGGGTAACTCCTGCTCCTGCAGATGCAGCGACAAACAAATATAAATTAGACGCCACTGGTGGCGCAAACACCGAGGACAGTATAAATTTTACCGATTACTCAAATCAAATCGGTTATAGTTTGCTTTGGAGTGGTGGTTTTGCTGGGAGAACTGGTTGCGGAAGTTCTGCTCCGTATAGTGGTGCTAACTCTTGTACCACCGCTGGCTGCAATACTGGTGGTGATGGAACAAATGGTAGTTGCGCTGCTGCTGAAGGTTTTGCCGCACCATCCACTCAAGTCGAGATTACATTTGTCTCAACAACACCTGACACTTATGATGTAACAATAATTAATGGTACAAATATACCAATCTCTTTAAGACCAGCAAACGCTGCATCTCCTACACAATATGGCAATCCATATCACTGCGGCCTACCTGGTTCAACAAGTGCCACAAACCTAAATCCTGCGAGCTCTGCGACTACGCTCGGAGCATGTTCGTGGAATTTTGAAAACAGCTACTTACCAGGCCCTATGTACAGATGGGTCGATACAGCTACTGCTACTCAATGCTCATCAACGAGTACATGCACATCAGCTTACCCATCTGATAATTATGTCTGTGGTTTAACATCTACTAATGTTGGCACCTCCCCAGGAGCAGGTTCTGCGCAAACAACCTGCGGGACATCTCTTGGTTACTGGTCTGAAGACGAAATATGTGCAACTAACAGCTCTTTCAATGCCGGTGGACTAGATTGCCAATCTACAGGTACAGATGGCGTTAATACTTACAATCAACTTTTAGGATGCACTGGAACTAATGCGGGGACAAGTTGTTATACAGCAGGAGCTGGACCTGGGTGCTGTGGATGCACCAACTGGGGAAGTATTTTAGGAATCAATGTTCCGACTAGCACATCGATTGTTTCTAATTGCGCAAGTCCAAATACTGGATGGCAAACAGATATTCTTCCTAATCTTAAGTTTCTAAAAGAAGCCTGCCCATCTGCGTATGTATATCCGTTTGACGACAAGGCTTCTACTTTTACCTGCCCACAAAATAGCGGTCAAAGTGGGGTTAGCTATGTGGTGGAGTTTTGTCCGCAATAGATTTAAATCTTGGTTTGAAAATAAATCTATTGCGTCTAAACCCTGCTTATTTAGACAGACTCTTCTTGAATCTTTAGAGGTGCGAAGAACTTATCAATATCTTCTTCGCTTAAACCACTCTTAATCTGCATTTGATTTTTTAATACACTATCAAATAAATCACGCTTTTTAGCTTGTATATCAAGTATTACTTCTTCAACACTTCCCTTCATAATAAGCTTATAAATAAATACCGGATTTTCTTGGCCAATACGATGGCTTCGGCCTGCAGCTTGCTCTTGAACCGCTGGGTTCCACCATGGATCGTATAAAATTACAGTGTCAGCACGAGTAAGATTTAGTCCCGTACCTCCAGCTTTCAAACTTATCAAAAAAATAGGTGCCTCGCCATCTTGAAACTTATCAACCAAATCTTGACGATTTTTTGTTTCCCCAGTTAATTTAAAATAAGGATAATTCTTTTTAGCAAGCTTACCCTCAATTATCTTAAGCATGGATGTAAACTGAGAAAAGACAAGTACACTTCTGCCCTCTTCCATTAAGTTATCCAAAAGCTCCATCAATGCATCAAGTTTAGCCGAGCTTTCAGCGGCCATTTCTGCTTCTGGCAAAGATAATAAATTTGGGTCACAACAAACTTGTCGCAATTTCAGCAATGCATCTAATACCAAAATCTGACTTTTACCAATTCCTTGCGCAGCAATCACACTTCGAACTTTTTCTTCCATTGTCAAACGAATTGCTTCATATAAGTCACGTTGCGGACCAACAATATCAATAAGCCTCGTAATTTCTGTTTTTAGTGGCAATTCTTGCATAACTTCTGATTTAGTTCGACGAAGCATAAATGGTTTGATCCGCCCATTTAATATTTCTTTTCGAGCCAAGTCACTATCTTTTTCAATTGGAACCCGAAAAAACTGCCTAAACTGTTTTGAGTCACCCAATAAACCTGGCATTAAGAAATGAAATAAAGACCACAACTCACCCAAGTGATTTTCAAGAGGTGTTCCTGTTAAACAAAGACGATAATCTGCCTTCAATTGCTGCATAATTTTAGTGGTTTTGGTTCGAGCGTTTTTTATAAATTGAGCTTCGTCTAAAATTAAATAGTAAAAGTCATATGCTAAAAACCGGACTTTATCGCGCTGCATCAACCCATATGTAGAAATAATTAGATCATAATCATCAAACTCAACTTCATGTCTATCAAAACCATGAAAAACTAATACTCTCAGTTCTGGAGTAAACTTTTTAGCTTCCGCGTACCAATTACCAACGAGGCTTGTTGGTGCAACTATCAAACTTGCTCGTTGCATATTACCGGCTTGTTTCTCAAGTTGAAGATTTGCTAAGGCCTGGATGGTTTTACCAAGCCCCATATCATCTGCTAGAATACCTGCAAAGCCATTATTTTTTAAAAACTGTAGCCAATTCAAACCTTGATGTTGATAATCACGCAATGAGGTTTTAAGGCCTGTGGGTATCTCGACCTCTGGCAGCTCTTTATTCGCAAGCTTTGATAATTTATCACGAACATTTTCAGTGCCTTGCCAACGAGCTCTAACAGCAAGAATAGCTTGCTCTGCCTCTTGCATTAAGGCCAGCTGATATTCCTTCATTTCTAAAGAATTGTCGGACTTCGATTCAGATAAACCATAGCTTAATAAGATACGTAACAAAGGTTTTATGCGACCGAATTCTATTCGCAACCACTTGTTTTTTTCAAGAGGAAGATTAACAAGCTTATCATCCTCCATTGCTTCTAAATCACGCCTATCTAACCTTTGTAATAAATTCACCACCAATGGCACAATACTAATTGGTTTTTCATCTATTAATATACCAAGTTGATATGCAAAAAAGTCATTTCCTTGCTCTGTGAAATCTGAATACCAACTAAGACTATCAGCATGAATCACTTCATCACTTGGCAAGACTATAGATTCTTCTTCTTTTAAAGAATCCATCTTATGAATAAAAGTTGGCTTGATTATAGATAATTTCTCTTTATCTTGAAGAGCAAAAAAACAAGCTACTGCGTGCTTGCACTTAACCTTATCCTTGCAATCACACCGCCCAGCGTTACCTGGCCAAGATTTTAGATCTATGTGAATGTTATATATTTGCCCAGAGCTACCTTTTACTCTAGCTCGTAATAAACCATCACTCAACCGAATACTAAGAACATGTCCTCGACTATAATACTGTTGACCATTTGCTATGACATCTGGTGAGAATTCGCTCTCTATTTTTGATAATGCTGCTTTTAACATAAATTATGACTACTCTTCAAAATACAAAACAATGAGATATACTCCTATTAGTGAACCAAGTATAATACAGCAAAATCACTTTAAAATATAATATTGAACACAAAATGTCTGAATCAATATCTCTACTAATAGCACAAATAAACCCAAACATTGGATCGATAAAGGCTAATTGCGATAAAATAATTCAAGTGATTTCTGCAGAGCAAAATACACATGATATCATCGTATTTCCTGAATTATCGTTAACTGGATATCTAATTGAAGATTTGTTATATCGTGACGCACTATTTTTTCAGGTTAATACAGCCCTAGAAATAATTGCTAAGTCTGTACAAAACTGCCATGTAATAGTAGGTCACCCGGCCCGCACGAATGAAAAAACTTTTAATAGAGCAAGCATATTTTCTAATGGAAAATGTGTTAATGAATATGATAAACAAAAACTACCTAATTACGGAATATTTGATGAAAAGAGATATTATCAACATGGCGAAACCAATCCATGCGTTTTTAAGGTTAAAGACCATAATTTCAAGCTATGTATCTGTGAAGATTTATGGCAATCAAGTCCAGAGGAGTTATTAGCTGATAATAACACCCAAACACTAATTGCAATTAACGCATCTCCGTTTGAGGCAAGTAAATACGACACTCGGGTAGAACTTTGTAGTCAATACGCAAAATACGGCGCATCGGTGATCTATGTAAATCAAGTTGGTGGCCAAGATGAGTTGGTTTTTGACGGGCAATCATTTGCTATAAATAGTCAGGGAGAAATAAAAGCGCGTGCTCCTGCTTTTAAAGAAAGTCTTCAGAGTTTAACCATTACCAATAATCAAATTAAAGGTAAAATAGAACCATTGTTAGATGAAAACGCACTAATATATCAAGCATTAATGTGTGGGTTAAGAGACTATGTTAATAAAAATAACTTTAAAGGAGTTCTACTTGGTTTATCTGGTGGAATAGACTCCGCTTTAACTCTTGCCATAGCAGCCGATGCTCTTGGACCATCAAGAGTCTTTGCTGCACTCCTTCCGTCTCAATATACAGCCGAAATGAGTAATCAAGATGCAATTAAGGAACTTGAAAATATTGGCGTATCACATTATACCCTACCAATTGAAGATATCTTTGCCAGCATGTTAAAAACATTAAAGCCGGCTTTTAAAAACAGACCCAAAGATACCACAGAAGAAAATCTTCAAGCTCGTATTCGTGGCACATTACTCATGGCTTTATCAAATAAAACAGGTCACATGTTGCTCTGTACAAGTAATAAAAGCGAAGCAGCTGTTGGTTATACAACTTTATATGGCGATATGACTGGTGGGTTTGCCGTTATTAAAGATGTTTTAAAAACAAAAGTATATGAGCTTGCCAAATACCGAAACCAAATATCTCCAATTATACCTGAACGAGTAATAACTCGTGCCCCAAGTGCCGAGCTCGCTCATGATCAAAAAGATGAAGACAACCTCCCAAAATACAGCATACTAGATGCAATTATTAAGCATTACATGGAAGATAATCTCGATGCAGACAAAATAATTGCCAAAGGATTCGCAAAAGAAGATGTTCTACAAGTAGTTAAGTTAATTTTCCAAAACGAATACAAGCGTCGCCAAGGACCTCCCGGTATAAAAATATCAAAATCAGCTTTTGGAAAAGACTGGCGAAGACCACTGAGCGCTCAGTTCTCTTTATAAACATCAAGAACATAATCCAATAAAACTATTGGCGCGCTGTTTGTGTTATTTAAGAGCATTGCCTATACTTATTTATAACTACATATTTTTTATAATATTAGGGTCTGTTGACAATTGGGTGCGCGAGTCAAAAAACAGGTTAATTTAGAACAAATTTTAACTTTAGTGAGACGAATAGCCAGCTCTATTTAACGAACTCAAGCTGAAATTTGGGCAAATTAGCCTGGTTTTTGGCCGTGGCACCAATTGTCAACAGACCCTAATGAACCTATAAATAACGGAATATAATCATGCAATTTTCAGGAAAATCCGAACAAAAGATGCGTCAAGCTGCCGAATCTGCAATGCAATCTCGAAAACTTGAACTTATAAAGAATTACCCCGGACGAATAACTGCAAGAAACTTAGAAACCATATATTCCAATAACTTAACTAAGCTTGAAGGTTACTTAAAAAATCAGGCTATACTAGAAAATAAAATTGCTAAATTAATGCCTAACAAAATTGGTACTTTTTCAGTACTAAACTATCTTCTAAGATATTTATTCCCAACTTCCAAAAGACTCAAGTCATCTATTCAAGAACTTCAAGAAAATACTGAAAAAATAAGAGCCCTGCCTGGTCTTCACAAATATCATCCTCTTGAAGACAAACACTGGATGAATTTTCTTGAGTCCCAAGTAGTAGAATATATTAAAAACCATGTCAAAGAGAAAGACGATATTATTGTAACTAGAATTTTACCTTTTATCACAGAATATAATAATGGCAAACAAAGCTCCCAAGCAGCACATACAGAATGGGAAATGTTAAAATTGTTTTGCAAAAACAATCAAGAAGCAACCACAATTTTAGCTAAAATATCAGCAATAGATCCAAATTTTAGCTCTCCAACTTTAGAAACTGATAATAAAGCTGATTATCACCCATCTTTTGTATTTTCATACTTAAATTTATATCTAAAAAAGTTAGGGGTATTGCATCAAGAAAAAGCACAACAAAAAACTAAAGATACATCTCAAGCCTCAAATTCTATAGATGAACATAGCATCGACCCTATTGCTCAAAGCATTACAAATGCAGAAATAGTCTCTAAAGCCATGCAAAATAGCACAGATTCATCAAGAAAAGAGGAGCTTGCAGACTTAGGGATAAACCAAGTGTTGTTACGAGGACTCGAAACTGGAAAATGGTATCAAACTTGCTGTGATATTCATGATTATCAAAAATACTCTCCTCCAGAACAAAACAAAAGTTACGCCTCTGGCTTTTTTATCCCAGCAGAGCAAAAAATCCACCCTATCCAGCTCCAAATTCAAAAAAAGGTATCAGCAGAGAGAACAGTCTTTGTTATGTTTCAAGCAGTCTTAGAGTTAAAAGAGAAAAGTACATTATCTAATTCCCAGAAAAAAGTTATTCATAAATTTGAAGAACTTTTAAGAGAATTAGAAATCCCAAGAATAAAATATGATCCGTTTATGAATGTTGAGAACTTCGAAAGAAATAAACAAACTATAGATGAACTTCGATCCCAACTAAGCGAGATTATTAAAATCCCTGGTGCACAAAGAATAGAGACTTTATTAACATATATTTTGCAACGACCTATGAACGAAATAGATGATTACAAAGAACTTCTCCAAAAAGAAATATCAGAAAATTCCGAGGCAAAAGCTTTGGGAATAACTCCAAATGAGCCAAGAATAGACCATTCAATAAAATAATAACATTAAGATCTTGCAAAAATACCTCAACTCGATAACATGAAAGGACTATAAAAATAATAATCGAAGAGTGTCATGAAGATTGTAGTTTTTTTCGCCTCAATGCTATTTGGAAGCTTATTAAGCGCCGCAACCCCTATAGATGGTTTTTATTCGAGCTTTTTCGGCGGATATGCTTATGTTCCCGGTAATATAGATAAAACAAATTACGGAATTAACCGTAACGATGTTAGTTATCAGGGAGGATTTGATGGTGGTGGAAATATTGGATATAAGAGCAACCCAATGCGCTATGAGGGTGAAATCTCCTATTTGAAAGTCAACACCAACAAATTTAAACTAAACTCCGTTAATCAAACATCTGTCAGCGGTTACAATCAAGCAGTCTTTGCCCTAGCTAATATATATTATGATTTTGCAACCTTTAACCAATCTTTGCAGCCATTTCTAGGAGTAGGTATTGGCTATGGCTGGACTCAAGCTAAACTCGATAGTGGCGGACCATCTGCCGCTACATCATTTAGTGTTAATAGCTCTGCTTTTGCATATCAAGGTAATGCAGGGATCACCTACAATTTTGCAGAAAATTATGCGCTAACCATTGGCTATCGTTATATAACCACCTTAAAGATATATGATTTTGGTAAAGTATTCCAAGCCCATATTGCTAATATTGGGGCAACATACCGGTTTGATGGAAATAATTATAAATAAGGATGCAGTATTATGCATAGAACTATCATAACAATTTTCTCCCTTCTTTTGATGCTATTATTCCAAATACAAGCCTATGCTCTTCAACCAGTTCAAGGGCCGTATGCCGGTGTGTTTCTTGGGCCTAGCACTACAAATTCAAATAATTTTGACTTTGGTTCGGATCTTGTGTTTACAGGGCAAAACGTTACTGTATCTGCATCTAGTGGTAAAATCACCCATTCAGTTTTAGGCGGAGTTGGTGGGCAAATAGGATACAGATTTTGCACTAAATACCGTATAGAAGGAGAGCTATACTACAATAACAACCCAATCAGACAATTACAGTTAAATAACTTTACAACAACCGGTATCAACTCCCAATACAGTACCGATGCATTCAAAACCAATACAACTCAAATATTTAATAGTAACGCAAATACCTCCGACGCTTACATTCAAGGCGACACCAACACTGGTGCACTAATGTTTAACTTTATTTATGACTTTTTCACAGCCAACAATGACGGCTATTCAAAAGTTGTTCCTTTTATCGGTGCAGGAATTGGCTATGCCTATGTTCAAAATGCCATGCAAGTTTATCGAGCAACCACCGTAGACCCTGCAAACGACCCAATATCCAACCGTGAAGTATTTGATGTACTACAGAGTCGCTGGATATATGCAGGACAACTTTTAATTGGAGTTAACTATTTCTTGGATGACTTTACCTGGTTTGCAATTGACGTTCGCTACTTTACAACTGGTTCATCAATAGCAAGATCAAGGTACACCTATACAAGCCCAACCACAACTGAAACAGTATCTAGTAACTCCAGTTTATTTAGTAACAAAACCCAAATAGTATCTGCAAACATATCATTCTCTGGAGCATTTGATCTTGGCTAGCAATGTTGTATACAAAATACTCCCATCTCTACTATCTGCCGATATCACCGAACTATCTGTAGAAATTAAGGATATCATCAACGCTGGCGCAGATATGCTGCACTTTGATGTAATGGATAATCACTACGTTCCAAACCTAACCTATGGGCCATCCCTATGCGCAGCTATTCATAAAAAATTTCCTGATTTTGGGATAGACGTTCATCTCATGACAACACCTGTCGACCCACTAATTATAGAATTTTCAAAAGCCGGAGCATCAAGGATTAGCATTCACCCCGATGCAACGACCCATCTTGACCGAAGCTTACAACTGATTAAAGACAATGGCTGCCAAGCAGGAATAGCTCTTAATCCAGCCACTTCACCAGAGGTAATTGAATGGTCTTTGCATAGACTGGACTTTGTGTTAATAATGACCGTAAATCCCGGTTTTGGTGGTCAGTCGTTAATAAATGAAGTAATTCCTAAAATATCTTTCATACATGAAAAATACCCACAACTCCCAATCTGTATTGACGGAGGGGTAAATATTACCAATATAAATGTCCTTGCTAAGGCTGGAGCCCAAGATTTTGTCGCAGGTTCTGCTATATTTAATAGTACTAGCTATTTAAATACTATTAACCAAATGCGCGAGCGACTAAAAGTCTCATAATATGAAAATAATAACTAGAATAATTTTATGCGCTATATTTATCGCAAGCTATAGTATTACTGCTTGGAGCGATGAGGCATATCTTAATAAATTTCTTGCCTACCAAAAATGGAGCGAAGAACTCCCGGATACTGCTAACGTTGATTTTTTAAAGTTTGTAGAAGTTCAAACACCATTAACAAAAAAACTCCGTGAAAAATGGCTATATAAATTAGCTAGAGAACAAAACTGGAGTACTTATAATAAATACTATATGCCATCAGATGATGTTGATTTACAGTGCTATGCATTGACCGCACGGCTACATACTGAAAGCAAAGAAAAAGTTTTGCCTGATATAAAAAAGCTGTGGCTTGTGGGCCACTCCCAACCTAAAGCTTGTGATGATGTCTTTAAAGAACTACTTAAAGACCAATCAACAAATAACCAACTTATTAATCAAAGGGCTTCTCTAGCACTTAAAGCCAATAACTACTCTCTAGCCAACTATCTTTTAAAGCAATCAAAACCATCTCAAAACAAAGAATTACTTTATCTAAACTTAATCCACAGCAACCCTAGAAAAGTAACAATACTAAATAAAAGCACTTTGCATGGGGATTTTTATTTATATGGTTTAAAAAAATTAACCAGAAAAAATCCAGAACGCGCTCTTAAACTCTGGAACAATTCCCATGCAAAGAAAACTATGAACTCTGAGCAACAACAAGAATTTTTAGTATATTTCGCTCTTTATAAAGCGTTAAGAAACAAAGACGATGCGACGGTTTGGCTTGATAAGGTTGAAAAAAAATATTATACGGAAAGCCTAGTAGATTGGGAGATGAGATATGCTATAGCTCATAAGAAATGGCCCCAACTAATAGATTTAATTACCGCATCTAAAAATAAAGATGAAATCCGTCAACAATATTGGCTGGCCCGGGCATATGAAGCTATTGGTAACAAATCCAAGTCGCAAGAGATTTATCAAGAAATAAGTAAAAAACGAAACTACTACGGTTTTTTAGCAAGTAACAAGCTCCAACAAAAACTAAGTCTAGAAGAAGAAATAGTCATCCAAAACAAAAATACTCTAGCAACATATAAACCAATCATTGAGTTAATAGAACAACTGCATAACGACAAGAAAACTCTCGCTGCATCAAGGTTAATAAATGATTTTAGTAGTGAATTAAATAAAACCGAGCGCAGCGCTCTAGCCTATTGGGTCGCAAAAAAATTAAATTGGAACGGTAAGTCAGTATATCTTTGTAACAACAAAGCATTATTTAATCAACTATCTCTTCGCTTCCCACTGGCTCATAAAAAAATAGTTCACGAAAACTCTAGATCACACCATATATCTACACCTTTAATATACGCAGTTATACGCCAAGAAAGTGCTTTCTTTGAAAAGGTAACATCTTCTGCCGGGGCAAATGGTTTAATGCAGATAATGCCTGCCACTGCAAAACAAGTAGCAAGAAAATCAAAAATCTCCTACTCTAGCCCACAAGAATTATATCTACCTAACAAAAATATTAATATTGGTGTTGCCTACTTACAAGAACTTGCCAACAAATTTGATGACAATCCTATTTTAATGGTTGCTGCATACAATGCCGGACCAAGACAAGTGAATCGTTGGTTAAAAAGTAACCCTCCCGAGGATATGGATATTTGGATTGAAACCATCCCCTGGGGTGAAACCCGCAACTATGTTAAAAATGTCATAGCTTTTTATGCTGTATACCAATATCGTCTATACAATAAATCAAGTTTAGATGAATTTGCCCGCTACTTTTAAAAACTTCAATAGAACTCCAATTTCTGTTAAAATCGAGCTAAATTTCAGTAACAGCGCTGATATAGCGCCACCCATTAGTCAGCGGACATATTTTTTGTAGAGTAACCAACATATGTCCCTGCCTACGTGGCCCGATTTATTCGGGCCATCCAGTAGTTTAAACATCAATTTGACTGGATGCCCTGAACAAGTCAGGGCAAGTAGGCGGGGTTAGGATA
>JARGPO010000050.1 GCA_029213075.1 Legionellaceae bacterium | reverse complement strand
GAAAAACAAATTTTTATAACAGTTAAACAGTTTGAAATATTATTAATTATGCTTTATCAATGCACCATTCAAGCCCAAAAAGAAACCAACAAATATGATTGATTTTTGTGAGGATCCCTCAGGGTCAAGCCGCGGGACGTCGGCGTTTCTAAATGTCAAGAAGAAAAAACTGCGGAATCGAGTTAAAATAATTAGCCTGCTCTATTCGATGTTATCAGTGAAACAAGCTGCGGTGGGGCCCGATATACGTTCATGTTTGACGTAAAGCCAGTAAACAAAGCCTAGCTATTACTACCATTAACAATATACGCTTGATTATACACACCACTACTTGCAAAGGCAGGGTCTGTTGATGGTATAGACAAACTCAATAGATAGGACCAGATAGTATCGTTTAGATAACTAAGGGCTGCAACAGGATTAGTAATATTACTACTATCCAAATATGAGCCCCCAGAAAGACATTCGTCATTCGAACAAAATATGTTTTTTAATACACCATCATTAGAAAAAGACGGAAGGAGTTCACTATTTGTAACATCTGCCTGAATCCAAGAAGATCCTCTGTTGGACTGAAGTAAGCTAGTATATGCCAGCAATATCTGCTGAACACCACTGGTGTCGATATAAGAACCCGTCACATAACAAATATCAGTTTTGCAAGATATACTTTCTATATTTCCACCTGTTCCATATTGTATGCTATTAGAAAACAGCCAGGTAGTACCGCCATCTGTACTATATGCTAGAAGCGCTTGAGTGTTTCCACTAGTGTCTTGATACGAGCCTGCAGCGATACAAATGCTATTTGATTGTCCTGGTGTATTACAGTACACCGCGTTCACTACTCCATTTTGACTATATGTAGGCGATGGTGGCGCCGTACTCAATGTTGGGTTAGATACACTATTAGGGTAATTTACTGTATCCGTGGCACCAGAACCAACCCCAAGCAAAGGATGTTGTTTGCTGTTACTATCTTGATATGAACCTCCTTCAAGACAAACAGAGTTCGTTTCATCACAGTATATTGCGTTATATACCCCTTCTTTACTAAATGCTGGATTAGGAGGAGTAGTACTTTGGGAAGGATTTGTAGCTTCTGCTGGGTAAATCCAAGTTGTTGAGCCTGTACCTGCAGAAACTATATCTGTACTGTATGCATATAGAGGGTGCTGAATATCATTTTCATCATTATAAGAACCGGCTACCGCACAGAAGATTGCATTACAAAAAGCTTTTTTAAATATACCGTTATTCTTATAAGTTGGAGTAGGAGGAGTGCCTGCGTTTTTTGGATCGGTAAGATTGTCAGGATAGACAAAAATCACATTTGCAGTTGATAAATTCTCGGCAGTAGTATTAGAGATAGCTCCTAAGGGATGTGTTTTATCGTTATCATCTTTATATGACCCCACTGAAACGCTCGTATAACGATCTCTTTGCTGGGCGGCTCCAGCAATACTTAAGTATTGGCCATCATTCTTATATGTGGGGTCAAGTTCTGCATTACTCACGTTAACATATCTCCAGGTTTCACTAGAACTTGCAGTAGGAAAGGCTTGAGGTGCCCAAACCAATAATGGTTGGCGAGTGCCTGTATTATCTTGATAAGAACCTACAGCTATACATGCAGGAGTTTCTTGATAACATATAACACCATTTAAGATACCATTTGTAGAAAATTCAGGGGAAGGAGGACTTCCTGCGTTATTAGGCTGAGTCAAACTATATGGAAAAGTAATTTTCTGGGTAGTATCTCCGGTGGCAACGGAAATAGGATAGATAGCTAATAATGGACGTTGTATACTATCTGTATCTATATAAGAACCAGCAAGAAGACCATATCGGTTAACACCACTTTTTACAAAGTAAATCTCTTCGCCAGAAGCTGGCTGAGACGATAAGAATTGGTTTGCAGCAAGTGCATAAGGTACAGAAAGGCCAATTACAGGACCTCCAAAAATTCCATGAGATGGAAGCTCATCTCCATGGATATTTAAGATCAAAACACAACTTTCTTTACTTGCCAAAGACAATGTGGAAGAACCACATTGTTTATGTGGTAAATTCACCCCAAAAGGTAATGATTCTGTAATAATTTGCTCAACGGCTGTAATTGGGCGCATATTAAGGCTGCGTGTGATTTTAGTATTATTGGTCACGACATAACAAACAGTAGCACGCTCCCCGACTCCTATGCTTCCTTTATTTTCTCCTGCACGACATGGAACGATACTAAACTTGGGTTGCGTTTTTGTCCCTGCTTTTGGTAGCGCATAGAGGTTTGTAGTGATGAGCAGCAATAATGCGGGTAAAACCTTAATAAGGTTTAACATACCGTATCTCCTTATGAAACAACTGTCAAATTAAACTGTAATCCATTGGTATAAAAATGATTAAGTTGGATAGATTGTTCAGTGGATTGGCCTAATGCTGGCCCCAATAACGATTTACCCCAATCAGCAAAGTGATACCCTAGACCCAAAAAGACATGCTGAGTAATAGTTTTTTGAATACCAGCTTCAAACGTGTAGGCAAAAGAATCTGTGATGGAATGCGAAGAAAATAGAGGGGCTGGAATTTCTTCAGTAATAATGGGAGTAAGTGAAAATCGACTGGCGCGGTTAAATCCGACGCCCACACTTGCCGCTATGTAAGGGGAAAGTGTTTCGGTCAACTGCTTAAGAAGTTTCCCTTTAATTGTGACATGGCTAAAGAAAGCATTATATTGATAATAGAAATTATTAAAATCCGGATCTGCGTCTTCCCAAACATTACCGGTTAATTTCGCATTATTAGTAAATCCATAGGCAATCCCCAACTGCCCAAACGCGTTAAACAGAACATTTCCTTGATATCCTAAAAATACTTCACCATTCATTAAGGTACGTGTAAATTTATCTGCGACATAGGCCTTCTCAACATTAGGTAGTAGGAGAATAGTTTGAGTTTGGCCAGCATTGGTCCAAGCAGGGCCTAGATTCCCAGTGAGTACCCAGCCTGTTGGCAGGGAAGAGACATTAGCCATCGTACCACCAAATACGCTTGACGAAAATCCCAATAAAAAAAGTAATTTTTTCATACCATTTCATTTTTTTATTTATTAATAGAGTATAACTCTAACTTATTTTAGAATACTATTCTACTGAAAACCCCCAGCAATTCCCGGAATTAAAAAATCCACTAAATTAGCTGATTATCTTCTGGGATTTTCTTGGAACAAAGTTTTTTAATTGATAATAACCTCTTGGTATCTGTATAAATAGCTATTGTATGTATTTTAAACGCTTACAGAGCTAATGAAAAACGTATTCAAGGACTCTTCTTTATCCACCTTTGGAAATAACAGAAAAAGTAGAAATGATTAAACAGATCCAAGGGCCTGCCCCTCTATGTGCTCTATGTTATGTTAACTCGTTCGAGTGAATTTAATTAAAATACCTCATTATACTCTAAAGTTTTAACTTTTTTCACCTGATCGTGTGATAATCTTAAATTAATGCTAAGATAAAATTATTAAACTCTATTATTTCACATGATTATATGAAAATTAATAAGAAAAAAACATCTGTATGCATTCTTGGAGAGTCCATAAAGGCCGAAAGAAAGCGGAGAAAATTAACACAAAGTCAGTTGGCTGATCTATCAGACACCAGTATTAATTTTATCAGTCAAATTGAACGAGGAAAGAGAACAGCTCAAATTGGTAAGGTCATTGATGTTCTGCAAATTTTAGGTATACAACTTATTATAGAGAGAGGAGCAGCTGGTGTGGTGAGCGATAATGAATGATTACAAATCCATTAATGAATTAAACATCTATAAAAAAATGGAATTTGCCGGAATCTTACGTAGAACTAAATATGGATGTGAATTTGAGCTTAATTCATCATTTAGGAATAATACAAGTGAAGACTACTTTTCATATTGCATCGCAAAAGATACTTCTAAAATTGTGATGCAGGGAGATAATTTGCCCCCTTTTTTTGCAGGTCTTTTGCCTGAAGGAAGAAGGCTTAATGCTTTAGTAGATAAAATTAAGACCTCTAAAGATGATTTATTTTCTCTTTTTTCTGCTGTTGGTAATGATTGTATTGGGGATATTTACGTGGGTAACCAGGTTCAAGATGAATTTCCCCAAGCTAAAAAAATAGAACAAACAAACTTTTATTCATTACTTGAAGAAACTATAGATCCTGCGAGTTCTTTATTTGATAGCAAAGCATTAGCTGGTGTCCAGGAGAAAGTATCTGCTTCTATGATAAGCTTTCCCTTAAAATTAACAAAAACTGGTAAAAGTTATATTTTAAAATTAAACCCTGGAGATAAAAACAACTTAATTCAAAATGAGTTTTGTTGTTTACAGTTAGCAAAACAATGTGGATTCACGGTTGCAAAAACAAAACTGGTTTATGATAAAGATAAAAATACAGGTTTATTAGTTGAAAGATTTGATAGATACAATCAAAAAAGAATCCATCAGGAAGATGCTTGTCAACTTTTAAATCGTTACCCCGCTGATAAATATCGCATAACAGTGAATCAAATTGCGGATGAAATAATGCTCATTGCGAATGCCCCTCAACTGGAGATTTTAAATTTGCTTAGTCAAATTGCCTTTTCTTATCTGATTTGTAATGGTGATTTACATGCAAAAAACATTAGTCTTCAGACATTAGAAGACGGAACCATTACTCTTACACCTCTTTATGATTTAATTTCTACTGCTATTTATAGCGACTTTAATATGGCAATTAAATTGGATAGTCGAGATGATAATATGAAAAGAAAAGTATTTACTGACTTTGCTGAGCGTTATCAGGTTTCTGCGAAAGTATTGAATGCGACTCTGGATAGGCTATTAAAGCGTTTTACAAAAAATTATTCGAGTTTGTTTTCCTTCGACATGCCTGATAAGAAAAAACAATTACTTGAGAATATGATCGCTAAGCGAATAAAAGATTTACAATATTAAGAACTCCGCGCGGTCAAGTCCTGAGAGATGGTCACAAAATTTTATAATAACCAATTGAAATTTATATTAATTTTTTTTGAATTGCATGACGATTTATGATCAAATAGTGTTCCCCAACATATATAGGATCACGTCATGCAACTTATAGAATTATTACATAAAACTTTTGAAAAGAAACTACCAAAAACACACAAAACCAGATTAAACAGCTTAATGACAGCATGTGAGGCAGCGACGACTAGTAATAAATTGTATTTAACAGGATTAGGCCGTTCTATTTCTAATATGAATAAGGAAAGCAGTAATATCCAGAAAGTAGATAGGCTATTAGGAAATGGTCTTCTTCAAGCGGAACGAACATCCTTTTATAAAGTCATGTGTGAATACCTCATCCAGGAAAATGCACAACCCTGGATTCATATAGACTGGGCATGTATAAATCCTGTAACAAATCTTTATGCCCTACGTGCAAGCTTGTCTATGAAAGGTCGAGCTATTGTCATTTATGAAGAATGTTTTCCTAAGAAGAAAGAAAATAATTATGCCACTCATAAAGTATTTTTAAATAAACTCAAAGCATTATTACCTCAGTCGGTGAAACCGATTATTGTTACAGATGCTGGTTTTCGTGCTATGTGGTTTGCTTATATTCTTGAATTAGGCTGGAATTTTGTAGGACGATTACGAAATAAGAATGCTATATGCATGGAGAACTCATCAACGTGGTCTTTAAGTTCCAGTTACTTTGAGCAAGCAACTTCAAAGCCTAGTTATATTGGATATGGATTATTAACAAAAGATGGAAAAGTACCGGCAAATTTTGTTATATATAAAGGAAAACCTAAAGGACGAAAAACACTCACTTTAAATAAAAAAAAGCAACGTTCAGGTAAAAAAGATAAGGTTTATGCCAAATCTAATAAAGAGCCCTGGATACTTGTAACTTCACTTGAAAATGCAAAACTAAATTCAGCTTTAATAGTAAATATTTACCGCCAAAGAATGAGAATCGAAGAAAATATTAGAGATACTAAATGCCCATATTATGGGTTAGGGTTAAAGAATAGTCTGACTCAGTCTCCACAACGAATGAATATTCTACTGCTCATCTCAGCGATTGCTACTTTTACTGCATGGCTTGCTGGTCTTTTTATCAAATCAATAGGTAAAGCTGCTGATTTTCAAGCTCAATCCGCTAAGTTTACTTCTGCTCTATCATATGTTTTTCTGGGTAGAAGAGCTTTGGAAAAACAAATTTTTATAACAGTTAAACAGTTTGAAATATTATTAATTATGCTTTATCAATGCACCATTCAAGCCCAAAAAGAAACCAACAAATATGATTGATTTTTGTGAGGATCCCTCAGGG
>JARGPO010000042.1 GCA_029213075.1 Legionellaceae bacterium | reverse complement strand
TGCTATTTATAGTTTTAAACAGGAATTACATCAGCTATTAACTAAAAAGCATTGCACTGCTAAAGAATGTAGGCGGCTAATACCTAGATTATTAGAAATGATTAAAGAGCTAAGAGAAAGTCCTTTTGAGCATCTTAAAACCCTAGGTAATACATTATTTAGATGGAAGGATGAAGTAGGTAGAATGCTGAGATTTACTAAGAATAATGGGATTACTGAAGGCTTTCATCGAAAGATGAAATTAATACAAAGAAGAGCTTATGGTTTTAGAAATTTTGAAAATTATAGATTAAGAGTTAAAGTGTTGTGTGGATGATGAAAGTGCCCCCGGATTTAGGGGGGATGACCCATAGTTTGTATTGACTTAATGCGATTAAAAAATCGTTCAACATGATTTATCTGAAGGTCATGTGCGATGAATACAGAACGATTTTTTCTACTTGTAATAACGGCCTCAGTACCCAGTTTTTCTAACTCGTTTCGAAAATTATTGTAATCATAAGTGGATTCAATTGACTATTGAACTACCCTTTCTTTTCATGCGTTAATCGATAAATAAGTAAAGCCGCACGTTGTGTTTGAATAGGTAATGAATCAAGAATTAAGGTTTCATGTGTTGAGTGTGCACCCTTACCCAGTGCACCTAATCCTGCTAAATTAGAAGAAACAATCGATGCTATATGCGAAATATCAGCTGCACCACGTACGCCGGCATCAAGAGGTGTAATTACTCCATATCTTAAATCACAACTGATTTGACTGTATTTTTCTAATAGTTTCAAATTATTTTTAGTGGGTAGCATGGAAGGAATCCCATCTTGGAAATCAATGGAAGCTGTGGTGCCTGGTAAATGTTGTTTTACAATGTTGAGTATCTTTGTTTTTGCATTTGCTTTCTGATCCGGTGTTAAATACCGCAAATCTCCTTTCACCATTGCAGTTTTAGCAATAACATTTGCTTTACCAGATACGGTGCCATGTGATGTGTTTTTACTATAATTTATTGTCGTTCCACCTAAAATAAGTCCTGGATTGAAAGATAAGTATTTTTCTGTTGAAAGTTGGTTGAGCATAGTGTTAATGATACGAGCTACCTCAAAAATAGCACCATAGCTAGCTGATTTTCTAAACAGCTCAGAAGAATGGGCATCTTTTCCTTCCGCGTGGAGCGTCCAAAGCATAATACCTCTTCGTGCAATAGCTGCTGTGTCAGAAGTAATAGCCCATTCAAAATCCAAAGCAATATTGCTATTTTGGGCAATGTAAAATAAAGGCTTTCTTGAAATAGACGTTGGTTTTCCAGAATCTTCTTCATCACCGGTTAACACAACCGTAATTGTGGCATCATCAAGGGCGTGAGTAGCATGCAATGCTTTTAATGCATAGAGGATAACCACAATTCCTCCTTTATCATCAATAATGCCTGGACCTGTGGCAGTATTACCATGCTTTTCAAATTTTTGAAATGGACTATCCTTTGGAAAAACTGTATCTAAATGGCCAATAAGAAGTAGTTTGTTTTTGGTACTGCCCTTATGCTCCGCGATTAATGTGGGTGCCTTATGCATGTGTATAGGTTCGTCTACCCACTTGGTACTGAATCCTAGTTGCTTGAATTGTGGTCGTAAAATTTCCCCTACGTGACGAACTCCAGAAATATTGGCAGTACCACTATTGATATTGACTAAGGTTTCCAATAGAGAGAGTTGTTCATTTTTTTGTTTAACGATGTATTCACTGATTTTCTTTTCAGTTGTAGATCGCGGAGATGCCTCTACCCTGTGAAATAAGTTGGTCCCAAGTGTTAAAAGTAAAATAAGTAACAATTTGATTATCATAGCCACGTTTCACAGAGCGTACAGAGTTTTAAGAGTAGCAGAGCGATCAATAAATAGGGCCAGGTTCACTATATTTTATTATCTTTCATTTCTCAACTGAACCTGACCCCATTTATTTCTATGCATTTTAATCTCTTTTTGACGGCTGAATCAAGATGTAAACTTGATTAAAGTACCCTTAAGGTTCAAACGATTTAATCGCTTAATTTTTTCATCATAACAATTTGTCCAGCCTTTTTATTTGGATCTAAGTTTTTATACTTCTTTATTAACGCGTCAGATAAAAGTTGCCATAAACTTTCTAAAAGTATTTCTATAGACTCAAGGTCATCTTGACCAAATTTCAGGTCAAGTCCGAAAAGTGCTGTAAATTTTCATTCTCCAGTCCATAAAATCAATTTAAATTAATAACGTTAGAATGCATGCTAGGGAATTTGTGAGTCAACAACAAGAGCTCGTGATTGGTTGTGGCGTTTTAAATAAAATGACAAGCCTCGGTATGCCGGAAAGTTTTAAAACAGCCTAGATCTGCCCATTCAAAACAACTCAGTTGGGTTGCAACAAATCCAGATTATTCAGATAAAACAAATAAATTATTAATCTTATTTTCTGTATTTATAAATGGCATAATTTCTCTTTTTAATATTCTAATTATATTAGCTTTACACTGATTTGAAAATTTAATTTCTAATGTATTAAACATGGACATTAGTTGATTGGCGAAAGTATATGCTATAGATCTTATTGAAAGAAATTCGCTAGGTCCATGTAATATTTTATTTTCTGAGCAAAGATATTTATTCTCTAATAAAATTTCGAGCAGGTTCTCTTTAAAATCAAACATGGCTTGTTCATTAAAGGTATTTTCAACTGAAACTAGCATAGCCTCAGAAAGTGTATTTATATATTGTACTTGTTTTAAAAACAGAAAATCATTTTGTTTGTCAGCACAATTTATTTTTTGTTTTGAACCTGATTCATTAACTGTGTTTTTTGTAATTCTATTAAACCTATATGGTATCCAATTTAAAAAATCACTATAATTCTGAATTAGGTTAGCATATTCATTTTTAATAAATATTTCCCAATTTTTAGTTAAAATTAGAGTAGATTTCCCAGGGTAAACGATGACAGAAGGGGTTGCTTTGTTGTTATTAACAGGTGTTATTTTTGGTAAAATGGTAATAGCCACGCACTCTTCTTTTAAGTAAGAAAAGCAGCTTTGCTTATGTTTAAGTTGGATTCTGTTAAAGTGTTCCTCTCCCAAGTGTTTAAGCAATCTGTTTCCATACTCATTAATAGATCCATTCATTGCTGTTGAAAAATCCTTATTGTTACCAATGTAATCAGAAAATTTAATTTCTCTATGCTTAAATTCAGGGTCATTTATTAGACTATCCCATCTAATAATATTGTAAGGTATTGTAAAATAGTTTAGAAAATAAGATTTATATTTGTTTATCCATTCATCACCTTTCTTTAAGGCTTCGCTATAAGCCTCTTTTTCTGATAGTTCATTTTCTGTTGCAATATTGTGTCTCTGTAATGTATCTGCTAAAACGATATAGCACTCCTTGAACTCTTCGTTAATCATTTTAATAGCGGCCTCAACGGCTTCATTTTCAAAATTATCCTTTCCAACGCTAATTAAAAAAATTGCGGCATAATCTTTCATTTTCCCTGTTTTGCCTGAGGTTAACTTGGAAACAAGAATTTTATTGGTATCAACAGCTTGTTTAAACATTAGTTAATCATCCTATTTTATTTAATTAATTATGGTGTATGAAAATATATCTAAATAGACTGCAATCATTATAACAAAATATAATTATTTGTCTACTATTGTATCTTCTAGGCATTTGTTTGCTTATTTTGTTTTATATATGCATCTTGGGAAAGTTATTTAGTATATGCTAGACTGAAATTATGACTACTGTTAACTAAATAGATGCATGAAAAATAAAAAATATTCTAAGCAATCTATAAAAGATTTGGCTGAAAATTATAACAACCTTATTTCATTAGTTCCTTGTCATATTTATTGGAAAGATAAGGATGGGAGATATCTTGGGTGTAATCTTTTGCAAGCTAAAACTCTTGGATTTAACTCTTCAGAGGAAATAATAGGTAAAACTGACTACGATCTACCATGGTATAAGCAGGCTGAAGAGTTACAAGCAATAGATCAAAAGGTAATGCAAACAAAACAAGATTTTACGGTTGAGGAAGAAGTAAGTTTACCTAATAGCACTAAAAAGGCTTTTTTTTTATCAAAGAAGTCCGCCTTATTAGCAACCGATGGAACTGTAAAGGGAATTATTGGTATTTCTTTTGACATTTCTGAACGAAAACAGATGGAGTTAGAACTAAGGTCTTCTAAAAAAGCTGCAGAGGCTGCAAATCACGCTAAAACCGAATTCATAGCTAACATGAGTCATGATATACGAACACCATTAACTGGTGTAATTGGTATGTCAAAAATGCTTGAAGATAATGCAAAAGATCAAAAACAAAAAGAATATGCGCACTGGTTAGGAGAAAGTGGGGACAAGCTTCTGCACATGTTAAATGATGTTTTAGACGTAATTTCTGCAGACAATGTAAATGAGTATGATTTACACGAAGAACCATTTGATCTGAATTTTTTGATCCAAGATATATATATTCTTGAGCATCCATCAACAATAATGAAAGACATTGACCTAATATTGAGTTTAGATGATAAAATCCCACCTTGTCTTGTTGGCGATCATACAAAGCTGCAGCGTATTTTATTAAATTTATTAGGTAATGCGATTAAGTTTACTAATGAAGGTGGGATCACAATTAAAGTATCGTTATTAAAAGATGATTCTAAAAGAGCTAATCTTAGATTTGAGGTATCAGACACAGGTATTGGAATTGAACCAGAACTTCAAAATAAAGTTTTTGATCGTTTTTTTAGAGTAAGTCCATCATATAAAAGTATACATACCGGTCATGGAGTAGGGCTACATATAGCTCAGTCATACACTCATTTATTAGGTGGTGAAATTAAATTATCAAGTGAGCTTAATGTTGGCACAACTTTCACTTTTGATCTGTCATTAAAAATTGGCGATATAACGAAAATAATAAAACATTCACCAGAAATTACACCTAAGTCTGAACAATATAAAATAGAGCCATTTTTCTCATCCGATATTATAGAGCCTATAAAATCCCTACCAAAAGATGCACCAAATATATTATTAATAGAAGATAATGATATTGCCCTGCGTATATTAGATAGCATTGTAACCCAGTCGCTTTGTAAAACTACAAGTGCTATAGATGGTGAAGAAGGTTTAAATCTTGCTAAGAACAATCTATTTGATTTAATAATCACAGATTTAGGCTTGCCTAACATTTCAGGAATTGAGCTAACACTGGCTATTCGTGAATATGAGTTATTAAATAATAAATCACCAATACCTATAATTGGTTTAACAGCGCATGCAGAAGATAAAATAAAGGATGATTGTCTTGAAGCAGGTATGAACGATGTATTTAGCAAGCCAATGGATTTAAAGATTTTTGAAATGATAAAGAGGTCCTACCTTGCAAGAGATGCTTCAGTTGATAAAAATTCTCAACCAATCACATTCTCGTCTCAAGAAAAACTAGGTAGAGATTTACCTGATACAGAAAAAGAATTATTTGAGCTTGATGATTTTGTAGTATTTGATGTAAATCTAGCGTTAAAAATTATAGGAGATGATGAAATCTTACTCAAGAGTATTTTGCAAGAATTTGTGGATAAAACCTTGCCAGATGATATTAAATTAATTAAGAATGCATATTCTAAAAAAGATTGGGTGGCTGTAGAAAAGTTAGCTCATAAAATAAAGGGTGGGGTTGAATATTGCGGTACTGTAAAATTAAAATATGCCTGTCAGTATCTTGAGCGTTATCACAAAGCAGGGCACACAAAATGTTTGGAAGAATTGTATCAGCAATTGTTAAGTGTTGTCGATGAAACTATTCCTGCTGTTATCGATTGGATGGCAAAACATTGAGCATATAAATTCGTATGATTCACTTCATTTTTATGAAAAATTAATTTTTCCTCTTACCTAATGATGATGTATGGTGAATAAATGGTGAGTAAATGTTAAAAAAACATTAATAATCAAAGAGACGTAGCGCACCACTTAGTTCACCATAACTTCACCACATACTACACCAAAAAACTCCAGATTATGTATTAAAATAACATTAAAATCAATTGGATAGAGTGCATGTCTCAAGCATGCGAAAGGTGTAATGAGTTCGTTCTTTTCATTTTACTATGAGCATTTATTTCACAAACTATTTTTATGTTAGGATCTTTTAAATTCAGCTAAAAGAGCACTGATTTTGTTGCGTACTTGAGACAATATTTTGTTGTTTATATGAGTATTCATCACTATGATACCATCAATTTATATGTGCGAAATATTGGTGGTATTATATTTCCCAATGCCCAACTTTATCTGGGACAACACGTTTTAGTCGGCCTTGCTCCTTCAATTTATTTATTTGTTTTAGAATAGATCTGCCAGTTACCCCTGGTATCTTCTGGCCTCTGGGGCTCCACCCATATTTCCCCCCTCATTTTGCAAACTGTTTAGAGGAGAAATGAAAAGCTTAGAGTTAAACTTATTAAATGACCTATTAATAGCCTTTCTTTGTTCTTCTAAAATAGATAGCTTATCAGTTACTTTTAGCAGTTCTTGTTTATGATTATTTAGTTTATTTAATAACCCGTTTCTTACTACATCTGATTCTTCTATTTTATTGCTAAGTTCTTGTTCGCGTTCTCGGATAATTTTATCTATATAATCATTTTGTAAACGTAATTTATCACTTTTCTGTTGTTTGGTATCATTAGGTTCAATCATATAACCTAATTCATACATTTTTTCAGCATGCTTTTTAGCAGATTCCTTGAAGTGTTCATTAAAACCGGTTCGCACGTTAATTCTACGTATTAATGTGAAAAGCATACTTTCTTTTATTTTTTCTTGGTCAGAGATAACTTGGTTAATAATATTTTGTATAGCCTTAGAAATTAGGTCATAGCGGGGGTTATCTTTTATATCTTGTAGCATTTTTGTTAAGTGCTCAATATTTAAAGCTTTCCTTGCATTCAATTCGAGAAATAAATTATTCTGAAATTCACTTGAATTGAATGTTGCAGTGTTATTTGCAATATCACAAAGTCTATCTAGCAATCGCGAACCATTTTTATTGATAAATGCTTCTTTTAATTCATACTCTAAATTAATTTTTTTTGTACATTTCTCTTTAAGCAAATTATAATAACTAGCGCCATCTGGTGCATTACTTAGCAATGAAATTAAAGTTTTAGCATTAAAATTATCTGTTTTATTTAGTAGCACCTTAACTACAGCATAATTGTTTCGCTGAGCAGCAATGTCAAGAGGTGTGTAACCAGATGAATTACGCTCATTCACCAGTCTGGATATTCTAGTATCTAGTTTATCGCATAATTCTTGAATAACTGTTACATCTTCGTATTCAGCGCAAAAATGCATAATATTGTTTTTTTGTTTGGTTACAAAGAATAAGTTCTGGCAATCTGTTAAGTTTAAAAAATATTTAACTGCTTTAAAGTTTCCATAATGACCAGCAACCAGCAAGGGAGTAGTGTTTGACGGATCAAATATTGCCAAATCTGTTTCTTGTACTATTCTAATTCTAGCATTAAATTCTGCGCCTAGTTTTGTCATTTTTTCCAAAACAGAAACATTGTCTGACTTGGCTATAGCACATCTAACGTCATGGCCATTTATTTTTCTTTCAGCATGAGGATGTCCCAATAAAATTAACTCATCCAACAGCAGATTTATAAATGCAGGATTTTGTTTTTGTAATGCTAGATGTATAGGGGAAAGTCCCTTCTTGTTTATTACAAAAAAACGTTGCATATGGTCCGAACAGTCTTCATGTTCTTGTATATTCTTTCCACGAGCCCAACTAGGGATTTTGGAGCTCCATCCGCCAAATTTCTGCCAAAAAGAAGACCAAGCATCCTTTTCGACAAAGTATAAGCTTAATATGTCTGTTGTGTCTTGTTGCATAGCAATATGTAGAGCTGTATTGCCATCAGCATCCAATCGATCAATGGAAGCACGGGATATATGAGCAGATAGTAACTTTTTAAAAAGAACAACATTCTTATCGCGCGTTGCTACAAAAAAATTTTCTTCAGATGAATGCACAATATTAAACTCAACGTAAAAAAAGAAAACAACTGTATTGTTTTTTTGTGTATAAGTCAAATGGCAATAGTGCATCTGATCTTGCAACCTTTTAGTAGACATTTTAAAGCAGAACACTAATAAAGTAAAAAGTTAATCTGTATTTGATCAACTTTTTGCTATACTACACGTACGAGGCTTGTCATTTTATTTAAAACACCACAACCAATCACGAGCTCTTGTTGTTGACTCACAAATTCCCTAGCATGCATCGCTCGACCAAGAATTCTTTTATAATGTTGTATGCTAAGTTCAGAAGTATTTCTATGACCATAGCATCGCTCTTTTTGCCAAGCCATGCGCCCATACGCTGCAATTTCCAAAATATTTTTATTACGCATCCTATTGGCGTTAGGGTTGAACATTACATTCTTTGCAGGAGGGATCACAATATCTGCGGCAGGTGAGTGTGCTAAAAATTTATCATATATCAGTGTTTCATCATATACACCATCAGCTGAAAAATGATGGACTTGCTCATGAATCTGGCCGAGTAATTCATCAATCACAGCATCATCTGCTGTATATCTATCAGAGTAAGTATTGACGCTTGAATTATGTGATTTTTATCTATACCAAAATGCGCTTTACGCCAATAACGACGAGTATTCACCTGATGCTTCTTAATATGCCATTCATCACGTCCAAAACGATTCAACCCTGTAGAATCAATCGCAATCTCTGCAATTCCTGAGCCTGGTTTATCGTTTTTAGTTTGACGCGGAGATTTAATATTAAGCAGCTTCAAGCGCTTTGAAAGCGTGCTGTAGTCGGGACTTGTGATGGGTAGTTTCATCATCCTAAACAATGAATTAATGAAGCCTTCCGTTTGGAGTAAAGCAAGTTTATAAACCTGTCGTAGCTCAAGGCACGCTATAATTGCCGCGTCTGTGTGATACTGACTTGAGCCCGTACCGTCATAAATACGTTCGTCATAATACCAATGATTAATTAAATTTTGAGATAACCAAGTCTCAACATCGCCTCTATTTTTAAGAGACTTGTTATAATCAGACCAGTTAGAAACTTTGTATTTTTGTTTCTTTATCTCAATCCCTTTTTGATTTAACCATTTATTAGGCATCTACATCTCCTTATTTTCAAAAAAGAAAGATCCTAATCGCTTACTGTTAGTTTTCAATATTGACTAATGATTGAGCGTTGCAACAAAGCCATAAAGTACAAAGATTACCTTGTTATTTAAAAAAACAACAAAACCTTTCGCACCCGAAGGCTTGCCTTAATTAGCAGCAGACTATATAATATTGAGCTTTATAATATCAAAATAGAGCAAGCCAATGAAAAATGATAAAAAGTTTATGCTTTCAATGACAAATGCAAAAAATCCAAGTTATTTTATTCCTAAGCATTTAAGAGCTGAAAAACTAGTTGAACATAGGAAAAAACAGTCTCGGGCAAAAGCTATAAAAAAAGCTGAAGATATGTTTCTACCTTTGGATTGCTTAACAGATCCAATAGATGGGATTAAATCAAATGGATGCAGTAACAGAATGCCATCTCCTGGTTCATTATCTCTGTTCAAAAGAAGGTTTAATGGAAAATTGTCTGGTATTAGCTTAAGAAATCCAAATTTAACAAATAGCATAAGCTCCCAAGCAGCACAAATTATATTGGTTCGTCGCATGGCGCTCTTTGGATATAAAAACATGACATTGGAACCTTCAATCTCAGCTAAAGAAAGAACAAAGCAAGCAGCAAAAGATTTTTTTGCATTATCTCATGAGCTATTATCTGAAACAGGTGAAACTTTCCCATTAGCAGACAAAAATAAGTGCTTGGGTGTAGCGGTAGTAAAGGGAAATAAAAGAGTTTATATTGCAGTATCGGAAGATTCTGAAGCTACCAGGGATATTCAATTACGTAATCAATTAGTTGATTTTCTACAAAGGCTAAATGCAAGAAGTGATAAATGGAGATTTGAACTGGTCCATACTCCAACTGCAACAGAATATGTATTACCAAGAACTTTACGTATGGAAACATCACGTCCAGCATCTAGTAAAGAAATTGGACCTAGAATGCGTTGTGTCGAAGTACAATTGATGGCAGCATTAAATAAGGTTCGTAGAACTATAAAATATAATCCAACAGATACAGCGATGGTAGCATTTAGTGGTACATTATGGGCCAATGAGTCTGGTCTAGGTGGTGCTGCAAATTTTGGTAATGTTAAGCGCAGTACAAAATACATAGAGGGACCTTCTCTTGAAGTAACTCTTCATGATAACACTAAAGGATATTTAGATGTTTGGGCCCCCTGTGAAGAGCATTGCGCAATATATTATAGAGAAATGTTAGCTATTGCCGCTGCTGATGAACATTTATATGGACCTAGAGCTGAGGAGCCAATAGCACCTCTTCCAGAGACTATAGAAAGAGATATGGTGACTATGAAACGTTAGTCATAGAGGTAATCCAGGACTGTCTGTTCTCAAGTACTGGATTACTGCTTTAGTTATATCTATTTACACAAACTAGTAATTTTATGGCAAATAGTTTGGATTGCACTATTAACGTATTAGTCGGATTGTTAAAGCTAAAAAGGGAAAAAAGCAAGGCCTGACCCAGAGGTTTTTGAATTGTTTTTATTCTTTTTGTAGTTATTTTATGATTTCACCTGAAAGTATAGTAGGTTTCTTTAGTTGATTCTTTGGTTTTTTAAAAGCAGAAGTAGGTAAATGAATATGACGGTGTGTGCTTAGAGTGCCTGTAAATAAATTTGTGTAACTACTTATTTACAGGCCCATTTTTTTGTTAAAATTTTTTTTATGAATTAATAATAGTTAATTAAAATGTAAATAACTCGTTATTTTAGGTATATTTCCTGCTTTTGAGATCTATAGCTCATGATTATTCCATAAGCTGATGTAAATTTTTAAAATTAGTTTTTCAAGTAATGTATTGAAAACTAATTAAGGATCACCTTCTTAACTTAAGGTTTATGATGAACACTAACTGATCCATTCTGACTCAAACCATCCTCTTTCTTGACAATTTCTACTATTAAACAGCATTTATTAAGCACACATGACACCCTATACGGGTCCACACGAATTATTGGCTGAAATAAATCTTTTAAATCCTGGTAATCTTCAGCGTTGTCTATCATTTTGATTAATGATTGAAGCAGAACAACTTGCTCTCTTAACTTCACTTCATTTCTAAAGAGCCAACTTATCAAAGATGGCGTAAATTCTCCTTCTACTTCCAACCTCCCTCTACCTTTAATATAGCGCTCCAATTCAACTTTACAACTCTCCTTAATGTTATTAAAGTTAGCTTTTCTTTGATTTAATAAATGTTCTTTTGCAGTCTGTAACTGATGGGTATCTGTCTGATTCCTCACAAATTAAGGCAAGTTTTCCAGTTTCATCTTTTGTACAATGTTTTAAGTATTCTTCAGCGGCATCTCCTAATAAATCTTGGTCCATCTTATGAGGCTTGTTGAAGAAGCTATAGGATAATTTATTGTCTGTTTGCCATTGACCAACTAGTTTAAATATCTCATTTACGTCGGTTATCCCTTCTGCAAATATAAGACGAGGACTGTCCGTTGGCACGTTTAAGTATTTGGAAAAATATTGACCTAGTATATAATGAGTCCTTGGCATTTTACTAACGGGTATAACTACGAAAAGTTTTTGCTGCTCTGGTATAGTTAATTGTTGTTGAATTTTTGCCATTTGGTTGCTAATTAGTTTTAATTTTTCGACTGCTGCATCTTCTACGTTTTGCATGATCAAAGCTTTTATTGATTTAAAGTAATTTTTAACAGTCTTCTTAGATATTTTCTCTTCTTTAATGCCTCTATTTAATAGGACAATAGTTTTATGTACTATTTGCTTTTGTCTTTGACGTTGTTCTGTAGTCATAGGCAACTTATCTATTTTATTGTTGATTTCTTGAAGTTCTGCTAGATAATTTTTACTAGCATCGATATTTTTTGGAAATTGGTTTATAGGGTCAAATATTGCAAAAGTTGCCAGTATGACATGGGATATTCCCTTTAGACTTGTGTAATTAGGAGGAGTTATTGGATAGTCTTGGGTTTTGTCATCGTGATATAAAGAGAGTTTGTCTCCCCAAGCAATAATTAGTGGATCAGTATTTTTGGAGTATTTATTGATTAAGTCATCAAATAATTTAATGGAGTTATTATTTAGGTTGGAGAATGTCAATTCCTTTTTTATTAGAGGAGCATCAGCAAACGAAAGACTTGTTGGTAATATAAAGCATATAGATATCTGTAGAAGAGTAACTATTTTCCCTCGTAGTTTCATAAACATTCCTTATGTTAAAAAAGACAACTAAACTACTAATTTTATTTTGACTGATATAAAACAGTAATACAATATGAGAGCGAAGTTATCTAGGTTTGACCTTTGGTCAACAAACTATCGAGTCTATTCGTAACAGTCTTGTCATTGCCTGGTTTTTATTTTTACTGAAGATAAACTAGCCTCATCAAGAATATTCGTGAACTGATGCAGCTATAGATGTAACGTAAGTATCGTATATTTCAAGCATTCTATTAGGGTCTATATTTTTAAGTCCTGGAGAGCAGTCTCGGGAATAGAAATCCATTAACTGCTTATATCCTTTTACTAATTGATTGCCTTGAAAGATAGAAGTAACAAAGTTCCCCTTGGTTGTTTGTTGTACTTTTTCATTCTGAATAGCCTTATAAAGACTGGAGTATGCAAGTAAGTATCTAGGGTTTTCAAAAAAACTTACTTCTTTGATTTGCAATATTTTTTCTAAGTCACTGTTTAGTTGATTAGTAACAGCTGTTGCTTGAAATTTGCTATGAACTTGATTTTCAACACAAGCTTTAAGTACTCCAGCAAGAAATCCATCTGCAAAATCAAGATAATAATCATCTCCTTCTTGGAAATCACTAATCGACATCTCGGCAACTGTTTTAGCTCCGTCCATAGCATAGTTGATGTCTCGTCCATCCGTTCGCTTGTAGAATGACGGAGCAATCATATCCTGAGGCATTTTTATTAAAACATAACCAACTTTGGCAACACCATTTACAATAAATGGCCTTGCACTTTCAATGTATTTGCCTGAGTTATCTTGATAGTAATCTCTATTCTCAACTATACCAACTCCTGCCAGCTGATCTTTAAATTCCTGTTCTTTTTCTTGCCAGTTCAAGCCTGAACCACTCAAAACCATCTCAAAACCTGTTCTGGTTTTAGGATATAGCGTGCATTGAGGCATATAAACATCTCCAATTTGAATTTGTAAAAAAACATCTCTAAATGTAGGGGGGAGTATAACTTTCTAAAAGTAAAAATCAATAAGGTAGCTTGGTGTTGATTGTATAAGTCTGACAATTTACTTTGGTAGTGACACATATGTAATATTTAAAGCCTTATTGATATTACTTGAAAAACAGGTCTGTGAGGTGGAATCAGGTCGGTCGCTTTTCCCTGAGGAGAAATTCTCATAAATAATGGATATTTCAACTTATCAAAATATATTTGCTTGATTTGGTAAGTGTAAAAAGCACGCTGTGTGTTACAATGGCGTTCAAAGATGTTAGCCTAATAGGTATATTAAAATGTTTGATGTAATCATTATTGGAGCTGGGTTATCAGGAACTTTAACATCTTTAAATTTAGCAAAACACTCCAAGGTATTGCTAATTGAAACAGGGGATAGTGTTATTCCTACTATTAGCTCAAGTTATAATGAATGCTATAAATTACATACAGGCGTTCACTATGTTGGTGACCTATTAACAGCTAAACATTGCTTGGAAAAGTCTATTCAATTTGCTAGACAGTTTCCTGAATATATTTTAGGAGGAGATGAGCTTCTAACTCCTTGGAGAAGAGGTAGGCATTATTTTATGTCTAATTCTTTGGTTTCGACTGATTCATCATTAGAAGTAGCAACACAATTACAAGAAAGATACAGAGATTTAGTATCATTAGATCACGGGAATAAGGTTTTTGGTGAACCAGAAGACTTTATCTCTGTTCTTTCCCAAGAAGATTATCCACATATGGCCAAAGATATCCCATTTTACAATCAGCATGGTCGTGAAGAATCAACATCAATAGTACTTGGTGTCGAGACAGCAGAATCACAAATTGATATCAATAAGCTTAAAACAGACTTACAACAAAAAGTTTTGAATAATCCAAATATTACATTCTTATGCTCAACAACGGCTTATAAAATATCAAGCCACAATAGTAAGTTCGGTTACCTTGTATCAACACGAAAAGACACAGGTGAAATTAGTGAATATGAATCTAAAGCTATAGTTAATTGCGCTTGGCAAAACATAGAGTTATTAGATAGAGGGGCAGGGGTTTATGTCCCAGATGAAAATAGGGTTATTCGAGTAAAAGTTAGTATCTTAGTTCAATTACCTGAAACACTAAGACGAATGAATACATTTATTTGTTCTAGCGGTCCTTATTGCTCTGTAACTACACTTCCTAATGGGACTGCGATATTAACTAGCGAGCGTATAACAAATGTTGGATTTTTTAAAGCGGGCATAGTTGATGAGGAAATACTAGGTTTTATTAAGAATGAATTAAAATTGCATACTGTCAAAGGTAATTCTATAGCCAATAATATACTTAGCGAATGTGCTCATATTTTATACCAAGTTTACGTGATGATCTTATCCAGTCTCCTATTCTTGAGTTGCACGTGGGGTTTGTAAAAATAATGCAAAATCAAAAGCAATATACTAACGCTTCTTTATATGAAGTGGATAGCGTTATTCATGCTAGACAACAAGATGGCATAGAAGTTTTAGATTTAGGTTATATCTCAAACTCTGGTATGAAAATGACATTCACTGTAGGAAATGCTGAAATTGTATCGAGATTAATTAAGGAACAGTTAGAAGTTGTCGAAGAAGTAACTGTATTAGCAAATTTGATAGTAAACATCATAGAACCATTGCACTTCTTAATAGATAATAATGTCAGGAACATCAATTCAATTATATATAATAATTACAGAGAGGTTTTGAAAGAAGCTGTTTTGTCAGTTGAATATAGTAGAGATAAGATGTCTTGTGCAAAAAAAATTGCTTATGATGTAATAAAGTCCCTGGAGAAAAAAAATAATATACTAAGTGAATTAGTAACCTCGCCTAGATTTTTTACAGAGCAAGTTGAGGTTGAAAAATTAGAGACGCTTACAATTAGTTTGCGTCGAAGATAAAGACGATAGATTGATTTTTAAACGTTGTGGTGCTCCTATTAAAGAAATTACTTGTTCATTAGTCATGTCGCTCTCCTTTATGTCGTTTCATTGCTGTCATTTGACAAGGTTTTAATTGTAGTATTGATTTTAATAAGTTCAATTTATATAAATCGTCAACTGATATTTATACTCGAGGAATATGACTTATATTTAAATGTATTTACGGAACAGATGTTAAATGTTTTCATTAGAATACAAAATGAAGATTTTTATGAGGAATTTAATGGAGATTAGTCAATAAATTGATCTGGACTTTGTGAAAAAAACACCCCAATCTTGTTAATAACAAAAAAACATGCGAACATTGCGCAACTCATTTTTAGTATCCCTTTATCCTTATGGCTAAAAGTAAAAAACCAACTGTACCAAATAAAAAAAACAAGAAAGCACCTGGTATGTCAGAACTCGCTGTTGAGGAAAAAGGACAAGGCTGTTCTGAGAACGTTTTTGCGTCATTAGTTGGGTCGGATGAACATGGACGTCACTATAAAAATAGCCGTTTAATTGGACATGCGCTGATCACAGAGGATGCTTCTAATGCGTTTGACGCGAAACAATATGCGGTTAAACAATCGTCTGAGACAAAAACTGCCATTGTGAGAAAGTTGACGAATATTCAACGAATAGCAGGTCACAGAAATGCTTGGTTTAGAGCTAAAGATGAGGAAGGAAATAAATATATTTCAAGGCGTCATTTGGGGTTTGAAACTAAAGGTGAACCAAAAGCTGAGTTACGTTATTTTTCTGAGCATGAATATGATTCATCGGATTTATCTGAGTTTTCTGATGATGAAGCTCCGGTTGAGATATTACGTGATGACTTGACACCTCAGGAGCGTGATAAGATTTCTGAAATTCCCCTTGTAGTAAAAAGCAAAACGTTAGAACTAATTTCCAAGGATGTTCTGCTGCGCGATCAGAACCCAGAAAGAGACGGTGATCAAAATCAAGTGATGGGTCAGTCGGCTAAAAATGCCTATGAAGACGTTTTATCAAAAATGATAGATTATTTGTCACCTAATTTGATTTTAATTTTAAAGAGGGCGATTGATGCAAGGCTATTTATTTCTCCTGAAAATGAGTTTCGTCCGGAATGGCTTCACAAGATAGCACACTCATTAAGTCTTATTTCTGATAAGGCGGAGGATAATCCACAACAGGCTAATAATCTTGGGGCTGCAGGAAAATGGGCCAATACCGAAATGATGATATTGGAGCGTATTGCAAAATGGTTTAGTCTAAGTGAAGAGAACGCCAAAGTTACAATGACTTGTCTTTTTGAAATGTTATTAGGTAGTGAGGTGATTCGAGGTATTCATTTTGAAGTGATGATTGAAATGAAAGAGCAGTGGATTCGTCTGATACAAAATATTGATGTATTCAAGGAATATCCAACGTTTCGCAAAACCAGTGATTTAGCTCAGACCACTGCCATCATTGATGCGATTTTTAGCGGTATGGCACCAGTTAGTATAGAAAAAGTAAGTGTAATTGAGAAAGCAGATAAATCGCAGGCAAGTTCCTTAGCTAGTAGCGCATCGTCTGAAGTATCTGTAGTGCTAGAAGGCCCTTGTGAGAAAGAACCAGAAGATGTAACGCAAGCACTTAAGATCTTAAACTTAAGTCCTGAATATAAAGTATGTAGACATATTCAAAGTGATTTTCCAAAGATAACCCCGAAAGAGCCTTTTTATATTATTACTATTCTGGATACAGAAACAACGGATTTGGATGCATCAAAAGGTCAACTCATTGAGATAGCCATGAGAGCTGTCGCAGTTTCAAAAGCCACGAATCAAATTTTGGGTGTGGTCGACACCTATCAAGGTTTAGAGGAGCCCAAAGATCCTCTTTCTTCAGAAATTATACGTATCACTAAGCTAACAAATGAACAGCTTCAAGGAAAACGTATTGACTGGGAGCGTGTGCTCGAGATTTTTTTAAATACTAAGTATGTTATCTGTCATAATGCAAAATTTGATAGAGCTTTTTTAGAGCAGCAAACGCCGGAGATTATCCAAAATCGGGTTAAAAAGATGCAGTTTGCTTGTACGTTAGAAGATATTAATTGGTATCGTCTAGGGTATGATCCGAGAAAATTGGATTATTTAAATTTCTTGTTAGGTTATTTTTATAAGGCTCATCGTGCTTTAATTGATTGTGATGCGGTGCTTAATTTATTACTCAATGTGCCAGGGATATTTGACGAGTTACGTTATAATGCGCACAGAAAACATATGTTCTTTTTCTCTAATCCTTTGTTGGGTAACCAGGAGTGCTTACCATCTGTAAGTGTAGATGAAACATCGGTTGATGGAAAAATGCCTTCGCAAAGCGCGATAGATACTGCCTATGCACTGCTTTCAGGATTGCCGCAATATGAAATATATCGCTCTGTGCCTAAACCTTTACCGACTGGTGATTCTGTTCTCCCTACACATCCAATTATGGCTATTATTGACTTAAAAACAACTGGTAATGATTTTTTAACAGATAGCATCACAGCAGTTAGTGTGCTGTCATTTTCAATGATTGATGGTGTTCCAACGGTTATTGATCTATTTGCAGATTCCTTAACAGAAGACCATCCAATAAATTGGGAAAGAGTTGCGGAAATACTGTATCGAACCCAATATCTTCTGGGTCATAAACAGAGCATTAATCGTAAATTTTTAGAATCTTCCACGCCAGCTGAGGTGCAATGCCGAGTTCGTGCACTACCGTGTGCGAGCATGGATTTAGCTATTGATTGGAAGCAAAGAAATATATCTAATACGAGTCTTAAGTATATCGCGTTTATGTTTGGTTATTATTTTGACTCAAATTGTTTGATGGAGCATAATTATGCTACGTTAAATTTATTACAAGTTGTTCAGGGCGCATCGACTGAGTTATTGTCCAGTTTACAGAAAAAACAAACCATCATTCTTTTAACAGGACCTTTTTGTTTTGAAATACGTGATGAGTTGAAACGTAAAGGATTTAAGTGGTCAACTGGATCAGGTAAAATGGGCAAAGGCTGGTGGGCGTGTATTGATAAGACGGATACACCTGAGATGATGCGTTGGTTGCTTGATACAAAAGACCGAGCACCAGGTAAAAACGCAATTTATTGTAGAACTATTACGCCATTGGAACGTTATTCTATTCGAGCCGAATTCAAAGCAGTAGAAATGAGTGTCGTCGAACGTAAAGAGCCTACAGCAAAGCGCGAACTAGCAGATGATGCAGAAGAATTACTTGAGAGAAAGGTGAAGCCTAGATATTAGCTAGATATTAGATAATAGTTAAGTAAATTATTACGTTTAATCCGATAAATGGATTTGTTTTAGTGTTTGCTGGGTAATTTTCAACAGTAAAATACATAGTGTTTTAAAACTTTCCGGCATGCCATTTATTTAAGATCCCATATCCTTTGATCATCGAAAATAGGGGAGCCTTGCCGTGTATGAGTATAAACCCCGCAATTTTCTTATTCACGCACTTCAAGTTTAATAAGTGTTAACCATTTTTAATTTGCTCTTACTATCAAGTAACAGCTGACTTAGATAACGTACAAGAAGCGCTGCTATTGAAATAGGGTGTCATACCATCAAAATCACGCCCATCAATTAACATGCATAAATTACCATTTTCAAGAGATAATGTTAGTGTTGTAAAGTACGTGTAAGTATATTTTCCGCTACTTGATGTTTCAATATCCCTGGCATTAAAAATCAATTTGGTTTTATCTTCATTCCAGCGCATAGTCTCAAACGATAAATGAAACAGTCCTTGGTATGACTTTGTGTTATTTGTTATCTCATCTATTTGATATAGATATGTACCGTCATGATCCTTTATCTCAACACTATGCTCATCCTGTTTAATTGACAGTTCAACAGATATCGTGTCAGATGAAGTATCCGTTTTCATCGTGCACTCACCATTCCAATCCCCAGAGAAATCAGTAAAAAGAGTCGATCTAATTTGCGCATTATTTAATTCTAGTAGGGGCTTAGGAGAACGTTTTACTTTGACAAATTTATATGAAAAAGAAGCATAAGATGAGGATATGAAACACACAACCACTAACAGTACAAACAAAACTTTTTTGAACATAAAGACGCCATTAAATAAGCAGGAAGCTCATTATAGTGTCTTTTAATCGATGTGGCAACAATCAGCATCTTTCTGAGTAAATAGGCGTAGCATCCGCCCCATGATTTAATATTGGCTACAAGACATGATTTCAAAGAAGGTGATTCTTCCTCCTTATAATTAATTATTGCTTCGATTTGTTGACGCCAATCAAAACTTAGTTGCTTGGTTAGGTGAAAAATTCTTTTGTATGTTTATTATCAAAGTTTGGTGTGATATACATTAATAATATGGTCGAACGAGAAAATCGCTTCATAACCAAGTTACCAACAGAATATCACTTTTTACTTCCTGCTTTTAGATCAAAATACCAACTCTATGTGCTACTATATAACTAATGATAATTGAATTGAGTATAATATGCTTACTTTTGAGTATTATTCCTCTAGCAAGTCTCTTGCAGAACGTGTTGATATTGCATGGAAGGCTGTGTGTTTTTTGCAAAAAAAACTTGCTGAATCTATCATCGAGCTTGAAAATAGCTCAAAACATCTTTCTAGTATGGTAGAAACTCTTCAGGATAGAGAAGAAAATATTCAGGTACTCACTGACGAGAAAGATGCTCACCTTCAAGAAGATTATTCAATTATTTCACTAGAGAAAGAGCTTTCAAAAGAAGAGCAAATATTTGAGAAGATAAAACTTTTAGAATCGGATAGTCAGCATGCTTTATTATTTCTGTATCAAGTATTTGACATTGATGTAGATGATTCTGGTGAAGATCCTGCGCATGAAGAACTTAGAAGGATAATGGATATTAGAGATGAGAAGAAAAAATCCAACCCTGATTTTCTACCAGGAATTAGCCCGGAGAGCAATGAGAGGCTTACTCTTACTAAACATGGTAGGAAAGATGATAGGTTGTACTCACCAACTATGCTTACTATGGAAGAAAGAGGTATATATCAAGTTAACCTAAAAAAAGGTATTTTTTTCAAAAACAACCAGCCATATACTACTTATGGAATGAAATCGCATTATAAGGATAATTATGCTTCTTTTACATGCAATAATATGGGTGAGATTTCGCTATTTACTCATTTGGGTGGGGAAATTGATAAGGATAAACGTCGATTAGTTCACTCTTCTATGAATGCAGGAGCAGATGTATATTGTGCCGGTGAACTTAAAATTAATACCAAGGGTAACCTCACGGAGATAACAACACATAGCGGTCATTACGCACCTACACTCTATAATGTTTACAAGTTTTTACAGCATCTAGAAAAGCGTGGTATAGATATCACAGAGGTTAAAATAGTTACTAATACATTACCGCCATCCTCAAGCATCAAATGTGACAAGAATTACCCTTTACGTGGCGAGGTTACTTACAGGGCTTCAGATTTATTTACTTATATATCCAAGGACATAAATCTTAGTATAAATGATATGAGGTATTGGACCAAGATTAGGGCTAAGGCATATAATATTTTTTTTGAAAGTTCTAATTTAGTGTCTCAGCGTCAACAGATAGCGGATAAATTATATGATGACTTGGAAACGGTTCTTGAGGCATCAAAAAAAGAGCCTACACCATTGAAATTAGCTGCTACGATCAAAATAATCGATAAACTTATTTCCGCAGCCGAAACTGAGAATGACAATATTTCCAAACAAAATGCAAAACTATCTGGTAGCGGACATTTAGCTATATCAATAAAAAAGTTAAGAGCAGAAGTAACAAAATTAAAAAACAAGTCTGAAAATGGTTCTATAAATCCTTCCCCTGATAGTAATATGTCAAGGTTAAAAAATTTCAGATAGCAATGCTTGTCCTACCAATAGCAAACCTTTTACGTATGAAGGTAAATACATTTAAATAATATAAGTTTGGAATCATCCCAAGTTTAAGTAAAGCATCTAGTCTTATAAATGGAACCATTAGGTATCTTACTGTAAGTTGATTATTACCAACTTACATTATAGGGTTAACAAATATATATTAATGTAAAATTAGTTAACAGGTAAGTTTTCTTGAAAAGTTATTGCTTTCAAAACTTGCGGTGAGTCAAAACTCTGTTAGAACAACGCGTAATATTTTGTTTATTGAAGATCTTCCTTATGGCTGGAAACTATTTGGAAAAACCGGCAGTGGATACCAATATTCAAAGCCCAAATCTCAAGTTCTACAGATTGGTTGGTTTATTGGCTGGATTGAAAAAAACAGTACAACTTTAATTTTTGCACAATATATTGAGGACGGCAGTATTCAATCAAGTTATGCAAGTTTAAGGCCTAAGGATTCTGCTATCAAAAAAATAACAAGAATCATATCAAAACGAGATATTCATTAACGAGTAGAACCAATAATCGCTCCAACGTGTTTATACAGGGCTGATTATTTTGTTTACATTTATTTGTTCTTTAAAATGAGGGTAATAATGAGGAGGTAATTTAAGAGATGATTGTTTATTGAAAGTTTAGTGAATTACAAGTACAATATTCTTCCTTTTGTTATGAAACGCGATTAACTTTGGCACGAGTTTCTTGGCAATGGTGGTTCACAGTCGAACTCAATTCTACGTAAGAATAGTTTTGAAAACTAATATGGTTAACAATGAAATTATCCCACGCTATTCTTCTAGATATTCTAAAAAAACTACAATACCCTATTGGGGATGGTGATGGGATATGCCAGGGATATGCTCTTTTACTATCCCAATTTATTTGCAATAAAAATAAACTCTCATTTTTTTTGCTCCTAGATAGAATTAACCAGTATGAAAGTGTCGATGCTTTGTATCAGGACATTGACCATACAACTCCATTGCTAAAAAACTTTTTTGAGGAGCTGGAACACTACCAATACCCAGAGAGTCATAGCGTGTTATTTAATGACACTCATCCATTGGATGATTTATACAAAGTTACTCGGTTGTTAGCAATTAAAAACTCACCTGAACGAATAGAACAGATAGATCTCAACATTGTGCATAAAAAAGCATATATACTAGATAAATCAGATCTACATGCATATCTCCGAGAGCTGCAAACAGCAGTTCTTAAATTACAGGAAATTCCTGTTGTTTTTATGTTGAACTCTGACATTCATTCTATTCTCATCCAATTTGATAGTGAATCTTGCAAGTGGTTCAACTATGATATTGAATTGATGGATGAAGAAAACTATCAAAATAATCAATATAACGTTGATGAATTAACAGATAGCATTTTTAGATCATTGGAAAGTTATGATGATGCCAGTGAAGAACAAATCACAGGCTTTGTAATTAATGCAATTATACCTGATATTTACACTTTTGAAGTTGAAGATATATTATCTGTTGTAGGAACAGAGATCTCTGTTATGAAAAACCAATATTGGAGGGTAAATTCTCGTCAAGTTGAGTTGTACCAAATTGCTTTATTAGGTTTTTGTATCGATGATTTTGAAAGGCTTTTTAAATATGGTGGTTGCAATCCAAATCAATGGGTCTCAACGTGCCTGACACCGCTACATATTGCTTGCTTAAAGAACTCCCCTAAAGCAGTAGAAACACTACTTTCTCACCCTGATATTAACCCAAATGAGGGTGATTCAAAAGGATTTCCACCTGTTTTTTATGTGTGTAAAGATAGTCGGGTAGATATTTTAGAGCTATTAATAAGACATGAAAAATATGATATCAATGCTTGGCATGCTTCAAATGAAACTATTCTACACACTGCTTGTGCGCTAAATGAACGAGTAATTGCTGAAAGACTATTAGCTCACCCTGGCATAGACTCACAAATGGTGGATGCTAATGGTCAAACCGCATTGCATTTATCTTGTGGCTTAGGTCATGTTGAAATTATTAGATTGCTACTTGATCACCGTGATATTGAACTTGACATGCCAGATAACAATGGACTTCTTGCTATTGATATTATTCATGAGAATTATCAATCCGAAGTTACAGATCTATTTAATGACAAAGAAGAAGAGTTAAGTTCAAAACTGCGTTTATAAAGATTGGTGATTATTACATTAGCTCATTTCTTAAAACCTGACATGGTATAGAAATCTGTTCAACCTAAACAGCACATATTAATTTTAGAATTTTTAAATTAAATTGGCGAAATATATTAAATCGTTGTATGTATCTTCACACCATTGCAATAAAGGGTATAAGGATCCAAAGTTAGCGCAAAGAATATCACCTGTACTTTATAGGTTAGGGCTTACACCGACATTGTTAATCTATTCTCGGTAGCACTTTCTATTTCTTCTGGATTTTCTAGGCTAAAAAACTGAGCTATACAAGTTAGAAGTATTGCCAACCCCGATGTGTATATTGCAGATCCTAATACTATAGTTAAGATAAGTTGTGATAAATCATCGTGATATTTTGAATATGGAACGTTTTCTACAACAGTATGCCCAATAGTAGCAGCTGCAATGCTATGACCTAATAATAAGCTAAAACCCATCAATAACATAAAATATGAAGGAACGCTGTCACGAGGATTACCGATGTTGCTCACAAAATCATCTTCATCTATTGTTCGCTCACGTATTCGTGTACAGTTTTCATTTTGATATATGAGTAGAAGACAATACAAGACGGGACTTAAAAGCACGCCACCTAGCAGTGCTGGCATAAATCCATCCATGCCAACGCCTATGTCTACATTTAGTGATTTTAAAGCCTCCGACCCAATACCTCCACAAAAACTAAAAGTTATTGGTCCTAGCATTGATAATGCAGCTACAAGACCAAAATGACACTTTCTTCGTGGTTCGGTACCATCTAATTCTTCTCTATTATCTATATCATTAACATGTATAAGCGGCGACTGAATTGGCGGAGATTCTTGGTAAGAATTCATTAAAAAAACTTGTTTTCCTTGCTTTGAAAAATATGATAGCATACTGCAAATTTAACAGTCAATAAATATATATGGATAACATAGAAAGCACTTCAATTAATATCCCACTTATTCACAATCCAGATACTACTGAATCTTACGCAGACTCATTTCAAAAAATATCGAAACTTTCGTGGCAGATGTCAGCTTCATATACATTTTCTATGCAGGTCGTAATTTTAGTTTATTTGTTAAGTCAACTAGATGATAGTGATGAAAATTTAGCTGCAATTACATTAATCACTACATTACTTAACGCTATTGTTGCCGTTGGTATTTCCCCCTTATTAACTATGAGTTTAGTGGCTGGAAGGGAGCTTGGAGAATTACAAGAGGCTGAAAAGACTGAAAATTTTGATCAGTTAGAATTACGACGGAAGCACATATCCGCTGTTTTCGGTAACGGACTTATCATGTCTGCAGGGATGACTCCTTTTATGTTAAGTGGGATGATATTTTCAAAATCGCTTTTGGTTAATGTATTTAATCAAAATGAGGAAGTTGCCGAAATAACCCAAAACTTTCTACGGCCTTACAGCATAGCCATACCTGCTATTATGGTTAGAGTTTGTGCTGACCAAGTTATGTTTACATTTAAAAGAACTAAACCCGCGATGATAATTGGATTATTAAATTTTGCCTTTAGTATGACATTAGGGAGCCTTCTTGCTTTTGGTACGGCTGGATTTCCCAAAATGGAAGAGAGTGGCATATTAATTGGTTGTATTTTAGACGGATATTTGACGGCGATAGGTTTTGCTCTTTATCTTGCAAAATCAGAAAGACTAAAGGATTTCGATTTTTTCGACGTATGGCAGCCTTGGCAGCAATATTTAGGCCAACTTAAAAGCTTAATAAATCTAAGTAAATCTATGCTGGTGAGTATGATATCGGAAACTGCTATGAATTTTACGGCGAGTAATTTTGCTGGGATAATAGGTGTTCAACCACAAGCAGTATTTTCAGCTATAATGCAGTTTTCACTGTTTTCTATGTTGTTACAGATTGCATTTGGACAAACTGCGGCGCAAGAACTTAGTCGTGAGATAGGAGCTAGTCGGTTTAAAAATGCTAGTCGAATAGGTAAAGTTGGAGTGGGTGCTCTACTGGCATATATAGTACCTGTCCTTATCGCTTTATCTGTTTACCCAGATATACTTGTAGATATCTTAAATCAAAATGACAACCAATATTTTGTTAGTACTTTAAGATATTTAGCGCCAATTATGTTTATAGGATGTATATTTGATGCTGTTAGATTTCTATTGCTGCAAGAATTACGTGTTTTAGGATGTGCACAACAATCAACTTTTATTTCATGTGCATGTATAGTTTTCGGTATTATTACATCAGGTCTGCTTGGATTAAAGACTAAAATGGGCATATATGGTATAGCCACTGGCTATACTGCTTCGGCTGTAACAGCTAGTGTAATATTATCTAAACTCTGGATAAAAAGAATAACACCTGATGCTATTGAAGAAATTAAAAAAAATCCTGAGCAATTTTCTAGTAGTGATAGTTGTTGCGTAGGTTTTTTTAATAGAAAAAGAAACAATGGAAATAGTCTTGAAATCCGCAACCCGATGGCGGTTATACCAGATATGGTATAATGATTCTATAGTTGAATTTGAAGACTCGAAAAAAAATATTAAAGTTTAGCTTGACCATATTAGTTTTACAAGGAATGCTTTTTTAAAGTATTAAATATTGCCGAACGGATAAGGTACTCAAATTTATTAAAATATTTGTGACATAAAACAAATATGGTTATATTATTAATAATGTTAGTTTATGATAGAGGATGCATGAATTGAATATAGGCGAAAAAACACCAGATTTAGAATTTCAGGCTACAAGTCAATTAGAAGGAAATTTAGCAGATTATATAGGGCAATGGTTGATACTGTATTTTTATCCAAAAGATTCTACCCCAGGATGCACTTTAGAAGGTCAAGATTTTCGTGATAACTATTCTTCATTCAATAATCTTAATGCAAATATCTTGGGTATTTCACGTGACAGTTTAAAATCACATGAAAATTTCAAATCTAAACAGGAGTTTCCATTTGAATTAATTAGTGATTCTGAAGAGGTATTTTGCAAGGCTTTTGATGTCATAAAAATGAAAAACATGTATGGCAAACAAGTCAGAGGGATAGAGCGAAGTACGTTTTTAATTAATCCAGATGGTATTATTCAAGAAATATGGCGTAAAGTTAAAGTTAAGGGCCATGTTTTAGATGTTTTGGATGTTTTGGATGTTTTGCATAATAAGATCACCAGTTGAACTGGCCATGCGTCGCTATAAAACAATTATTGGACCAAAAATGAAAGAACGTAAAATTAATAAGTAAAAAACAGAAGCTAAAGATAACTCAGCTAGAGGTTGCTGTTTTAATAAAAACCGAATATAAATAGTTTAAAAAAATACGTCTATGTTTATTTTTTGGTTTATCAACAACGGCTTGCAGCACGAACAAACATCTCACAAGCAAACGGCGTTGCATTAAGAAACCTTGTACATATCATAGGTCGGCATCTGCGAAAATTCTTCCGTAGCACCAATTGTCAACAGACCTTAGATTAAAAAAAATAATTAGTTACACAAATTTATTTACAGGCCCGAATTCTTTGGACTTAGATGAAATATTATAGCGAGGGATGAAATCACAATGATTTATTTCATTTAAATTCATAATTAGAAAAAACTATGAGGTATAAGAGAACTTGTTAGATGATGAAATTACAAACCCCATGAGTAATATGCATATTTATTTGTGAGTAATGCTTTATTGATAATCATCCTTTATCCAAAAAAAATATTTATACCTCTGATTGTTTTATAATATAGTATATAACTTGAAAATAGCCTATAATTCTCGAATGAAAAATATACATGAAGAGTTTTATAGTGGCAACATTGCTGCTGTGGAAGATATCTTAACATCAGATCCAACTTCTGTTAACTGCAAAGATGAAGATGGTAAAACTATCCTTCATTTGGTTTCCTCAGAAGGGAATACACATTTAGTAGCAGTGATAATTTCCCTTATGCACTCTCAGCTCCAACCAAGAGATAATTATGGACGCACCCCTCTAGACTTAGCTCATGAGAATGAGAATTATGAAGTTATATCACAACTTGGCTTCGAAATATTTCGACGAGAGGTCATAATATATAAATCTATTCCAGCACCATCAGACCAGAGATGGATTATAAAAAGACTACTGCTTCGTGGCTTTAAAACATCGGAAAAGGGGATGTGTTGGGGTATCGGACGAATGGCTAGGCAGGCACATTTTGCCGATGATATGGACAAACTTATAAATAGACAAAAAGAACTAGACATTAGCCAGTCAGCTGAGAGTTTTAATGCGAAATTAAACACTCTAGAAGAGGAAAAAGATGGAATCATTCAAGTTTTAGAAGGTTCGTCGATTTCTGATGAAAATCTAGAACTTAAAGTACGACTTGCTGAAATTAGAGAGTACTTAAATGATGTTGATGCTTTTTTTTCTGGAATATCTTTGTATCATAACCCTGAAAAGTATGCTGGAGAATATAACGGTTCAGGTGATGGTGTTTTTTTGTTTTCATCAAGTGATAATGTACACCAGAAAAAAAACCCGGCTTCTTTTTGGTTAACACCTAAGTTATTAGATGGTAATGCAATTGTTGATCTTAAAAATTATGACCTTGTCTTTGCGAGCACGATTAGCATTAAGAATTTCCTCAATTTACTTGATAGGAATTTATCAGCATACACCTTTAGTGTTTCCCTAGAACACGATCATAATATAGAAATAAGCTACTCACCTCAAAAAAAATGGTTTTTTACTAACGGCAATCACCTCCCAACGATGCCATTTAATTGCTTAGAAAAACTTGCTATAACTATACATTATGCAATGGAAATACAAGTAAAGCCGCAAAACTCACCTCATGTCTTTTGTCGAGCGACTATATCCTCATTGGAGTCTAGTAAAATCGAAATATTAACCAAACTTCACGTAATGGAAAGATGCTCTGATTGGAAATATTATCAGCATCACTTCATTGATTTTGCTTATAGAAGTAAATTAGAAAAACTAACAAATAGCGGTATAGTGTTGAAAGAAATACTTAATCTAGATAATGCACACCTAATGATATGCATTAAACATTACGATGTTTTTTGCCGATTAGTTAAACATAATCTAATACTATACTCAGATATAAATAAAACTTCCCCGAATGATTTTGAATTTATTTTAACCAACGAAGACTTGTTCTTTTATTTTAAGAAAAAACCAATATTATTCGGCGTAGATGCAACCTATATAGTTAAGTTTCTAAAGCAAATGGAGTGCTCTGTTTCACCGACACTAATACCGGATAATATTCTTTTTTATCTAATAGATAATGACGATGCTATTAACTTCCTAAAATATAAAAATTTTATTTTTAAGTTTTTATGTTTTGATGGTGTACTTCAGAATAAAATACTAGATAATCTAGATGGTTTGCTGAAAATTTTATCTACTGAAGATATTCATGCGAAATTACTACCCAGAAAGGAAGCGTTTATTGCAACTTTTTTAGACAACTTTGATAAGTTAAAAGACTTCACTTCTCAACAAATTGACGACATATTAGAAAACCCAACTATAGAAAATATTATGGATACTTATCGATCTAATACTACATATCAAACTATGTCATATTAACAATCAATGGCATTCACTGAAAGCAGTCCCGGAACATATACATCATTTTGCAGCTCAAGCGCAACAACTTTTAGCAGTGCCTATGAACCTAAAATAGTTACGGCTTAGCGAAGTAGTCGGATGAGACGCAAACATTTCCAGTAGGAGTTTTATTATAAGGAAAATTAGGTTCATTAGTTTCTGTAGAAACTACTAATCCAGAATATAAGCACTGCCTTCATTGAAAAAATAGTCTTGAATTTTCTGATCTTCTTCGGGCTTTAGTATCTATTCATTATTCTTTCTAATTTGCTTTAGAAGATCCAGGATAGGCGCATTTAAATGTGCATTTATTTCATCATTAATTGAAATAAAACATTAGAGTTTGTATAGTATAAGTTTATCTAATTTAGTTGTTAACCATAGAATACTAAGGAATAAACTGGGCTTATCTTCAATTTAGGAAAATCTTTACTGATTATTGTTTTACTTTAAATGGCGTCATTTCTTGGAGAGATAGATCGTGGTAGACAATAAATTGCCAAATACTTTTTTTCGTTTTATATGGTATTTTTTACGAGACTATAAATTGGCTGTATCATTCTATGTGTTTTTTAGTTTTATAGCGGGTTTTGCTGGTCCCTTTAACAGTATATTAGTAAAAAAGGTTGTTAACCTTCTACCGCAAGTGCATAACGAGAATTCTTTAATACTATTTGTGCCAATAAGTTTGCTTGTATTAAATTTTATTATTTTTGATAATTTTAGTAGGAGAGGAATAACATACATACGAGCTAAATTTATTCCTGTTATTATAAATCGTATGATCGGCACATCTATGGATTTTGTACTTGGACAATCACGCCAATTTTTTCAAGATAATTTATCAGGAAAGCTGTCAAAGCAAATTACTAATTTAGGTGATGGAACTGAGAGGGTTATTACCTCACTTGCCTTTAACTTTTTAAGAGGAATATCACTCCTTCTTACCGCATTTATAGCATCTTATCTTGTTAATCCAATATTTTGTTTAATCTTAACGTCATGGTTTTGTTTGTTTTCTGGAACTAGTATTTTAATGTCTAAAAAATATGTTGCATTATCAAATGCCCATGCTGAAGCAGAGTCTAACGTTGTAGGTGAGATTGTTGATACTGTATCCAATCAAAGTAATGTCAGACTTTTTTCTAAAAAACCTTATGAAAATCTAAGAATGTCATCGTATTTTCATAAGCAGCAAAAAACCTATGCAAATACTTATTTATACGCACTTTTTGTAAACTCTATTCAAGGTGGATTAATAGCTATAATGATGGGGTTTTCCGCTTATTTTTTGGTTAATTTATATAACAAGAATCTAGTCTCAATTGGCGACTTTGTGCTAATTTTTGGTCTTTCCCTAGAAGTAGGGCATATGATGTGGTTTACGATGTTAGAGGTAGATGAGTTTAATAAAGTTGTAGGTCGATGCAAACATAGTTTATTTACCTTAATGACACCGCTTGAAACACAAGATAAGCCTGGTGCAAAACATCTTGAATGTAGTAAAGGACAAATTATTTTTAGTAATGTTAAGTTTAATTATAAGTATGCTGAACCTCTTTTTCAAAATAAATCTATTGAAATTAATCCTGGACAAAGAGTTGGGCTTGTTGGGTATTCAGGAGGGGGTAAAACTACTTTTGTTAATTTAATATTACGATTTTACGATGTTACTGATGGCGCAATTCTTATAGATGGGCAAGATATTCGTGATGTTAGTCAAGATTCGTTACACGAAAACATTGCTATGATTCCGCAAGAACCAGGTCTTTTTCACAGAAGCCTAATGGATAATATTCGTTATGGTAAAATTGATAGCACAGACTCCGAGGTTATTGATGCTGCAAAAAAAGTTAATGCTCATGATTTTATAGTAAGCCTACCTAATGGCTATGCTACTCTCGTTGGCGAGCGTGGTGTCAAGCTATCAGGAGGGCAACGACAACGTATAGCCATAGCGCGCGCCATTTTAAAAAATTCGCCAATACTCATTCTTGATGAAGCAACATCACAACTAGACTCTGTTACTGAATCTTTGATCCAAGACAGTCTTTGGGAGCTAATGCAAAATAAAACAACTATTGTCATCGCACACCGTTTATCAACTTTGCTACATATGGATCGATTATTAGTTTTTGATCAAGGTAAAATTGTTGAGGAGGGCTCTCACGAAGAACTGCTAGCAAGTTGTGGTCTTTATAAAAAACTATGGGATGCGCAAGTTGGTGGTTTTTTGGTTGATGAAAAGGCAGTTAAATAATAAATATATTTGATAAACTCTAAGAACAATACATAGAAAATTCAATTATTACTGGGATATAACCAGGGCAAGAACATCAAAGTTAAACTATCTAATCGTTAGACTGAAAAATTTATAGGTTGGGTCTTGGCCTAATAGCGCTGCATTAAGCGACGTCATTACCCCCTCCTTACCCTGCTTTATGCAGGGTATCTAGCCAGATTTATTTTAAAACTCCCTAGATGGTCCGAACAAGTCGGACCATCTAGGCGGAGGTAGGGGAATATTGTGTTTTCAGCTGGTGGTAACAATTGTCAACAGACCCTAATAACTTGTCACATTCAGTAAATTATTTATCGCTTTGAGCTGAAGGACG
>JARGPO010000038.1 GCA_029213075.1 Legionellaceae bacterium | reverse complement strand
AGATGGTGTACAAAAAGGTTTTAGAATGATGATTGTTCAAGATGCGGTTGCAGATCGTTGGGAAGAATCTCATAAACAATCACTGTTTGAGATGAATGCTAAATATGGTGACGTGATTGACTCAGCTCGAGCCATTGAAATAATGAGCCAGCCAGGAGGCCAGAAAAAATAACGTATGCTTTTATCGCGTAGATTATCGATTAGATTGCTGACTTATTCATGAGAAAAAGACGAAGTGATCTTACCCCAGAAAACTAGACACTAATTTGTTAGAATTACAATAAAACAAAAAGGTGTATACAATGGTTAGAGAAATGAGGAAATATACAAATGAGTTCAAACAAGAAGCAGTAACATTAGCATTAAAATCATCATCCATCGTAAGAACTGCTAACGAATTAGGGATACCTTGCGGTACACTTCATACATGATACATAAGCTAAAAACAGCTGGTAATATTTTATCAGTTAACACTGCTGGCGCAAAAAATATGGCAAGCCTGCTTGCAGAAAATCGTCGCTTACATAAAGAGTTATCAATAGTTCGAGAGGAGAAATAAATCTTAAAAAAGGCAGCAACGTACTTTGCTGCTCACCAGAAGTGAAGTACGCATTCATAAAAGCTAACCAATTGGAATTTAGTATTCAAAGGATGTGTCATATGTTTTTCATTGACCATAGCGGTTTTTATAGCTGGCTAAAGCGTAAACCAAGTAACCGACAACAAGTTAATAATAATCTAGATAAAAAAATAGTCGCTATTTTTGAACGTCATCGAGGACGGTATGGCTCACCTAGATTAACAAAAGATTTACATGATGATGGAGAGATATGTAGCAAAAATCGCGTTGCTAGAAGGATGAAAAGTCTTGGATTAAAACTAAAGCCAAGAAAAAATTTAAACTAACAACTGATTCAAAACATAATTTACCAATTGCAGAGAATATTTTAGGCCGTAATTTTAAAGCTAGTGCTCCTAATCAAAAGTGGTATGGTGACATAAGTTATGTTTGGACCAAGGTAATGACACCAATACATATAACTTACCCATAAAAATGTCAATTGTTGTTTTTCTTCTTCAGAAACATTAGTTATGAGGCAACTCGATAAATGATTAAAATACACTCAAAATGATATTTGTATGATATAATTAAGATAAGTGGCCAAAATATACTCAAATCGATGTTTTTATCCTATAATTAATGATATATATTGTTAACCTAAATTTAAATGGAGAATATTATGTCAAAAGATACACTCACAGGCCTTAATCCTTTTGGAATAAGCACAGGCTGCATAAAGGATGATATTCCCCAAAAAGATATTTTATTAACCGATTTTATTGCACAAGCATGGGGTGAAGAATTAGGATTTCTCGGTGCTCTATCGGTCACTTATAATATTTTGGTTGGGAAGCATCGGTCATATAACATTTATAGTTTTCACGATGACTCTAGTCCAATTTCCAACTACTCCTCCTTTAAAGGAGTGCTTGATATTTTTATTCTTCCTTTAGTGGCACGCCGTCTATGGAATTGGTCTGAACATCAGCTGGAAAAAGGTGATGCTAATGGTTTTACAATGAAAGTGGCTGTAGAATGTGCAAGAATGTTTGCTGCTGTCATCTCTCTTGTGAGGATTGTAGTTGGTATTGCATTGACTGTTTTGTTGTCACCATTTGTTGGTATGGTTTGCTTATTGAAACCAAAGGATAATTCATATTCTGATGATAAGGTTCAAGATAATACCTTTGAGTCTGAAAATAATAATAGTCCAACGATGTAAACCTACTTATTGAATGAAAGCCTATCGTGACCTTTTATGTTAAAGATTTTAGGGGAGCACTGAGGTTTATTCCAACACTGGGAAAATACAAACCTTACATCGTCAGTTACTTTAAAAAACTAAAAAACAGCGGCTTTGTTGAGGGAATGAATAATAAAATAAAAGTGGCCAAAAGACGATGCTACGGATTCTCGGCTGTTAAAACTATTTTTCAGCGCCTGTTTCTCGACTTCCAAGGGTTCGAAATTTATGCATGATTAATTTCTATAGCTAACCAATAAAAGTTTCCTGTATAGATTTTGTGATGGTAGCTTTAAAGTTTTTAGCTTTTTTAATGCATTCTCTTAAATTGTTTTAAAATTTGGCGAGACATGTTCAATTGGATTTAGATCTGGAGAATAAGGCGATAAAAAAAATAATTTCACATCCTTTACTACTTGCTAGCTCTTAAATTTCATATGACTTATGAAAGCTTGCATTATCAAGGATGATAAATTTTCCAGGCTCTAAAACAGGACATAAAACTTGTTCGAACCAGCCATTAAATAATCTTAAGTTTTCATGATACGTAAAAGGTGGTACCTTTTCGTGCATGAAAAAATGGACACATGCCCCTCATAGCGGTGGCTCTAAAGTTTCGCCGAAAATGCACGAAGAGATCTGCACACAAGTAGTGGCTTTCGCGAGAACACGACCTTGGTATCCAGACATTCAATTAAAAGCGCGATTTAAAGGCCAGTTTTGTTACATCGATACACAGGAGAAATGAGACGAGGAAGACCGATTTTTTCCAGTTAACCGACGAAACTTTTCTTCTTCTAATCCTTGAATTTTCGGGTATCTTGCGTACATCTAACTTGCTCAATTTTGATGTCTCTTTGCAACTAACGACACGCGGAGTATAAGAAGAAAAAGATGGTCATTTCGATTTTTGTAAACTACACTATAATGAGAGAAACAAAACGAGAATCTTATGCCAGTTATGAATATATCTACTCTTATGATTTCAACCACTACAATGATGTCTATTTTGGTTTTTGCAGCGGTCATTTTTAGCATACTTGAAAAAAAATTCCCAAATCAACAAGATTTACCTAAAGTACCTGGTTGGTGGATTCGCTCGACGATAAGCTATCTCTTTCGTTTAATTTTAGTGCTAGTCTTTAGTTATTGGTATTATGCCACTCCTGCATTAAAAGATATTCATCTATTTAATCTGCAGCCTTTTCTGACACCTTTTGTCGGCGGTATTCTAGGGTATCTAGGAACTACATTTGTTGATTATTGGACACATAGATTCCGTCATGATAATTATTTTTTGTGGCTTTCAGTCCATCAGTTTCATCATGCACCTAGTCGAATACAAACCATCACCTCTTTTTATAAACATCCTTTGGAAAACATCCTCGAAGTCTTTTTTACAGCTTTTGTAAGTGTTACTATCCTCGGATTAGACCCGATTGGCGCTGCTTGGGCACAATTTTGGGTTATTTTAATAAATTTATTTTATCATACTAACATCAAGACCCCACAATGGTTGGGATATTTTATTCAACGACCTGAAATGCATCTTATTCATCACGCACGTAGTGTTCAATATTATAATTTTGCAGATCTGCCAACTTGGGATATTCTATTCGGTACTTTTAGAAATCCTGAACCTCCCTATCCAGGACCTTGTGGATTTGCAAATCTAGCTGAGTTGAAAGTAGGCCCTATTTTATTATGTGAAGAAGTTGATCCTGATTTGGTTGCAAAAAAATATCGGGGACAAAATCGCTCTATCCCTTGAAGGACTAAGCTCATCATGGATAATGATAAAATGTTAATCAAAGTTCAAGAATATATTAAGCATGCTTCTATCTCTTTATCACAAGAAATTCAAGATAAAGAGAAAGAACATGCTTTTTTGCCTTCAAGCAAAAAAACAAAATTATCTCAGATTAATTTTCTAACCAAAACAATCAGTGCTTTTGATGAATGCTCACAAATAATTTCAAATATTAAAACACAAAAAGACGCCGAAAAAGTATTAAATGCAGCCCTTGATAAATTACTTACAACCCTTATCCATACTGTATCAACAGAGTCAAAAAGCAAAGGATCCTGGCAGGAAATATATAATAGCATTGATAAATTGATTAGAATTTTTATAAGTCAATTGGCTGCAAACAATAACACACTTTACAATTCGCATGCTAAAGAGTGGATCGCCATTTGTAAACTACATCATTTAGCTATTCCTTATGTACAACTTAATATCATTGGTATTTTAAATTGTATTACTGAAAAAAGACCTGATTTAGCCAAACCCTATTTAAACCAATTAAATGCCTTTAACTGGAGTGAAAACTTTGAGTCGGTATTTACAAAAAAATCTATTCGCGATCGCTTATACCAAATAGCTACTTTACTCATCGAACAAGCTGGGTCAATTGATAAATTACAAGATTATTTGCAAAATTATTTTGCTGATAAAGAAGAGTTAGAAATATTAATTAAAATATACGAAGTTTATTTAAATGGTATTCAACGCAAACTTAATTTATACCGTATTAGTTACCCAGAGTTTACCTTTGACAATCTAAAGCATCCAATTAGATTTGATGTGATGCTTGCACAGCAACGCTATCAAACGATACATTCTTTTATCTCGGCCATAGCCCATTAACCTTGTATTTCAACCTAGCGTTCCACTCGAACATTGATACTATTTTAAATCTACATCCAATTTTTGATAGTAGACCTCTTTCGAAACTTCACTAGGCCAGCTCCATGTTATAAATTCCAGCAATTAAATTAAATCTGAGTCCAAATCGCTTTCGCCTATTTCGATAGCGATCCGATATGATTTTAAACTTCTTGAGTATACCGATCACATTTTCATTCAAAACACGCTCACTAGATAATGCGCGATTTTTCTTTTTCTCTTCTTTCGTAAGCGGACGTTTTGATGTGGTTTAATTGATCTGGACACTCTAGATAAGAGATAAACATGTTAACACCAAGCGACTTTGTCTCAATCAAAACACATGTTACCACTAATTATAAACTGATCCCCCCACCAATTGAAAATTGATCCCTTATTTAGTTAACTAAGTTCTCCAGATAAAGAAATGGAGAGCAAAATGATAGGGGAATTAGAAGTGTTAGAATTAGAAATTATGCATAAACATGGAATGAGTTTAAAAAAGATATCATCAAGTACAGGTCATTCAATTAATACGGTTCGCAAGTATGTAAGAGATGGTCGTCCAGTAATGTATAACAAACAGGTGCTGAGAAAAACTAAACTAGATAATTATAAGGCATATTTATTATCAAGAATCTCAGAAGCGAAGCCTAACTGGTTGCCAGCCACAGTTTTGTTTATGGAGATAAAATCCCAAGGTTATACAGGTTGTCTATCAACGCTTAGAAATTATTTACAAAAATTAAAACCAACAGTAAAAGTAAGACCATTAGTTCGTTTTGAGACAGAACCAGGAGAGCAAATGCAGGTTGATTTT
>JARGPO010000008.1 GCA_029213075.1 Legionellaceae bacterium | reverse complement strand
TACGCTCGCGTATCAAACGTTTGGCAAGAAGAACAATTTGCTTTTCAAAACTAGAGAAAATGCATGACATTGTTATTGGATTGTTTATTAATCGATACGAATTTAGAGTGGCTTTATAATGAACAACAACTATTCTGAGTCGCTACCCAATGTCTTTGTAGAGCGTATTGCTGGTTTTAAAAATACAAATCCTCCAAATGATTGGGATTGTATATATGAATTTAAGGAAAAATAAATGGAACTTGAGAATTATATCAAATAAAAATATAAAGCATGTTAAATCTATACCGACGTTACAACCACTCTTGTGCCTTTGTAGCCACCGGCCGCTGGAACAGATATAAACTCTTCATTTAGCCATCTCGCATCTTCAATAAACATGCGAACACAACCATGACTCGCTCTATAACCAGGGACTGATGTGCTACCATGTAGGGCAAATCCACGGTAATAGTGCATACAATATGGCATCATAGCACCGCCATTTTCGCCATTTGCTCTCACTGGAAATACAGTTGAAACACAATCAATCTCTTGTTTTCTAATTACTCTATATGATCCTGGAGGAGTGGCGCAATGACCATCTGATTTGCATTTGCCAGATCCACTGGATATTGGACCCCACCAAACCAGCTCACCTTCTTCATTATATGCAGCCCAGGCTAATTCTTTTTGATTAACATAAATCATTTTTTCACCAGTAGGTTCTATATATCGTGGAAAAGGAGAAACATCATAAATGCTAATTTCATTGAGCTTCTTAGGAATGGCAATAGTTGTGCCTGTTCTTAGTCGAATATTCATTCGATTAACTCTTTTTACTATATCTCGAGACTGATCCGTTGGAAAAAGACTCTCCCATGTATCATTCGCTTTTGCCTTGATACAAAAATAACCTGGAGAGTCACATAATTTTTCACCATACACATGTCTGGCATAACAATTGGTTTGGAAAAATATAAGTAAAGTAGCAACTGTTGTTATTATTTTAAGCATTGCGTCACCTGTTTTTGTTCTATATGTTACTAATAGCGACCATTTTTTAAAAAACTTTATGCTTTTAATGGTTAAAATACTGAGTTTTTTCTTAATAATTACGACTAACTAAAACTCAATACAAATTTGGGATATGAGTATTGATTAAGTTGGGGTATAATATTGCTCATATTGGTATAACGTGGATTATTATTTATGAGTTGGTTGAAGAAATTATTGCCTTCAAGGGTCAGAACAGATACAGCCCAAAAGAAAGGCGTTCCTGAAGGTCTATGGGTTAAGTGTTTAGGTTGTGGCGAAGTTTTATATCGAACTGAGCTTGAGAAAAACCAGTTGGTTTGCAGTAAATGTAATCATCATCATCGAATGGGTGCTCGTGATAGGTTGAACTGCTTTTTAGATGATGGAAGTACAGTTGAAATTGCTGCAGATCTTGAACCAATAGATAGGCTTAAATTTAGAGACTCTAAAAAATATAAAGATCGAATTATTCAGGCTCAAAAGCAAACTCAAGAGAAAGAAGCAATTGTTGTTGTAAAAGGCAATTTAAAAAATCAACCAGTTGTTGCTAGCGCATTTGAATTTAAGTTTATGGGCGGCTCTATGGGAGCAACAGTTGGTGAAAAATTTGTTCGTGGGGTTGACTTAGCTATTGCTGATAATTGCAGTTATATTTGTTTTACTGCCAGTGGTGGTGCAAGAATGCAAGAAGGATTGTTCTCACTAATGCAAATGGCGAAAACATCAGCGGCTCTTGCCAAGCTTTCTGCTAAAGGCTTGCCTTTTATTGTTGTTTTAACTGATCCAACAATGGGTGGTGTTTCTGCGAGTTTTGCGAGCTTAGGCGATATAATTATTGCTGAACCAAATGCGCTTATAGGATTTGCTGGCCCTCGTGTTATTGAGCAAACAGTTCGTCAACAGTTGCCAGAAGGGTTTCAACGCAGTGAATTTTTGCTAGAGCATGGTCATATTGATATGATAGTAGAGCGTGAGAAAATGCGTGATACAGTTGCCGAATTAATTGCTAAGTTACGCCATTCAATAGTTGCATAGGAAATGTCATGATTGACGAGCCATTTTCCACTTGGGATCTTCCTAAGTGGCTCGATTTCTTAGAAAATCGCCATTTCAAAGAAGTTCGTCTACGTCTAGAAGATCCAAAAAAAATAGCTAAGAGATTGAATGTCTTAAATTGGCAAATACCAGTTATAACCATAGCAGGTACTAACGGAAAGGGGTCAACCGCGGCCTCTTTGCAAGCTATTTACAAATCGGCAGGTTACAGGGTTGGTTGCTTTACATCTCCACATTTAATCGAGTTTAATGAACGAATATGTGTTGATAACAAACAAATAAGTGACGATGATTTATGCAAAGCCTTCTCACAAATTGAATCTGTACGTGGTGATGTTAATGTCACCTATTTTGAGGCATCCTTACTTGCTGCATTATTATATTTTAAATCATCTTCCTTGGATGTAATAATCTTAGAAGTTGGACTTGGCGGTCGTCTAGATGCAACCAATATTATTGATTCAGATTTATCAATAATCACCACCATTGCTCTTGATCACGAGGAGTATTTGGGAAATAATCTTGAGCAGATAGGCTTTGAAAAAGCTGGTATTATGCGTGCACACAAAACATGTATTTTTGCTGATGAATTTATGCCAGAAAGCATAGAAGAACACGCCAAACAAACAGGTACTAATCTACTTTGTTTAGGTAGAGATTACACTTATACAATTTCTAATAACATTCTTCAAATAGATAGGAACGATATTTTTAATATCTCGCTACCTATTCCTCTCGTAAATATGAAATCTGCAATGGCTGCTATTGTTGCAAGTGATTGCTTATCAGATCTAATACCAGTAACATCTGAACATTGGTGTGATGCAATGTTGAATGTACATATTCCAGGAAGGTTACATCTAGTAGACAAAAGTGTAAAATTATTGTACGATGTCTCTCACAACCCACAATCAGTAGAATTGCTTGCTAATTATATATTGGGAATTAAAAATAAAGGTAGGGTTCACGCCGTTTTTTCTGGGTTGAGCGATAAAAAGGTTCGAGGTTTAATTAAACCTTTAACTGGTATTGTAAGTAATTGGTACCCAGCTTTGTTAGAGCATAAGAGAGGGGCATCTGAGAGCGAGTTAGTTGATGCTCTTTATGCCGAGACCAATTATGATCACTTTTGTTATAAGAACCCAGTCGCAGCATATGATGCAGCTGCCAGTGTGGCTAAGGCTGGTGATTTAATTGTAATTTATGGCTCATTTTTATTAGTGGGTGCAGTTATGGAGAATTTAACACATGAATCTATCGATATCTGAGCAGACCAAACATAGACTAATTGGGTTGGTCGTATTAATATCTATTGCGGTTATTTTTTTGCCGGCCTTGATGAAAAAATCTAATCGAAATTTTGAGAAAAATATTAAGTTGGCTTTAAAACTCCCAGCAAAACCGGAGCTGCCTAAAGTTGCTGCTCCTACTAATCAAGCACTTTTTAAACAAGCAAAAATTGCAAAGGCTCCTGTAGTTGAAGTAGCTAGTGTTCGTAGAAATTCTGTAATAGCTAAGGCCTCACCTCTAAATACTAAATCTAATATTAAACAAGAAACTCAGCTTGCAAAAGCTGTGGCCAATCCTACTACAAATTTGAAAGATGAAGAGTTAATGTTTTCTATTCAAGTTGCGACCTTTACTCAAAGAAGTAATGCTGATATTTTGGTGGAGAAATTAAAAGATAATGGTTATCTTGCTTCTTATAATATTATAGACAGAGAGCGAGGTAATTTATATCAAGTAGTAGTTGGCAAGCTAAGTGAGCGTGAAGAGGCTGTTGACTTACAAAAAAAACTAATCACAAAAATGCAATTGAACGGATTTATTGTTCAGACTGGAGTTAGTTAAATATGGCAGATTTTAATATGATAGATGCTTTTATCATCGGTATTATTGGTCTATCAGTTGTAACTGGTTTGGTTCGTGGTTTTGTAAAAGAGTTGGTGGCTCTTTGCATATGGGTTCTTGCCATTTGGTTAGCATATTCTTATTGTCAGGAAGTAGCATTTTATTTAAAGCCATACATTAGTAGTGATTCCGCACGCCTTGTATCTGGAGGCGTTATTATTTTATTACTTGTTGTTGTTGGAGGAAGTTTATTTAATATACTTCTTAGTTACATCTTAAAGAGCACTGGTTTAACTGGCACCGATCGCTTGTTGGGTATGGGTTTTGGGCTTCTTCGTGGTGTATTCATCGTGTCATTGCTAATTCTAGCAACTCAAATGACATCTCTAGTTCCTTCCAAAGATTATGTGAGTAAGTCTTACTTATACGCAAAATTCATACCGTTGGTAGACGGTATGTATGGTTTGTCTCCGGATTTCATCAAGCATATAAAATTGCTTGAAGCTAATAATGATGTTCAGACTATTGAACCTTGAAATATTCCATTTGATCTATTAAGCTAAAATTAGGTTTAGTTGTTCTGTAAATCAATAATTAGATGATTTTATAACATTCTTCGTTATAAAGCATATTCTAAAACTTAAGGAGCAGGAAAATGGCTGATCAAAAGTCTAAAATTCCAGATTTAGGTGAAATAACTTCTATGGCGGGTAAATTATTTAAAGACGTTAGAAAAAGTATTTCTGAAATTATTGTTGAGTATAAAGCTGCTCATCCTCAAACGGAAGAAAGTTCCGCTGAAAAGAAATCAGATGATAATAGTGAAGTAAAAGCAGAGGTAAAAACTGAAGCTAAAGAAGCTCCTAAAAAGGAACCTGTTGCCGATGAAAAGCCTAAAGAGGAACTTGAAGTAAAAGCGGAAGTAAAAGCAGAAGTAAAAAGTGAGGCTAAGGAAGCTCCTAAAAAAGAAGAAGTTAAAGTAGACGATAGTCCAAGTGATGACTCCAAATAATGAGACTGGTACGATTTGGTGATAAGGGTGATGAGAGGGCTGGTATTCTTGATGAATCTTTAAATATTAGGGATATTTCCGACTATGTTTCTGACTATGAGCCTAGTATTTTAAATAATAGTAATCTTTTTGATAATATGAGGAAACTAGACATTGCAAAACTACCATTGGTAGACAGCGATGTTCGTATTGGTTCTCCTATAAAGACCCCTGGTAAGTTAATATTTATCGGATTTAATTCACAAGAGCATGCGCAAGAAATGGGTGTTCAGGTTGATCTTGAGTCTGAACCAATCATTTTTATGAAGCCTAATTGTGTTGTATCCGGACCATTTGATCCAATTAGTTATTCTAGTTGTCTTACGAAATTGGATTGGGAGGCTGAGCTTGCAATTGTTATAGGCAAGCAAGGAAAATATATTTCAAAAGAAAATGCTCGAGATTATATCTTTGGATATACTTGTTGCAATGACTTATCTGATCGTCACTTGCAGTTTGAAACATCAGATACACAATTCACCAAAGGAAAGTGCTTTGACGGATCTGCTCCGTTAGGACCTTATATAGTGACAAAAGATGAGGTATCTGACTCTGCAAAACTAGAAATTAAACTTTGGGTCAATGGGCATTTGCGTCAAAATTTCAAAACTAGTGATTATATTCATAATGAACAATCAATTATCAGTTATTTAAGTAAATATTTTACATTATATCCAGGAGACATAATTTCAATGGGATCCGCTCCAGGGAGTGCTAGCTCCTGGAAACATGAATATTTAAAGCCTAACGATAGTATTTCTATGCAAATATCAGGTCTAGGAACTCAAAAGCAAGTTGTTGTTTCTGAAATTTGAAATTAAAACAATTAATCTGTGTTGTTTTTTATAAAATTGGTCTATTATAAGTATTGTAAAACGTTTATTCATGGAGGATAAAATGCTGAAGAGTACAGAATGTAAAGTTAGATCTTGTCTATCTACACATCGTAGAGAGATTGTTGGCGCTATATTTTTAATATTAGCGACGCTGTTAACCCTTCTAACTCTTAGTGGAGTTGGTATTCTAGGAATGTTTATTGTTGGCTTGGTTTTATGTAGTCATAAGCATTTATGTTGCAGAAATTCAGATTCGAGCGAGGAAGTAAAAAAACCGGCCCCTAAAAAGGCACCAGCAGTTAAAAAAGAACCTAAAAGTAATTAATTACTTTTAGGTGCAACTCGCCTTTGGTTTTAAATAGTCTATAATTGTATTATATAAATTCAAATAGAGCTATATTTATGCCTAAGGTGATGTTCTTTTTTGCAGGAACAAATGAAACTGCTACAGGTTATTATGAAAATGACTCTGTATTTACAGATTTTCAGCCAGATGATGATGTTATAAAAATATATATCGATGGTTGCCAGTCGCCATTAGTAGGTGGTGGGGCTATAAATCCTAATCTAGGAATTGTGACTGGCAAAATCGATAAGTTATTTAAGTCTAGTAATGGTGTGGTAACTCTAGATATAGAAAAATTGAAGGAAGAATTTGGTGGCTCAGTTATAATTTCAGAACAAAAAAAAGGCGCTACTAACAAGGAATCTACCCTTGACTGTACTACTAAAACTGTTGCAGTTGATGGTATAACTCTTTCTGGATTCAGCCGCGGAGCATGGACGGCTATTCAACAAGCAAAAATACTTGATAGACTAGATATTCCATTGTATTTGGCAGTCGATCAACCAGTGGTTGGCAAAGGTATTAAGTGGTTTAATTCTAAGCAACAGAAAAAAGAAGCTGACTGTTCGGAAATAAAAAACCTTAGGCAGTTTTATGGTTTTTATGGTGAGTATCATTTAAACAGCTCAATAATAGAACGAGAGTATTTCTGGCAAACGGTTCCCTTATTTGCAAACGATACAACAAAACCAAGGGTGAGCCCACACATCTACGCACTTCCCCACCAAGATCACTTCGAATCCCACAGAGGTAAAAAAAGACATAAGCCAAGTACATCCGGTCTTTTAAATCGGATGCGTCAAAAATATGATCCAGAGCTTAAGCTCAGCTCGTCGCCAATGGCCTATCATATGCGTTATGCTTTAAAATCATTTGTTTGTAATGAAGAAAAGCTTAATATAAAAGATGAAGGATGGATTTTATATTGGTATGCCGCGCAGTTTTTTAATGAAAGTCCTTGTTATTTCACCCCAGACTCATTAAAGCAGCCAATATTTGGAGCATATACTGAGTCAAATTTTCAGGAAGATCCATATTATTATAAAGCACTGTCAATGTATATTGAGCAAAGACTACTTACTGAGAAGATAGTTGCACCAGAAGATTTGGTTACAATTAAATCAGATCCTAAATGGAAACAAAAATCTTACGCAATCTATCACCTTTCTAATTATATGCCACAATTATCTTCCGAGATAACCTCTTATATTCTGTGTGGCGATGCTGAGCTACAAAATGAGATACTTTTATTAGTAGATGTAATTAATGAGGTTGGTGAAGTATGTAACTATATTCGTAATGAAAAAAAGTCTGGTAAATTCAATTCTCAAGCAATTAATCAGTATCAAAGTTTAGTTTGCGATACTTGTTATAAAAAAATGGTTGGGGATATTACCATGGAGGAGTGCATACAAAAAATCTCTGATGCAGAAAATAAACTTGCTGTGAGCCTGGTTTCTTTTCCAAGCTTATATTTATGTTATAAGATTATTAGAAAAGCAATTTCAAAATTCTTTAATTCAGAGCCTGATTATTCCAAATCTAGAGATAGATTTTTTAAAGTCCCGCTTGAGGACATGATTGAAGATGGTACTGAAAAGTTGCTAGGTATTTTAAAAAGTATTACTCCTGATAAATAGGATGTGTTGGCAATTTACCGATAATTGTTGTTAGAAGATACCCTTAATACCTACGTAACCCGCTTTATGCGGGTTATCCAGCTGGATTGATTTTGAAAGTCATTAGATGGTCCGAACAGGTCTGACCAAGTAATTCGGATGGAGTAAATATTATTGATTTAATGATTAAAGTTTAATCTTGTGGTATGATTTGGATCAAAATTATAGATTATTAGGAAACTTAATCATGTTGTTTAAAGATCTCGGCTTGTCAGAGCCTATATTACGGGCCGTATTGGAGCAAAACTACTCTACTCCCACCCCAATTCAAGTTCAAGCAATTCCAAATGTTTTATCTGGAAAAGACTTATTAGCATCTGCGCAAACAGGTACCGGAAAAACAGCAGGATTTAGTTTGCCATTATTACACCGATTATCCACGATGCCGGTGTCTGGTAGCAATCAAATTAGCATCTTAATCTTAGCTCCTACAAGAGAATTGGCATCACAAATCCATGATAGCGTATGTTTGTACGGAAAGTATTTACCTAAGTTGCGAACGGCAGCTGTGTTTGGAGGAGTGAAAATAAATCCACAAATGATGAAGCTACGTGGTGGATTAGATATTCTAGTAGCTACTCCTGGAAGATTGCTAGATTTATATCAACAAAGAGCGGTCCGTTTTGATAATGTAAAAACACTAGTTTTGGATGAAGCTGATAGAATGCTAGATATGGGATTCATTAATGATATCAAACGTATAATGTCTAAGCTGCCAAAAGTTAAGCAGACGTTATTGTTTTCAGCAACTTTTTCTAAAGAAATTTGCCATCTAGCAAAAGAGTTTTTAGATAAGCCAGTTGAGATTAGTGTTGCTCCTCGCAATGAAGCCGCTGCTAGCGTAAATCAGAAAGTTCATCCTGTAGATAAAGCAAGGAAAGCTGATTTGCTTAGTCATTTAATCAGAAATGAGAATTGGGATCAGGCTTTAGTTTTTGCAAGAACCAAGCATGGTGCAAATAAATTAGTAAAACTCCTCGCCGTAGATGGTATTGATGCATTGGCAATTCATGGTAATAAAAGTCAATCACAAAGAACAAAAGCATTGAATGACTTTAAAAATGGGAAAGTACATATTTTAGTAGCAACCGACATTGCTGCACGAGGTATAGATATTGACGATTTACCTTCTGTTGTAAACTTTGATCTTCCACAAGTGGCTGAAGATTATGTTCATAGAATAGGTAGAACCGGTCGAGCAGGGGCTTCTGGTTGTGCTGTTTCATTGGTTTGTGCTGATGAAGTTGGACAGTTACAAGAGATTGAAAGATTAATTAAACGTAAAATTGAGCGGATAGAAGTAGAGGATTTTGAGCCAAAACATAACCTGCCTGTTAATCCTGTTGCAAAAAAACCGATTCAGCGCCGTTCCAATAATAACTCAAGTAGTTATAATGGTAAGAACAGACAATTTCAATCTAGAAAGAGTTCTGGAAAATCGACCAGGAGAGCTTAGATAATGTTAAGAAAATTAGTTTATTTAGTCTTTTTTTTGAGTTGTTCGGCTTTTGCTGAGGATGCGAATTTTTATAAAATGAATCCGCAAAAAATTCAAAAAGAGCTAACCAGCTGCCCAAAAAAACATTTAAACGGGGTCAGCTGTGATGAGCTAAATGGAATAGCCTCTCATATTAATGATTTGGCTATTTCCCTACAATTAGATCCACAAGGATATGGTATAACAATTCTAAAAATGCAAGAAAAGTTAGCAAAAATGATTGATTTAGAAAATAAACAGCAAAATGATGTGGAATTACTTGCTGAAATCAATAAAAATCAACAAGATATTAATGAACGTCTAGCAATAATAAAGTGGCTTGAATCACCAGTTAAGCACTAGATGAGTATATAAAGGAATTATTCTATGCGGATTTTAATTAGTAATGATGATGGTGTATTGGCTCCAGGGATTGAGGCTCTTCGAATTGAAATGGCTAAGATTGCAGAAATAAATGTTTTGGCTCCTGAGCGTAATAGGAGTGGAGCAAGTAATTCTTTAACTCTCCTAAACCCTTTGCGAATAAGGCAATTAGAAAATGGTTCTCATTGTGTAGATGGAACACCTACAGATTGTGTTCACTTAGCTTTAACCGGTTATTTTGATCATAAGTTTGATGTGGTGGTTTCAGGGATAAATGATGGGGCTAACCTAGGTGATGATGTCTTGTATTCTGGTACGATTGCCGCTGCAATGGAGGGTTGTAATTTAGGACTTTCATCTCTTGCTATTTCTTGTGTTAGTAAAGATGTACAACACTATTCAACAGCAGCTGTTGTAGCGTCACAAATTGTAAATCAAGTCACGCATAATCCATTACCCATGCAGACCATGTTAAATGTTAATGTTCCTGATTTGCCATTAGAAGAAATTAATGGAATTGAAATAACTAGACTTGGTACACGTCATAATTCTGAAAAAACGCAAAAACTTCTAGACCCTCGAGGCAGAGAGATATTTTGGATAGGACAACAAGGTGAGGAGGCCGATGCAGGCCCTGGGACAGATTTTTATGCAGTAAATAGAGGGTTTGTGTCAATTACTCCCTTGCACCTTGATATGACTAACTATAAAGTATTTAATAATATATCTTCTTGGACAGATGGAATTAAATTAAAATCATGAAAATATTTTCTTATTTGTACGACAGAACAATCTTCTGGTCTGGACATAGGCATGCTCGCTATTACTTAGCCGGTGTATCTTTTGTTGAATCTTGTTTTTTCCCGATTCCTCCTGACATGATGTTAATAAGTATGGGCTTAGCCACTCCTAAAAAGTCTTGGTATTACGCCTTGATAGCCACTTTATTTTCAGTGGCAGGTGGTATACTTGGTTATTATATTGGGATGTATGCAATAACTTTTATTGAGCCTTATCTTCTTGATTCATCTTTTGCTAATCATTACATTAATCTTAAGGAGTGGCTAAGTCATAGTAGTGTCTGGCTCGTTATTTTTGCTGGGTTTACGCCTTTTCCCTATAAAATTTTCACAATAACCGCTGGTGCAATGCATGTTCCAATGTTTGTGTTTATTATCGGTTCGATAATTGGTAGAGGAATGAGATTTTTCTTGGTTTCTGGTATCTTATTTTATGCAGGTGATACCCTTGAAAAAAATCTGCGTCGTTACGTTGATATTATTGGTTATGCCCTAATTCTTGTTTCAATAGTTGGATATTGTATATATAAATGGATATAGCAAAACATGAGCAAATGGATTTTATTGCTTTTAATCTTGGGGTTGCAGTCATGTGGCCCTCGAGATACTCTTGCCCCTGTTGTTGAGTCAATCTGGAATCCTGTAGACTCAACAGCTTCTCGTCATATTGTTAAAAAAGGTGATACTTTATATTCTATTGCTTTTCGATATGACGCAGATTATCGACAACTAGCAAAAAGTAACAATTTACGTAGTCCTTATATTTTATCTATTGGTCAAGTAATTAATTTAAAACAAAAAATATACCGAACTCCTTCTCCTCCAGTTCAGCTATCTAATCGAAAAGCAAAAATAGTTAGTAATAGCAAAGATACTTGGCGTTGGCCTGCTAAGGGTAAGGTAGCATCAAGATTTGCGCCTAAGCAGGGGAAGAAAGGAATTAACATTTCTGGAAAGAAAGGTCAGAAAATTTATGCATCCACAAATGGTGTTGTTGCCTATGCAGGCAATGGGCTTACAAACTATGGTAATTTAATCATAATCAAACATAACAACTCTTTTTTAACCGCTTATGGAAATAACGCTCGCAATCTAGTGGCAGAAGGTGACCATGTGAAATCTGGTCAAGTAATTGCTGAAATGGGGGTAATAGGCCGAAAATATTATGGTGTTCATTTTGAAATTCGTAAGAAAGGACAACCGGTAAATCCTCTTCGTTATCTTTAGTATGGAACTAATGATAATTGCTTTTGCTCTTCTTTTCAGTTAATTTATTAGAAAGAACCTTTTGTGGGAGTATAAGATATGGATAATACTGAACCAGTTACAGGTAGAGAAGGCTCTGAAAATGAGGAAATAAAAGCATCAATGATTGATGGAGATAATATGGATGATGAGAATGATAAAGATAACTCATCTGATGGAGATGAAAAAGTAAGCTCTACTAATCATGATTTTAGTGATAAGGATGCTTTTCCATCTTACCAACATGGTGGGAAAAAGTTATCTAAAAATCTTGATGCTACGCAATTATATTTGAATGAAATTGGATTTTCTCCTTTACTAACTGCTGAGGAAGAAGTTCACTATGCACAGTTATCTCTAAAAGGTGATGGTGCTGCGCGAAAAAAAATGATTGAGTCAAACTTGAGGTTGGTTGTTAAAATATCTCGTAGATATTTGCATCGCGGTTTACCTTTATTAGATTTAATTGAGGAAGGTAACTTAGGTCTGATGAAATCTGTAGAAAAATTTGACCCAACCAGAGGATTTAGATTTTCAACATATGCTACATGGTGGATTAGACAAACAATCGAGCGGGCTATTATGAACCAAACCCGCACAATTCGTCTTCCAATCCATGTATTAAAAGAGCTTAATGTCTATTTAAGAGCAGCGAGACAGCTAACTCAAAAGCTAGATCATGAGCCATCAGCAGAAGAAATTGCAGATATGTTAGATGTTCCGATGGAAGATGTTGAGAAATTATTTTGTCTAAATGACAAAGTAACATCATATGATAGTTCTATTGGTAACGATGAAGGTAAGTCACTTCTTGATACTATTCCTGATGAGAATAGTGCTAATCCAGCTATTTTATTAACTGATGAAAGTTTGCGTGGTCAGATTGAGGAGTTGCTTGACGAGTTAACCTACAATCAATGTCAAGTTATTTCCAGGAGATTTGGGTTACGTGGATTTGAGAAAGCAACACTTGAAGAGGTAGGAGCTGAAATTAGCCTAACACGTGAAAGGGTTCGTCAAATTCAAGTAGAGGCATTAAAAACCTTACGCAAGTTGCTTGAGAAGTCTGGCTTAACGCAAGACGATTTGTTCTAGGTTATATTCTATAAAACATCCACGTTCCTTGTATTAAAAAGGGAACGTGGAAAACTATTTAAAACTAAAACCCTTGCCAACAATCAGTATAATTTTCTTGTCTAGTAGAACTATCAAAGGCGCTATCTGTGTAGGACCATGGATCTTTAGTTTCAAGCATAAATGCTAATGTATCTTTATAATATGTCGGCTTTAATTCACTATTAACAGCCTGACTGTAGGAAAGGCTATCTGGACCATGTGGTGTCATACAATTGTGAATACTAATTCCGCCAACTTCAAATCCCTCAGCCTTAGCATCATATTCTCCTACTACAAGTCCCATTAGTTCACTCATAATATTACGATGAAAATATGGAGGTCTAAAAGAATTCTCGGCTACCATCCATCTTGGGGGAAAAATAACAAAATCAAGATTGGCCACACCAGGAACTTCACTTTCCGAAGTCAAAACAGTGAAAATAGATGGATCTGGATGATCAAAGCTAACAGTATTGATAGTGTTAAATAATGATAAATCATAAGAGTAGGGGGCATAATTACCATGCCAGGCAACAACATTAATTGGCGATGTACTGCTTTTTGAAACCCACAATTTATCTTGATATTTACTATATATTTTAACTTCATCATCAATATCTTCGAAAGCGGCGGTTGGGTATAAAAAGTGTCTTGGGTTTGCTAGTCCATTGGCTCCAATTGGTCCAAGTTGTGGAAGAGTTAAGGGAAGACCCTTGTTTTCAGCTAAATATCCTGCAGCAGTTGCTGATCTAAGTTCAATTTTAAATACTACGCCGCGGGGAATTACAGCAATTGATCCAGGAGATATTTCTAGTACCCCAAATTCGGTAACTAATCTTATATCACCGTTATATGGTACAAATAATAACTCTCCGTCTTTATTATTAAAATAGCTTTTTTCTTGTGATTTGTTTGCTTGATAAATAAAACAATTAATATTCGCACTACCAGCAATGTGAGTAATTCCTGACAGAAAATCTATAGATTCACTTGATGACTTTTGTGCAGACCAACGTATAGGGGCTGGAGATTGGTTGTCTGAAAAGGGTTTGCATATAGATTGGGAGTATAACTCAAAATTAGCATGTACCACTGAAGGCTGTTTTCTATATAGCCAAGAGCGTAAATTACAGTGTCTCTGTCTTGTAAAAGCGCTGCCACTTAATTGCTCAGGAAAAAGACCAAGATTGCAATTTTGAGGAGAGTTTTGGTCGGTTGGAAGCGCACCTGCTATGGCCTCAGTTTGGTGGTAATTGCCAAATCCAGATAAATACATCCTGCGTCTCCTTGAATTATAAAGAATAAAGATACTAGTCTATTGAACTATCGATTGTAAAGTTCGTAACGGTTTCTTTAGTTATTTTTATATTTAATTGCATTTACCTTAGGAATACTTTAGATTTTTAATGAAGACTCAATGGAGTGAAATTATGCGAAGACAGTGGTTTGTAGGGTTTGGGATAATATTTTTATTAGTATGTTTTAGATTCATACTAGTTGACCGAATGGAGCTGGTACCAGCTTTTATCTTGATTATTCTTGGAATCTGGCTATATGACATATTACAAAAAAGAAAGGCTATTTTGCGAAACTTCCCAGTAGTTGGGCACTTTCGGTATTTATTTGAGTTTATTCGTCCTGAGATCCAACAATACTTCATTGCTAATGATGAAGAAGAGCGTCCTTATAACCGAGAAGTGCGCTCCCTTATTTATAGGCGTTCTAAGAATGTATCTGACACCATTCCTTTTGGGACTTCAAGGGATGTTTACCGTAATGGTTATAATTGGGTGTTACATTCTTTGTCTCCAAAATCAATCGAAGATGTTAAAACGAGCTTATTAATCGGTGGTGATGATTGTTTGAAACCATACTTGGCATCAAGGCTCAACGTATCAGCAATGAGTTTCGGTGCTATTTCTGCAAATGCAGTTAAGGCTATTAATTTAGGAGCTAAGGCTGGTGGTTTTGCACAAAATACTGGTGAAGGAGGTCTTAGTGAACATCACTTGCAAGGAGGAGATATCATCTTTCAAGTTGGCACAGCATACTTTGGGTGTAGAACAACAGATGGTAGATTTGATGAGAAATTATATATTGAGACTGCGACCCGAAATGAAGTAAAGATGATTGAACTTAAATTATCGCAAGGGGCTAAACCTGCGCATGGCGGTATTTTACCTGGAGTTAAGGTTACAGAAGAGATTGCTAATATTCGCAAGGTAGAGGCGGGAAAAATTGCTATTTCTCCACCAGCACATACGGCATTCACAACCCCTAAAGGGATGTTAGAGTTTATACAAAAACTTAGGAAGCTATCTGGTGGTAAGCCTGTTGGATTTAAGTTATGTATCGGTCGTAAGGCAGAGTTTTTCGCTATATGTAAGGCTATGCTAGAAACAAAAATTCTTCCAGATTTTATTACGGTTGATGGGGCTGAGGGTGGTACCGGAGCCGCTCCTCAAGAGTTCTCTAACTATATTGGCGAGCCACTAAATGCGGCCCTACATTTTGTTAATAATGCTTTAGTCGGTGTTGGTCTACGAGATAAAATAAGAATAATTTGCAGTGGTAAAATTGCTACTGGTCATGACATGGTATTAAGAATAGCTATGGGAGCTGATTTTTGTAATACTGCTCGAGCTTTTATGATGTCAGTTGGTTGCTTGCAGGCTAAGCAATGCAATGCAAATACTTGCCCAACAGGGGTTGCAACTCAAAAAAAACGATTGCAACGGGGGCTCGTGGTAGATGTAAAAAAACATCATGTAACTTCATATCATAAAAATACAGTGGATAGTTTTTTAGAAATTACTGGTGCTATGGGTTTAACTAACCCTAGTCTCTTGTCTCCAGAGTATATAATGCAGCGTATCTCCTTTAATGTGTCTAAGCCTTTGTCACAAATATTAGAATATGTTAGCCCTGGTCAAATTCTTGGGGATGATATTCCAGACTATTATAAGGTTGACTGGGAGAAGGCTAGCTCTGAAAGTTTTTAATCCATTTGATTTTGTTACTATCAGGACAAACTCATGAGTGACTAGGTTAGCAAAGATTATAAACGCTTATCTAAATCACTGATTAGTTTGCCCTGGTGTTACTATATTACACATTAGATTAAGTGCATTGGCAATGCTGAACCAACAAATACTGTAACCACCTTGATTAATACTAAAACTATGAAAGGAGAGAAATCAAACCCGGATATAGGAGGAATACGTTTTTGTATTGGTCTCAGTACTGGTTCTGTAACGATTGCAAGTAGATCATTTAGAGGATTTTGCCAGTTAGGGTTGATCCAGCTCATAATTACTCGAATAAAAATCGCATAAAATAGTAAGTTCAGTGGTTGAATAATTAGGTCGGCGATAGGGTAGAGAATTAAGAGTATGAATGGCAGCATCTGGCCAAAAAATATCAATCCAATCAGGGTGAATTTAATTATTTCGGCAATCACAAGAACGGCAAAGCATGGCCAATCATAGCGGTTTAAGCGTTTTGTATTTTGATTAGCTAGTTTAGATACAGGCCTAATTACGGGGTTTGTTAATTTAAGAACTAGTTGGCTAATAGGATGCATGCTACTTATACGTAAGTATCGCAGCACAAACCTTAGCCACAAAGTGAAAGTTAATACCCCGAAAATCAGCGTAAAGATAAAGTACCCCGCTGCTATAACACCTTCCATAATTATACCTCCATTAAATATACGCTAATTTTGCGTAAGGTTTAAGTTAAATTTACAAGGCAAGCACATCTTAATTTCGAACACTTATTCACTGAAAAATTTGTCATTGCGAGTATTTGAGTTGAATTTGCAGCATATGATGCGTTTGCCCTGGTTAAATTTATATTGTAACTATGATTCTTAACAGAGTTACGCTTCCTTTTGGAGTTGAATTAGTTTTGTAATTCCAGACTCTGCAAGTGATAAAAGATCTGTGAGTTGATTTTTATTGAAGCTGCCGTCTTCAGCAGTTCCTTGAATTTCAATAAACTCTCCAGCTTCATTCATAACTACATTCATATCGGTTTCTGCAATAACATCTTCAGCATAATCTAAGTCTAAGACTACTTGGCCACGATAGATACCTACAGATACTGCACCTATATGATTAAATGTTACTTTTTTACGAAGCTTTTCACGTTTCTCCATCCAATCAAGTGCATCTTTTAATGCTACACACGCACCAGTTATTGCGGCTGTTCTAGTTCCTCCATCTGCTTGGATAACATCACAATCTAGAGTAATAGTAGTTTCTCCTAATTGTTTTAGATCAATACATCCACGCATAGAACGGCCAATTAATCTTTGAATTTCAAGGGTTCGTCCACTTTGCTTACCTTTGCTTGCCTCTCTATCTGTTCTACTATTGGTAGCCCTTGGCAGCATTGCATATTCAGCAGTAATCCAGCCTTGGTTCTTACCTTTAAGAAACCTAGGTACACTATCAACTACACTAGCGTTACAAAGAACTCGAGTTTGGCCAAATTCAACCAAAACAGAGCCTTCAGCGTGCTTAGTGTAATTTCTTGTAAATTTAATATCTCTAAGCTGGTCTATTTCACGTTTACTAGGGCGCATGTAATGGTTCCTTATCAATAAAAAAAAGAAGTATACCATAGGCGACACAGAAAGCTCGATCAATGTTTTTTTGAAATAATTTAACAAGATAGTGAACATTTGAAAATTGCACTGCAGAAAAAGAACATTTTACTGTATACTTAGCAGCTTGAAATATTTATTTGGCGTTGAAGATGCACAAGCAACAAACTATGACCAACAATGCACCCGGGTGTCTTTATATTGTGGCATCACCATCTGGTGGAGGCAAAACAAGCCTTGTAAAGGAATTAGTAGCTAAAGTTAATCACATTGAGACATCTACATCACATACGACCCGCAAAATACGACCTGCAGAGAAAAATGGTGTTGATTACTTCTTTATTTCTGATCAAGAATTCAGTAAAATGATTAAAAATGGCGACTTTACTGAGCATGCAAATGTCTATGGCCATTTTTATGGAACATCTATAGCTCAAATTAATACTAGATTACAAGATGGTATAGACATTGTTCTAGATATAGATTGGCAGGGTGCACAACAGATAAAGAAACTTTACCCAGATTCTGTTAGTATTTTTGTTGTACCGCCATCTTTAGAGATTCTAGAAGAAAGATTAACGAAAAGAGCTCAAGATAATAAAGATATTATTAATAATCGTATGCAACAGGCAAAAGATGAAATGAGTCATTATAATGAATTTGACTACTTAATAATAAATGATGAATTTAGTATTGCGGTTCAGGAGTTAATTTCGATTGTAAAATCTGAAAGACAAAAAATGTTTCGACAAGTTAAAAGGCATGGAAAATTACTATCATTCCTAATAACATCCCAGTAAAATATATATTTTTGGAGATTAAAGATTATGGCTAGAGTAACGGTAGAAGATTGTTTAGAAAATGTTGAAAATAGATTTGAACTGGTTATGGTTGCATCAAAGCGAGCCCGTGAAATAGCTGTTTCTGGTGCTCAACCTAATGTGGACTGGGAAAATGATAAGCCAACTGTTGTTGCATTAAGAGAGATAGCAGAAGGTTTTGTTACTGCTGATATTTTAATCGAAGATTGAGATACAAATGTGACCCATTTTGATGAGTTAAATCAAGTTTTAAAATGTTATCTTGACTCAGAGCAAGTTGAGATGTGTCGGCAAGCCTATTTGCTGGCAGAAAAAGCTCACGAAGGACAAATGCGGCGCTCTGGTGACCCATATATTTCACATCCAGTTGCGGCGGCTCTTATTCTTGCCAGCATGCGACTAGACTATCAAACCATCATGGCGACCCTACTCCATGATGTGGTAGAGGATACATTAGTCACAATTGAAGATTTAGTTAGAGAGTTCGGTGAGGAAGTTGCCGCATTAGTTGATGGGGTTACGAAACTAACCAAAATTAAATTTGAATCTAGAGCAGAGGCACAAGCGGAAAATTTTCGTAAAATGGTTCTGGCAATGGTTAAGGACATCCGAGTCATTGTTGTGAAACTAGCCGACCGTTTACACAATATGCGCTCACTTGTTATCATGCCAGCTGCGAAGCGTAGGCGTATAGCCATTGAAACACTTGAGATATATGCTCCAATTGCTAATCGTTTAGGCATGCACTATGTATACACAGGCCTTGAAGACCTGGGATTTAAAGCATTATATCCGATGCGCTATAAAATTATAAAAAACGCGCTAGATAAGTCACTTGGTAATAGAAGAGAGCTCACCCATCGAATTGAACAAGATCTTCAAGAATCTCTAGAAGACCTAAACATACCATATGAAAACGTTTTTGGTCGGCAAAAGCATTTATATAGTATTTATAAAAAAATGCGTCAAAAAAAGGCGTCGTTTGCTGAAATTTCTGATGTATTCGCTTTTCGAATAATTACCGAGGATATTGATTCATGTTATCGAGTTATGGGAGCTTTGCATCAAACCTACAAACCTGTTCCTCAGAGATTTAAAGATTATATTGGTATTCCTAAAGTTAATGGCTATCAGTCTTTGCATACGACATTATTCGGCCCATTTGGAGTTCCTCTTGAAGTACAAATTAGAACCCGCGAAATGGATGGAGTGGCTGAAAATGGAGTTGCTGCACATTGGATTTATAAGTCATCAGGTCTTGAGATTAATGAAGCACAGTTACGTGCAAGAGAGTGGGTGCAACGTTTATTAGAAATGCAAAGAAGCACTGGTAACTCTCTAGAATTTATTGAAAATGTTAAAATTGATTTATTCCCAGATGAAGTATATGTGTTTACTCCCAAGGGTCATATCATGGAGCTTCCAAAGGGAGCAACAGCTGTTGATTTTGCATATACGGTTCATTCAGATGTTGGTAATACCTGCGTTGCGGCCAAAGTAAACCGACGCTTAGTGCCTTTGAGTATGCCATTAACTAATGGTCAAACAGTGGAAGTAATTACAACTCCCAATGCTCATCCTAGTCCATCTTGGTTAAACTTTGTAGTAACAGGAAAGGCTCGAGGGAATATCCGAAACTTCTTGAAGAGTCAGATGCGAAATGAGTCTGTAGTCTTAGGTACAAAACTGCTAAATCAGGCCTTGTCTGAATTAGCTAGCGTCTATGAAGAGGTTCCACCTGAATCTTTGCAAGCATTGTTACAGGACTTAAATTATAAAACGGAAGATGAACTACTATATGCAATAGGAATTGGTGATGAAATGCCAATGGTTATTGCGACTAGGTTAGTTGTTTCAAATGACAGTGGCGATCTTGAAAAAACTATAAAATCGAAGCCAATAGCTATTAAAGGCACTGAGGGAATGGTTGTTCATTTTGCCGAGTGTTGCCAACCTATTCCTGGAGATAATATAGTCGGACGTTTTCAACATGGCAGGGGAATTTTAGTTCATGCTAGTGACTGTCCTGTAATTAAAAAATCGAAAGTAAATCCTGAACAATTTATATCTTTACGTTGGGACGACAATGTTGAAGGAGAGTTTTGGGTTGATATAACAGTTGATGTTGCAAATGAGAGAGGTGTTCTTGCTTCTTTGGCAACTGCAATATCGGAAACAAACTCGAATATAGGTAATATAAATGTTGATCCTCATGATGGTAAGCATAATTCGGTAACTTTCTCTATTAGTGTGGTGGATCGAACTCAACTAGCCAGGGTTATGCGCAGACTAAGAAGTAATAAAATGGTTTTACGACTTTACAGAAAAAAACAGGGGGATTAATGGATATTATTATTACTGACAAGGCTCCAGCAGCAATTGGATCTTATAGTCAGGCAGTAAAAGTTGATAATATTGTGTATCTATCTGGTCAAATTGGTCTTGATGAAATTTCAATGCAATTAGTATCTGAAAGTGTTGAGCTACAAATTGATAAGGTGATTGACAATATCCAGGCAGTTTGTAAGGCCTCAGGTGGTGATTTATCTAACTTGGTTAAAATAAATGTCTACTTAACTGACCTTGCTAATTTTTCTCTAGTTAATATTGCCATGGAAAAGTATTTTGTATCACCATATCCAGCAAGAGCTTTAGTTGAAGTGTCGGCATTACCTAAAGGTGCAAAAGTAGAGATGGACGCAATTATGGCGCTGCCAGTACAACAAACACAATGAGTATTGTCTCCCTGCAAGATGTAAGTCTTATCTTAGCAAATAATTGTATTTTAGATGCTGTAAATTGGCAAATACAACCACAGAGTCGTATTGCAATAGTTGGTAGAAATGGAGCTGGCAAGTCAACACTATTAAAGTTGCTTTTGGGTGAGATAGTTCAAGATAAAGGTAATGTGCACTATAAAAATGGCTTGACAATAGCAGGCTTGTCTCAAGACGTCCCGATAGATGAAGATAAACCAGTTTATGATTTTCTTGTTGCTAATCTTGGGCCACTAGCTGAGGTGTTGATCAAGTTTAGGGATAGCATATCGGCAAATGATAGTGCGAAAATGGCCAAATATCAGCATCAAATTGATGATCTTCAAGCCTGGGATATAATTCCTAGAATAGAAACTGTATCCACTAACCTTGGGGTAGATCTTGATTCTAGAATGAGTAATCTATCTGGAGGAATGAAAAGACGAGTACTTCTTGCTTCAGCAATTATAGCTAAGCCCGATTTATTATTATTAGATGAACCAACAAATCATCTTGATATAAACTCCATTGAGTGGCTTGGTTCTTACTTAAAAAGTTATTCAGGAAGTATTATTGTAATTACCCATGATAGGCAATTCTTATCTGAAATTGCTAATCAAATAGTAGAAATTGATCGAGGAAATATACGTTCTTACTATTGCACTTATGAAGAGTATTTAGATAGGCGTGAAGCCAATCGGATTAATGAGCAAAAACATAATGATTTATTCGATAAAAAATTAGCTATAGAAGAAGCATGGCTCAGAACTGGAATTAAGGCGAGACGCACAAGAAACGAGGGTCGTGTTCGGAAATTAAAGGCCATTAGAGAGCAACATAATCAGCGACGCCAGCAAATGGGCAAAGTTAGTAATGTAAACTTAGATGTTGCACGCTCAGGTAACATAGTAATTAAAGCAAGTAATGTGAACTATAAAATTGGTGACCGGTTATTAATCGATGATTTTTCATATCTACTCACTCGTGGTGAAAAAATTGGTTTAATTGGGCCAAATGGCTGTGGAAAGACCACACTCGTCAGAATACTTCTCGGAGAAATAACTCCTGATTCAGGTGATGTGAAGCAGGGGACATCGATAACAGTTGGATATTTTGATCAGTTGAGAAGACATCTCGATCTAAGTAAAACTGTTATGGAAAATGTAGCTGATGGAGCTATGCATGTTGTAGTTAATGGTCGTGAAAAGCATGTTGCTTCATATTTGCGAGATTTTCTTTTCCCTCCAGAGAGATTTCACCAGCCAGTGTCTTCATTATCTGGTGGAGAGTGTAATAGGTTATTGTTAGCAAAGCTTTTTGCTAAGCCATTAAATTTTTTGGTAATGGATGAGCCGACTAATGACCTTGATATTGAAACGCTAGAATTACTAGAGTCAATGTTAATGGATTATCCTGGTACCTTATTGCTAATAAGTCATGACAGGGCATTTATTAATCAAGTTGTCACGAGCGTAATTGTTTATGAGGATGATAAGAAGTTTCATGATTATGTTGGTGGTTTTGATGACTATCAGAAGATTATGAAAAAAGACAAACCACGACCAACTGTAATAAAAGACAAACCCAAGCAAGTGAACATTCCAAAGTTAACTTATCACGAAAAAAAGGAGTTGGCGTCTATACCTAGAAAAATTGAAGATCTAGAAAATAAGATAACAAGTTTACAAGAAGAGATGCTAGAGCCTGATTTCTATCAAAAAAGCTCTGATTTCATTACGGATTTTCAAAAGAAAATGCACGTACATGAAAAGAATCTTGAAGAACTTTATTCTAGATGGGATATTTTAGATAAGAAAAACTGAAGTTTTTTAGTTTTCTGCCAATATATTACACAAGAGTCATTGAGTTTAGGTATTAACATGTTATCGACAATAGCCTTTGTGGTGATATTTGCAGCAGTTACAGTTTTATTTTCTGAAGAGTTACAGTCCTTTGGTATGAAACTACTAAAAAACAAGTCGTTACGACTTTTAGTGCCACTTTTATTTATATCATGGATTGTTGCATACTTTGAGTTTACAGTAACAGAACTCCTTGTCTCTTGCCGAATATTTTTATTTTCACTTGTATATTATTTATCAAATGCGATACCAGGATTAGATTGGAATTTAATTCTAGAAAAGGTAATTATTTTGATAGTAATTTCAATATCTCCATTATTGATTGCGAAACTAGCAGATACAAAGTTAAATCTAAAGGTTAAGGTAAGCAATATTACATTTTGGGTAACTATGTTTATATGGTCATTCACTGCAATTATATTTGTTTTTGGAGTGTAGATATATAAGTCAAAACACCATGAAAATAAACGTATAGATTTAGTATAGAACTAGCCAATAATTTATTTTTAATTATTTGCTATAAGATTACAAATTAGTATTGACCTATAAATCCACTCCGGGTATCATCAGCCCTCTGTCCTTAAGGGCTTAGATTTCGGGGTGTAGCGCAGCCTGGTAGCGCGCCTGCTTTGGGAGCAGGATGTCGGGAGTTCGAATCTCTCCACCCCGACCAAATAAAATGCGCCCGTAGCTCATTTGGATAGAGCATCGGCCTTCTAAGCCGAGGGTAGCAGGTTCGAGTCCTGCCGGGCGTACCAAATGCCAAGCAAGGGCGAGAATGTAGTGGTGGGCGTAGCTCAGTTGGTAGAGCCCCGGGTTGTGATCCCGGTGGTCGTGGGTTCGAGCCCCATCGTTCACCCCAGTTACATGGGAAGAAGAATTATTCAAATACTTGGTGATTCTAAAGTTAAGAGCAAGACAGGTCAAACGGATAGCATAAATAGTGTTTCCGTAAAAAATGCGAAAGTGGCGGAATTGGTAGACGCACTGGATTTAGGTTCCAGCGGGGCAACCTGTGAGAGTTCGAGTCTCTCCTTTCGCACCATTTCAAAGATGGTGTCGGTATTTGTTATTAACATCAAACATAGCGTTACCACATCTATATTTATCAAATCAAAAACATTACGAGGTGCATAGATGGCAGTTTCAGTAGAAACCTTAGACGGTTTGGAACGTAAAATCACAATTTCAGTTCCAGCAGCAAAAATGGAAGAAGAAATACAAACCAGACTAAAGGGAATGGTTGGTAAGGTTAAAATTGATGGTTTCCGTCCAGGTAAAGTGCCTTTTAGTGAAGTAAAAAAACGCTACTCAGAAAGTGTTCGTTATGAGGTTATGAAAGAATTAATTCAATCCACATTATACGAATCACTTGCAGAACAAAACCTTATTCCTGCAAATACGCCTAGCATTGAGCCTGATGAATACGTTGCTGGCAACGATTTAACTTATTCAGCAATATTTGAAGTGTTTCCATCTATTGAGATTAGTGAATTAGATGGTGAGGAAGTTGAGATTGTCTCCTCTGAAGTTAAAGACGCTGATATTGATAAAATGGTCGATGGTCTGCGTGAACAACATAAAGTTTGGAGTGAAGTAGAAAAAGACGCTGATACGGATGATAAAGTAGTTATTGATTTCGAAGGATTTGTAGATGGTGTTGCTTTTGAAGGCGGAAAAGGTGAAGACTTTGAATTGGTTCTTGGTTCAGGATCAATGATTCCTGGATTTGAAGATGGTATTAAAGGCGCAAAAATCAACAAAGAGACCGAAATTAAAGTAACTTTCCCAGAAGAATACAATCACCCTGATCTAGCTGGTAAGGATGCAACTTTTAAAATAACTGTCAAAAAAGTTATGACAGGTGATCTTCCCGAACTAGACGATAGTTTTGCAGAAAAATTTAATGTTTCTAAAGGTGGAATGGAAGCTTTAAGAAAAGATATTAAAGACAATATGACACGGGAGCTCGATAGACGAGTTAGCTCCAAAAATCGTGAAGCAATATTTGATGCTATCCTAGAAAAGCATAGTTTTGAACTTCCATCATCTTTAATTGACAAAGAGATTGAGCACTTGAAACATGAAATGTACCATAAAGTATTTGGTAATGAACATTCTGATGATGAGCAAATTCCAGACTTTCCAAGAGAAATGTTTGAAGAGCAAGCTCAAAGAAGAGTTAAATTAGGCTTGTTATTCTCAGAATATGTTAAAATACATGAAATTACGGTTGATACTGCTCGTGTAGATGCTATGATTGAGAAGTTGGCTAGTGCTTATGAACATCCTGAAGAAGTTCATACTTGGTATCGAAGCAATAAACAGCGCTTAGAAGAAGTAGAAGGCTTGGTTATGGAAGAAATGGTAGCAGATAAAATTGTTGGAAGTGCTAGCATTGTTCAAAGTGTATTAGATTATCAAGAAATTGTTAATCCCAAAACAGAAGAAGAAGCTAAAGGAGCTTGATCTATGGCAATGGATGCAAATAACCCAATAAGTAATGTTAGCGGCTTAGTGCCGATGGTCATTGAGCAAACCTCAAGAGGGGAGCGCTCATATGACATTTATTCTCGTCTTTTAAAAGAAAGAATTATTTTTCTGCTGGGAGAAGTTGAAGATCACATGGCCAATTTGGTCGTGGCTCAATTACTGTTTTTAGAGTCTGAAAATCCTGAAAAAGATATTTCTATTTATATAAATTCTCCTGGTGGTGTGGTTACTGCAGGACTTGCAATCTATGACACCATGCAGTTCATTAAGCCAGATGTTAGCACTCTTTGTGTTGGTCAGGCTGCTAGTGCTGCTGCATTGTTACTTTGTGCTGGTGCTGAAGGAAAAAGACTTTGTCTACCAAATGCTAGAGTCATGATTCATCAGCCACTAGGTGGATATAGAGGACAAGCCACAGACATAGAAATTCACGCTCGTGAAACACTTAAGGTACGTGAAACTTTAAATCAGATTATGGCTAAGCATACTAAAAAAACATCAGAGCAAATCATGCTAGATACTGAGCGTGATAACTTTATGAGCGCAGATCAAGCACTTGAGTATGGTTTAATCGACAAAGTTTTTAATGAGCGTGACTGATTATTTTAAACAACCTTTTTACCTCATAGTGAAATATAGAGTCTGCTAGACTTATAAGAACAGCCAACTTAAAACTCGAGTTATAAAGATTAACTAATATATAATATGTTAATCGATATCTCGAGTTTTAATGGTTAAAAAAATAAATATGTAATTATGAGTTGTATCTTTGAAATTAATCCACATATATAGAGTATTGTAACTTAGATTTATTCACTTGCTAGTGAAAAGGGGTGTACGGATGGGAAAAACAAGCGATAGCAAAAGTAAGAAAATGTTATATTGCTCTTTTTGTGGCAAAAGCCAAAATGAAGTAAAGAAATTAATAGCTGGTCCATCAGTTTTTGTATGTGATGAATGCATTGATTTATGTAATGATATTATAAAAGAAGAGTCTAATAGCTCACCAGAAGAATCTGAGATTCACTTACCAAAACCCAAAGAAATTGCAACTATACTTGATGAGTACGTTATTGGTCAGGTTCATGCTAAGAAAGTTTTAGCTGTTGCTGTTTATAATCATTATAAAAGAATGCATCGTCAAACAGAGGATGATGTTGAGCTTGGTAAAAGTAATATTCTATTAATTGGTCCAACAGGTAGTGGTAAAACATTGCTAGCTCAAACTCTTGCAAGACTACTGAATGTACCTTTTGCAATCGCTGATGCAACTACGCTAACAGAAGCTGGTTATGTTGGTGAAGATGTTGAGAATATAATTCAGAAGCTGTTACAGAAATGTGACTATGATGTAAGCAAAGCTCAACAAGGTATAGTCTATATTGATGAAATAGATAAGATTACACGAAAATCTGATAATCCTTCAATTACAAGAGATGTATCTGGAGAAGGAGTTCAGCAAGCACTTTTGAAACTTATTGAGGGCACTGTTGCTTCAGTTCCGCCACAGGGTGGCAGAAAACATCCACAACAAGAGTTTCTACAAGTTGATACATCAAATGTGTTATTTATTTGCGGTGGGGCATTTTCTGGTTTAGATTCTATTATTAAGCAACGTAATGATAAATCTGGCATTGGCTTTTCTGCATCAATAAATAAAAAAGATAGTAACGATACAGAGAAAGCTCTAGAGCAGCTTGAACCAGATGATTTAGTTAAATACGGCTTAATTCCTGAGTTTGTTGGTCGACTACCAGTTGTTACAACTCTTCATGAACTAGATGAAGAGGCTTTGGTAGATATTCTAACAAAACCAAAGAATGCCTTAGTGAAGCAATTTCAAGCTTTATTTAAAATGGAAAATGCAGAGCTAGTATTTAAGGAAGAAGCATTACATAGTATTGCTAAAAAGGCTATTGCTAGAAAAATTGGAGCTCGAGGTTTACGGGCAACGCTTGAGAACATTTTGCTAGATACAATGTATGAGCTTCCGTCTATGGATAACATAAAAGAAGTAGTTGTTGACGAAAATGTTGTAATAAACTCTGGTCAACCAATCTTAGTCTACGAAGAAAAAGAAGAATTGAAATCACTAGCTAGTGGTGATGCTGAATAAGAGGGGATATTATGTCAGTTGAAACTGAATTACCATCCGAAGATCTTGTTATTGATTTATCTAATTTACCGGTATTACCACTGAGGGACGTAGTGGTATACCCGTATATGGTTATTCCGTTGTTTGTAGGTAGGGATAAGTCAATTAAAGCTCTTGAAGCCGCGATGCTTCAAAATAAAAGAGTAGTCTTAATAGCTCAACGTAAATCATCTGACGATGATCCAACTCCTGAAAACTTATTTGAATACGGAACCTCATCAAGTTTGCTACAACTTTTGAAACTTCCTGATGGTACTGTAAAGGTATTAGTTGAAGGTGAGCAACGAGTCAAAGTGCTTTCTTATCTTAATCAAGAAGAGGACGCATATATAACAGCTTCTGTTGAACCAGTAGAAGAAGTTAGTACAAAGTTTAAGGATAAAGAAGTTCAAATAATGGTTCGCTCGTTAATGTCTCAATTTGAACAATATATTAAACTAAACAAAAAAATTCCACCAGAAGTCTTAGCTTCTCTAGCAGGCATAGATGAGCCGGGCAGATTAACAGATACAATTTCCGCACATTTAAATCTTAAAGTAGAAGACAAACAAGAACTGCTTGAAACTCTAGATATTGGAGTACGTCTTGAAAGGCTCATGGCAGCGTTGGAAAGTGAAATTGATCTTTTGCAAGTTGAAAAGAGAGTGCGTGGCCGTGTTAAGCGCCAGATGGAAAAAAGTCAACGTGAGTATTATCTCAACGAACAAGTAAAAGCAATACAAAAAGAGCTTGGTGAAATAGGTGAAGAGGGCAGTGAGATTGATCAGCTTGAGGCTTCTATTAACAAATCAGGTATGCCAAAAGACGCTCTTGAGAAAGCTACATCTGAACTCAAAAAGCTAAAACTTATGCCGCCGATGTCTGCTGAAGCTACGGTTATACGTAGTTATTTAGATTGGATGTTAAGTGTACCTTGGAAAAAACGTAATAAAATACAATTTGATTTAACTAAAGCTGAGAAACTTTTAGATAAAGATCATTTTGGTTTAGAAAAAGTAAAAGAACGAATAATTGAATATTTAGCTGTACAACAGAGAGTTAAACGTTTGAAAGGTCCAATTATATGCTTAGTTGGTCCTCCGGGTGTTGGTAAAACATCTCTTGGCCAATCTATTGCAAATGCAACAGGTAGAACATTCATTCGTATCGCCCTAGGTGGTGTGCGTGATGAGGCTGAGATTCGCGGTCACAGAAGAACCTATATTGGTTCAATGCCTGGTAAGATTATTCAAAAGCTATGTAAGGCCGGAGTTAAAAATCCTCTTATTATGCTTGATGAAGTAGATAAAATGGCTATGGATTTTCGTGGAGACCCTGCATCAGCACTTTTAGAGGTCCTTGATCCTGAACAAAACCATACATTTAGCGATCATTATTTAGAAGTGGATTATGATTTAAGCGATGTTATGTTTATTGCTACTGCAAATTCACTTGAAATCCCCGCTCCTTTATTAGATAGAATGGAGATTATTCGTCTTGCTGGTTACACAGAAGATGAAAAAGTTCATATTGCTAAAAAATACCTAGTACCAAAGCAAAAGAAATTAAATGGACTAAAAGAGGATGAGATTCAATTTGCAGATGGTGCTATTCACGAAATTATCCGCTATTTCACTCGTGAAGCGGGAGTTAGAAGTTTAGAGCGGGACCTAGCGCATGTTTGTCGTAAAGTAGTAAAAGAGATTCTAACAGATAAAGCTTTAACCAAGGTTAGTGTAACAGCTAGAAATATAGGTAAATTTTTAGGTGTTAAAAAGTATCGCTATGGACTTGCTGAGACAGTTGATCAAGTAGGTCAAGTTACAGGGCTTGCTTGGACTAGTGTTGGTGGTGAGTTATTAACAATAGAAGCATCCATGATGCCCGGAAAGGGTAAAACCCTCCATACAGGGCAGCTTGGTGATGTCATGCAAGAGTCTATACATGCTGCAATGACGGTTGTGAGAGGTCGGACTAAAGATCTTGATATAAAAGATGACTTTTTTGATAATCATGATTTTCATGTGCATGTTCCAGAAGGAGCCACACCAAAAGATGGTCCTAGCGCCGGTATTGGAATGTGTACAGCTCTTGTTTCAATCGTTACACAAAGGCCTGTTAGAGCTGATTTGGCTATGACTGGTGAGATTACGTTACGAGGGTTAGTATTGCCTATTGGTGGATTAAAGGAAAAGCTTCTTGCTGCGCATCGTGGTGGTATAAAACATGTCATAATTCCTGATGAAAATAAAAAGGATTTGGTTGATATTCCACAAAATGTTTTGAAGAAACTTGAGATTCATCCAGTTCATACTATTGATGAGGTACTAGATTTTGCATTGCAAGACGCTCAAAAAGGGTCTATTTCGAAGAAATCGCAAAAAAAGTCAAAATAATTGTAAAAAAGGATTTACATGCTGCTAAATACAGCGTATATTCTCGTCCGTGCCGTAGTGATGACATTGAGTTACTACTTAAATTTAGTTTGACGAGGTAGGTAATATCTGGTTTAATAAATTCAAGCTTGATGTAGAGTGGCTGGTGATTGTAGTATTAAAATCACCAAACACATTAAATTGAATTTTGAACTAGATTTAAGAATAATAACGGATGACTAACTACACAAAGGGGATAAAATGAATAAGAGTGAACTAATCGATGCAATTGCAGATGGCGCTGGTATTACTAAGGTTTCTGCAGGTAAAGTGCTAGAGGTTTTTACACAGACAATTACAGATGTTCTGAAAAATGGAGACCAAGTAGTTTTACCAGGATTTGGCTCTTTTTCAACATCAGTTCGTTCAGCAAGAGTAGGGCGCAATCCTCAGACTGGACAAACAATAAATATACAAGCAGCTAGAGTTGCAAAATTCAAAGCTGGAAAAACTTTAAAAGAATCAGTTCAGGATAATTAATAATCCTGGGTGCTTAGCTCAGCTGGGAGAGCATCGCCCTTACAAGGCGAGGGTCGCAGGTTCGATCCCTGCAGCACCCACCATTTTGGAGTGGTAGTTCAGTTGGTTAGAATACCGGCCTGTCACGCCGGGGGTCGCGGGTTCGAATCCCGTCCACTCCGCCATATCGAATGCGCCTTAGGGCGCATTTTTTTTAATTTCAAATTTTGATGATATGCTAATATCAAATTTTGTAGTATGATTACCTCGTTATTGCTGTTGTCTTTAGATATTATCTAGTTCTTTCTTAGTTAATATTACTAAAGCAGCCAGTCTATTTTTTTGTTGATCATTTATGGAATAACTACAATGTTGCAAAAGTTAAATGAGCGGATTCAAGGTGTTGTTGCCTGGGTAATAATTATTTTAGTTAGCCTTACCTTTACTTTATTTGGTGTTGATTACTTTTTACAATCTCGCCATTCTTCTGATGCTAAAGCTAAAGTAAATGGACAAGAGATTTCAAAGCAAGATTTTGATCTTCATTTTCGTCGTAACGCTCAGTTGCAAGATATATCACAATTAAACACATCGAATGAGGCTCATCTCAAACAGCAAGTTTTAAATGATATGATAGTAAACTCTTTGAGTGTACAAGCCGCCAATAACAATGGTTTCTCGGTGAGTAAAAATCAAGTAAACACTTCTATTGTATCTATCCCGCAGTTTCAAGAGAAAGGTCGCTTTTCCCAGATGCGCTATACGCAGGCTTTGAGTGGCGCCTTATATACACCTGATTCATTTCAGCAAGAGGTAAAGCAAGGCATGTTAATCAATCAACAGCGTTTTGCATTAATTGGAACTGAATTTGCATTGCCTGTTGAACTAAAGCAATTTATTAAGCTATATATGCAAAAGCGTGATTATAGTTATTTAACTATTCCTTTGGAGCAGTTTACATCTCAAGTAAAAGTCTCTGATGCTGAGATAAATTCTTTTTACAAAAAACATCAAAAAGAGTATTTATCTCCAGAAATGGTTAGCATAGATTATGTTCGTGTATCCATGGATGAAATTAAGCGCAATATTAAGTTATCAGAAGAGCAATTAGTTCAGTACTACGAAGATAATAAAAACAACTATCTAATGCCTATGCAGTGGCGCGTAGCGCACATTTTATTAAAACCATCTGATAGTACTTTTCAAAGTTTAGAGGCAGTTAAAGAGCAGGCAAATAAGCTATCTGAGCATTTGCGGGAATCACCAGGAGAGTTTTCAGATAATATAAAGTTAGTATCAGCAGATAAAAGCTCTGTAGATGGAGTTTTACCATGGATTGTGGCAGGAAATTCTGAGTATGATAAGCATCTACTAAATTTCACTATCCCAAACCAAGTTTCAAAGCCTATTAAGCTAGGAAGTGGGTATGAGATTCTTAAACTTATTGAATATAAACCTGCGACCATTAAGCCCTTTGCAGAAGTTAAAGACCTAATCAAAGAACAAATGCAAATTGAGCTAACCCAAAGAAAGTATACTGAGTTATTAGAGAAGCTTGCCGATTTAAGTTATCAAACCCCAGACTCATTGGATATGGTTGGCAAGCTTCTAGATTTATCAGTAGAACACTCTAGTTTATTTAATAAAGATGGTGGTGACACTGAGATAACAAAAAACTCTAAGATCATTAAAGCAGCTTTTAGTGAAGAGGTACTTGAGTCTGGTAATAATAGCGAGCCAGTTCAATTAAACAATGATAGCGTTTTAGTGTTACGGGTTAATAAACATATTCCTTCTGTTGTTAAGGAGTTAGCAGATGTACGGCCTTTAATAGTTGAAAAAATAAAAGTTAAGAAATCTAAGCTTTTAGCTAAAGAATATGGTCAAAAAGTTATGTCAAACCAGAAAGCACTTTCAAGGCGTGATATAGTAAAAAATGGCTCTAATCTACTGAGTTGGCAGAAGGTCACTCAAGTTGGAAGAGATGTTAATACTGTTGATCCATCCATAAATGAATTGGCTTTTGAGTTATCTTCCTCTGGTGACAAATATGGAAGCTCTCTCCCTAATGGTGATTTTGTTATTGTATATCTAGAGCAGATACATCCAGGCAGCATTGACTCTTTAGACAAGGAGCAAATTAGTAGCCTTACTCAGCAGATTGAGTCAAGTTATGGTTTGATGGATTATAACCTGTATATCAATGGATTAATGGAACAAGCAAAGATTGTCAAGAACTAGCTAAATCAATCAACAAGCTGTAGTTTGGCCTAGGTCTAATGGCGCTGACTTAAGCGGCGTCATTACCCCTATCTCCGCCTACTTAGTCCGACTTGTTCGGACTATCAGGAAATTTTAAAATAAATCTGGCTAGATACCCTGTATAAAGCAGGGTAAGTAGGGGGAAGGGGTAATGACGCCGCTTAAGGCAGCGCCATCAGGGAAAGACCCAACCTTCTTTGTTTGATGTTGATCAAATAGTCATGAATTTAGACTTGAGTGCTCTTGCCCTGCACCCACATGCCACTCATGAATTTTTTTAAATAAACTCAAATCCTTATTACCTCAGTAGGTGAAACCTCATGACTATACCCACGATTGTGTTGACACAATTCAGCACTATGCAATACAATCCCCAAATATACTGCCAGAACATCGCAATCTTTATTCTTCAAGTACTTTAAATAACCCAACCATAGTGTGAGTCCGCCAATGTTAGATGTCATTCGTAAAACCAGCATCCCATTATTAAGTCTATTTATCTTTGCTCTTGGCAATGGGTTTTTCATTACGTTACTCTCCTTAACTATGAACCATTATCATGAGCCACCCCTTCTAATTGGTTCTATGACTGGTATATATTATCTTGGATTAGTTTGCGGTTCGTTTAAAATAGAATCATTTATTGCCAAGGTTGGACATATTCGAGCGTTTTCGACATTTGCGTCTACTTTGGCGGTTGTCAGCCTTCTCCATGGAATTTTCTATAATATGCCACTTTGGCTAATATTACGTTTTATAGGTGGATTTAGTACAGCTGGTGTTTTTGTTGTTATCGAAAGCTGGTTGTTGTGTAATAGTACAAACACAACTAGGGGCCAGGTTCTATCCTTTTATATGATAACTTTTTATGCATCAGAAGCCTTAGGGCAACTATTAATTAATTGTGGAGCACCAACAGATTTATTACTATATGGCATAGCGACAATGCTTTGCTCTTTATCTGTGATACCACTGTCTATGAGCAACGTGTCGATGCCTCAATTTGATGAACCATCCACTATGAGCATTCTTGATCTTTTTAAACAAACCACATCTGGAGTTTTTGGCTGCTTTTTTGCTGGGATGATTTTAAGTGCAACTTACGCTCTTTGTCCTATATTATTTTTTAATTTATACAACGATACATCTACAGTATCTTTTCTCATGTTTGCTATGATTTTTGGTGGAATGGCCTTGCAATATCCTGTTGGAAAAATATCAGACATTATTGAAAGAAGACTTGTAGTTATTGTCATATGTGGCCTGATAATAATATCTAGCTTACTATTGCTACTTACAATTAAATACTTTGTGGCTTCTATTATCCTAATTGGTATTTTTGGAGGTCTCACCTCAACTGTATATCCAATTAGTATCAGTTATAGTTGCGACTCCCTAGATACTAAAAATATTGTTGCGGGTATTCAAGGACTACTTCTTTCATACAGCATTGGCGCAACTCTTGGTCCATTTGTTGCTCCAATGTTTATGCACTTATTCAGTGGCAAAGGACTGTTCATATATTTTGCCTTAATTTCAGGATTTATTGCCTTGATATTTACTTGGAGAAAAACTCAAACTGAAAGCCCTCCTCAAGAAGAGCCATTCCAAATAATGACTCAAACAACACCTATTATGGCTGAAATAGATCCGAGGGCCGAGGTAGATCCACTAAACGAGTAGACAAAAACAGAGCGGTAGGACCCGCCCACTCGTCATCATATTTATATTAACTCTAAAACCTTCTCAGGGGGGCGAGCAATAATAGCTTTTGTACCACATGCTACTATCGGGCGCTGCATTAAAATAGGCTCTTCAACCATAGCACTTAATACAGCGTCTTCATCATCTAAAGATAAGTTTAAATCTTTAAAGGTTTGGTCTTTATATCTAACAAAATCTTTTATGGAAAATTGCACCAGTAATTCTTTTAGTAGCTGCATGCTAAGAGGTGTTTTTAGGTACTCGATGATAATTGGTTCTATATGCTGTTGTCTAAGTATCTCTAGAGCTTCACGTGATTTAGAACACCTAGGATTATGATATATAGTGTAAGTATCCATGTTTTTATTATCCTTATAGTCAATATGACAAAAATCAAGCGGAGAGCCACTTTTTTACTTCTCTAACAGTTTCATCCGCTATTCTTAACAACTGCTGGTACAATGCCTCAAGCATTGCTGAGTGGCCGGCTTTTTTATAACGCTCTAAATATTGGCATGCGCAAGCCAATTTATCCGCCCCACAATATACTAGGCCTCCTTTCATTCTATGTGCAAGACTTTCAACACCCGACCAATCACCTTTAGTATGAAGAACTTCAATTTCTTTTAGGTCCCTCGGCAGTTCATCTTCCACCATCGACTGTAGAATTGTTTTCAATAAAGATGAATTATTCCCAATCCCGATAAGTGCTTTATTAATATCTAAAAGAACGAAGGAATCTAACTCAAATAGCTCTTTTTCTGTATTAGGCAAATCAAGACCAAGACTACCAATAGGATATTTTTCATTATCACTGTCATCAGTTTGGGATGATTTTTTTAGTGGAGAAAAATAATTTAACCTTACATTGTCCAAAATTGCTGGTGACATTGGTTTAGTAAAAGCCTCATTCATGCCTGCATGTAAACTTCCCGTTTTTATTTTAGGATCAGCATGAGCTGTAAGACCAATAATTGGTACCATGGTTTTATTATTTTCTTTCTCATACTTTCGTAGCAACCGGGTAAATTCAATTCCAGATATTCCAGGAAGACCCAAGTCAGCTATTATCAGATCAAAAACCTCATTTTTTGCTAATTCTAAGGCTGTTTCACCATCAATAACTGATTTAAATCTAAACCCTGCCTGGGCAACAAGATTCTCCAACATCACAAGGGCAATATTATTATCCTCAACCAACAAAAAAAGTGGGGCATCATCAGGCACTTCTGCTAATTTAGATAACTCCATTTTTGCGGGTAGGCTAATCATTTGAGAAGATGTGCTCACCCCTGATACAACTGCGCCTTTATCTGCAATTTTCAAAGAAATATTAAAGAAGAAGCTAGTCCCAACATTCGGTTCACTTGTTAATTGAATATTACTACCCAACAAGTTTGCATATGACTGGGCAATATGCAAACCAACACCACGACCATTATAAACGCCTTTATATGATGGTGTTACTCTAAAAAACCTATCAAATACCTGCTCTTGTAACTTTTTAGGGATACCAATACCTGTATCGGAAACAACAAATTGTAAATGAACATTTTTATCATCCCGGCTCAACAGCTTAATAGCAACTTTAACATGCCCCTCTTGGGTAAATTTAATCGCATTACCTAATAGATTTAATAAAATTCTATGAAGCTTTGTGTGATCACTTATCAAAACAGGGGGTATTTCTTCATCAATAGAAGAAATCAACTCTAATCCCTTCACTAATGTTGATGGCTTTTCAAGCTCATAAATATCTTGCAGCATAGCTTTCACATTAAAAGCTTCCTCATGCAAATCCATTTCATTTAGATTATCTGCAGATACAACATCCAAAATTTCATTTAACATTTTAAGCAATTGGCCACCACTTTCGCCAAGCCAATGAGCATAATTTTTTTGCATAGGATCAGCAATTGCATCTTCAAGGATCTTTGACATTCCAACAACACCCGTCAAAGGTGTTCGAATATCATGGCTCATATTGGCAATGAACTCAATTTTCGCATGGTTTGCAGCTTCAGCTGCTTCTTTGGCAACACTAAGAGCATATTCATTCTTTTTTTGTTGCGTAATATCTGTAGCAATCCCAAGTACGCCAATAATATCACCGTGTGAGTCACGAAGGGGTACTTTATTAGTGATAACAGTCGCCTTCTTACCACTCTTAAATGGCATGACATCTTCAATGTTTAAATGAGGCTGGCCGGTATCAATTACTTTTTTATCATCAAGGTTATATTTTTCAGCCTCCGCATGCCATGGAAAATCATGATCTGACCTACCTATAATTTCACTTCTATCGTGGTATCCAGCAGCTATAGCAAATTGATTATTGCAGCCCATATGAATAAAGTTTTTATCTTTCCAATAAATCATATCGGGCGCATACTTAATAATGTTATTTAACATTTCAAGTTTTTCTTCAGTCGCTTTTGACTGTAAAAATTCTTTTTTTATATTTTTAATTTCTGTTGTGTTACTCCCTTTTAAGATCAAACCATCGACACAGTCTTGGTTATTGATAAAAGGTAGCATATCCCAGGATATATAACGCTCAATATTATTAATTAAGTATCGACACTCTATAGAATTAACTGGTAATTCTTTTTGAATATTTTCTAGAATTTTCAAGTCAAATTTCTCTAACCCAAACTGACCTAAAAACTGAGAAAAATTTTGACCTAACAACTTTTCTCTACAAATCTTAAAAAAATCTTCGCACGCACGATTTATTAAAATTAATTGTCCTTGTAAATCCAAGCAAATAATTAATTCACTAGCATGATCCATTAAATACGCGTATGAAAACTGTCGGGCTCTATCTTGAACCATATTAAACCTATCCATAAAATTTGAGGTATTATCTCACAAATAAAGATTTTTTTTAAAATGATTTTAATTAAATACCATAAAACCATTCAAATTTATCATTTTATGTGATACAAAGCATATCTAATGAGGCCATGTTTTATTTTACCAGCCCAAACTTTACAAAAATTGTAAATTTGTGACCAAATAGCATATGAAAAAAAAATCATTAATAACGGATTGGAATAACACCTTGCAAGCTTATCCTAAGGATAGAAGTTTACTTGATCTTATTGAAGAACAAGTCCTTAAGTCCAAGGGGAAAACTGCTTTTTACTATCAAGACCAAGCCTTTAGTTTTAATAAAATAAACAAACTATCCAATCAACTAGCCCACCACATCAAGCAATCTCTATCAGGAACCGACAATTATATTGTCGTATATCTAGATCGCAAAATTGAATCAATTATTTGTCTATTAGCTATTTTAAAATCTAACAATATCTATGTGCCAATTGATATCGATGCTCCAACGAAACTAATAACGCAAATTATTGATGATTGCCAAGCATCAGCAATGATAACTGAGCAACCACTTCGATCTGAGCTAAATCAAGCAATTAAAAATATTAACCCACAAATAATTAACATTGAAGAGCAAAAAAAACTTCTACAACAAATGCCAGAACACAACCTAGGGCACGATATTCGTTCACATCTAGCCTACGTACTATACACATCTGGCACAACGGGAAAACCAAAAGGTGTACAGGTATCCCAAACTGCCTTAATTAATTTGTTGTTTGCAATGCAAAAAGAGGTTGAATTTAAAAGCTCAGATGTATTATTAGCTATCACCCCGCTTACATTTGACATTTCAGCGGTAGAAATTTACTTGCCTCTACTCTGTGGCGCTAGCGTGATTTTTGCTGACAATAAAACTCGCTATGATCCACATCAATTAATTGAAAATATTAGCAAATATAATGTCACAATTATGCAAGCAACCCCTGTAACATGGCAGATACTTATCAACGTTGGCTGGCAAAATAAGCATAAGATAAAAATGGTCTGCGGAGGGGAAGGCTTAAGCACTTGGCTCGCGAATAAACTATTTGCAACCAAAGCTCCTTTCTGGAATTTTTATGGTCCAACAGAAACAACCATTTGGTCAAGCGGACATAAAATCACAAAAATTGATCAAACAAGAGCATACATTCCGATAGGCAAACCACTCGCCAATACCCAAATGTATATTCTTGATAAGAACTTAGAACCGCTACCCATAGATACACCAGGAGAGTTATTTATTGGTGGGGATGGAGTTGCCGATGGCTACTTGAATAATCCTGAACTTAGTAACGCTAAATTTATTGATTTACAATCATTGTCTACTCGCGTATATAGAACAGGCGATGTTGCTGTATTATCTTCTGATGGCCAACTTCACTATGTAGGAAGAATTGATACCCAAATTAAAATCAGAGGACACCGTATAGAAACTGAAGCCATTGAAAATATTTTAATGGATCATAAAAATATTCAAGAGTGTGTTGTCCTTGGTAAAAATCTCGAAGGCAATACTGAGTTAGTTGCATTTATTGTTTTAAAAAACAATCTAATTAACTTAAAAAATATTCAAGACTTCCTAAAAATTCATTTACCAGAATATATGATTCCAACAAAATTTGTAGCAATGGATAAATTTCCATTTACAAGTAGTGGTAAGGTTGATCGAAATGCTATCCCCAATCAACCCAATCTAAAATATTTAATCGACGAAGTTGCCAATCAATCAACAACCCAAAATAATTATGAACAAACAATAACCAACTTAATCAAGCAAGTAATTAAACAAGAGAATATTAGTCCTGAAAGCAACTTTTTTGATTTAGGCATGCACTCTATGTTACTCGTTAATTTAGCTGACTCATTAAATAAAGTTTTAAACAAAACAATTAGTGTTGTTGATTTATTTGACAACCCAACAATCAGAACTCTCACCAATTTTTTAATATCAAATCAAACCCTTAATGAACAAGGATCGTCTTATAAGCCACATTATGAACAATATATGCCTGACGTTAACTACGAGTCATCGTTAGAAAAATTTATCGCAGTTATCGGTATGGCTTCGAAATTCCCTGGTTCTGATAATACCAATGAATTTTGGCAATCAATTATCAATAAAGAAGAGTCCATTAGCTTTTTTACTAAAGCTCAGTTAAACGATGCAGGAATCAACCAAGATCTAATCAATAATCAAGACTATGTTCCCGCTCGAGGAATATTATCTGACGTAGATAAATTTGACGCAGCATTTTTTGGCTACACTCCATATGAAGCAAGTTTAATGGATCCGCAGCACAAAGTTTTTTTAGAGCAAGCTTGGACAGCCCTAGAAGATGCCGGATATGTTGCTGAAACATTTCCTGGTAGCATTGGTGTGTTTGCTGGCATGAACGATAGTAGTTATTTGCAAAATAACATCCTTAAAAATAAAAAAGTCCAAGCTGATTTTGACCTACAACAAATTATGCTCGCAACGAGCCCTCACTACTTAGCAACAAAAGTATCATATACTATGGGTTTAACCGGCCCAAGCTTAAGTGTAAATACCGCGTGTTCAACGGGGTTAGTTTCAATTGCGATGGCATCAGAAAACCTTAAAAATTTCAGCTGCGACATGGCTTTGGCCGGCGCTATAAATATTGTAACACCACAAAAGTCTGGATATTTATATCGTGAAATGGGAATATTTTCTCCAAGTGGTCATTGTAACGTTTTTGATAAAGGCGCAGAAGGAACAGTCCTAAGTAATGGCTGTGGTGTTGTGGTTCTAAAAAGGTTATCTGATGCACTAAAAGATAATGATAATATTTTGGCCGTTATTAGAGGATGGGCTACCAATAATGATGGCTCAGCTAAAGCAGGTTTCACAGCCCCAAGTATTAATGGCCAAGTTCGTTGTATTGATAAAGCTATTACCAGCGCAAATATTTTACCAACAGATATTGAATATATTGAAACTCACGGCACAGGAACCTTGTTAGGAGATCCAATCGAGATTTCAGCTCTGACAAAAGGATATCAATATGATGTCTATAAAAGAGCTAATTATTGCGCTATTGGCTCGGTAAAATCTAACATCGGTCACACAGATACAGCATCAGGAATTGCAGGATTTATTAAGGCAACCATCGCTCTTGATAAAAAAACTCTTCCCCCTAATATAAATTTCACAGAAACCAGTCCACAAATAGATTTCACAAAAACACCATATTTTGTCAACACAACCACCCAGCCATGGCAAACGAAACATAAACTAAGAACAGCAGCCGTGCACTCATTAGGTTTTGGTGGAACAAATGCCCATGTTATTATTCAAGAAGCTCCAGAGATACAATCAAGCAAATCAAAAAGTGCTAATGTCTTAATCCTATCAGCAAAGACTTCTTCGTCTTTATCAAATCTAACCGCAAAAATACATGATTATCTTTTAACTATTAGAAATATAGATAACAACGAGCACATCATAGCTGATAGTACATATACCCTTCAAATTGGCCGTAAACATTTTAATTGGCGCATGGCTATTCCATATTCCAATATCGATCAACTCATAACAATTCTCGGTTGTGAGAAACAAATATCTCTCCATATATCACCACCAAAAGAGCAAACGATAAAACAAATTATTTTTGGATTTACAGGCCAAGGCTCTCAGTACACAAATATGGCCTATGACCTCTACAGAGAGCACCAATTATTTAAGGAAATAGTGGATGAGTGCTGTGAGAAAATCAAAGATGATCTGCAACTCGATCTACGAGATATTTTATTTACAAACAAACAAAATCAATACGATAACAATAAACAAATTCGTCAAACCAAATACTCACAACCAACTTTATTTATAATTGAATATGCATTAACGAAATTATTAAGCTCCTTTGGAATAAAACCAACAGCCATGATTGGACACAGCGTTGGGGAGTATGTCGCAGCAACAATTGCAGGTGTTTTTAGCTTAAATGATGCCCTTAAACTTATTGTTGCAAGAGCAAAACTCATGGATTTAACAAAACCTGGGACGATGTTAGCAGTTCCAATGTCAAGAGAAGCAATAATCCCGCTTCTAACTAAGACTGTTGATCTGGCTGTGCATAATGCTCCAAACTTATGTGTTATTGCCGGACCCAAACAAGATATAAACAAGCTTGAACTGATACTTAACGAGAAATTGAAAGAGAGTGGGCTAAGCTGTCAACACCTCCATACCTCACACGCCTTTCACTCGCAAGCAATGGACGATATTTTATCAGAGTTTTTGGAAGTAACTACCAAGATAAAATGTAATCTACCATCAACTCCATATATATCAAATCTAACCGGAAGATGGATAACTGAATCAGACTTAAAAGATAAGAAATACTGGCTAAAACATCTTAGAAACACTGTGCTATTTTCTGACGGAGTTCAACAACTTAACCTGTCAAAAGACGACATATTTATTGAAGTAGGGCCAGGTATAACTCTGAATCAAGTCATCAAACAACAAATTAAGCAACCTGCAATACTTATGCATACCTTACCCCACTCAGGAAACTATCAGCATAATAGTTCAGAAACATTTATGAGTACTATTGGTAAACTATGGCAATCAGGTATAGAAATATCTTGGAGCTCTTTATACACAAACGAGATACGCAAAAGAATCTCTTTGCCAACCTATGCCTTCGATAAAAAAACACACTGGATATCCGCAGGCAATAAAAGTAACTTATCTAAAAGCAGCAACTTCAAAAAAAATGCTCTCTATTGTCCTACCTGGGAGAGAAAAGAGAAGTTACCATTTAATCAAAAAGAAGATCCTGCAACTATTACCTCTTGGTTGCTTTTTGACGATGATCTTGTATTTGTACCAAAGTTAAACTCAACTCATGAATCTGTATACACTATTTCTTCAGGTCCAACATTTAGGCAAACTTCTGAATTTACTTTTACAATTAATCCCAAAAATAAAGATGATTATCTTAAATTACTCACAACAATTAACCTACCATTTGATAAAGTAACCATACTACATACCTGGCTTGACAACTCAATAAATCGAGAATTAAATAATGAACAAGTTCTAGCTAAAGGCCCATACTGTTTGCTATTCCTAGCCCAAGCTTTCTCCGAGGCATATCCAAATAAAAGCATCCATGGACTAATTTTAACGAACGAGATATATAATGTTTTTGGTATAGAGTCTGTTAATCCATATAAATCAGCGATTTTAGGTCCATGTAAAGTAATTCCTCAAGAATACAGTAATATCTGTCTCAAGCTAATCGATATTGAAAAGGGGTCAACTTACTGTCCTATACTAATAAATAGAATCTTATCAGAAGCAAATACAGTTTCCCATGCAGACTTTAAGCGAGAGATTGCATACCGAGGTAACTATCAATGGGAGAGAAAACTTCTCGATTGCACGGATAACCTGCAAATAAACACTGATAATCGCCTTAAAAAGGCAGGTGTATATATTATTACTGGTGGCTTAGGAGGAATTGGATTAAGTCTTGCTAAATATCTCGCAAAAAACTATCAAGCCAATTTAATTCTAATAACAAGAAAAAATATCTTAGCACAAAATAAGTGGCAAGATTATCTTAAGAATGATGAGAATAAGAAAAATGAAGATTACTCTAAAATAAATAAGCTTTTGAGCATTAAAAATACTGCGTCAAGCTTAACTATCTTTGAGAGTGAAATTGAAGATGGCGCTAAGCTTAACCTGACAATTCAATCTGTAAAAAGTAGGTTTGGCCATATTAATGGGGTAATTCATGCCGCAGGAGTCCCTGGACGCGGCGTCGCTCAGTTAAAGACGATTGAAGAATATGAAAGAGTTCTCAGCCCCAAATTGTATGGTACTGAAAATTTAATTGACTCCCTTAAAAGCGAACCTCTAGACTTTATAATTTTTATGTCATCCATAACAGCTATTACTGGTTTTCCAGGACAAATAGACTATTGCTCCGCAAATAGAATTCTAGACGCATATATAGACGCTCCCTCTCGCTTCAAATATCCTGTGTTTTGCCAAACAATGAACTGGCAGGCATGGCGAGATGTTGGTATGGCTGCAAACTCTAAAACTTTATTAATTGAATTAAATGAAACCAATAGCACAGATCCTGAGGACGGCTGTTTTCTATTCGAGAAAATCATTAATTCTAATAATAATCAGGTGATAATTTCTAATGAAGATTTAAACTTATACACGGCCAATCAACTAAATGCTGTCACTAAGTCCAAAAATATCAAGCAAGAAATAATTGATGAAGATAATTGCCAATCACATATTACCAAAACATTATTAGATCTTTGGCGAGATATTTTAGGTATCAGCCAAATTAGTCTAGATGACGACTTCTATGAGTTAGGTGGTCACTCACTCCTGGCTATTAGTTTATTATCTAAAATACGCTCAAGATTTGCGATAAACATACCTTCAACTATCTTATTTAAAGTGCGAACTATAAGAGCTCTTACAAAAGTTATTCAATCATACAAAGAAGAGATTGACGATAACTCACCCTTAGTTGTCCTACAACAAGGCAATAACTCTAAATCACCTTTGTTTTTGGTTCATCCTGTTGGTGGAACTGTATTTTGCTATTTATCTTTAGTTAACTCGCTTGCAACTGACAGAACAATTTATGCCTTTCAAGATCCTAGTATTGAGCATGAAAAGCCTCTTTTTGAAACAATTGAAAAACAAGCAACTTTTTATCGTACAATTATCCAAAAAATGCAGCCATCTGGACCATATTATTTATGTGGCGCATCTTTTGGTGCGTCTGTAGTAACAGAAATTGCGGCACAGTTACTACAATATAAAGAGCAAGTGAACTTTCTTGGGCTAATTGATGGTTGGGGAGTTTTGGGTAACACAAAATTTGATAGTAACTACATACAAGAGATTCTTAATCAACATCTACCGAAATCAGAAACTAGTGAGAAAAGCATAGAAAACCAAGGACTTTGGGAAAGGCTACTTCAACATCGTTTAAATATGATGTCCAAGTATAAACACAAAAAAATCAATGCTAAAATATCATTATTCAAAGCAACCACCATTCTACCTGAATACGAGAACATAGACGCAGCAGACAATCACTGGTCAACCTTCTCAAGCCTGCCGATTAATATTTTCAATATTCCAGGTGATCACAACACGATGCTTGAAAATCCAAATTCCAATCAATTAGCAAAAGATATTCAAAGATGCTTAGAAGAAGCTTAGCTATCATACAATAAATTAGTAAACAACCAAGCTAACCAATACTTTGTTTTCTCTCAAAAAGACCACCATACTGCTTATTTTGCCAAAGAATAATTAACATAACCGCAATGTTAACTGGTGACGCAATTTTGTTAGGCCATCCCCAGTTTAAACACCAAGCCGAAATAGAGTCTAGGACTGCTAGCAACAAATTTAAATAAATAAAATATAAGCTAACAGCCCGGCTTGATTGGTTGACTTTATTTTTTATAATTTGTGGTATGCAATACATTAATCCACTAGCCCGAGCAATAATTCCTAATATTAAAATAGTGCTAGCATCAAGAGAGTGATTCTGTATTTTGGTAAAAATATAGCTTATCAACAGAGAGCTGCAAATAATAAGAACAACACCCGCTTTAAACCTAGAATAGTATTTCTGTAATATGAAGAGCTTCTGCAGTTGAATATGCTGAATAGAAACTAATAACAAACCCACAATAGACACTAACTTATACTGCCATGGAAGACCACTTGCAAAACCATAAACTAAATCAAAGGAATAACTTAAAAATAATAAACCATGCATCCAGATACTAAGATCAGATAAGTTAGCTGTTGTTCGATTATGAAATATTTGGGGAAGATATACTATACAATAAAAAAACAAAGATATATTTAAGCTAAAACTACCAATCAATGCTGAAATGCTCAAAACTATATTTTCCTGTCGTAACAACTAAGCACTATAAATTAGCCGCCAAGTTTATTCATAAATTACAATTATGTCAATCATCTTGCAAATTACAAAAAAATACATCAATAAGATTTTAAACAAGAGTTAATCTTGCACAACCTCTTCTTGAAGAATGAGAATCCTTCTGCTCGCGCTAAATTCATTAGGAAATTTTTTAATCCCATCTTCACGCATATCAACTGTTATAAAAAGCCGAGCAGCCCGCTTTGCAGGCATTATACGGCAATTTCGGCTCCCATCTATAGGATGGATGCCCTGCATAAAGCATGGCACGTAGGAGAAATGGCAAAACAAGGAGATTTAATTAGAAATAGCCATTTTAGAATAAGGTGAAACACTTTCTTTTGCATCAACTTTCTTCCTTATAGGACTCAAGAAAGAATTTTTATGAAGGCCGGCCACCGATTGAGGAGAAAATCGCGAAGGAGAAACATTCGAGCACTTTTTCTTTTCCGGTGTTTGGCAAGGAATGAAAGCCACCTCATCTATATTAACTGGAGAAGGAGGAGGGGAAGATAATTCTTCTAAAGAACGATCTAATATTGCTGCAAAACGATAATTATGTAGGTTTGCCTTAATATCAACTCTTTTATTAGTAAAATGGGGTTCAGATAAACTATATTTTAACCGTAACTTTCTTTGATCCAATATATTTTTCATCGATTTAACTGTCGCTTTTTCTAATACTGCAATTTCTTTTAAAAGCTCTTGAATAGTCATATTTTTAGCATGGGGCATCTTAATTTCTATCTATATAATTCTTAGTGAGCGATATTGTACCAAAAAGAGGGCAGATTGAAAAGTATAAAACGTTTGGTATTCTAAATAATCATAAACGCATAATTAAACTACACAAAAAAACTTTGTAGTTTGTTGTATAAGCTTTTTAGATCTTCCGTCTCATAACAAAAAGACAACTGTATTTTATTCAAATCAGGAAAATACCATTTCAAAAATCGTCTTGCTTGCAATAGTGCAACCCTCTCACTTTCTTCCAAAATAACTAAACAATCAATATGATATTTAAATAATCTTATTACCTCATGAATTGAGGGATTCGGCATTCCTTCATGTAATTGCTGAAAAAGCCATGGTCTACCGATACTACCACGAGCAATCATAACCGCATCGGCAGAGGTTTCCTTTAAGCATTTCTGTAAACTCTGTTGATCAAATACATCCCCATTTGCAATAACAGGAATATCCACCCTAGATACTAGTCTTCGAATTTGAGAGTAGTTTGCCAAAACGTCATAATCTTCTGAAAAGTGACGACCATGCACAATAATAGCATCTGCTCCTGATCTTTCTATAAGGCTTGCTGCTTGCAAGTAGCGTTCATCATTCGTATTTCCAGCCACCCTAATTTTAACGGTGAGAGGAAGATTGCTCGCTTGTTTCATAGCTTTAATAACTTCTTCAAGAGTTTCTAAAGAATCAAACTGAGCTGAACCACAACCTTTTTTCCTGATTTTAGGCTTCGGGCATCCACAATTTAAATCCAGTAAATCAGGCTTCAAACTAGCGGCAACTTTTGTTGCCTCATACATTAACTCAGGATCGTTACCCGATAATTGAATACACCAAGGTCCTTCTTTCTCTGAGTGCGACAAATAGCGTTTGGCAAGAGTGCCATGCTGAACAATTGAATGTGCTGAGATCATTTCCGTCACAGCATAAGCAGGATTTTTATAAAAAGAAAATAACTCTCGAAACGGTGCGCAACTAATACCAGCTAATGGCGCCTGAATTAAACGATTAGAAAGCTCTATAGAGCCAATTTTTAAAGGAGTATTAATAAACAAGAATAGATTCCTCTCGGCCCTTCTTCAAACGCCCATACTCACACAAACAGATTGAAGCCAATCCAATAACAGCACCAAAAATATAATAATATGCAGGAGCCATAATATTTCCTGTTTTCTCAACTAACCATAATAAAAATAACGGGCTTGTTCCACCAAACAACGAAATACCAAGGTGAAAAGAGACTCCAAATCCACTATATCGACAAGACTCTGGAAATAATTCCACCGTATATGCATTCATCGGCGCAAAAGTTATTGCTATTAAAAAAGACAATAAGGCCATCCCCATAATAATAAGAGCTATGTTATTTGAGGTTATTAAATAAAAAGCCGGGAAACTACAAAGGATTACCAACAAAATACCAGTCATAATAATCCTTAAGTGGCCAATTTTATCTGCCAAAATAGCCATTAGTGGCTCAATTATGACATCCACAGCAAGGGCTAGAGTCGTAATGAGTGTCGCGCTACTTAAAGGTAATTTAAAATAAATATGCAGAAAACTAGCTGCGAACACATATGTCCCAAAAGTCATAATACCTGTAAACCACGCAATACCAATGACGCCAAAAAATGCTGATGGTACAAGTTTAAAAGCTGTAAAAATCGGTAGTCTAGGCTTGTCTTTGGAAGATATTTTTTGATATGTTGGAGTTTCAGAGACTTGATTACGTAAATAGAAAATAACAATACCTGCAATTAAAGAAATTACAAACCCTATCCTCCACCCCCATTCTGGCATAAAGGAGGACGTTAAAAATGAAGCCGTAAGACCAGCAATTATGACTCCTAAGCTATAAGAGATACTAGTCAAACAACCATAAAAAGCTTTTTGTCCTGGCTTTGCATGCTCAACTAAGAATATTGCCGAGCCACTAAATTCAGAACTTGCAACAAAGCCCTGCATCATCCGTAAGACAGTCACAAGTAACGGTGCTAATAAACCGATACTTTGATAACCGGGCAAAACACCAATAATTGCTGTTGGAATTGCCATTCCTAAAATACTAAGAGTTAAAGCCTTCTTACGACCATAACGATCACCAATATATCCAAATACTATTGATCCAAGTGGGGCAAGAAAATAACCAACTGCAAATAAACCAAAAGCACTAAGTAGCGCGGCGATAGCATTATTTGCCGGGAAAAAAGTAGCTGCTATTACCGGGGCAAAATAACCAAAAATAGCAAAATCATACCACTGAAGAGCAGTGCCAGATGTACCTGCAATAAGTGCTCTTTTTGAAGAATTTAACCGCATACATATCTCCCAACAACATTTTTCATTTACCGAAGAAATGCCAGAACCAAATGAGTATTCAGCAAATATCGGGAAACACTTTAGAATATTATTGAGCTAATAATACAGTATTTTGCCAATGGTTGTAAATGCCGGAGACTTTGTAATAATCTATAACATTTACATTCTGCTTGATGGACCTTGTCTTAAAGTTTCATCTTCTGTCATAGTAGAATCGTCATCCGAAATGATATCACCTGTAGCTTTGGGTAAGATACCCTCTGCTTCTTTAAATTTTCTATCTTCATCTTGCTCATCTAAACAATCTGGATCCTTATCACTAAATAAACACTTCCATAAAGGTTCAAGTAACCCTTTATATTTATAAGCAAACATTGCTGCAGCAACAGCAACTAAAGCAAGACCCGCAACTTGTCCTCCCGGTACAAGCAACAATGCCATTCCAGTCATTGCTGAGCCTGTCATAAGATTATTATAAAGTTTGTCTTTAAGCTCTTTGGTTATTTTCTCATTTAATCGCTCAGTAAAACTATTATTAGTCTCATATTCTTCAATATCCGACTGAAGAATTTCTATATCAAGAATTGTCTTTTCCAATCGACAAGACTTTCTGCTAACAAGCCACTCTTGCAAGTCTCTCGTCTTACCATCAGGACTCTCCTTAAGAGAAAGATTAAGTTGTTTAATCTCTAACTCTAAGGTTTTTTTCTTATCATTAAGAAAAAGAAGCTTATTATTAGTATCTTCAAGCCAATAACTAGGCTCATGCATGCGACGTATAGTCTTTAAAGTGTCATATACTGAGTGAGCAAAACCTACACCAGTACCAATCACAAACCCTAAAGGTCCAGAGCCAATTGCTGTTAACCAGAGAAGCTGTACACCACTACCAACATTACTAGCACCTTTTACAGTATTAGCCTTCGGTGTATACGACTTGTTGACTAACTGGCCAATTCCCGCAACAACCAAGCATGCTCCATCAAGACAATTCCAGGATTGATCAATAATTGACGCATGGGGAAGAGTTGCTGCCGACTCTTTAATAACCTCTGGCAAAAGAAGACAGAATTTTGGTATAAGAATAGTACTAGTTGATAAGGTAATAAATGTCCCTTCTGTTAAATCAATAGCTTGTTCCGCTTGCAGACCAATATCATTAATTATTGCACTATATACTTGTGAGTCTCCTTGCTCCTTATCAATAGTTCTTTTCTCTTCCATATAAACAAACCTCATTAATCTTCTGCGATCAAAATAACCTGGCGATCTCAAAGAGAACAACATATAACCTATATAGTTAATAGTAGTCCAAAATATTCGTAAAAACAGGTGAATTTGTGGTTTTATCGTTGCTTTTGTGAGAATTATTCCGTATTTTGTATTCTAAAATACGCTTAAGAAAGTGTTTTACTGTATAATGAAAACAATATTAACAAATTCATTTTTTACCTTTCTACTGCTAATAAGCTTAATCCAGCCAGGCATATCGCAGGGGCAAAGCATCCCCAGTATAATGAATTTAGAAAATAACTGGCAGGTTATTTCTTCAGAAGATATTAGTGAGAACGGCTCTAAAATTTCCGTTAACTCTTATAATGCATCCTCATGGTATAAGGTAAAAATTCCGAGCACGGTCCTTGATTCCTTAGTACAAAATGGCGTATATAAAAATATTTTAGATGGCCTAACCTTAAAAACTATCAACCCAGAGCCATTCACCAAGCCTTGGTGGTATCGAACAAGATTTGATATAAATACTTTAGCAAAAAACTCCCAATTAAAAATAAACGGCGTTAATTACCGTGCTGATATTTGGTTAAATGGCAAAAAGATTGCTACTAAAAAAAATATTTATGGACCATTTCGACAATTCCAAATAGATGTTTCCTCATACTTGCAACCAGGAACAAACGTCCTGGCTATGAAGGTTTATCCACCTAAACCTAGCGATTTTAGAATAGGTTTTGCTGACTGGAACCCAAATCCACCTGATAAAAACATGGGCTTGTTTCGTGGAGTTTTGTTAACAACAAATAATGGCATTGAAGTAAAAGAGCCTTTTGTTGAAACAAATTTAAATAGTCCCAAAAATGATATCGCTAAACTAACCGTACATTTGACTGTTATAAATCATCAGGAAAACCAAGCTACAACCAATCTTAAATTAAAAATAAACAAAGACTCCTCTATTAATAAAACTATTACTCTAGAACCTCATGAAGTAAAACATATAACCTTCACCGAAAAGAATCATAAAAGCCTACGTATATCATATCCTAAATTATGGTGGCCAAATAAAATGGGGCAACCCAATCTATATAAACTTACAGTTAAAGCATCTCAAAATAACATTCCCTCAGATAAAAAAACCATTCATTTTGGAATTCGGAAAATTGAGAGTCTCGTTAACTCATACCAAGAAAAAGGAAAAAAAGATCTTAGTTATTATCGATTATTTAAAATTAATGGTAAAAAAGTATTGATTAGAGGAGCTGCATGGACAGACTCAATGCTCCTAAATAACAGCAAACAAAATGTTAAAGCACAACTTGCCTACGCAAAAGCCATGAATCTTAATACTATTCGCCTTGAAGGTTTTTGGGGTTCAGATGCAACTATCTATGACACTTGTGACAAGCTTGGGTTACTAGTGATGATTGGATATAGCGCTCAATGGGAGTGGCCCCTACGTGGATTTAGAAAGAAAGAGCGCTGCGATCTTGAGTCTGGCTGTTATAACAGTGTTAAAGACCAAAAAGTGATTCTTGATTCATTTACCGATCAATTTTTAAATCTTAGAAATCACCCAAGTATTTTTGTTTGGATGTTTGGCAGCGACTTTAAACCAAGGCCTGAGCTTGAAGAAAAGTTAGCTAAAACTCTTACAAAATTAAACCCCAATGTACCGTATGTTATTTCTGCCGCTGAAAAAAAATCAGCGTGGAACAATAAGCCTTCCGGCATGAAAATGCGCTCCCCATACATATATGTCCCTCCTATATATTGGTATAGCAATATCAACCAAGGTGGGGCTTTTGGCTTTAACTCTGAAACAAGTCCAGGCGCAGAGGTCCCTCCAATTGAAAGTTTAAAAAAAATGATAGCTGACCCTGAAAAATATTGGCCTAATAACAACGATGTTTGGGTATATCATGAGGGAGGACATCCAAGCCTACAAACCTTAAGCCGCTACAATAAAGCCATGACTGAACGCTATGGAGCCCCTAAAAGTCTCGAAGAGTATGCATATAAAGCTCAACTTATGAACTATGAAAGTATACGACCAATGTTTGAAGCATTTTCAGTATACAAAACTGGTAATCCATTGTTAGAACAGGTTCCAGCTACTGGGGTTATTCACTGGATGTTAAACGCCGCTTGGCCAAAGTTTTTTTGGCAACTATATGACTATTACTTAGTACCAGGTAGCGCATACTTCTCAGCAAAAGAGGCTAATAGTCCATTACATATTATCTACAACTATGAAGATTCCGCTATTTATCTAAATAATAATACTCTAAAAAACATTAATCATTTAAAAGTCACGGCTAGAATATGGGATGCAAACTCAAAGTTAATATCTGAGTATAAACATACTACAAACCTAACAATGAACAACGTTAAAAAACTTGGCAAACTGAAGGGAGTTAATAAAGTCAAAACCAGTATTTATTTTGTTGAGTTAAATCTAACCGACGATAAAAGAAACAAACTAGACCATAATGTTTATTGGTTGTCTAAAGATCCTGATAAAATGGGAGCCGATACGGATATTATACACAATGCTAATTTCCAAGAACTAAACAAGATGCCCAAAGCTAATCTTAAAGTAGACTATAAGTTTTCAAACCATCAAAATGATGTGTTTCTAGTTGTCAAAATTAAAAATCCCTCCGACAAAATTGCCTTTTTTAAAAGATTAACAATTCGCACCAAAAATCACGCTATTATCAGCCCGATCTTTTGGAATGATAACTTTATAACCTTATTCCCACATCAATCTAGAACAATAAAAGCTCATTTCAAGCAATCTGCTTTACAAGGAGAATCACCAATATTTTCATTAGATTAAGAAATATTTTGGTTTTTATGCTAGGGTATGTTGACAATTGGGTGTGCGAGTCAAAAACCATGCTAATATTTACTCCCTTTTTATCATAACAAGAGCAAAAAAAAATGCCTCAACTAGGACCGTTCTTAATCCAAAACTCACCCCTATCTTGGTTGATAATAGATTTAGATAACGGACCATCTAAAGTAATCAAACAAATATTGCAAACGGAGTTTAACCCAAATGCAACAAAACTTCCGGAGTTAGAAGATTATATAACATCTCAGCCCACACGTTTACAATTCCGTGCTTTTGATCCGGATAATGCTAGATATTTTACCCTTGTTATCACAAGCAACCTTGAGATTTTACGTTATAGACCAGCAAACCATGATTTGTTTCTAAACTTTCAATTTGATGAAAGTCACTCGCAACTGCCATCACTTTTCTTAGAGAAATATACAAATTCTATCTGGATGCATGCTAAGCCACAGAAAAGCCTTCTAGAAAATATAAAAATCAACTATATATCACTACGTGATGAACTAGAGACTAGTCTTAAAGGTATAATTAGAAACCAATACATCGCGTCTCATGAAAAGAGTGATGACTGGGATAATTTCAAAGAAAATATTAGTTACAAAAGCCCTCATCCTCTTCCTGAGCTTCAATCTAATGGATTTTATTTTATACTACATTGCTTAAAAAGCTCTTGCCAAACATCAACCGAGTATATTGATGCAATAAAATTTGTATTAAACATTAAAGGTAGTAAAAATGGTTCTGCAAATAGTTATCGAGAACAAGAAGTTAAAGAACAAACTATAAACTTATTGAGATACTTCTACGATGTCAATCTACACCTTTATCGAGAATCAAAAGATAAAGATCCATCAACTCAATTAGATCGCAACAGGTTTATTGCCATGCAACAAGCTCTTTTTAATGAGGTTCCATTTTTGATAGACGAACCATCTGTATCATTCGAAGGGAGCATTGGCCTGAGACATATACTCTTTCCACCAAAAAAACTCCCACGAGACCCATATGAAGCTGCGAAAACATTATTTCTGTGTCGTGCTAGCAACCAATATATACTAGGTCTAGGCCTTAGTGTAGAAGAAAACTACCTGGTAGATAATTACGGACATGATTTAACAGCTATGCGTTTAATTCTTTCTGACGTCATAGCTATGACGCATAATAAAGAGAGTCATTGGGATATTCAAGACTGTTTTGAAGTATTACTTACTGAAGAATGTCCAGATTATAATCCCATGATAGAGTTACGACGCTTAGAAAAGAAACTTTATGAGTGCCTGGATTACTTACTGAAAAAGAGTGTGCAAAATTATCTTAAAAAAACAAATGAAAGAAATTTTCAGAAGATACTTCCACATATTTTAAATTTACACGACTTAAAAGTGGCCTTAGAAGAGTTAAAAACCCCAGGTCAACAACTAAAGCTAATTCGTAAGCTTGGGCTTATCAACTCAAACAATGAGCCTATAATAGCAACAATTAGCGATTTAAAAAAAATAGCTTGCGCACTATATGAGGACTCATATTCCTGCAGAGCTTTGATATTTAATAGCCTACATCCAGAGGCATGGGGAGAAATGGCTCAAGCTAGTGACGACCTAAATTTTCTATTCACGGTATTCACTGGCGAATGCCAAGAGATTCTTGTCCGCAAAAATATCATGTATTTTGCAAAATTATTGCAAACAGATGCAGATATCCTAACCTGCTTTAACTCAATAGGTAGAGAACAACTGTGCTCAATTCTAGAATTTGTACCCCCACATATTTGCAGCTCCTTTTTACAAACACATAGCATCTTATTAGCGATGATGAATAGTGATGAAGATATGTCTATAGATAAACTTTCAGATATTCTTTCAATGATTCCGAGCCCAAATAAGGTAGGTATATTTAAGCATTCATCCGCAACCGAAAGAGAGTCTTTCTTTCAGGCAGCTCCTGAGCCACATCTACGGGTATATTTAAAGTCTTTATCACTTGATGAATGGCGTATACTATCTGCAACACCAGAAGAGATTCAACTATTTATCCACCAGATGGCAGAAGCAAGTGATGATGAACCAGAAGATAATATTGGGGCTCAGAAGTTTATTAATTGCATTCCCAAAAACATGAAAGATCTTTTTTATAAACAACTATGTCTTGCAGCAAAGCCTGATATAATGAAGCCTACCATACCAAAAAACTTTGAAACCCTTAAAAAAACTATCGATCAACGATTTAACCCAGTATATTTTCCAGTACTCTTAGCAATCTGGTCACCATCACCAACTCCTTTTAATTTAGCGGAAAACATCACGGATCTACAGCATGCTATTTTAGATAATTTTTGCCTTCATGAAGATAATTATTTCCTTTGTTTGGAAGCATGTTATTTAATTAAAGTATTTCTAGATACAAAACCCCTTGTTAACGATTCATCCGCTATTGAAAGTATTCGTATGCCAACACTACCAACTCATGGTGCTTTATAAAGACACACTAAATTACAGGCTTGTTAAGCTCAAGATAAAAAAGTAATATAAAATCATGAAAAAACTAACTATAGCTTCTATTCTTATCCTAATACCCTGTATTATTTTTCAACCAATGGGTATGGATATTTTCATCAGCGCGCTACCTGCAATGATAAGTAGTTTAAAAGTAAATACCGAGCAAGTTCAGTTACTAATTATAAGTTTTATGCTCGCATCAAGTATCCCACAACTTATCATGGGAAATCTATCTGACCATATTGGTCGAAGACCAGTTATACTGATAGCAACTATTGGATATTGCATTGCCTCATATCTATGTGCTACTGCCAGCAGTATATATTGGTTGGTTGCAATTAGATTTATTCATGGCATTTGTGCTGCTACAAGCCTAGTTATTGTTTTTGCAATAGTGAGGGACATCTTTGATGATGTGCAATCAGCTAAAATGTATAGCCACATAAATAGCATTCTAGCAATCACTGCTATGCTCTCTCCGCTATTTGGAGCATATTTAATAAAATATTTCCATAACTGGGAATCAACTTTCAACTTTCTATCTATATTCGCAGCCACAACATTGCTGGTGCTTTTTTTCTCATTACCAGAAACAAGTAGTCTACGTAATAGGAAGTCTAGAGAAAACAATATCCTGCATTGGGTATCCTTAAAGAAAATTCTGATGATGAGAGTGTTTTGGACATATGTGATGTGTGTGGCAATGGGGATGACTGGTCTATTTTTATATTTTTTAATTGGTAGTGTTTTATTTTTGAAAATACTTAAAGTATCCAGCTATCATTATGCCCTGTTTTTTTGCATGAACGCAACTTTTTATCTGTTTGGAAGCTTTGCCTCTTCTTTTTTATTAAGTAGAATACGGATTATTCATATTGTTCTAATAGGCAATATATTCGTATTTATTAGCTCTATAACCATGTTGATTGCTAATTTATTTTTAGAGTTATCGGTGATTCATTTGGTTGTTTTTTGCGCGACAATTACGTTTGGTTATGGAATAATAATTGGCCCGGCAACAGGGGCTGCACTAGCTCCCTTTAAAGATAGTGCCGGAACAGCCGCAGGTGTATTAACTGCTGCCCAATACGGTGTCCCTGCGATAATTGGTTTTGTTGTCACAAGATTTAAAATAACATCAACTCTTTCATCAGGTGGCCCGCTTTTTATATTTTGTCTAATTAACTTCTATCTTCTACTAAAGTTATTAAAAAAAGAGCGTTAAGCACGCTTTTGAAAAACCAAGATGGTATTGTTTTTTGGCATGTCATACATTTTTAAAAGTTCCAATCCCTCTTCTAATGCGGCCGACTCAATCTCACTTGCATCTCGCACGCCCATTTGAGAACTTTTATCTCGTAATGACTTATCAAACTCTTGATTACTTATAGCGAGCAACTTACCATTAAATCGAAATGGTCCATAACAAAAGAACAGTCCGCTAGGATTTAGGGTAATCCCAATCATCTCAATCATTAATAAAACTTCTGACCACGACATAATATGGGTGGTATTAGCTGTATAAACAACATCATATTTTTTTGTAGGCCAGTTTTTTTTATCTTTCACATCTAGAGCAAAAGGCTTTAGGATATTTGAGTGCTCACTAAAATCTATTCTTGGTAAAAATATATTTTGCGCCATGTCACTTGGTTGCCAAATAACATTTGGAAATAGTTCAGCAAAATAGCTTATGTGTTGACCAGTTCCACTACCAGTTTCTAAAACAAGCTGCTTGCTTTGAATGTGCTGTTGTAGTACATCTGCAATCGATTGCTTATTATTATCAGCAGCTTGACTAAACGGTTTAGTGTTCATATACATTTCAATAATTTCAGTTTGTTAGTAGAAGAACTATTGTCTTGTCAGCCTAAAGTTCATATCTCTAAAATCAACTTTTTCAGTAGAGCGGTATGGGTTAATATCTAATCCACCACGACGGGTATAACGACCATAAATAGTTAGTTCACTGGGGTTACAATATTGCATAATATCCACAAATATTCTTTCAATGCATTGTTCATGAAACTCATTATGATTTCTAAATGAAATCAAATATTTTAACAATCCTTCACGATTGATTTTCTTGCCTTTATATATTATTTGAACGCTTCCCCAGTCGGGTTGATTTGTAACCAAACAATTGGATTTTAATAAATCAGAGAACAAAGTTTCCTCAACTATTTCACTAGAGGTAGTAAGAAACTTAGGTTCAACAACATAGGTATCACATTCAATATCAAGACCATCAATGCACTCCCCAATAAATTTGTCTTTTATTAATGGTTGGGTTGCATGGCCTAATTGATTAATAATTACTGTAACTTCATAATTTATTGCTTTTTCTAGATCTGATTTAATAATATTTTCAACTTCAGAAACTGAATTAAAACGCGAATTATTGAAAGAATTAAAATAGAGTTTTAGTGATTTTGACTCAAGTATCGAGGGTGAATAACAGTCATAGTAAATTTCAGCAGTTGCAACGAGTGGCTTGCCCTTTGCATTTAACCACGATACCTCATAGTGATTCCAACAATCAAAACCTAAAAAAGGCAGTGCATTAGGGTTTACGCCAATTTCTTTACGCTTCCCAGATCTAGATATTGGATAAAGTCTACCTGGGTTATAAAAGTCATCATAGTCAGTGCTTTTGCCAAGCTCAGAACCTTCTGCATGAACTTGACCTTTTACTGAAAAAAGCTCACTCATTACATCTACCCTCCAAATTAAGCCATGATAACAGTGAAAATAGTCTGATTAAAGTATATGGAAATTTAAATTATTGGTTTTTATACAGTATGCCTATCACCAACCCAGTAGTGGTGCTTTTAATTACATGAAATATAAACCAGTATAATGGAATCATTCCAGAAATGGGCAGAAGGTAATAAATACCAGCAGAATACAGGCCGCTTAAAACACCAAGATAGAACCCAAATTTAGCCCCATTTCGCCATCCTCCATCTTTATAAAACTGCGAGAACACAAATGTTATCCAAAAACATAAAAATCCCACCATAATTATATTAAAAGATCCATAAGCAGACCTTTGATCAAAGCTTCTAAAAATAGATGGTTTTTCGGGATAAATCCCTTTTATAATCTCAGTGTGAACAATGAAATCGTAACTAAATCCCAACAGTGTTAGCGCTAGTGAGGCAAATACAAATCTTTTTATATTCATTCAAGAATCCTTCTTTTAATAAAATAAATTAGATAAAAAGCCTAAACTCAAGATTTAATTCTGAACTAATTAATCAATAATAGCAATATTAAATAAATCCAAGGAGTATATGTTTATGCATCAAATATTGTTGCATTCATGAATTTGATAAAAGGCAAAAAAAGTAACGCTCCTCTACAGACTAAGTAATATAGATATAAAAGCTTGCAAACAAAACCTATGTACAGTTAGGATTGTTATTCTAATTCAAACACCACTCTAAATATGTCATTAGCTAAATTGAATATCAAAAACCATGAGCAATATTCATTAAAAACTGAAATATTAGCCGGCATCACAACCTTCTTAACGATGGTATACATTGTTTTTGTTAATCCAAGCATCTTACATGAAGCAGGTATGGATCAAGGGGCGGTCTTCACCGCTACTTGTCTTGTTACAGCATTTGCCTGCGCTATAACTGGTTTTTTTGCTAAAACACCGATTGGTATTGCTCCTGGCATGGCTTTAAATATTTATTTCACTTATAGTGTTGTGCAAGGGCTAGGTATCGATTGGCAGCACGCTTTAGCAATGGTCTTTATATCTGGAGTCCTCTTTTTTATTGTTAGTATTACTAAATTAAGTAAGTTATTAACCGAATCAATCCCCAGTAATCTCCAAATTGCGGTGCTTATTGGCATAAGCCTTTTAATCGCGCATATTGCCTTGCAATCAAATGGTATAATTGTCAGCCAAAATAACATGATGCATTTAGGAGACTTAGCCCAGCCAAAAACTCAACTGTTCCTACTTGGATTTTTACTTATTTTAGTTCTAGATTACTATCGAGTTCGCGGTGCAATCATTATTGGAATCCTAAGCATAAGTATTTTAAGCCTAATTTTAGGAATAACGAAGTGGCATGGGATTTTTGCACTACCCCCATCAATGGAGCCAACTTTTCTTAAACTAGATTTTTCAGGTTTATCAAGCAGTGCTGGCCTTAAAGCTACCTTCGCTTTTTTCTTAATCGCAATTTTTGATGCAACCGGAACATTAATTGGTTTATTAAACGAACAGACGTTTAAAAACAGGACTGATTATAAGAAAAGATTGAGTAATAGCTTATCAGCAGATGCAGCGGCATCAAGCTTAGCCGGACTACTTGGCTCAGCCAGCACATCACCATATATTGAGTCTGCAACTGGTATTAATGCTGGAGGGAAAACTGGAATTACGGCTATTGTAATCGCCGCAGGATTTCTTCTAATGTTATTTTGTTACCCACTAGCTAGAGCCATTCCAGCTTTTGCAATTGGTCCTGCATTACTTTATGTTGCCTGCTGCATGATGAAACATTTAACCGAATTAAAATTAACGAATATTACTGAAACAGCTCCTTGTATGGTAACCATAATGATGATTCCGTTTACATCATCTATTGCCGATGGCATGGGTGGAGGAATTATTTTATATACTTTATTAAAATTTATTACTAGAAAAAAGCTTGATCCGTTGTTACTAGTTCTAAGCATGGTATTTGTTGTGTTTTTCCTAATTACGTAATTTGTAAAAATAGTTATTGTAATGGAGTGTCTATTCTATCTAATCCACAAAAACATTTGATCTTGAAAAAAGCTCAAATTGAGCTATATTTAAACCATTGATTGTTTAAATATTTGTGAGAGTTCAAAATGGGATACAAAGTACTAAAACAAGCAGCCAAAACACTACAAGAAGATTTAAGTAAAATTGCGGAAACAAAAGTTGGCAGGTCCCACGATTCCACCTTAAAAAATCCAACTGTTTTTCATCAACTAGAAGATTCTGATGAAATAGAAGCATACTCAGAGTATATGCTACAAGCAGTGGGAAATGTTGCCTGTATACTCTCAGATGGACTAAACAGTTATAAGGGAATAGTGGCATCAATTATTGTCGATACCACGCTAGGTATTAGACCGGTTCATGTATCTTTAGATGATAGCCTTCTTTTCTTAGACTCGAATAGATCTGGAACACATATAGTTGATGAAAGAACATATCTAGTATCAAAAGCGATGCTCAATTTCTTAGATACGTCATTAGGTGATCCTGAAACTTTAACATTACTGCAAAAGTTACCCCCATCTATCCAATTAGAAGCTATGAGAGTTAATATTACCAAAGAAATTTCAGCTTATGAAAATGGTTTAGATCTTAAATCTAGAGCTACTGACAGCCCAACATTAACTGATCCAATTACATCAGATGATTCAGATGAAGATAGTATGAATGACTTCAAGCCCTAATAGAAACTCAACAGGGCAAGATCATCAAAGTTAAACTATCTAATCGTTAGACTGAAAAATTTAGGTTGGGTCTTGGCCTAATAGCGCTGCCTTAAGCGACATCATTACCCCCTCCCCCTACTTACCCTGCTTTATGCAGGGTATCTAGCCAGATTTCTTTTAAAATTCCCTAGATGGTTCGAACAAGTCGGACCAAGTGGGCGGAGGTAGGGGAATATTGTGTTTTCAGCTGGTGGTAACAATTCACTAAAATTCTTGTTAGAGGATACCCCTACTATCCAATCCACTTTATTTATTATTGATCAAATGGCCATGAATTTATACTTTGATGCTCTTGCCC